>NZ_CP129965.1:0-706029 GCF_030503635.1 Corynebacterium sp. P3-F1
TCGTTCGGAGGGGTCATTTTTCTCTTCTAAAACGCCGTTCCTGCTCGGGTTGTCGCGCCTGATTGTTTACGAGCGCGGACCCAGCCGCGGAAGAGTTTCCGTACTCATCCCGAGCTCGCCGGCGATGCAGGATATCGCACCGCCAGACGTGTGAGGGTCAGCTTGCCCGTGCGGCACCAGTTCGATGGCGCGCTGCTTCCGGTCGGGGCCGTTTGGAACACTGCCGCTACGTCAGAGCCCGAAGGCTCCGCCGCTGACGAGGATCACGATGCCGAGGCCGATGAGAACGATGGGAAAGAGGATGTGCTCCCAGCGTTCGAGCACTTCCGCGATCGGGGGGCGGGTGGCGACGAACTTTGCCAGGGCCACCAGGACCGCAACGAGCGCGAGGAAGATAACGCAGTAGGCGACCACTGCGAGAGGTTCCACGCTAAGGAATACAGGGGTGTAGACACCGATGTTGTCGCCACCGTTGGCAAAGGTGACGCCTGCGACTGTCCCCACGCCGACCTTCTTGCCGGCAACCTTGGCCTCGTCGTCATCGTCATCATCGTCTCCGCGCCAGGCCTCCCATGCGGCCCAGAGGCCGATGCCCAGAGGGATGAGACCAAAGTATGGGATGGCTGCCGGGGGCAGAAATGCTCCGGCACCGATGGTCACAAGGATCGCGGCGCCGAGGATGCCGGCAAATCCAAGGTACTGGCCGGCCAGAATGCGGGCGGTGGTGCCGCTCTGGCCTGCCCCTCGCGCGAAGAAGAGGGAGAGCACGATGATGTCGTCGATGTTGGTAGCTGCGAACAGGCCTATCGCCTGCAAGACCGTGGTGAGGATCATGCGCCCTCCCCAGCTACGTCGCATCCGGGAAGCGAGCAGGCGGGATCTATGCACGGGGCGTCTTCGTCTACTGCCAGGGTGGCATCGACCAGCGTCGTCAGCGCTTGCGCCAGGTGCGGATCGGCGATCTCGTATCGTGTCCGACGCCCCTCGGGCTCGGAGACGACGATCCCGCAATCGCGCAGGCATGCCAGGTGGTTGGACACATTCGGGCGTGTCAGGTCCAAAGCTCGAGCCAGTTCCGCCGGGTAAGCGGGATGGTCGAGCAGGGTCAAGATGATCCGCGATCGAGTGGGGTCGGCTAGTGCACGACCCAGGCGGTTCATCACGTCGAGACGTGAAGCAATAGTCAGCATGCACTGAACTATACAGTGAGCGCTGAACATGTCAAGTCCGATGTAGCGGCGTAGCAGTGTGCGCTGCTCATGAGACAGTGGAAGTGGAAGAGATTCCGGCAAAGTTCCGAAACAGCGTCGCCAAATCAAGGTTCGTGCCGTTCGTGAACCGGGCGTTGTTCGGGAAATCCGAATTCAAGCGCGAATAAAAGACCCGAAAGACCGAAACTCGATGACGTCGTCGTCTTGAACCGGGAAGGCTCAAACAAACTTATCGACCTCACCCGTAGCCTCGCCTCGATTCCCGTTACCAGCGAGAAAGCCTCCGGGGTTGACGATGACGTTCTTGCACGAATTATCGACGACCAGAGCGAGCTTCAACGCCTGCACAAGCGAGACCCCGAGGCGATCCAGGTACTCGTAGAAACAGAGAACTCGGCCGCTGAGATCAAGGAACTGAAGAACCATCGCGACGTCGTTAACACTATGCAATCGTGGCTTGACGACCACGAGGTGTCATCAGTCGCGACATTGTTGACATAGGAGTCGCGACATGGTGGACAAACCGGTGTCTTGGTGTTTATTTTTCCAAGGCGCCGGTTTTGGTTTTAGGTCAGTGGGGGTTCCTGACTGTCCCGTTCCAGTCGTTTGCTTGAACCGGGTAGCTGGCCGCAACTAGTCAATCGGGGCGACGCGGATGAAGTTGCCGTCGGGGTCGGCGACGATGAAGGTGGTGCCGAAGACTTCTTCGTACGGTTCGCGGAGGACGGTCACACCTTTTCCTTCCCATTTTTCAAAAGTCGGAATGACATCGTCGGCGGGAACATTGAGGCACACCTCGGTGGTGCGGGTGCCCGCGGCTTCAAGGGCGTCGGAGTTTCCGGTCCACAGAGCCAGGGACACGCCATCCGCCAGCGCAAACGTGACGTAACGGGGTGAGGTGAAGGCGGATTCCAGGTCGAGGAGATCGCGGTAGAAGTCGACGGATACGTCGATGTCGGAGACGTAGACGATGAAGACGATCTGGCGGTTCACGGGTTGCTCCTGGAGTCGGGGACGGTATTGCCAGCATATAAGACAAGGGACCCAACGGAGTGGCGCTCATTCTTCACGTTCATTCCTGCACCTGCGCCCTGACAGCGGAACCGCCGGCCTCGTCGCGGGGCGTGGAGCGCCACGTGATCACGGCGCCGGCGAGCGAGACCATGGGGATGCCTATGAGCATGCGGGCAGTCAGCTCGTCGCCCATGAACAGCCAGCCGAGGAGCGACCCGAGCACGGGATCAAGAGCAAAGAGCGTGCCGACGACCTGAGCCGATGTGAGCCGCGCCGCCAAAGTGTCGGCGACGTAGGGGATCACCACACCGATGAGTGCGGCGAGGGTGAGGATGAGCCAGGAGTTGGGGGAGACGTCGATAAGCCTTGGCGCCGCAATGGGGAGAGTGACAAGCCCTGCGACCGCGACCGAAATGGCGAGGTCGGCGAGCCCGCCGCCCTCTGCCTTGCCCACGCGTTCCGCGAAGACGGTGTAGGCGGCGAAGAATGCGCCGGCGAGGAAACCGTAGATGAGACCGACCGGGTCAATGCCGGACGATGGCCCCGCGATGAGCACGACCCCGATGAAGGCGATCATTGCCCAACCGCGCTCAGCCCAATGCTTGAGGCCCAGAAAGGAGACGACGCACGGGCCGAGGAAATCGAGCGTGACTACCACGCCCAGCGGAAGACGGTCGACCGCCGCGAAGTAGAACTGGTTCATCGCGGCCATGGCGATCCCGTAGATCCCCGCGTTGATCCAGCGCTGCCGCGTGAAGGTGCGCACCGCCGGACGGAACGCCACGAGCATGATCACCGCGGCGACGACCAGACGGAACGTGGACACAGTCACGGTGCCCAGCTCCGCAAAGAGCGTGGACGAGACCATCGCCGAAGCCTGGATGCCCAGCGAGCCGACAAGCACGAGCGCGACAGGCCGCAGATCCACCGTATTGTTCGTGTGCGCCACGCGCCGCCTCCTCGTTCGGGGTCACTGGAAGAAAATGGCCCCGCGCGCTGCAGAGAGGGCACAGGGAAACGAAACACATCGTATTCCCGGCGTATAGGCGGGGCAGAGCAGGGTGGCTTACACGCCGGCGAGGACGATCAGCTGCACCAGGATGTTGTTGCACATGTGCAGGATGAAGCCCGCCCACAGCGAACGGTGCCAGCGGGTCACCAGCGCGAACGCGAGACCAGCGAAGAACGTGTAGACGATGGCGGCCGGTGCGATGTGCATTAGTCCGAACACCAGCGAAGTCAACAGCACGCTGGCGGCCGCCGGCATCACGGTGTCCAGGTACCCCATGAGGAGGCGGCGGAACACGAGCTCCTCCAGAAACGGGCCGATCAGCAGATACGCACCCAGTGTGAACAGGACGAACGCGCTGCCTGCACCGACCGGACTCGACGGGTCGGATGATTCGACACTGAGCAGCGGGGCGACAATCGACGTGCAGGCCGCAGACGCGACGATCGCGAGCGGAACCTGCCACACAAGATGCCATCCGCGCCTACCCAGCGGCCGGAGCCCGAGCGGGAGCCCGCGGCGCTTCATGTACACGACCAGCGCAACGGTAGGAATCGCCAGAGCAAGGATGACCAGCACCGGCAGGAGCGACCTGACCATGCCGCCGAGGTCGAGGCCCTTCAAGCCGAATGCAGAACCGATCAGCAGCGCGTAGACCGCCACCATCGCGACGACGCCGACGAGCATGTCCTTCAGTTGCGGGCGGACGCTCAGCGGATCCAGCTCTCTGTTATTCATGAGGGCACAGCTTACGCGTGGCAGTCGCCTCCGGTCGACAGTCAACAAATGACAGCAGATCGGCCCACACCCCTCCAGCCGGAAGGGACGGGCCGATCTGTGTGTGAAGAGCAGGTCTACCGCTGCTGGTTGAAGTAGCCGGGCGCGTCGAACTGGGTGATCTTGCCGGTGCGCAGGTAGTCGACGACGATCTTGTCCACGGTGGCGTTACCGCGGGCGACGTGTCCGTGGCCGGGGCCGTGAACCGTGACCAGCTGCGTGCCCATCTCGTGGTGGATGACACCGCGGCCGGAGTAGGTGGTCTGTGGGTCGCCGGTGGAGTTGATCTGCAGCGGGCGCGTAGTCAGAGCAGCACCGTTCAACGGCAGACGACCGGTGACCGGGGCAGCGCCGTTGCAGGCCATGCCGCTGGAGATCAGCGCATTCGGGGCGGTGAACACATCCTGCGACATCTGGTTCGACCAGAGTGTGCGCGGGATCAGCGCGTAGTTCGGCGGAGTGACGTTCTCGTTGCAGATCTGCACGAATAGCAGGTTGGTGCGTGCGCGCTCTGACTCGACGATTTCCTTGGTCATGGCCTCGGAGAAGCCGCCCTCCTGTTCACCGAGGGTGCCGTTGGTCATGCGGGCGAGCGTGTCCCAGTCCCCCGGGGAGGGAATGATCTGCTTCGCCGCGCCGACGAGCGGGGATTTCAACTGGGTCGCGCCCGGCTTGAGCATCCGGCTGACAATGCCCTCGGCCTCGACGCGGACCTTGCCCGTCGCAGTGATTGCGTCCGCACCAGCTTGGCCGGCGAACTCCAGTCCAGGCGGGAGGTCGCCGACACGTGCCGGCGGCGGCACCACCGTCGGGTTGGTCCCAGACTGCTCCACGACCTTGGCGGACCAGTACTGGTACGCCTTCAGCGGGGTGTCGCCCATGTGGTAGGTGGCGTCATTGCGGGCGATGAAGTCAAAGTAGTCGTGCAGCGCGCGCTCGTAGCCGCCCTGCTGCTCGTTGACCAGGTCGTTCCACTGCTGGTCGGGGTTCATCGCGGAGTCGAGCACGACCTTTTCGGTGTGCTGCGGGTACATCGTGGCGTAGGCGGAGCCGAGGTAGGTGCCGTAGGACAACCCCATGATGGAGATTTTGTCGTAGCCGAGTGCTCGGCGGACGGTCTCCCAGTCGCGGGCGTTGTTCTCGGTAGTCAAGCTTTCGGGCAGTCCCGGGTTGCCCTTCTGGCACATCTTCCGGGAGGCGGCACCGGCGTTGACAACGTTGTCGATTTCGCTGCGCACGGCTTCAAGCTGGTTAGCGGGCGCTTCCGGCTCGCAGTTCAGCGGGGTGGAGTGGCGCAGACCGCGGGGCTGCACGGCAACCATGTCCCACTCGTTGCGGATCTCTTTCGGCCACTGGAACCCAACGGCGTTCGAACCGACGTAGGTGTAGCCGTCCCCGCCAGGTCCTCCGGGGTTACCGAAGAGGACGCCGCGCTTTGCCGACGGCTGGGCGGCGGGGACGCGGACAAATCCGACGGAGATCTCCGGGCTGTTCGGGTCGCCGTAACGCATCGGCACCGGAACGCGGCCGCACTGGGCACCGGGAGCATCGACGGTGGCCGGGCACGGTTCCCACTTCACGGCGGGAGCCGCGGGCTGTGCCTGCGCGACGGTGGACGCCGACGGAGCTACTGAGAGGGCCGCAGCCGCAACGGCAGCTGCAAGAAGTGAACCGCTTGTGTGTTTGTGGGCCAAAACTTTAGGCGTTTTACGGCGGAACAATGTGCGGCCTCCCAGGAAAGCGGAACGTTCTATATAGGTCTGTTTTGCATAATAACTGCTGCGCGCGACAAGCGCGGCACGGGAAAATGACAGCAGATCGGCCCGCACCCCTCCAGACGGAAGGTGCGGGCCGATCTGTGTGCGCGTGAAGCGCGCGGCGCAGCTTATCGACGCCAGCCGGCGCTAGTCGACGACGATGACGATCAGGTCGCGGGGACCGTGCACGCCCTCGACGCGGACGAGCTCGATGTCCGAGGTGGCCGACGGGCCGGAAATCAGCGTGGTAGGCAGCTCCGGGTTGAGCTTGGCAAACATCTCTGGAACTCCGTAGACCACCGAATCCATGCGCACGATGCACACGTGACAGTCGGGAACCAGGCTCAGCGCGCGGCGGCCGCATTCACCCGTGCCGCCTTCAGACTGGAGGCAGATGGTGCCGGTCTGAGCGGAGGAGACGACGGATCCGGTGACCACGGCGTCGACGTCGTTAAGCTCACGCGGGTTCGTCGTGACATCGTCCGGCACAGCGTTACCGTCGAACGCGTCGAACAGTGCGGCATCGAGGCCCTGTGGGTAGCGGATCTCCTTGGCGTTGCGCTCGCGCAGGATGTCCACGATCGCGCCGCCCAGCTCGTCCGCGGAGACAGTCTTGACGTCTGCCTTGTAGTCCACGAGACGGTCGATGAGCATCTCGCGGAGCTCGTCGCGGTTCAGCGGGGACTCGGTGCGGTAATCGTGGGCGTGCTCGACGCTGGCAGGAGAGTCGGCCAGCTTGTGCGCGTTACGGATCCGGGCGAGGATGTCTTCCTTAGCGGTACCCATTACTGGTCCTCCTTGCGGTTGTAGCGGGTCCAGGACTCCTCAGGGTCGGACTCGGCAGCAGCGGTGCCCAGGTGGTCCGGAGCAGTGTGGGTTTCCACGCCCTTCGCGCGGGCCTCGGAGAGCAGGGACTTTGCCTCATCCGTCTCGAACCACTGACGGAAGGACTTCTTCGGCGGCACTGCGACATCGCGGTAGTCCGTCCAGCCCGAGATCGGCGGCGGCATCTTGTTGATCACGCCGTTGAAACCGCCGAGGATGCGGCCGGCAGCGACCATGCGCACCGACTTGTCCCACAGCTTGGAGTGACCCCACACCTGGCCGATGGCGGAGAACATGGCGCCCTCGATCGCCGGACGGTGGTTCTCCACCTTCTGGTGGCGCATCTCCAGCAGGACGTCGGTGATGGGGATCTTCACCGGACAGACTTCGTCGCAACGCCCGCACAGGGAGGACGCGTACGGCAAGGACGCGGTGACGTCGTCGGCGGAGTCCATGCCGGCGAGCTGCGGGGTGAGGATCGCGCCGATCGGGCCCGGGTAGACCGAGCCGTAGGCGTGGCCGCCCGCGCGCTCGTAGACCGGGCAGACGTTCAGGCAGGCGGAGCAGCGGATGCACTTCAGTGCCTCGCGGCCGATCTCGTTGGACAGGGCGGCGGTGCGGCCGTTGTCCACCAAGACAATGTGGAAGTCCTGCGGGCCGTCGTTCTCCGTCACGCCCGACCAGATCGAGGTGTACGGGTTCATGCGCTCGCCTGTCGACGACCGCGGCAGTAGCTGCATGAACACACCCAGATCCTCGTAGGAGGGCAGGATCTTCTCGATGCCCATGACGGTGATCAGGGTCTCCGGCAGGGTCAGGCACATGCGGCCGTTACCCTCGGACTCGACGATGGAGACCGAGCCGGTCTCCGCGATGCCGAAGTTGCAGCCGGAAATGGCCACCTTGGCCTTCATGAACTGCTCGCGCAGGAATTTACGGGATGCCTCTGCAAGCTCAGCCGGCTCCGCGGTGAGGTCCTGGCGGGCACCCGGCATGTTCTGGGTGAAGATGTCGCGGATCTCCGCACGGTTGCGGTGGATGGCGGGGACGACGATGTGGGACGGGAAGTCGTCGCCAAGCTGGACGATGAGCTCGGCGAGGTCCGTCTCGCGTGCGTTGATGCCGTTTTCCGTCAAGACATCGTTCAGCGCGATCTCCTGGGTGGCCATCGACTTGATCTTCACTACATCGGTCTCACCGGTCTTCTTGATCAGGTCGGTGACGATCTGCGACGCTTCCTTGGAGTCACGAGCCCAGTGGACATGGCCGCCGCGCTTGGTCACGTTCTCCTCGAACTGCTCCAGCAGCTCCGGGAGGCGGGCGAGGGTGTCGCGCTTGATGGTGGAACCAGCTTCACGCAGTGCTTCCCAATCGTCGAGCTCGTCGACGACGCCCTGGCGCTTCAGGCGGATCTGCGTGGTGGCGTAGTTCAGGTTGCGGCGCTGAGTGGAGTTGTTCAGCTCAGTCTTGGCGTTCTTCTGGAACTTGTCGTGTTCGCGGAAGTGCCCCAGATCGCGCGGGGCGTGGGGCGGCATCGTGGGGTTACCCAGTCCGACCTTCACAGCATCTTCTCCTTCGTGTAGGCCGCGGATTCCGGCGTCCACGGATTCTCTCGGGTGGAGGCGAGAATTTCGGCGATGTGGATGGCGCGGATGCCCGTGTGCTGGCGGGACATGGCGCCGCCGATGTTCATCAGGCAGGACGAGTCACCGGCGGTGACGTATTCGGCCTTTGTGTCCTTGATGTGGCGCACCTTGTCGGAGACCATCGCGGCCGAGGTGTCGGCGTTTTTCACCGCGAAGGTGCCGCCGAAACCGCAGCATTCCTCGATGTTCTCCAGCTCCACGAGCTCCAGGCCGTCGACAGCCTTGAGCAGGTCCGTCGGGCGGTCGCCGACCTTGATGAAGCGGCGGGAGTGGCACGTGGAGTGGTAGGTGACGCGGTGCGGGAAGAACGCGCCCACGTCGGTGGTGCCCATCACGTCGACGATGAACTCGGAGAGGTCCAGAGTCTTCTTGGTGGTTTTCTCAGTGCCGGCGACGAGCTCCTTGGAGCCGTAGCGCTCGGCGATCCGCGTGTGTTGCTCGCGCACGGCACCGGTGCAGGAACCGGACGGGGTGACCACGTAATCGATGGAATCATCGGCGAAAGCGTCGACGTAATTCTCGATCATGGGCACCGTTTCCTTTTGGTACCCGGTGTTGATGTGCATTTGCCCGCAGCAGGTTTGCTCCGGGGGGAAGACGACCTCGCATCCGAGTCTGGACAGAACGAGAGCTGCCGCCTTGTGTGCATCGGGGAAAAGAGCGTCACCGATACACGTAGTGAACAGGGCTACGCGCACTGCTGGTTCCTTTCTGGGTAGGTTTTTGCCAGCTGCATGTAAGACAGTAGTCAGAGTACTGCCTCATACCGGTGACGCTACTCTTAAATCGCCCGGAACGCCGATGTGGCTAGGGGACCATGGGGGCAAGACCGCTGAGCAGGTTCGTCTGCAGGAAAATCAGCGTGCACACCGCGAGCAGGAAGCCGAAAGACCAGCCGACGACCTTCTTGAACAGTTCGGATTCCCGGCCTTCCATGTCCACCGCGGTGGCGGCGATGGCGAGGGACTGCGGAGAGATCATCTTGCCCACCACACCACCGGTGGTGTTGGCGGCGAGCATGAGGTCGGGGTTGAGGTCCAAGGAGTCGGCTGCGGTGACCTGGAGTTTGGCAAATAGCGCGTTCGCGGACGTGTCGGAACCCGTGACGGCCACGCCCACCCAGCCGAGGACCGGGGCGAAGAACGCGAATGCTGGCCCGAGGTTGGCAAAGAAGGAGCCGATGGACACGGTCTGGCTGGAGTAGTTCATCACGTACGCCAGCGCGAGGACCGTGGCGATGGTGAGCGCGGACCAGCGCATGCGCATGGCGGTGCCCACGAATTCCCGGCCGACCTGTTTCCATGTCAGCGGGTAGCGGCCATTCTCGTTGAAGATCATGTACGCCGCCGCCACGATGAGACCGGAGATGACCAGGAGGCTACCCGGGTTGTTTAGCAGCTGCAGCTTGTATTCGGTCCGCTGCATTTCCTCGCCGGTGGAGGTGAACATATGGCCGGTGATGTACGGCCACGGAATGGCGATGTCGGTCGACTTCAGCCAGTTCGGAATCGTGGTGCCCAGGTTGGCTAAGCCGAAGATGGACACGACCACGGCGTAGGGGAACAGTGCCCACCACACGCGGCTGCCGGTCAGCTCGTCGCCATCGTGACCGTGAACCTCCTCGAGGCCGAGCCGTTCGCGCAGCGCGGGCACCCCGACCGGCTTCCAGAACTGGAGCAGGACAAAAGCCGCTCCGAGGGCGACGATGCAGGCGACGACGTCGGTGAGCTGGTACGCGAAGAAGTTGGACGTCGCCCACTGCGCGATGCCGAAGGACAGGCCGATGGTGATCGACGCCGGCGCAGTCTCGCGGATGCCGCGCCAGCCGTCGATGAGGAAGGCGATGATGAATGGAACGAAGAATGCCAAGAACGGTGTCTGGTGGCCGACGATGGCGGCGATGTTCGCGGTCTGTTCGGCGGTCCGGTCGCCCACGTCGCCGGCGGTGGTGATCGGGATAGCCACAGCACCGAACGCGACCGGCGCGGTGTTAGCGATGAGCACGACCGACGCCGCGCGCAGCGGCGGGACGCCGAGCGCGAGAATCATCGTCGCGGTGATCGCCACCGGAGCGCCGAAACCGGCGAGGGATTCAAGCAGGCCGCCGAAGCAGAACGCGATGAGCATCGCCTGGATGCGCACATCGCCGTTGCCCATTTTGTCGAACACGAGGCGCAGGTCTTCGAAACGGCCGGAGGCGACGGTGATCTGGTAGAACCAAATCGCCGTGAGAATCACAAAGACAATCGGGACCAGCCCGTAGACGCCGCCGCGGAACACCGACGAGATGGCCATGACCACCGGCATCTTGAAGCCGAGAATGCCCACGAGCAACGCCACGAGGAGTGCCACAGCACCGGATGTGTGGGCGCGAGATTTCACTCCGAGGAGCATCACGAAGAATGTCACCAGCGGAAGCGTGGACAAGATGGCAGAGAGGGCAAGGCTGCCTGCCACTGCATCCGGCTGAATTTGGTAGGTCATGAGAAGACGGTTCTTTCTCTTTCGGGGGATGGGGGAGCCCATGGGTGGCGGACCCTTCCCATTTGTTCCGGGAAATTATGGCATTATCACCGCTCCGCGGTGCAAAACCGGGCCGAAATTCATCTCGGCGGGTGCCCCCCGGGCGGCGGGAGCTGCGGCGCGGGCTCGGCGCATTCTGACTGAGTTTCTGACTGTGCTCAGGCGCTGCTCTACACTTCACCACATGACCCCAGCTGATCTTGCCGCCACTGTCAGAACCGCCGCATTGGACGCGCTCGCGGGCCGCGACCTACCGGACGGAGCGACTGCCGAATCCATCGTCCCTGAAACGGTCACTGTCGAGCGCCCCCGGAATCCGGAGCACGGCGATTACGCGACGAATGTCGCACTCCAGGTAGCCAAGAAAGCCGGGATGAATCCGCGTGAACTCGCGCAGTTGCTTGCCGACGGTTTGTCGTCCCGCCCCGAGATCGACTCCGCCGAGATCGCCGGCCCCGGCTTCATCAATCTCCGCTTGGGCGCCGCCGCCACCGGCGGCATCGTCTCCGGGATTCTCGAGCAGGGGGAGCGTTACGGATCGTCCTCCCTCTACAACGGCGCGAAGATCAACCTCGAGTTCGTCTCCGCGAACCCGACCGGCCCGATTCACCTGGGCGGGACCCGCTGGGCAGCTGTCGGTGACTCTCTGGGCCGCGCGCTGGAATTCTCCGGCGCCGAGGTGACCCGCGAATACTACTTCAACGACCACGGCGGGCAGATCGACCGCTTCGCCCGCTCGCTTGTCGCGGCGGCGAAGGGCGAGCCGACTCCGGAGGACGGGTACGGCGGGGAATACATCGGGGAGATCGCGCGCGCGGTCGTCGATAAGCATCCCGATGCTCTTGACGGCGATGCCGCGACTGTCCAGGAAACCTTCCGCGCTGAGGGCGTGGACATGATGTTCGAGCAGATCAAGCAGTCGCTGCACGATTTCGGCACCGACTTCGACGTGTTCTTCCACGAGAATTCGCTGTTCGAGTCCGGTGCCGTGGACCGCGCCATTCAAACGCTTAAGGACAACGGCAACCTGTACGAGGCTGACGGCGCTTGGTGGCTGCGCTCCACCGATTTCGGCGACGACAAGGACCGCGTCGTGCTCAAGTCGGACGGCGACGCCGCCTACATCGCCGGCGATATCGCGTACGTGGCCGACAAATTCGACCGCGGCCACACCCTGGCCATCTACATGCTCGGCGCGGACCACCACGGCTACATCGCCCGTCTGCGCGCCGCGGCACAGGCTCTCGGTTACGACCCGGGGGCGGTGGAAGTGCTCATCGGCCAGATGGTCAACCTGGTGCGCGACGGCGTGCCGGTGAAGATGTCCAAGCGCGCCGGAACCGTGATCACCCTCGACGATCTTGTGGACCTGATCGGCCGTGACGCAGCCCGCTACTCGCTGGTGCGCTCGTCGGTCGACTCGACGTTGGACATCGACCTCGACCTGTGGGAGAAGCAGTCCAACGACAACCCCGTCTACTACGTGCAGTACGGGCACACACGGCTCGCGTCGATTGAGCGCAAGGCGGCTGAGGCGGGTGCCACCTCCGGCGGTGCTGATCTCTCCCTGCTCACTCACGAGAAGGAAGGCGACTTGATCCGCACCCTCGGCGAGTTCCCGGCAGTGGTGAAAGCCGCCGCCGAGCTGCGCGAGCCGCACCGCATTGCGCGCTACGCCGAGGAGCTGGCCAGTGTCTTCCACAAGTTCTACGACGCGTGCCAGATCCTGCCGAAGGCCGGGGATGCTCCGGAGCCGATTCACTCCGCACGTCTGGCTCTGGCGTCCGCATCCCGCCAGGTGCTCGCGAACGCCCTGCGCCTGCTGGGCATCACTGCGCCGGAAAGGATGTAAGGCATGCTCGATCCGGTTCTGAACACCGCGAACCTGTCGCGCGATGACTTGCTGCGCATGCGGCACAACGAAGAGGGCTGCTTCAACGACCTGCCCGCCCACGTGTGGCCGCGCAACGCGCAGCGGCACGAGGACGGCACCGTCTCCATTGCCGGTGTCCCCTTGACGGAGGTAGCCGCGCAGTACGGCACACCCGTGATGGTCGTCGACGAAGACGACTTCCGCTCCCGCTGCCGCGATATGGCCCGCGCTTACGGCGACCCCGCCCACGTGCACTACGCCGCGAAGGCGTTTCTGACCTCCCGTATAGCTAAGTGGGTGGCTGAAGAAGGCCTCGCCCTCGACGTGGCCAGCGAGAACGAGCTGCTCATCGCTCTGGCCGCAGATTTCCCGGCGGAGCGCATCACCGCCCACGGCAACAGCAAGTCCGATTCCTTCTTGCGTCGCTGCGTGACCAGCGGCGTCGGCCACGTGGTCATCGACTCCCACCAGGAGCTCGACGCGCTGGAGCGCATCGCCGGGGAAGAAGACGTGATCCAGGACGTGTTCATCCGCGTCAAGCCCGGTGTGGAGGCGCACACTCACGAGTTCATCGCCACCAGCCACGAGGACCAGAAATTTGGGCTCTCCCTCGCGTCCGGTTCCGCGTTCCGCGCCGCCGAGACCGCCCGCGCTGCCGCGAATGTGCGCCTGACCGGCCTGCATTGCCACGTCGGATCGCAGGTCTTCGACGCCGAGGGCTTCAAGCTCGCCGCCTCGCGCGTGCTGAGCCTGTACGCGAAGATCTACCGGGATCTGGACCTCCAGCTCGACTACCTGGACCTAGGCGGCGGCTACGGCATCGCTTACACCGTCGAAGAGGAGCCTCTCGACGTCGACGCGGTCGCCCGCGACCTGCTCCGCGCCGTCCGCGACGCGGCGGGGGATTTGGGTGTTGCTCCGCCGACGGTGATCGTGGAGCCGGGGCGCGCCATCGCTGGCCCCGCGGCCGTCACGATCTACTCCGTGGGCACCGTGAAAGACGTCCACGTGACCGACGAAGCCACCCGCCGCTACATCGCCGTCGACGGGGGAATGAGCGATAATATTCGCACCGCGCTCTACGGCGCCGAATACGACGCGCGCGTGGTCAACCGCCACACCGCAGGCGCGCCGCACGCGACGCGCTTGGTCGGGTCACATTGTGAATCCGGCGACATCCTCATCAATAATGCCCTCTGGCCTGATGATATTGCCCCCGGCGACCTCATCGCTCTAGCCGCCACAGGTGCCTACTGCTTCTCCATGGCCTCCAACTACAACTGCTTTGGCCGCCCCGCCGTGGTGAGCGTTAGGGACGGCAAGATCACCCCGATGGTCCGCCGGGAGACAGTGGAGGACCTACTTGCGCGAGAGGTTTTTGTAGACTCTTAGGGCATTGCGTCCCACCGCGGCCGCCTTCCCCGCCGACACCCCGGCTGGGTGAACGGCCGCAACCTACGACACAGGAGAACCATGACTGCGTTGAGCGCCGAAGGAAGGAACGGAAACTACCCCGGTAAGGGCATCGGGCAACCCGTGGGGGTCGCCGTCCTGGGGATGGGCACCGTCGGAACCGAGGTGCTGCGCCTGATCAACGAGTTCTCCAGCAACCTCGAAAACCGCATCGGCGGCCCGATCGACGTCCGCGGCGTGGCCGTGTCCGACCTGAGCAAGAAGCGCGAGGTACTCGACTCCTTCCCGGACATTACGCTGACCGACAACGCGCGTGAGCTCATCGACCGGGACGACATCGACGTCGTCGTCGAGGTCATCGGCGGCATCGACTATCCGCGCGAGCTGGTGCTCGCCGCTCTGACCGCGGGCAAATCAGTGGTCACCGCCAACAAGGCGCTCATCGCCGCACACGCCGACGAGCTTTCGGACGCTGCCAATGCCGCCGGCGTGGACCTCTACTATGAGGCCGCCGTCGCCGCCGCGATCCCGGTCGTGGGCATGCTCCGCCGCTCGCTGGCTGGCGACCAGGTTCAGCGCATTTCCGGCATTGTGAACGGCACGACGAACTACGTGCTGGATGCCATGGCAACGAGCGGCATGACCTACGACGAAGCTCTCGCCGAGGCCACCCGCCTGGGTTACGCGGAAGCCGACCCGACCGCCGACGTAGAGGGCCACGACGCCGCCTCCAAGGCCGCGATCATGGCATCGATGGGTTTTCACTCCCGCGTCACATACGACGACGTGCACGCCGAGGGCATCACAAATATCACCGCCGAGGACATCGTGGCCGCGGCAGAGGCTGGCTTCACCATCAAACTGCTCGCCATTTGCGAGAGGCTTATCGACGACGCCGGGCAGACCTCCGTCTCCGCCCGCGTCCACCCGACGCTTGTGCCGAACGATCACCCGCTCGCCACCGTGGACAAGTCCTTCAACGCTGTGTTCGTCGAGGCTGAGGCAGCCGGCCGATTGATGTTCTACGGCAACGGTGCCGGCGGTGCCCCCACCGCATCCGCTGTGCTCGGCGACCTTGTCGGCGCCGCCCGCAACAAGATTCACGGCGGCCGCGCCCCAGCGGAGAACCCGTACGCGCACTACCCAGTGGCCGACTTCGGCGACGTGCCCACCCGCTACCACATCGACATGTCCGTCGTGGACCGCGTCGGTGTGCTGGCCGAGATCTCCCGCCGCTTCGCCGCGCAGGACATCTCTATCTCCGCGGTGCGCCAGGAGGAGTCCGGCGAGGATTCCCGTCTGATCGTGGTCACTCACGAATCCCTCGAGCGGAAGCTTTCCGGCATCGTTGAGGAACTCCGGGAGATAGACGAGGTCAAGGCCATCAACTCCGTTATCCGCCTAGGCGCGTAGCGGGGGAGTAGAGAAGGACGTCTTGTGAGCATTGATCTGGAAGTGGGCCTGCGCGCCCGCGTGACTGTTCCCGGCAGCTCCGCGAACCTGGGCCCGGGCTTTGACACCCTCGGCCTAGCCGTGGGCATCTACGACACCGTGGAGGTCGAAGTCACCGGCTCCGGCCTCGAGGTGGAGATCTTCGGCGAGGGCGCCGAGGACCTGCCCCGCGATAGTTCCCACTTGGTGGTCAAGGCGATCAACTCCGGCTTGCATGCCGCCGATGTCCACGCCCCGGGATTGAAGGTGACCTGCCACAACAACATCCCGCAGTCCCGCGGCCTGGGTTCGTCCGCGTCCGCGGCGGTTGCGGGGGTTGTCGCCGCCAACACGCTCTCCGGCAGTCCGTTGAGCACTGATGAGGTCATTCAGCTCAGTTCCGCCTTCGAGGGGCATCCGGACAATGCCGCCGCCAGTGTGGTCGGCGGGGCGGTGGTGTCGTGGACGGACATTCCCGTCGACGGTGTCTCCCAGCCCGAGTACCGGGCCGTGCCGCTGACAGTGCACAAAGACATCATCGCCACCGCGCTCGTGCCCGACTTCCACGCCTCGACGAATGCTGTGCGCAAGGTCTTGCCGTCGCACGTCACGCACACCGACGCGCGCTTCAACGTCTCCCGCACCGCGGTCATGACGGTGGCGATTCAGACGCACCCGGAGTACCTGTGGGAGGGAACGCGCGACCGCCTGCACCAGCCGTACCGCGCAGACGTCCTGCCGGTCACGGCCGAGTGGGTGAACCGTCTGCGCAATCGCGGCTACGCCGCCTACCTATCCGGTGCCGGCCCCACCGCGATGGTGCTGTCCACTGAGCCCGTCGACGCAAAGATTCTTGACTCCGCCCGCGATGACGGCCTCCGAGTCCTCGAACTCGATGTCGCCGGGCCCGTCACGGCGGAGCTGTTGCGGGTCTAGGAACGCAAGAGGATAGAAGACCCGAGAATCTTTCTCAAAACACGACATCGCCCCGCACCCAGCGCTGAGCTGGGGCGGGGCGATGCGCCGTGGATAAGCGAAGGCTTAGTGCTCGGCGACGTACTTGACGGGCTTGGGCAGGCCGCGCTCCTCGCGGACGCGGCGGGAGATGCGCTCAAGCGCGACGAGGGACTCCACGACCATTTCCGGGGTGACCGGGAACGGCATGTTGTGGATGGTCTCCTCCTCGGCGGTGGCTGCCTTGGCCACGGCCTCGAGCTCCTCGGTGTCCTCCGGGGAGAGACCGACCTCGGTCAGGGTGTTGGGCAGACCGACCTTGGTGGTGAACTCAATGAAGTCCTCCAGCTCCTGTGCGTCGGCGCCCTCCATGATCAGCTGGGCGCAGGTGCCGATGTTGACCTTCTGGCCGTGGGACAGACCGTGAGTCTGCTCGGCGGCGGTCAGGCCGTCGTGAATGGCGTGGGCCGCGGCGAGACCGCCGGACTCGAAGCCTAGGCCGGACAGGAGGGTGTTCGCCTCGACGACTGCCTCGAGTGCCGGGGTGACTACGCCGGAACGGACTGCGTCGAGGGCCGCCAGGGCGTTCTCCCACAGGATGTCCCAGCTCAGCTTGGCCAGTGCGGCGCCGGCGCGTGTCGGGTGGCCGCCGTTCATGGTGGTGCCGTTGCCCTTGGCTGCTGCGCGGGCCTCGACCCACGTTGCCAGGGCATCGCCAATGCCAGCCACGAGGAACTGCTCCGGCGCACCGGCGACGAGCTGGGTGTCGATGAGGACGACATCCGGGTTCTTCGGGAAGAAGCGGTACTCGTCGAAAGCGCCTTCCTCGGTGTAGATCACGGCAAGCGTGGAGGTCGGTGCGTCAGAGGAAGCCGCGGTGGGCACGCTGGCCCAGACGATGTCGGCCTTGAATCCAGCTGCCTTGGCGGCGTCGATTGCGGAGCCGCCGCCGATGCCGACGATGATGTCGTGGCCGTTTTCGTTGATCTTTTCCACTAGATCGTTAACGGCCTTGGCGGTGGCGAACTTCTCGAAGCTGACGCGGTTTACGGGAAGGCCTTCGGCTTCAAAGCCCTCGGTAAGCTGCTTCTCGACGATTCCCCACACCGTGTCGTCCGACACGAGCAACGGGTTCTCACCGAGCTTCTTCAGGTGCTCGCCGAGATCGGCGATCGCACCCTTTCCTTGGATGTAACGGGACGGACTAGAGAAAATGTCGTGTTGTGCCATGCCTTCAACTGTACGCGAATCTCGCGGATCGTGTTTTCGGCGGACGAACTACTCCGCGGCGGGGGCGGCGGGGTTCCCCTCGCCGGCAGCGCGGGTGCCGGGCCCTGGGAGGGTGATGATGTCGAACTCGTCTTTGGCTAAGTGCGAGCGCAAGTCGACCTTGTCGAATTTGCCCACCGACGTCTTGTCGATGGAGCTGACGAATGTCCAGTACTCCGGCGCCATCCAGGTGGGTAGCTCGCTGGCGAGGTCCTTGCGCAGCTTCTTGGCCAGGTCGATCGTCGGGGTGACATCGGCGTGCAGCACCGTGACCGCAAGAGGACGCTCACCCCATTTCTTGTCGGGGTAGCCGATGACGGCGCATTCAACGACCTCGTCGGACTCCATGATGAGGTTCTCCAGCTGGGCCGAGTAGATCCACTCGCCGCCGGAGCGGATGACGTCGCGGGAGCGGTCGTAGAGCGTCATGAACCCGTCGGAGGTCACCGTCCCCACGTCACCGGTACGCAACCAGCCGGCATCGGTGAACGAGTCCTCGGATACTGGGACAGGTTCGCCGCGGAACGTGGACACGCGCTCGGCTGCATCAGGATTGGCCGGCCAGTAGTAGGAGCCGGTCACCATGTTGCCGCGGACGTGGATCTCTCCGTCGTTGCGGTCGGTGCGGGAAACGATTCCGCCGTCGTTGACCACCCGGTACTCCAGCCACGGGGCGAAACGGCCCTGCGAGATGCGGTACGCCCAGCGCCGTTCACCGGACGCGCCTGACGGCGGACGCGCCACCGTGCCCACCGTCGATGTCTCCGTCATGCCCCAGACGTGAATGATGTCCACACCGTAGCGTTCCTCCCACACCTTGATCAGTGCAGGCGGGGCGGGGGAGCCACCGACGTAGATCTCCGTCAGGGACATGCGCTCCGGCGGGTTGTGCAGGTAGTAGACCATGAGCTGGATCCACAAGGTGGGCACTCCGTGCGCCACGCGCGGGTGGGTGCCAGCGATCAGCTTCGCCAGGGTCGGCGCTGACACATCCGAATCCGGAAGCACCAGGGGAGTGCCGGCCAGAAACGCGCTGAAGGGGACGCTCCAGCTGAGTACGTGGTAGATCGGGATGCAGCACAGGAAAGACTCGCCGTGGGTGATAGCTAGCGAATCGGTCGCACGCAGGCTCATCGCCGTCAGCCAGATCGACCGGTGCGAGTATGCAATGCCCTTCGGCGGACCGCTCGTGGCAGTGGAGTAGCAGATCGCCGCCGCAGTGTTCTCGGGGAGTTCGGGCCAAGGGTAGAGGGTGGACGAGCCGTCGAGAAGCGATTCGTACGAGAAAACCGCAATGTTCTCGGGGACCTTGCCGCGCAGCTCGTCGATGTCGCCGAGGCCGGTGAAACACACGGCGCGCACCGTCGGGCACGACCCCAGCAGACGTCCGAGCTTCGTTGCGAGACGCGGGTCCGAGACGATGACCTCGATCTCCGCATGGTTGACGATGTACGCGATCTGGTCTTCGAGCAACTGCAAGTTCAGCGGCACGAACACCGAACCTTTCGCCGATGCCGCGAACATCACCTCCAGGTGCTCCGCGCAGTTATACATCAACGTGCCGACGCGCTGGTCCCCGTCGATGCCGAGGCGTTCTTCCAACGCATGCGCGAAAGCTGCCGCCCGCGCCCCCACCGCAGCGAACGTCGTCTCCTCGGCCTCACCCGAGCGCCATGTGGTCACCTTCGTGGAACCGTGGACCGAAGCCCCGTATTCGAGGATGCGGCCGACCGAAAACGGCACTTCCTGCATGGTGGAAAGCATGCGGTTCACTCTACCGTGGGCTCTTTGGCGCGGGTTGGTGAACCGCCTACGGCGGGTGTCAGCTACACTGTCGGACAAGATCGTGACCTGAGGCGCTTTCGCCTCGCAGATTTTCCACCGCCTTTGCATGCCATTCGCGTTCGAGCATGCAGCGCGAGTCCGATCTAGCGTGCACCACCTCCGCCCCCGACATGAACGGGCGTTCACACCCGCCGGCCGAGTGTGGGGATAACCGCGTGAACACAGCGTCGCACGAATATGACGAAAGGACCTCCGTGACCGATACGGATAACGCCGCGAGCCAGGACCTCGCATCGCTCAAGCTTCCGGAGCTGCGCAAAATCGCCGCCGAAAAAGGCCTGCGCGGCACGTCGGCCCTGCGCAAGGGCGAGTTGATCCAGGCCATCACCACGGGCACCGTCCCGCAGCGCGCACGTCAACGCGCCAGCGAACAGGCAGTCGCCGACAACGCCGGCTCGGATTCGACGCCGAGCGCCACGTCGCGTGAGGGCAGCGAGGGCAGCAAGCCCCGCGACAACAAAGACAACCGCGACAACAACGGCAACAACGGCAACAATGAAGGCAAGGGCGACGAGCAGCGCTACGAGTCCCGCTCCGCCGCACGCCGCGCCCGCCGCAACCGCGCCAAGCACGGGGACCAGAACGAGCACAAGCTTGACGACGGTGCGACACCCGAGGACCGTGGCGACCAAGGCGATGACCAGCGCGAATCCCGCGACAACCAGGACGATCGCGACGGACGAAATGAGCGGAATGACCGCGGTGGCAACAACGGCCGGGGCGGCAACCGGAACAACAACCACCGCGGCGGCGAGAACGGTCGCGGAAACGACGACCGGGGTCAGCGTGATGGCCGCGATGACCGCAACGGCAACGACAATGACCACGGCAACGGCAACGGCAACGGTGAAAACAACCGCGGTGGCGGTAATAACCGGGACAACCGTGACAACAACAACGACGGGGGCGGCAACGGCGGCGGGGGCCGTCGCGGGCGCCGGAACCGTCGGAACCGTCGGAACCGGGACAACCACAACAACGGTGGCGGAAACAATCAGAACAACCACAACAACAACGGCCAGGACCTGGACCCGGAGGAGCTGCAGGAGGTCGCGGGCATTGTCGACATCGTCGACAACAATGCGGCGTTCGTGCGCACGACCGGGTACCGGGCGAACCAGGCGGACGTGTTCATCAACAACAACCTCGTGCGCCGCTGCGGCCTGCGTTCCGGCGACGCGGTGATCGGCCAGGTCCGCGCGAACGGCCAGGGCCACACCCACGGCAACGGGCGCAACCGCCAGCGCTACAACCAGCTGGTGCGCGTGGACACGGTCAACGGAATGACGGTGGACGAGGCAAAGCAGCGCGCGGAGTTCCACAAGCTCACCCCGCTGTACCCGAACCAGCGCCTGCGCCTGGAGACGGAACCGAATATTCTGACCACGCGCGTGATCGATTTGGTCATGCCGATCGGTAAGGGCCAGCGCGCGCTCATCGTCTCCCCGCCGAAGGCAGGTAAGACGACGATCCTGCAGAACATAGCCAACGCGATCGCGCACAACAACCCGGAGTGCTACCTCATGGTCGTGCTTGTCGACGAACGCCCCGAGGAAGTCACCGACATGCAGCGCTCCGTCAAGGGCGAGGTCATCGCTTCCACCTTCGACCGCCCGCCGGCAGAGCACACCGCCGTGGCGGAGCTGGCCATCGAGCGCGCGAAACGCCTCGTGGAGATGGGCCAGGACGTCGTTGTTCTGCTCGACTCCATCACCCGTCTCGGCCGCGCCTACAACAACTCCTCGCCGGCGTCGGGCCGCATCCTGTCCGGTGGTGTGGACTCTAACGCGCTCTACCCGCCGAAGCGCTTCCTGGGCGCCGCCCGCAACATCGAAGAGGGCGGGTCGCTGACCATCATCGCTACCGCCATGGTGGAGACCGGCTCGGCCGGCGACACGGTCATCTTCGAGGAGTTCAAGGGCACCGGCAACGCCGAGCTCAAGCTCGACCGTAAGATCGCTGAGCGCCGAGTGTTCCCGGCTGTGGACGTCAACCCGTCCGGCACCCGCAAGGACGAGCTGCTCATGAGCCCGGAAGAGGCGCGCGTCATGCACAAGCTGCGCCGTATCCTCTCCGCGCTGGACCCGCAGCAGTCCATCGACATGCTGATCAAGCAGTTGAAGAAGACGAAGAACAACGGCGAGTTCCTCGTCGGCGTGGCACAATCCGCGCCGATGGCGGCTGACCAGGAGTCGGAGGATTACCAATAATGGCAGACACATCGCAGGTCTCGCTTGTCGACGACTACGTGTCCGAGTACCAGGGCATCCAGGCCCAGATGAGCGACCCGGAGGTGGTGGGCGACCAAGATCTCTTCCGGAAGCTGTCGAAGCGCTATGCGCAGCTGCAGCCGATCATTAACGTCAACAACGAGCTCAACCAGGCCCGCGAGGACCATGAGGCCGCCGCTGAAATGGCTGCCGAGGACAAGGAATTCGCTGAGGAAGCCACCCGGCTCGAGGGCGAGATCGTCCGTCTTGAGGAGGAGCTCGCCGACCTACTTGCCCCGCGCGACGAGCACGATGCCGACGACGTGATCATGGAGATCAAGGCCGGTGCCGGCGGCGAGGAGGCCGCGCTGTTCGCCGGCGACCTCGCCCGCATGTACCAGAAGTACGCAGAGAAGGCCGGTCTGACCTGGGACGTCCTGGATGTCGCCGAATCTGATCTGGGAGGCGTGAAAGACATGACGGTGTCCGTGACCATGAAGAACCCGTCGCGCGACGGTGCGTGGTCGAAGCTCAAGTTCGAGGGCGGTGTCCACCGCGTTCAGCGCATCCCGGTGACGGAATCGCAGGGGCGTATTCAGACGTCGGCAGCCGGCGTCTACGTCTTCCCGGAGACCGAGGATGTCGCAGATATCGAGATCGACGAGAAGGACATCCGCGTCGATGTGTACCGCTCGTCCGGTAAGGGCGGCCAGGGCGTGAACACGACGGACTCTGCCGTGCGCATCACGCACCTGCCCACCGGCATCGTGGTCACCTGCCAGAAGGAGCGTTCCCAGATCCAGAACCGTGCCCGCGCGATGCAGGTCCTTCAGGCCCGCCTCGAGCAGGCCGAGCGCGAGAAGGCCGAGGCAGAGGCGGCAGAGGGCCGCGCGTCCCAGGTCCGCACGATGGACCGCTCGGAGCGCATCCGCACCTACAACTGGCCGGAGAACCGCATCTCGGATCACCGCATCGGTTTCAAGGCGAACAACCTCGATTCCGTGCTCGACGGAAACATGGACGACCTGATCACGGCGCTCCAGACCCACGAGCGCCAGGAGCGACTTGAGGCAGAATAAGCTCCGCGAGGCCATTGCCCGCGCCACGCAATCGCTTATCGACGCTGGCGTGGCCTCCCCCCACGTCGACGCTCGCCTCATCGCCGCTCACCTTTTGGACGTGCCTCCCACTCAGCTCGTTTTGGCCGAGGTCCCTGACGGTGCCGATGGTGCCGATGGTGTCGACGGTTCGGATAGCTGGGGTGGTTTCGATAAGACATACGCGGCTCTCATTGCCCGCCGTGCGAACCGTGAACCCCTGCAGCACATTGTCGGCACTGCTCCCTTCGGGGTACATGACCTGAAGGTGGGGCCAGGGGTGTTCATTCCCCGGCCCGAAACCGAGGTGCTCGCCGAGTGGGCAGTGAGCCAGAAGCCTACGGGAACCGTCGTCGACCTCGGCACAGGTTCAGGGGCGCTGGCCATCTACATCGCGCAGGGAGCGAAGCCGGAACGCGTTATCGGTGTGGAGAAGTCCCCGGTGGCGCGGGAAACCGCCGCAGCCAACTCTGCGCCGTTCCCCAATGTTGGGATTATCGCGGGCGACATGACGGACCCGGATCTCCTCGCGGAGTTGTCCGGCACTGTCGATCTCATTGTGGCGAATCCGCCCTACGTCCCGTACGTTCCGCCTGAAACGGGGGAGTTGGAGCCGGAGGTCTACCACGATCCGGTCGACGCCGTTTTTTCCGGCGCAGACGGAATGGACGCGATCCGCGGCCTCATCCCAGTCGCCGCGCGTCTGCTCGCCCCGGGCGGAAAGTTCGGTATCGAGCACGATGACTCCACCGCGGAAATCACCCGTACCGTTGTCGAATCCTCAGGTTCATTCGAGGACATCCGCAACGTACCCGACCTTGCGGGACGCGCGCGGTTTGTCACGGCGAGTAAGCTACGGACCAACTGACCGCTATACCGTCCACGACCTAAGGAGCTCCACCTCGATGCCGAGCAGAATCTACGACTGCCTTGATCCGCAAGGGCGCAAAGACGGCATCGCAGCCGCTGCGAGGGCCGTTCGCTCCGGGCAGTGTGTGGTGCTGCCGACGGATACGGTCTACGGGATTGGGGCGGACGCGTTCAATCCGGATGCCGTCGCAAAGCTGCTTGCCACGAAACGGCGCGGCCCGAACATGCCCGTTCCTGTTCTCGTGGGTTCGTGGACGACGATACAAGGGCTCGTGCGCGAGTTCACCGAGACAGCGAAGACTCTCGTGGAAGCTTTTTGGCCTGGTGGCCTCTCCTTGGTCGTGCCCGAGGCTCCGTCTCTTCCGTGGAACCTGGGCGACACTCGCGGCACTGTGCTGTTGCGTATGCCGCTCCAGTCCGTCGCGATCGAGCTGCTCCGTGAAGTCGGCCCGATGGCTGTGTCAAGCGCGAACATCTCCGGGCAGGCTCCGCCGGTGTCTGCCGCCGGCGCACGCGACCAGTTCGGCGAGGCGGTGCAGACCTACCTCGACGGCGGCACCGCCCAGGTGGGTACGCCATCGACGATTCTCGACATCTCCGGTCCCGCGCCAGTGATTCTCCGTGAGGGCGCTGTGAGCCCCCAGCGGATCGGTGAGGTCTTGGGCCTTGACCCTGAGGAGCTGAGGCGGAAAGACAGGTAGGTCATGACCGGATCTGGTGTCCCACTTCGGGAGCTCGGGCTGGTCATTCTCGTCGCGGCGGTGATCAGCTATTTGGCGACGGGGCCTGTCCGCTCCCTGCTCGTCCGCACCGGGCGCATTTCGGAGATCCGTGAGCGGGACGTGCACACTCAACCCACACCGAGTCTCGGCGGGGTGGCCATGTTCACCGGGTTTCTTTCGGCCGTGTACCTGGCGATGCAATTGCCGGCCCTGACCCGCGGTTTCGCGCCTGTCACGCCTGAAATGACGGCCGTGGTTGTCGGCTCGTTCCTCATCGTGGTGGTCGGCATTATTGACGACCTGTACGAACTGGGCGCCTTATCCAAATTCTTCGGACAAGTAGTGGCTGCAGTGACGATGTCTGTGATGGGCTTGTCGTTCAATGTTTTCTACCTGCCCTTCGGCGGCGGCACCACCGTCATCTTCGACCAGACGCAGGGAGTAATCGTGTCCTCTCTGCTGATCGTTATGCTCATCAACGCCTTCAACTTTGTCGACGGCATCGACGGTCTCGCTGCCGGGCTCGGGATGATCGCCAGTGCCGCCATTCTGGTTTTCTCGCTGACCGTTCTGCATGATCAGGGTGGGGCAGTCTCGGCGTACCCGCCCGCGATCATCTGCGCCGCTCTCGTCGGCATGTGCGCGGGATTCTTGCCGCATAATTACGAGCCCGCCCGGATCTTCATGGGCGACTCCGGTGCCATGCTGATCGGTCTTCTTCTCGCTGCGGCGTCGATCTCCGCCTCGGGGAAGATCAACATGTCGCTCTACGGCACGGCGGACTTTGTGGCGCTCGTCAGCCCCTTCCTCGTCGTTGTTGCGGCAGTTGCCCTTCCCGTGATCGACCTGATTATGGCGGTGATCCGGCGCGTCTCCCAGGGAAAGAGCCCGTTCGCTGCGGATCGGCAGCACATTCACCACCGCCTTCTTGCACTCGGGCATACCCACCGCCGCACCGTGCTCGTGCTGTACATGTGGGTCTCTGCCATCGCATTCGGAGCTGTGAGCTTCTCCGTCATCCCGTCCCGCTACGCGGCCGTTCTGCTTGTCAGCGCCGTCGTCATTGCAGCGGCCGCCACTGCCGTGCCCGCCATGAAAGGGAAGATCGGGCCCGCGCGGTAGCATGTGCGATTGTGAAACCTGAAGCCACCGAACCACACGCCACAGAGTCCGTCGCCGGCTCCACCGCCGGGTCCGCCGCTGGCTCCACCATCGCAGCGGATGCACAGTACCGGGAATACGAGGACCCCCAAGCTCCGCTGAAGCGCGCCCTCAAATTGGGGGGTTGGGCGCTGGTCGCGCTCACCATTGTGTCTCTGGCTGTCTGGGGCGGAATGCGAGACCTGCCAGGAATCTGGGGCGTGCTTCTCGGCGCGGCCATCGGCGGTGGGTTCGTCCTCCTCACGGTCGTCTCGGTGCTGCTCACCTCCAACACCACGCCCGCAACGACCATGACAGTCGTGCTCGGAAGCTGGCTAGTCAAGCTCTTAGTCTTGATGGGTATCCTCGCGTGGCTGCGCACGATGACCTTCTACGACACGACTGCCTTCGCAGTCACGGTCATCGCGGCGCTCGTCGTGGTTCTCGCCACCGAAGTGTGGGGAATTATGACGACTCGGACGCTGTACGTGGGGTAGCGGGGGAGACGTCGATAAGCGGGTGCCCCCTGTGCCACCCCTAACGGGCCACTGAATAAAACGCGCACCTGCTCATACGTGGACCCTGAGAAATCGCTCCATAAATACCCGCGACAACCTCCCCCCAACATGCCCGATTCGCACGTTCTGCTGATAGGCTAAGCGCGGGTTAGAAGAGGAGAGCTACGCCTTAATGGGGTAACCGCCTCTAGAAGTCCCCTGCACCGCGGTAGCTGATGTGCGACGGAGTCCGCCGCGGAAGGCAGAAATGAAGACGTCCATCGCACCGCACCCCACACCGGGGATGCGGCCCGAGAACGGGAGAGAACGCTGAGCGTTACAACTTTGGCCATGAGGGGCAGCTTCCACGCGCCCGAATTGGACCCAGAATTTTTCCCGGGGCAATACTACGGCCAAATCATCGGGGAAGATTTCCTCGGTGGTTGGTTCGCGCTGGATCGCATCATGCTTGTCCGCCTCTTCATGGCGGCCGTGCTGATCATCCTGTTCTTGCTGGCTTTCCGGAAACCCCAGTTGGTTCCCAAAGGTCTGCAGAACTTCGGTGAGCTCGCAGTGGACTTCGTCCGCGTGCAGATCGCCGAAGACATCTTGGGCAAGAAAGAAGGCCGCCGATTCCTTCCGGTGATCGCGACCATCTTCTTCACGGTCCTCTTCATGAATGTTGCCACGATCATTCCGGGGTTGAACATCTCGCCGAGCTCACGAATCGGTCTGCCGATCGTGCTCGCGCTGGTGGGCTACTTCACCATGATCTACGCAGGCGCATCGCGCTACGGATTCGGCAAATACGTGAAGCACTCGCTCGTGATTCCTAACTTGCCTCCCGTGCTCCACCTTCTGGTGGTGCCGATCGAGTTTTTCTCGACGTTCATTCTGCGTCCGGTCACCCTGGCTCTTCGTCTCATGGCGAACTTTCTGGCCGGCCACATCATTCTTGTCATGCTGTACTCTGCCACGAACTTCTTCTTCTGGCAGCTCAACGGCTGGACGGCAATGGGTGGCCTCACACTGGTCGCAGCGGTTCTGTTCACCCTGTTCGAGTTGATTGTCATCTTCCTGCAGGCGTACATCTTCGCCCTTCTGGTCGCGGTGTACATCGAACTGGCGCTGCACGCAGATTCGCACTAGTCAGGCGCGAACTGACACACGGTCAACTGAATAACCCCACTCACAACGTCACAGCCCGGCCCTCAACTGGACCGGGCACCAAGAAAGGGAACGACTTTCCATGAACGACATCATCCTCGCCCAGGCAGCAGAAGAGAGCACCATCAGCGGTCTCGGTGCCATCGGCTACGGCATCGCCACCATCGGCCCGGGCCTGGGCATCGGCATCCTCGTCGGCAAGACCGTCGAGGGCATGGCACGTCAGCCGGAGATGGCCGGCCAGCTGCGCACCACGATGTTCCTGGGTATCGCCTTCGTCGAGGCTCTTGCCCTGATCGGCTTCGTCGCCGGCTTCCTGTTCTAAAAGAACTCTCACGCTAACTCGTAAACCTTTTAGATCAGGAGCAACCAATGACGAACGTCATCTACCTACTTGCGGCTGAGGAGGCCGAGACGTTGCCGCTTGAGGGCGGAAACTCCATCCTCCTGCCCAAGAACTACGACCTCGTCTGGTCCCTCGTTGTCTTCCTCGTCATCTTCCTGCTCTTCTGGAAGTACGTGCTTCCGCGGTTCCAAGAAGTTCTCGCTGAGCGCGAAGACAGGATCAAGGGTGGCATTGAGCGCGCTGAGTCCGCTCAGGCACAGGCCAAGGCTGCTCTGGAGAAGAACAACGCACAGCTCGCTGAGGCACGCGCCGAAGCCGCCGAGATCCGCGAAGCCGCCCGCCAGAAGGGCAAGGAGATCGAAGCCGAAGCACGCGCCAACGCAGAAGCAGAGTCCCGCCGCATCGTCGAGAACGGCGAGAAGCAGCTTCAGGCTTCCCGCGAGCAGGTTGTCGCCGAGCTGCGCAACGAACTGGGCCAGAACTCCATCACGTTGGCTGAGGAACTCCTCGGTGAGGAGCTGTCGGATTCCACCCGCCGCTCCAACACCATCGATTCCTTCCTGAGCCAGCTGGACACCGTCTCCGCCCGCTCGGCGACGCGGAAGTGAGGTAGTCCATGAGAGCAGCTAGCCGCGAAGCACAGACTCGGGTCGCCGAGAAACTGGACGCATTTCTGCGCAACTCCGGCGATTCCGTCTCCATCGCAGCACAGGTGGGAACCGAGCTCTTCCTCGTCGTGGACCAGCTCGAGCAGCACCGCCCGCTGCGTGTGGCAGTCGCAGACGCATCCCTTGCGCCTGAGCAACGCTCCGGCATGATCAGCGACGTGTTCGGCAGCAAGGTGGCTGATGCCACCCTCGCCGTGCTGAAGCAAGCCGCTGAGCAGGAATGGTCAACCCCGCGCGAATTCCGCGAGGGCCTCGTGCACCTGGGCCGCCGCGCCCTCCTGCGCGGAGCCGAGAGCGAGGGCAAGCTCGAGCACGTTGAAAATGAGCTCTTTGCACTGTCCCGCCTCCTCGAGCGCGAAGGCGAGCTGACCCAGCTGCTGTCCGACCGCCGCGCAACCGCGGACCAGAAGCGCCAGCTTCTGGCGAGCGTCCTGTACGGCAAGGTGAGCATGTACACCGAAGCGCTTGCGCTCCAGGTGATCGGCCGCCCCGAGCACAACCCGGTCGACGACATCGCAGCGATCTCGCGCGAGTCCGCCGAGTTGACAGGAAAGACCGTTGCGGAGGTCACGTCGGCGACAGAGCTGACGGATGCGCAGCGCGACGCGCTGGCAGACAAGCTAGGCAAAATATACGGCCGCGAGATGGCCATCCACTCCGAGGTTGACCCCAGCCTCCTCGGCGGTGTGACCATCCGCGTTGGCGACGAGCTTATCGACGGCTCCACGCGCGGCAAACTGTCGCGCCTGCGTGCCGACATGGCCGCCAACACGGCTTTCTAATGACGAAAATGCTGGAACAATCTACCGAGAGCAGGAAGAACATGGCGGAGCTGACGATCTCCTCCGATGAGATCCGTAGCGCGATAGCGAACTACACCTCGAGCTACTCCGCGGAGGCCTCCCGTGAGGAGGTCGGCGTGGTGACGTCGGCTGCAGATGGTATTGCCCAGGTTTCCGGGCTGCCGGGCTGCATGACCAACGAGCTGCTTGAGTTCCCGAACGGCGTCATCGGCGTCGCACAGAACCTCGACACCGACTCCATCGGTGTTGTGGTCCTGGGTAATTTCGAGACCCTCACTGAGGGCGACAAAGTTGTGCGGACAGGTGAAGTCCTGTCCATCCCGGTCGGGGAGAACTTCCTTGGCCGCGTGATCAACCCCCTGGGCCAGCCGATCGACGGCCTCGGCCCGATCGAGGCCGAAGAAGAGCGCGCGCTTGAACTTCAGGCCGCAGGCGTTCTCGACCGCCAGCCGGTCGAGGAGCCGATGCAGACGGGCATCAAGGCGATCGACGCCATGACCCCGATCGGCCGTGGACAGCGTCAGCTGATCATCGGCGACCGCAAGACCGGTAAGACCGCGGTCTGCATCGACACCATCCTCAACCAGAAGGCCTACTGGGAGACGGGCGACAAGACCAAGCAGGTCCGTTGCATCTACGTCGCCATCGGCCAGAAGGGCTCGACCATCGCTGGTGTGCGCCGCACCCTCGAGGAGAATGGTGCACTGGAGTACACCACCATCGTGGCAGCTCCGGCATCCGACTCCGCAGGTTTCAAGTGGCTCGCACCGTTCGCCGGTGCAGCGCTGGGTCAGCACTGGATGTACCAGGGCAACCACGTCCTGGTCATCTACGATGACTTGACCAAGCAGGCTGAGGCCTACCGTGCGATTTCGCTGCTGCTCCGCCGCCCTCCGGGCCGCGAGGCATACCCGGGCGACGTGTTCTACCTGCACTCCCGTCTGCTCGAGCGCGCCGCCAAGCTTAACGACGAGCTCGGTGCCGGCTCCCTGACCGCCCTCCCGATCATCGAGACCAAGGCGAACGACGTCGGTGCCTTCATTCCGACCAACGTCATCTCGATCACGGACGGTCAGTGCTTCCTGCAGTCCGACCTCTTCAACCAGGGTGTGCGCCCGGCTATCGACGTCGGTATCTCCGTCTCCCGTGTCGGTGGTGCCGCACAGACCAAGGGCATGAAGAAGGTCGCCGGTAACCTGCGTCTTGACTTGGCCGCCTACCGCGACCTGGAGTCCTTCGCAGCCTTCGCCTCCGACCTGGACGACGCCTCCAAGCGTCAGCTCGAGCGCGGGCAGCGCCTCGTCGAGCTGCTGAAGCAGGCCGAGAACTCGCCGCAGCCGGTCGAGTTCCAGATCATCTCCATCTACCTCGCCAACGAGGGCGCATTCGACTCCGTTCCCGTCGAAGATGTCCGTCGTTACGAGGCAGAGCTGCACGAGACGATCCGTGCCGAGGCCCCTGAGGTGTACGACCAGATCGACGGTGGTGTCGCACTGTCCGACGAGTCCAAGTCGACTCTGAAGTCCGTCAACGAGCGCTTCGCACGCAACTTCCAGCCCACCAACGAGGAGCACGTCGTCCGCGAGCCGGAGGCAAAGCCCCTCGACGAGGCGGATGTGTCGAAGAACCAGCTCAACGTTTCTCGTAAGTCGCAGAAGCGCGGCTAGTTCGTCCACTAAATCCGAACTAGGTAAGCGAATACGACTCACTACGACTTAAGAGAAAGGAGGAGCACACACCATGGCTACACTTCGCGAACTGCGTGACCGAATCCGGTCAGTCAATTCCACGAAGAAGATCACCAAGGCCCAGGAGCTGATCGCGACATCGCGGATCACCAAAGCCCAGCAGCGCGTTGAAGCGGCCCAGCCGTACGCCAACGAGATGCAGGACATGATGGAGCGCCTCGTGTCGGCGACATCCCTGGACCACCCGATGCTTCGTGAACGCGAAAACGGCAAGGTGGCGGCAATGCTCGTGGTCACATCCGACCGCGGCATGGCCGGTGGCTACAACCACAACGTGCTCAAGAAAGCCGGCGAGCTGGAGCGCATGCTCCAGGACAACGGCTACGAGGTGGTCCGTTACGTGACCGGCGGCAAGGGCGTCAGCCACTACGACTTCCGCGATCAGGAGATCGCGGGAGAGTGGACCGGCTGGTCCCAGGACCCGTCGTGGGACGCCACCCACGATGTGCGGCAGCACATGATCCAAGGCTTCGAGGCAAGCTCCGAAGGTGAAGCGAAGTGGCGTGAAGGCATTCGCGGCGCCGAGGGGCAGGCTGTGCGCGGTTTCGACCAAGTGCACGTTGTGTACACGAAGTTCGTGTCCATGCTGTCGCAGGAAGCCACTGTCCACCAGCTGCTTCCCATCGAGCCCGTGTTCCAGGACGTGGAGTTCGAGCAGGAAGACCTGTTGCACACGTCCGGCAATGTCTTGCCGGACATGGATTTCGAGCCGGACGCAGATTCGCTCATGGAGCAGCTGCTTCCCGCTTACGTTTCCAGGTCGCTCTACTCGATCTTCCTGGAAGCGTCGGCAGCCGAGTCCGCGTCGCGACGCACCGCGATGAAGAACGCGACGGACAACGCAACCGAACTTGCCGGCGAGCTCTCGCGTGAAGCGAACCAGCTTCGCCAGGCGAAGATCACCCAGGAAATCACCGAGATTATCGGCGGCGCTGGCGCGTTGTCCGGTAGCGGAGAAAGTGACTAGAACATGACTACAGCTCAATCTTTTGATGGGCGTAACGACGAGCCGACCGGGGCCGATGACAACGTCGCAGCCTCCGGTGCCGTCGAGAACGCCGCTGATAATGCCACCCAGGCTCGTAGCGCTGAGAGCACCCAGAACCCGCAGGGTTCCGAAAACGGCCGCGTCGTGCGCGTCATCGGTGCGGTCGTCGACGTGGAGTTCCCGCGCGGCGAGCTGCCGGAGCTCTACAACGCTCTGCACACCGACATCGAGCTCGAGGCAGTGGCAAAGACCATTACCCTCGAGGTCGCCCAGTTCCTGAGCGACGGTCTCGTCCGTACCATCGCCATGGCCCCGACCGACGGCCTCGTCCGCGGCGCCAAGGTCGTCGACACCGGCAACCCGATTTCGGTGCCGGTCGGCGACCAGGTCAAGGGCCACGTCTTCAACGCACTCGGCGACTGCCTCGACGATCCGTCGGTCGGCCAGGACGGCGAGCGCTGGGGTATCCACCGCGAGCCCCCGGCATTCAAGGACCTCGAGGGCAAGACCGAGATCCTCGAGACCGGTATTAAGGTCATCGACCTGCTCACCCCGTACGTCAAGGGCGGGAAGATCGGCCTGTTCGGCGGTGCTGGTGTGGGTAAGACCGTTCTCATCCAGGAGATGATTACCCGTATTGCCCGCGAGTTCTCCGGTACGTCGGTCTTCGCCGGCGTCGGCGAGCGCACCCGTGAGGGTACGGACCTCTTCCTCGAGATGGACGACATGGGCGTCCTTCCCGACACCGCCCTTGTCTTCGGTCAGATGGATGAGCCGCCCGGGGTCCGTATGCGCGTGGCCCTGTCCGGCCTGACCATGGCGGAGTACTTCCGCGATGTGCAGAACCAGGACGTGCTTCTGTTCATCGACAACATCTTCCGTTTCACCCAGGCAGGTTCTGAGGTGTCCACGTTGCTCGGCCGTATGCCGTCTGCTGTGGGTTACCAGCCGACCCTGGCTGACGAGATGGGTGTTCTGCAGGAGCGCATTACCTCCACCAAGGGCCGTTCGATTACGTCGCTGCAGGCCGTGTACGTGCCGGCGGACGACTACACCGACCCGGCCCCGGCGACGACCTTCGCCCACCTGGATGCGACCACCGAGCTCTCCCGTTCCATCGCCTCGAAGGGTATTTACCCGGCTGTGGACCCGCTGACCTCGACGTCCCGCATCCTGGAGCCGGGCATTGTCGGCGAGCGCCACTACGAGGTCGCCCAGAAGGTGATCAACATCCTGCAGAAGAACAAGGAACTGCAGGACATCATCGCCATCCTCGGTATGGACGAGCTGTCCGAAGAGGACAAGATCACCGTTATGCGCGCCCGCAAGATCCAGCGCTTCTTGGGCCAGAACTTCTTTGTCGCTAAGAAGTTCACGGGTGACGAGGGTTCCTACGTGCCGCTCGAAGAGACGATCGACGCGTTCGACCGTCTCGCGTCCGGCGAGTTCGACCACTACCCGGAGCAGGCCTTCAACAACCTCGGCGGTCTGGACGACGTTGAGGCTGCGTACAAGAAGCTGCAAGAGAAGTAGGAGTAGCTCATGGCTGAAATCACCGCGCACCTCGTTTCGGTTGAGCGCAAGCTGTGGTCCGGAGAGGCGACGGTTGTTACCGCTCAGACCACTGAAGGTGAGATCGGCGTGTTGCCTGGCCACCAACCCTTCTTGGGTCAGCTCAAGGAGAATGGCGTTGTGACCATCACCCCGGTCGACGGCGACAAGATCGTCGCGGCCGTCCAGGGTGGGTTCGTCTCGGTGACTGGAGACAAGGTCACCATCCTGGCGGACTACGCGATCTTCGCCGACGAGGTCGACTCCAACGAGGCTTTCGACGAGGACGACCCCATGTCGAAGGCACGCCACGAAGCGGAGCAAGCAGCTTTGCGACGTAGCGGCAACGCCTAAGCTCTCCCTCCCCGCCCGAACCCTGCCACTGGCTGGTCCGGGCGGTTTCTTTTGCGCCGTATTGTTACTCGCCGCTTAATCCATCCCGCCCGCGCTGCGCAATCCATTGCAGCGATACCGTGCTTCGATGGGGGGAGTCCAACTTTTGGCGGTTAAATTCTCGCAACTTGAGTTATTAGACTGATCCTTTATGAAGCTTATGGGGTTCCTCTGCGTTGCAGTAGCGATCGTGCTGCTGGCCGGTGCGTTGTGGAGGTTCCTGACAGTGCGGAATAACGGCACTCCTGCGCTGCTTCGGCAGCTTCCAGCGTCGGGTAGCCATGGTTGGCGCCACGGCATTGCTGTGTACACCGGAGAAACGATGCGGTTCTTCAAGCTGCGTTCGTTGTCTTTTTCCGCTGATCTGGAGCTTGATCGCTCGACGCTCGCTATCACCGGTAACCGTCAAGCCACCGAGACCGAACGGGATTTCATGCCCGGGGTTGAGGTGGTTGTTCTGTTTTCCTCGCAGGCTGAGGAGTATGAATTTGCGGCTAACCACCGCGCTGCCATGGCTCTGATCTCATGGGTCGAGTCCGCTCCGGACAGCAGGCAGGTGCGCACGGACATGAATTGTTTGCACCAGCGGGCCTTCCGCGGCGGCGTCTAACTTGTTTGAACTGTCTGTCCTCTCTGATCTTTCCTCGCTGCCTGAGTCAATAGCGGCAGCGGTTCTTGGGCCCGGCCGGTGATAGGCCGGCGGTAGCGGGCCTGGCGGTCGTTCGGACCCTGAGTGGCCATCACGGGCAGGGTCGCCGGGAGTTACACACGACGGCGACGCTAGGGTAGGAAGCTATGCGTCTAGTTATCGCCCACTGCTCGGTGGATTACGTCGGCCGCTTGGATGCGCATTTGCCACTCGCGGACAGGTTGATCATGGTGAAGGCGGATGGCTCCCTGTCGGTCCACGCTGATGACCGCGCCTACAAACCGTTGAACTGGATGACACCGCCGTGCACGATTGTCGAGGAACCGATTCTGGACCTGGACGGTGACGAGACCGGTGCACAGCTCTGGGTGGTGGAGAACCCGAGGGGTGAACAGTTGCGCGTGACCATTGAGGAGATTCATTCGGACGTGACGTACGACCTTGGTGTGGATCCCGGGTTGATCAAGGACGGTGTTGAGGCGCACTTGCAGGAGTTGCTCGCGGAGCACATCACGACGCTCGGCGAAGGCTTCACCCTCGTGCGCCGCGAATATCCGACGCCATTGGGCCCCGTCGACATCATGGCTAAAGACGCCGATGGTGGGGCCGTGGCCGTGGAGGTTAAGCGCCGGGGCAATATCGACGGTGTCGAGCAGCTGACCCGATACGTCGAGATGCTGAGCCGGGATGCGCTGATTGGTCCGGTGAAAGGTGTCTTTGCAGCGCAGGAGATCAAGCCGCAGGCGCGCACGCTCGCCGAGGACCGCGGGATCACGTGCGTCACCCTCGATTACGACGAGTTGCGCGGCATCGAATCCAACGAGTTGCGTCTGTTTTAGGGAGGGGAGGGGGTTAGGGTGCCGCGGAGGAATCGTCGATACGCGCAGCAATTGCGTCCTCTTCCCCGTGACGGGGGCACGTACTGGGGCACGCGCGAGGAGGAAGGTCCGCACGGCGATATCTACCTGGTCCGGCAGATCGGATCGGCGTCAGCGACGAAGTTCTACGTGTGCCCCCGCTGCAACCAAAACATTCCGCCGGGGGTTGCGCACATTGTGGCGTGGCCGCGGGACACTGGCGGGCGCGGGGATGACAGGAGGCATTGGCATCGGCACTGCTGGGAGCGTCGTTAGGCGAAAAGGGTGTTCATCGCTCCCCGTGTCGTGTTGCGCACGAGGTAGCCGCGCGGGGAGCGCCATACGGGCGTGCCCGCGACATTGACGATCCGTCCGCGTCGCGCGCGCTGCGGGTCGTCGTCGTTGACGCGGTTGTGGTAACGGCACAACGGCGCGAGGTTGGCAAGATTCGTCTCCCCACCGCGCTTCCACGCCGTGATGTGGTGGATTTCGCAAGCGTCGGCGCCGTGCCGGCAGCCGGGCACTGGGCACGTGGGGCTTGTTGCGCGGGCGAGGGTGCGCTGCTTCGCATTCGCTAATCGACGTCCGCGGTACAGGTTCACAGCCCCTTCCTCCGGGTGGAATGTGGCGGCTTCGAGGTAATTCTCCGCTGTGGCGTAGTACTGGTTGAGAAATTCTGCGCCGGTCATGGTGGTGCCGTCGGTGAGTTGCAGTATCGTTTCGTCGCCTTCACCTTTGTGGATCTTCACCCATTCGTGGAGCGGAATGAGCAGAAGAGGACGCGGCACCGCGTAAGGAACGCCTGCGGTGGCGGTGCTGGGTGGCTCGCTGCCGCCGTCCTCGCCGCTGTTCCCGTCGCTCTGGCTGCCTGGCGGGTTGTAACCGCGCATGAGCCGCAGGAAACTCTCGAGCATTTGTGGTGCGACTGGCTTGGAGGTGTCGGCACCTATGGTCAGTGCGCGCTCAAGGTCGGCCATGTCGCGCTCGTCGGCGGTGACTGTCATGGTGCGGCGTCTTGCCCTCGACCGAGAGAATGTGACCTGCTTGCGGGGCGGGGGAGGAGAGTCCTCACCGGGCACGAGGCGTTTGGCTAGGCGTGCGAGGGCTTTGTAGTCGCCGTCGGCGTCGAGAAGCGAAAGGCGCAGTTTCGCTTTCGCGCGGTTCGAAGCGATCTTCCTGATTTTCCGCTCGATGAGGGCAAGCTGGTCTAAGGAAAGTGAGCTTCGGTGCGCCTTCTCGCGTGCGAGGCGCTGCTTCTGCGGCGATGTCGTGGGGCCGAAATACGTCCCGTGGAGTTTGCCCCACGCATTCGCCCGATTGGGGTCGAGGCCCGCGTCGAGTGCGGCCTGCTTGTCGAAGCCCTCCAGCACCTCCATCGCCGAGGCCGTCATCGTCTTGATCAGGTTCTCGAATGCTGTCATACGTGGAACGCTAGCGCTCGGTCAAACCAGGTGTAAAGGCCTAGAAGTCCACCATAATGGACATTTTCACGGAACCGCCACGTGCCGAATGTGAACGGAGTGCACTGGGTAATCACCCGCGCTAGAGGAAGACTCGTGATGCGCGAATCCGGCCCCACATCGCATCGGCGCGGGGTGTGGGCATGTCGAGGCCGAGGGTCTGGCGCGCTGTCACTAGGGCGTGCACCGGGAGTGCGCGCATTTCGGGCGCGCCGGAGGGCAGTGCGGGTGATGAGCCCGCGGTGCCGGCGCTGAGCCCGCGCTGCAACTGCTACCGCAACCGGTAGAACTGCGTGCTCATCGCCGGGACGTGGAAGGACGCCGACTGCTCGAAGCTGTCCCACGGCTGGGGCTCGGTGGGGACGGCGGCCTCCAGCGCGTTGCCTGCACCGTGGTAGCGGGCTTCGTCGGTGTTGAGGATGAGCTCCCATTCGCCGGCGCGGGGCAGACCCAGGCGGTAGTTGGGCTGGGATGCGCCAGAGAGGTTGATGACGGCAAGCACCGGTGTGGCATCCACACCCCAGCGGATGTAGGCCAGGATGTTGTGCTCGGAGTCGTCACCCTTGATCCACTGGAAGCCCATGGGGGTGTTGTCCTGGCTGTACAGGGCGGGGGTGTCGCGGTACAGGTGGTTCAGGTCGCGGACGAGGGTGCGGATGCCGTCGTGGTATTCGCTGTCCCAGCCCTCGAGGTCGTCCCAGTTGACGGACCCGGCTTCGGCCCATTCGGTGGTCTGACCGAACTCGCAGCCCATGAACATCAGCTGCTTGCCGGGGTGGGAGTACATGTACGCGAAGAGGTTGCGCACGCCAGCGGCCTTGTTCCAGGAATCGCCGGGCATGCGCTCCCACAGGGATCCCTTGCCGTGGACGACTTCGTCGTGGCTGAACGGCAGGACGTAGCGCTCGGAGAATGCGTAGACGAGGGAGAAGGTGATCTCGTGGTGGTGGTAAGAGCGGTGAACGGGGTCGAGGGAGAAGTACTCGAGGGTGTCGTTCATCCAGCCCATGTTCCATTTCAGCGAAAAGCCGAGGCCGTCGGCGGAGGTCTGGGCGGTCACGCCGGGCCACGCGGTGGATTCCTCGGCGATGGTGAGAACGCCGGGGTGGGTGCGTTGGACGGTGGCGTTGACTTCCTGCAGGAATTGGACGGCGTCAAGGTTTTCGCGGCCGCCGAACTGGTTCGGCAGCCATTCGCCCGGGTTGCGGGAGTAGTCGAGGTAGAGCATTGAGGCGACGGCGTCGACGCGGATGCCGTCGAGGTGGAATTCCTCGAACCAGTACAGGGCGTTGGCGACGAGGAAGTTGCGTACTTCGTTGCGGCCGAAGTCGAAGACGTAGGTGCCCCAGTCTTTCTGTTCGCCGCGGCGCCAGTCGGGGTGTTCGTAGAGGGGGGTGCCGTCGAAACGCGCGAGCGCCCATTCATCTTTGGGGAAGTGCGCGGGAACCCAGTCGACGATGACGCCGATGCCCGCATTGTGCAGCTTGTTGACGAGGTACCGGAAATCATCCGGCGTTCCCCAGCGCGCGGTGGGGGCGTAGTAGCCGGTGACCTGGTAGCCCCATGACCCGCCGAAGGGGTGCTCGGCGACGGGGAGGAATTCGACGTGCGTGAAGCCGTTCTCCTGCAGGTAGGGGACGAGCTCGTTGGCGAGTTCGCGGTAGCCGTAGCCGACGCGCCATGAGCCGATGTGAACCTCGTAGACGCTCATCGGGGCGTTGGCTGCGTCGGTGCCGGGGCGTGCGGCCATCCATTCGTGGTCGGTCCACGCGTATTTGTCGACGTCCGCGACCACGGAGACGGTCTCCGGCGGGGTCTTTGTCTGCTTCGCCAACGGATCCGCTTTATCGACGGCACGTCCGTCCGCCCCCTGCACCGTGAACTTGTATTCGGCGCCGGGTTCAATGCCGGGGATGAAGATCTCCCAGATGCCGGTGGAGCCGAGGGTGCGCATCGGGTACTGGTTGGGGTTCCAGTTGCAGAACTCTCCGATGACGGCGACACCCTGGGCGTTGGGGGCCCACACCGCGAAGGAGGTGCCTTTCACCTCGCCCATCGAGGTGTTGTACGTGTGCTGGTTGGCGCCGAGCACTTCCCAGAGACGCTCATGGCGGCCTTCGCCGATGAGGTGGAGGTCGAAGGAGGTCAGAGTCGGCAGAAAGTGGTACGGATCGGCGATGATGACGGGGTCGCCCTCCGGGTAGGTGACCTGGAGGCGGTAGTCGGGCGCTAGGTCGTCGCTAAGCGGCAGCACCCAGATGTCGTCGCCGATCGGGGTCATGGGCACGCCTTCGTTGTGGATGAGCACTTCCACGTGGGTTGCACCGAGGAGGCGTGTGCGGATCACAGAGCCTGTCGACGTCGCGTGCCATCCGTAAAAGTCGTGCGGGGCATGGTGCTTGCACTCGAGGAGTCGGCGCCGGTCCTCGTCGGGAATAAAGTGCGCCGGTTCCAGCTGTGCGGGGGTGTCGTCGAAGCCGGAGGTCATGATGTTCCTTTGCCTGATCGGTGTGGTGTGTCTGTCTGAGTTGGGTCTATTTGCGCTGTGTATGTCGGCTGGGGTGGCGCACGGCGGTCGATGCACTCTGGTGGCTGCACGGTGTCACGGTGTCACAGTGACGTGGCCGCCGGCACACCCCGCTTGTGGGGCCATCTTACGGGCGATAATCCTCGTCTGGGATGTGTCGGAAGGCGAGGTGGGTGCGGGCGGGTTCGTCGATAAGCGGAAGGCGGAAGATGTGCGCGACGTTGTCCATGGGGCTTAGACGGACGTAATTGCGCATCGTCCAGTCGTAATCCGCGCCTGAGACCTCGTCGTGGACGGGGAATGTCGCGCCGGGTGCGAGGCCGAGCGCTTCCATGTTGAGCGTGACGGTGGCTTCTTGTGTGTACGTCGGATCGAGGTTGACCACGATGAGAACGCTGTCGCCGGTGGCCGCGTCGAATTTGGAGTAGACGAGGATGCTGTCATTGTCCGCGTCGTGGAAGTGCAGGTTGCGCAGCTGCTGGAACGCGGGGTGCTCCTTGCGGATGCTGTTGAGAAGCGTGATGTACGGCTCCAGCGAATCCCCACGCTCGAGCGCGCCCTGAAAATCGCGTGGGCGCAGTTCGTACTTCTCGGAGTTCATGTACTCCTCGCTGCCGGGGGCGACAGGCTCGTGCTCGTAGAGCTCGAAGCCGGAGTACATGCCCCACAGCGGGCTAAGTGTCGCGGCGAGTGTTGCGCGGATCGCGAATGCCGCCCGGTTCCCGGTCTGGATGAACGCCTGGAGGATGTCCGGGGTGTTCACCCAGAACGACGGGCGGGAGATATCAGCGAACCGGACTGTCTGCTCGGTGAATCCGGTGAGCTCCTTCTTGGTGGTCTTCCACGGGAAATAGGTGTAGGACTGCGTGAAGCCGGCCTTGGCCAGGCCCAGCAGGCGGGGCGGGCGGGTGAAGGCCTCGGCGAGGAAGATGATGTCGGGGTGCGTCTCGTGGACTTTGGCGATGAGCCAGTGCCAGAAATCCACCGGCTTGGTGTGGGGGTTATCCACGCGGAAGGTAGTGATGCCCAGCTCGACCCACACCATGAGCGCGCGGTAGATCTCCTGGTAGATCCCGTCAGCGTTGTTATCGAAGTTGATGGGGTAGATGTCCTGGTACTTCTTCGGCGGGTTCTCGGCGTAGGCGATGGTGCCGTCGGCGAGGACGGTGAAGAACTCGGGGTGCTCTTTCGCCCACGGGTGGTCGGGGGCCGCTTGGAGAGCAAAGTCGAGGGCGACTTCCAGGTCGAGTTCCTGTGCGCGGCCGAGAAGCGCGCGCAGGTCTTCTTCGGTGCCCAGCTCGGGGTGGATGGAGTCGTGGCCGCCGTCGGCTGAGCCGATGGCCCAGGGGGAGCCCACATCGCCGTCTTCGGCGACGAGGGTGTTGTTCGGCCCCTTGCGGTTCTTTTCGCCGATCGGGTGGATGGGCGGGAAGTAGACGGTGTCGAAGCCCATGGCGGCGATTCGGGGCAGCGCCTCGGCGGTGGTCTTGAAGGTGCCGTGCACGGGTCGGCCCTCTTCGTCCCATCCACCGGTGGAGCGGGGGAACAGCTCGTACCAGGAACTAAACAGAGCTTTCCTGCGATCGACGAGGATCTGACAGTCGGGTCCGGCGGTGACGAGGTCGCGCACGGGGTGCACGGCGAGAATCTCGGCGATCTCGGGCGATAGTGCCGGTTCGAGGCGCTCGCGCAGGGGCGCGTCGGATTCGAGTGCGTCGGCGGCCTGTTTCAGCGCAGCGGTGCCCGCGGCGTGTGCTCCGGCTTCGGTCGCGGCGCGGCGCAGCAGTTCCGCACCGTGTGCCAAGTCGTTGGCCATTTCCGAGCTCGACTGGCCGGCCGCGGATTTCTTGGTCACGGCGTTGCGCCACGTCGACACCGGGTCGGACCACGCTTCCACACGGAAGTGCCAGAGCCCAGTGACGTCGGGGGTGATGACAGCGTTGCAGTAGTCAGGCCGGTCCGTTTCCGGCGTCATGGGCACCGTGTACTCGTGGCCCTCCGGGTCGGTCACCACGACGGTCGCTGCGATCGCGTCGTGGCCTTCGCGCCACACCAGGGCGGAGATCGGAACGACCTCTCCTACGACCGCCTTCGTCGGCAGTGCGCCGTCGGTGGTGCGGGGGCGGACGTCGTCGATTCCAAGACGGCCGAACACTGGCTTACCGGTTGCTGGGTTGCCGATCACTGGGTTCACGTCAATTCACCTCGTCGGTTAGAAGTCGGTCCGGGGCTGCGAGAACGCCCCACCAAACCCAGAGTAGCGGAGGAAAGGGGGAGGGAATGGTCGCGTCAGTGAGCCGTCGGCAAGCAAAATGCGCCACAATGGGAGGCGTGACTGACCGAACTCCCGAAATTGAACCGACCGACCCCGACTTGCTGCTCGACTTCCGTGGCGTGGAATTCCGCCGCGGCGGTAAAACGCTGGTGGGGCCCGTTGACTGGCAGGTGGAGCTGGACGAGCGCTGGGTGGTCATCGGCCCAAACGGCGCCGGCAAGACCTCTCTGATCCGGATGGCAGCGGCGCAGGAATTCCCGTCGACGGGCACCGCGTTCGTGCTCGGGGAGCAGATCGGCAAGACAGACATGCGCGATTTGCGCGCCGTGATCGGCATGACCACCTCGGCGCTGGCGGACCGGGTTCCGGTGGATGAGCGGGTCGAGGACCTAGTGCTCTCCGGCGGCTACGCGGTCATCGGCCGGTGGCGCGAGGAGTACGAGGAACAGGATTACGAGCAGGTGCACGACGCGCTCGACCAGGTCGGCGCGTACCACTTGCTCGGGCGCCGCTGGGGCACGCTGTCGGACGGCGAGAAGAAGCGTGTGCTCATCGCGCGTGCGATCATGGTCAACCCGGAGCTGCTCATCATGGACGAACCCGGCGCGGGTCTGGACCTCGGCGGTCGGGAGGACCTCGTGGCGTACCTCGGGGATCTAGCGCTCGATCCGGATGCCCCGGCGATCGTGATGATCACCCACCACGTGGAGGAGATCCCGCACGGTTTCACGCATGCGCTGCTTCTCGACGAAGGCGAGGTCGTCGGCCAAGGCCTCATCGATGACGTGCTCACCAGCGAGAACCTGACTAAGGCGTACCACCAGCCGATCAAGTTGTCCAAGGAAGACGGGCGTTTCTTCGCGCGGAGGGAGCGGAGGGGTGGTACGCACCGTCGATAAGCGAAAGTGCGGTAAGCGGAACTTGCGGAGGTAGCTCATGCCCACGCGCAACGAAGAGGACATGCTGGGAATCAATTACGGCCGTCTCGCGGCGACCGTTATTCTCGTGCGCGACGGTGTGGCGGGCCTTGAGGTGTGGATGCAGGAGCGCGTGCTCACGATGCGCAATTACCCGGGCATGACGGTGTTCCCGGGCGGTGGCGTGGACATCCGCGATTTCCCGTCGAACAAGGACGAGGCGAAAGAATTGTGGTCGGGGCGTTCGGCGACGGACCTGGCGAAACAGCTGGACGTCAAGCCGCGCCAGGCGCACGCGCTCGTGTTCGCGGCCGTGCGCGAGCTCTTCGAGGAGACAGGCACGCTCCTGCTTGTCGACGACACCGGCGCCCTCCTCAGCGACGCCCGCCCCTTCCACGTCGAGCGCAAACGGCTGGAAAGCCACGAGCTCTCGTTCACAGAGCTGCTCGAGGAGACAGGCCTCGATGTCGATGCGACTCTGCTGCGACCGTCCGGCCGCTGGGTGGGTAAATCCGAAAAAGGCACCTGGTTCGACACCTTCACGTTCGTTGCAGAATTGCCCGCCGGCCAGGAGCCCGACGTGGCCACCGGCGAGGCGAGCGACGCCAACTGGTTCCCGCCGAGCTTGCTTATCGACGGCTGGCGTCAAGGCCTCGTCCGCTTCGCCCCCTCCACGTGGGCGCAGCTGTACGACATCTCCGAATTCTCGTCCGTCGCCGAGGTTATGGAGCACGTGAAAGGAATGCCGATCGAAGCCGTTGTGGGTGATCCCGTCGACATTCCCCGATACGCGGAGCTTTTTGACCGCCAACCCGTAAACCGGATGGGGAAGAAGTTTGAGCTTTAGCCTTGAGGAGGTCCGCTTCCTCGCCGACCACACCGACGAGATCGCACACACCGCTACCGATGCCGGCATCCAGCTCACCGCTGCGTCCGCGATTTCGGACCGCGACAAACTCTCCGCGCTCTTCGGGGATAAAGCCCGCGCAGTCATGGAGCTCCTCCGCGCGCGGCGGACGCTTGCACCGAAACTCGTTTCGCCCGCCCACCTTGTCCCCGGCGCTCCTGAACCGCCCGGAGCGGATACACAAGCTGACCGGGCTGCCCAGGCTGCCAGCGGCGGCGACGTGGCCGCGGCGTGGCTCGCCGACAGTGATTCCGCGCAGCAGGCGACCCCGCTCGCCGTTTCCCAGGTGCGTGCGGAGAGGATCGCTGCTGCGGGGGCAGCGCTGGTGCACGATGTCACCTGCTCGATCGGCACGGAGGGCCCCGCGATGATTGACGCCGGGATGGACTGGTTGGGCACCGACGTGGACTACGCGCGCCTGCTCATGGCGCGCGAAAACGTCGGCAACGTCGGCAACGTCGGCAACGTCGGAACTGGCAAGGTGCGGGGTCGGGCGCGGGCGTGGGTTGCGCAAGCCGACGCGCTCGCTCCCGTGACCACGGCTGCCAGCAGCCCGGGGCCCCGGATCCGGGCGTGCTCGGGAACGGGCTCGCGGCCGGGGCGTGTCATCGTGGCGGACCCGGCGCGCCGGGCGGACGGGCGACGTATCACGGACCCGGCGAAACTCATCCCGCCGTTGCCAGACCTACTCGCCGCATACCCGGGTGCGGCGATGGCTGTGAAGTGCGCTCCGGGAATCGACTACTCGGACTGGCAGGGTCTCGTCAGCGTCGTCAGTGTCAACGGGGGAGTCAAAGAAGCGTGCCTGTACACCCCGGATCTGGCGGAGCCGGGGCACACCCGGGAAGCAGTGATCATCCGGGAACAGTTCACGGAGAGGGTGAGGGATGGTGGGGGTGAGGTGGGCGTCGATAAGCCGAAAAGCTTCATCGTCGAGCCGGACGGCGCTGTGATCCGCGCCGGGCTCGTGCAGCAATGGGCGGCGCGGCACGACCTGTCCATGCTGGACCCGCACATCGCGTTCCTCACCGGCGACGCAGTGCCGCCCGGCTACTCGGGATTTCCATTCATCGAAGCGGTGCCGCTGAAGAAGCTGCGGCCTGCGCTGCAGGCGCACGGCGCGGGTGCGGTGGAGATTCTCGTGCGCGGCGTGAATGTGGACCCTGACCAGCTGCGCCGCAAGCTGAAACTGAAAGGCGACCGGCCGATGGGCGTCGCCATAGCGCGGGTCGGGGACAGCGCCACGGCGTTCATTTGCGGTGCCCGCGTGCGCTAGGCTCGTGTGAGCGAATCTGACAGATGGAAGGTGAAACTTTTATGCCCACCATTGCTGTTTTGGTGAAAAACGTGCCGGACACGTGGTCGACGAAGTCGCTCGAGGCGGACAACACGCTCGACCGCGCAGGCGCCGACAACGTCATCGACGAGATCAACGAGTACGCCGTCGAAGCGGCCCTGCGTCTGCGCGACGCGGGCGATTACCGCGTTGTCGCCGTGACCATGGGGCCGGAAGGCAGCGAGGAAGCGCTCCGCAAAGCCCTGGCAATGGGTGCGGACGACGCAATTTCGCTTATCGACGACGCCCTCGCCGGCTCCGACGCCATCTCCACCGCATGGGCGCTGCATAACGCCCTGAACACCATCGACGACCTAGCTCTAGTGATTGCCGGTAACCAGTCCTCCGACGGCGGCACCGGCACGCTGGCGGGGCTGTTGGGGGAGTACCGTCAGGTCCCCGCGGTGACGCAGGCGCACAACCTACGGATCGAAGGCGGCGAGGTTCTGGCCACCCGCGAAGACGAGCGCGGCACGTGGGAGATCGCTGCGCCGCTGCCGGCCGTGGTGACCGTGACGGAGCAGTCCGACAAACCGCGCTTCCCCAACTTCAAGGGCATGAAGGCCGCGAAGAAGCACGAGATCACGCGCCTGACCATCGACCAGATCGGCGTCGAGGCCGGCCAGGTCGGTCTGACCAACGCCGCGACGAACGTGACCAGCGCGTCCGAGGTGCCACCGCGCGCCGGCGGTGAACTGCTGGAAGGCCCGGCGGATGATGTCGCTGCGCAGGTCGTCGAAAAGCTGGCAGCCCGTAATCTTCTGTCCCGTTAATAAAGGAGCCGAAACCCAATGCACGTCTATGTACTGGCAGAACACGCAGGCTCTCAGTTGAGCCCGATCACCGGCGAGCTGATCACGGCGGCGCGGGGGCTGGGGGTGGTGTCGGCGGTTGTCGTCGGCAAGCCTGGCGATGCCGATGCTCTCGCACCCGAGCTGGCTGCTCTCGGCGCCGCCCAGGTGATCGACGCGTCCGCAGAGGATTACGCCGAGCGTCTGATTCTCCCTGAGGTCGATGCGCTGCAGGCGCTTGGCGCCGCGAACCCGGCCCCGATCGTCATCGCCGCAACGGTGACCGGCAACGAGATCGCCGGCCGCCTCGCCGCGCGCCTCGGTTCCGGTGTGCTCGCGAATGTGGTGGGCATCGAGGACAACCGGACTGCCCACCACGAGATCTTCGGCGGCAGCTACACGACGACCGCTGTCGCCGGCGGCGAGTGCCCGATCTACACCCTCCGCCCGGGCTCCGTGAAGGCCGAGCCGCAGGAGGCGGCCGGGGAAGTCGCGCCGATGCCGCTGCCTGCCGCCACGGAGCGCGACGTGCGCGTCATCTCCTTCACCCCGAAGGTGCGCGCCGACCGCCCCGAGCTCACCCAGGCATCCACCGTCGTTTCCGGCGGACGTGGGGTCGGGTCGGCCGAGGGCTACAAGGAGTACGTCGAGCAGCTTGCCGATGTCCTCGGCGCCGCCACAGGCTCCACCCGCGACATCGTCGACCTGGGCTACGCCGACCCCGAAACTCAGGTGGGCCAGACCGGCGCGACCGTGGCGCCGGACCTGTACATCGCGCTCGGTATTTCCGGCGCAATCCAGCACACCTCAGGTATGCAGACCTCCGGCACCATCGTCGCGGTCAACCAGGACCGCGACGAGCCGATCTTCTCCATCGCCGACATTGGTGTTGTCGCCGACATCGAGGAGTTCGTACCCGAGCTGATCAAGGCGCTCGAAGCGCAGAGTAACAACGCGCAATAACGAGCGCGGAGAGGTTCGCATGACGGACTCTGTGCGGTACTTCGACCACGCCGCCACCACACCGATGCGGCGGGTGGCTATCGACGCGTGGGCCGAACACGCCCACCTGCTCAACCCCGGAGGACAGTACGCATCGGGCCGCGCCGCGAACGCCGCCCTTGCGCAGGCCCGCGAAACCGTCGCGGAGATCCTCGGTGCCGACCCTGTCGAGGTGATCTTCACCGCCTCCGGTACCGAGGCCGACAACTTGGCCATCCGTGGGCTGTTCCGCGCGGCGCGGGATGCCGGCGCGTCTGGCTCAAACCGGATCATTTCCACTTCGATTGAGCACCCGGCGGTGCGCGAGACGGTAGCGGATCTGGCGAAGCTGGGGGCGGACGTCGAGATACTCCCCGTCGGCACGGACGGTGTCGTCCGGGGTCGCGCTTTGGATTCGGCAGCTGCGGCAGCCGACGCTGCGAGAACCGACGCTGCGGCTTCAAAAGCGGCGTTTACGTCAGTTCTGGACTCACCCGCCGCCGTAGCCACGTGTATGTGGGCGAACAACGAGACTGGAGCGATCCAGCCTGTCGAGGAAATCGTGCAGCGGGCGAATGCGGCCGGCACGCCCGTCCACGTTGACGCGGTGCAAGTGGTTGGCCACCTGCCTGTGGATTTCCACGCTCTCGGGGCGACGACGCTAGCTGCCTCCGCCCACAAATTCGGTGGCCCGCGCGGTGCTGGAATCCTGCTGGCGAAACGTTCCCCGGTGCCTGCCCCCGTTTTGACCGGTGGGGGACAACAGCGGGGCATCCGCCCCGGAACCGTCGATGTCGCTGCAGCTGTGGCGACAGCGGCAGCTCTGAAGGAAACCGTCGAAGAAATGGATCGGGAGTGCGCCCGCCTCGAGGCGCTTCGCGACGCGCTCGTCGCCGAGGCTCTGCGCACCATTCCGGGCGCTCGCGCGACGGTGCTGCCAGAAGGGAGCCGCGTTCTGCCGGGGCACGCGCACCTGACTTTCCCCGGGGCGAACGGGGACGCGATGATCATGCTGCTGGACAGCATGGGGATTGAGGCGTCGACGGGTTCGGCGTGCAACAACGGTGTGAACCAACGCAGCCACGTGCTCGAGGCGATGGGATTGCCGGACGACCAGGTTGACGGCGCGCTCCGGTTCACTCTCGGGCGCACGACTATGGATGAGGACGTGCAGTTTCTCCTCGAAAGGCTGCCAGAGGTGATTGGGAAGGCGCGGGACGTCGCAAAGCTGTGATGCTCAGCAAAGTTGTAAAGCTCAGAGTTGCGGCGCCGGGAGGCCGTGAACTGTAGCTCCGGGAAGTTACGGCCTGCGACACTGCCGGTCATGTTGCGCGCGTGTCGATTGTGGTTTGTGTGACTGATGTGAGTTACGGTGCGTACCATGACTCGTTCTTTGCGCCCCGCAGCCCTCATCGCATCCGCGGCCATTGCATTCTCCGGCATCATGGCAGCTGGCACCGTAGGCGCCGACAGCCGTGCCGACTGGGTCAACGGCGTCGACGTCTCCCACCACCAAGACACCGGCGGTGACGCCATCGCCTGGAATTCGGTGCGTGACGACAACAACCGCTTCGCCATCATCAAGGCCACGGAAGGCGCGGACTACACCGATGACGCCTACGCGAAATTCGCGCAGGGAGCTCTCGATTCGGGCCTGACCGTCGGCGCCTACCACTACGCGCGCCCCGCGAACGACCCGGTGGCGCAGGCGACCAACTTCGCTAACGTGCTCAAGACCGGCCCGGCAACCACACTGCCGCCCGTGCTCGACCTCGAGGTGGACGAAGGCCTGAGCCCGCAGGAGCTGCGGGACTGGACGCGCACATTCCTCACCGAGCTGGAGAAGCAGACCGGCCGCCGCCCGATGGTGTACACCTACCGCTACTTCTGGCTCGAGCAGATGGGCGACACCGACGAGTTCTCCGACTACCCGCTGTGGCTCGCCGCTTACCAGAACAAGGCTCCGGCCCCCGTCGGCGGATGGGACACGGTGGATATCTGGCAGCGGTCTGAATCGGGGCGCGTGGCCGGCATCAACACACCCGTGGACCTGAACCTCTTCAACGGCAACCAGGGCCAGTGGGCGAGCTTCGTCGCCGGCGATCACAACGCACCCGGCGGCTTGCTCGAACAGTTCCAGGACAACGAGATTGAAAGCGGCATCGCCGACTCGCTCGCTGTCTTGGAGAAGAACAACAGCGCGCTGGCCGCCGCGATCCTGGGTCTCGCATCCGGCGTTCTGGCACCGCAGCAGGTGGAAGCTGCCGCGCAGACATTCGGCTTCGATGCCGGCGACGCGCACAATATCGCAGACACCGCACGCATCCAGATCGAAAACGGCACGCTGCCTATCGACGACCTCAACAACATGATGCTCGGCGACAACTACTCCGTCGGCGACCTGCTCATTCTGCTCGACAATGCGAATAAAGCCGGCGGCGGTGCAGGCGCCGGTTCCAGCCAGTAATTCCCGCCGCTATGGACGCCGCCTAATCAGTCGAGTCATCGTGCCTCGGCGCGGCTGAGGCCGCCATCTCCCGGGCCCACGCGTCCCCCTTGAAGTGCGCGGGCACCCCGCCCCCGAACAACCGTCTGGTTAGCTCGGGGGTTTCGTGGATTTCGGCGGCAGACCCGAGGAGGATGATGTTGCCGTAGCGTCGGCCCTTGAGCATCGGCGGGTCGGCGATGGCGGCGATGTGAGGGAAGACCTCGGCCATGCCCGCGAGCTCCTCGCGCGCTTCCTGCAGATCGCCCCGGGAACCGCAGTTGGCGACGTAGAGGCCGTCCGACGAGAGGGAGCGGAGGCAGGAGTGGTAGAAGGGGAGAGTCGTCAAGCTGCGCGGTGTTGTCGCTGATTCGAAGACGTCGCGGATGATCACGTCGCGCGACGCGTCGACGAAGCTGTCGGTGACCTCGCGCGCGTCACCCACGCGGACCTTCACCGTCGGCTTGCGCGGAATGTCGAATTTCCCGCGGGCAAGATGCGCCAACTCCATGTCCCATTCGACGACCGTGTTGCGTGAATGCGGCCACACGTGCGCGAAATAGCGCGGCAGCGAACACCCCGCGCCGCCGAGGTGCGTCAGCCGCGGCTTCTCCCACGCGCGGGTCTCCTCAACCGCCGCCGCGATCCAGCGCATGTACTCGAAGTCGAGCCGCCCCGGGTCACCCGGCACGATATGCGAGCTGGGCACCCCGTTCACCATGAGGAGCATCGACCCGTCGGGTTCGTGAATAATCTCGGCGATCCCGGTGTCGATCTCATGAATTTCGCTCTCATTGGCCATAGGAGCCTTAGCCTACCGAAGCTTTCCGCATCGACTCAGCCTGTTGAGTTCCGCGGCTACAGAGCAATGTCTGTTCTCTGGACGTATGCGGAAGTGGCGATCCACTCGAGACCGGTGAGTACCACTGAGGCGAGAACTACTTGCGCGAGGGCGGCGGGATCGAGGGAGTTCGCGACGGCCACCGCGCTGCTGCTCATTTTCCGTCCGCGGTTGACCGCGAGTACACTCCAGCCACGTGCGAGTTCTGGCAGCAATGAGTGGCGGCGTCGATTCCTCTGTGGCGGCGGCGCGGCTTGTGCGTGCCGGCCACGACGTCGTTGGCGTCCACCTCGCCCTGAGCAAAGACGCGCAGCAGACCCGCGAATCCGCGCGCGGCTGCTGCTCGCTGGAGGATTCCGCCGACGCGCGCCGCGTGTGCGACAAGCTGGGCATTCCGTTCTACGTGTGGGATTTCTCGGACCGCTTCAAAGAAGAAGTCATCGACGATTTCGTGGACAGCTACGCGCGCGGGGAGACCCCGAACCCGTGCCTGCGCTGCAACGAGAAGATCAAGTTCGCGGCGCTGCTCGAGCGCGCGGTCACGCTCGGTTTCGACGCCATCGCGACAGGGCATTACGCGCTTATCGACGATGCCGGCAACCTCCGCCGCTCCACCGACGCAAATAAGGACCAGTCGTATGTCCTCGGTGTGATGACCCGCGACGAGCTGGACCGCTGCATTTTCCCGGTCGGCGACACCGAGAAGCCCCAGATCCGGGAGGAGGCCGCCGAATGCGGTTTCTCCACCGCATCGAAGCCGGACTCCTACGACATCTGCTTTATTCCGGACGGCAATACCCAGGCGTTCCTGGGGGCATCGATCGGGATGCGCCCCGGCATGATCGTCGACCAGGACGGCGCTGAGCTCAAGGAGCACGACGGTGCGTTCCAGTACACGATCGGGCAGCGCAAGGGACTGAATATCCGCGTGCCGGCCGCCGACGGCAAGCCCCGGTACGTCACGGACATCGATGCCGCCACGGGCACAGTGACCGTCGGCCCCCGCGCAGCACTGGACGTGACGACGATTCACGCCGATCGCCTCAAAGTCCTGCACCCAGCCATGACTGAGGCCGGAAGCGTCGAGGGCTTCGAGGCGAATGTGCAGATCCGCGCCCACGGCGGTGTCGTGGCGTGTCGCGCGTATGTCGACTCCGAGGCCGGCAACGGCGGCACGATGCGGCTGGAGCTTTCCGAGCCACTGTCCGGTGTCGCGCGCGGCCAAGCCGCCGTGCTCTACCTGCCGGACCCGGACGGGCAGGGCGATATCGTGCTCGGCTCGGGCACCATCTGCGGCACCGAGTCTGCCAGCACCGAGTCTGCCAGCACTGAGTCGGCTGGTTCGGGGGCGGCGTGACGGCATTCGGGCTCGGGCCGATGCCCGGCACCGACCTCGTGCAGGCGGCGGACGTGGTGCTGTCGGAGACCCCGACACCGCACCTACCGCAGCTGCCCGCCCGCGGTGTCGGATCGGATCTGATCGGCCGGACAGCGGCGTTGATGCCTCTCAACCTCGACATCGGGCCGCGTTCCTGGCGGGTGACCCGCCGCCCGCAGTTGGCCACCATTCGTGCGCGTGATCAGTTCGAACGCGACCTCGACCTGCTCGAGCAGCTCTGGGCCGGCAGGCTGGCGGCGGATTCCGTGATAAAGGTGCAGCTTGCCGGTCCCTGGACCCTCGCCGCCCAGATCGAGATGGCGAACGGCCACCGGGTCATCACTGATCGGGGCGCGACCCGGGACATCGCCGATGCGCTCGCGCACGCGGTGGGGGAGCATCGGGGGGACGTCGCAAAACGGTTCGGCGCACGCACGCTGCTGCAGCTCGATGAACCGTACCTGGGGGCCGTGCTGGCGGGGACGGTGAAGGGCGCGACCGACTACGAGGAGATTCCCGCGGTGCCGGAGGAGCGTGTGCTCGATGTGCTGGGAGCGTTTGGCGAGCACCTGATCAACAGCCAGCGCCCGCTGTACGGAGCGGACTGGTTCACCGTCGATCTCGCAGGCAGGGTCGACCTGGATGCGTTGGCGGGCGCGCTCGACCGCGGCGCGCGGATCGCCGTGCCTGTGATGGAGCCGCGCGAGGTCTTCAATATCTTCGACCGGCTCCAGATCGACCCGGCGGAAACGGCCATCGACGTGTACGCCCAACCCGGGCCGACGCTGGTGAAGACCGCGGAGAACTACCGCGCGGCAGCCGAGATGGCGGACGCGATCACACCTCCCCGATAATAGCTATGAGATTGGCCATACAGCGCCTATAAACCGAGCTAGATTCAGCGATGAGTCTTAGAATGGAGGCATGGCAATCAACGGGTTGAAATGGGAGAGGAAAGAAAGCAACTGGGTCCTAAGCATCGGGACCGCCGTCGGATTCATGATCGCGTCTTCGTTGCTTTTCGACGATCTCTTCCTCGCCTTGGCCTTCGGTCTCGCCCTGGGCATCGTGGTGATTCCCTTCTCCGGTAAGCACTCCGTTGCCATCAGTGACGGTAAGGTGACCTTCGACAACGGGGACGGAGAAGACAGCGTTCCCGTTTCCGAGCTCGCCGCGCTCCGCCAGGAGCCCAAGGGCGATGTGCTCGTGCTCGACTTCGCCGACGGGAAGAAGATAGCGATCGACACCTGCGGCGACGACGCCGGTGTCGCCGAATTCATTGAGCGGGTGCACGACACGCCCGAGCTCAGTCACATCAGCTGATCATCGGCCAGCCGGTGGCGATGCCGGAGGTGTCGCGCCCGCGGGACTCGCAGTACGCGCGGAAGTCCGTCTGAATCTCGAAATGCTTCACAGCCTGGAACTCCATGAGCTCGTCGAGCTCTTTGGCAGCGAGCTCGGGCCACCTCTGCTTGACCTGCTTCCAGGCGATGCGCGCGGCTGCCATCGCGTCGGCGGTGGCCTCGTGGGCATTGTCTAGCTGGACGCCATAGAAATCAGACAGCGCGCCCAAGTTCCGCTTGCCGCCTTTGCGGTAGCGATCCATGGCACGGTCGATCAGCAAAGGGTCATACACCGGCCCGGTCACGGTGAAATCGCCGGTCAGCGTGCGCAGCACTGTCAGATCGTAGGGGGCGTTGAACACGATCAGGGTGAAGCCCTCGTCCCACGCTTGCTTGATGGTGTCGACGGTCTCGCGCAGAACGTCGTCGTGCGGGCGGCCCTCAGCGCGCGCCTTTTCAGTGGAGATGCCGTGGATCGCTGCTGCCTGCGCCGGGATCTCCACGCCCGGGTCGGCGAGGTGCTCGGCGGCGGAGACGGACGAGCCGTCGATACGCACGAGCGCCGAGGTCACGATCCGCGCCTCCCGCGGGTTCGCCGACGTCGTCTCCAGGTCGAAGGAGAGCATCCGCGAGGCATCGAAAGTTGGCATGCACCTCATTCTAATGAGCACCGCGGCACGTTTCGGCCGCAGCTCTTGACCTTGCCCCAACGTCAATGTTCACACTGTTGTCATGGGTGAGTACACGGAGTACACGATCGGAGAAGTCGCCGGGATGCTCGGCGTGACAACGAAGACTCTTCGGCACTGGGAGGCGCGCGGCCTGCTCGATCCGTGGCGGACCGCGGCAGACTACCGCGTCTACACGGACGATGACGTCGAGCGGGGCGCGGCGATCGCGCTCTACCGCGGCGTGGGCATGTCGCTCGACTCCATTGCAGAGCTTATCGACGCCCCATCCCACACCCTCCGCACCGCCCTCACCCGTCACCGCGCATTGTTGTCCGACCAGCTGGCTGCTGTTTCCAGCCAGCTGGAGGCAGTAGACGCGCTCATTGAAGAATCTGAAAACGCGAAAGAAGGAGATATCGACATGGACGCAATGAAGAAATACCTCGGAGAGAAGATGCCCGAATACCAGGTGGAAGCCGAGCAGCGCTGGGGAGACACCGCCGAATGGGCGCAGTCCCAGGAGAAGCTGGGCCAGATGGGCGAGAATGATTTCATCGCACTGCAGCGGGATCACGAAGAGTTCGTCGCCAAGCTGAAGCAGGCCCAGAAGGACGGGGTCGAGGCGGGGTCAGATGAGGCGAAGGGCCTCGTGGATAAGCACCGCGAAATGATCGAGCAGTGGTACGAGGTCACACCGCCGCGTCAGCTGATTCTCGCGCGTATGTACGTCTGCGACGAGCGCTTTCACGAGATGTACGAGGGCACGCAGGACTACTTGGTTGAACTCGTCGAGGCTCAGGCCGCGGCTGAGGGCGTGGATCTGGATAACCCGCAGTGGTGAGAGATCTCTAGACTTGGTGCCCGTGACTGAGAACAACGCACCGGGCGGCACTGAAGGAACAGTGGACAAGGATCTGCTTCGCGAGTGGACGGATCTGGCCAAGGAGGTCCGCCACCACCGGGACCTGTACTACAACGGCGACCCGGTGATCACGGACGCGGAGTTCGACGAGATGTTCCGCCGGCTGCAGAAGCTCGAGGAGGAGCATCCGGAGCTCGCGGTGCCGGATTCGCCGACCAAGGAGGTCGGCGCGCCGACGACGGATACGGCGTTCGCGGATGTGGAGCACCTCCAGCCGATGACCAGTCTGGACAACGTGTTCTCGGCCGAGGAGCTGGCGGACTGGCTGGCCAAAACACCGGGACCGTACTTGACGGAGCTGAAGATCGACGGGCTGTCGATCGATTTGGTCTACGAGAACGGCGCGCTCGTGCGCGCTGCGACGCGTGGCGACGGTCGCGTGGGCGAAGACATCACCGCCAACGCGAAGGTGATCGAGGACATCCCGCACGAACTGACCGGCGACACCCCCGCATTGCTCGAGGTCCGCGGCGAGGTGTTCATCCGCCCGGAGGACTTCCCGGAGCTCAACGAGCTGCGCCAGAAGGAGGGCGGCAAGCCGTTCGCTAATCCGCGTAACACGGCCGCAGGTGGCCTCCGCCAGAAAGACCCTGAGGCGGTGCGCAAGCGCAAGCTGCACATGATCTGCCACGGCATCGGCGCGCGAGAGGGCGTGGAGTTCATTTCGCAGCACGACGCCTACGAGAAGCTCGCGTCCTGGGGGCTGCCCGTCAGCGAGTACACCAAGCGGGCAGAGACAGCAGAGGAAGTCCAAGAAGCCGTAACTTACTGGGCGGACCACCGCCACGATGCCATCCACGAGATGGACGGAGTGGTGGTCAAGGTTGACGATTTGGCTCAGCAGCGCCAGCTCGGCTTCACCTCCCGCGCGCCGCGCTGGGCGATCGCGTACAAATACCCGCCGGAGGAAGTGACCACGAAGCTGCTCGACATCGAGGTCTCCATCGGCCGCACGGGCCGCGCCACGCCGTTCGCGGTCATGGAGCCGGTGTTCGTCTCCGGTTCGACGGTGTCTATGGCCACGCTGCACAACCAGACAGAGGTCAAGCGCAAGGGCGTGCTCATCGGCGACACCGTGGTGGTGCGCAAAGCAGGCGAGATCATTCCGGAGGTGCTCGGCCCAGTCGCAGATCTGCGCGACGGCACGGAGCGCGAGTTCGTCTTCCCCGAGAACTGCCCGGCCTGCGGCACGAAGCTCGCGCCCGCGAAGGAGGGCGACGCGGACTGGCGTTGCCCGAATACCCGCTCGTGCCCGGCGCAGCTCGGCGCGCGCTTGGAGTACATCGCCTCGCGCGGGGCGTTCGACATCGAGGCACTCGGAGAGAAGGGCGCACGCGACCTCATCGCTTCGGGCGTGCTTATCGACGAGTCCACCCTTTTCTCGCTGTCCTCCGACGATTTAGAAAAGTCGTCTACGTACACGAGAAAAGACGGGCAGATCAATGCCTCCGGCACAAAGCTCCTGAACAACCTGCAGGAGAAAAAGTCCACGGACCTGTGGCGGGTGCTCGTCGCGTTGTCCATCCGGCATGTCGGGCCGACTGCGGCTCGTGCCCTAGCCGCGCGCTACAAGTCGATGGAGGCGCTGCGGGCCGCATCGACAGAAGAGCTCGCTGAGACCGACGGCGTGGGCACCATCATCGCGGAGTCCTTCAAGGACTGGTTCGAGGTGGACTGGCATCGGGAGATCGTCGATAGGTGGGCGGCTGCCGGTGTGACCATGGAGGACTCTGCCGAGGATGCTGCCCCGCAGACCCTCGAAGGCCTGACTGTCGTGGTCACCGGTACCCTGGAGAACTTCTCCCGCGACAGCGCGAAAGAGGCGATCCTGTCGCGCGGTGGCAAGGCATCGGGTTCGGTGTCGAAAAAGACCGACTATGTCGTCGTCGGTGAGAATGCGGGCTCAAAGGAGCAGAAGGCCCGCGACCTGGGTATCACGATTTTGGACGAAGCCCAGTTCGAGCGTCTGCTGGAAATCGGCGAGGTCTAGCGCGCGGAGCTAGCGGACCAGGGCGCCGACGATGGTACCCAGATCGCCGATGTGGGCGACCTCGGAAGCGAGGAAGTCGGGCCCGCCGGTGCGGCCGACAACCATGTAGAGCCCGGTCGTGCCCAGGGGAGTGACGGCCAAGGTGGAATCGAGCAGCCACCACGCCTCGGGCACCCACGTGTCGGTGTCGTCGCGGAGGATGCGGGCATCGGAGACGTCGATAAGCTTGGGTGCGGAACCGTCGTCTCCCGGAGCTGCCTGGGACGCTGCGACGCGCTCGCTGCCGTCGCCAGTGTCGCGCAGGACAACCGCCCAGGAAGATGTCAAGGCTAACGGCATGACAGAAACGAGCTCCTGCATCGCGGCCGGGAGGTCGCGGACCTGATTGGCAACGTGGGTGAGCATTTGGACTTGCTCGCGGCGGTCGACCCGGCCGGTGAACGGGCGGATCGAATCGACCTCCACGCCGTCGACGGACGCTGCGGCGGTGATGAGCGAATCGACCATCGTGCCGGTGGGCAACTCCACCACGATGTCGTCGGTGACCATCGCGCCCCTGTCGGTGAACGTGGTCTCCACGATGTCAACGGACTGAATATTCGCGTCGACCATCCCGAACGCCTCGGCGAGCTCACCGAGGCTGCCGGGGGTGTCGGGAAGGACCACACGGATCAGGTAGGACATCTCGTCTCATCTCGTTGAAAGTCGTTCGGTGTGCTGCCGTAGTATAAGGGCGTTGAAGACTGTAACCCAAGGATTTTAAGAAGGTGGGACAACGTGGCTGAAGCCCCAGGAATCTCCCGCGAGGAGGTCGCACGCATTGCGCGGTTGGCGCGCATAGCCGTGAGCGACGAGGAACTGGACCAGCTCGCAGGTCAACTGGACACCATTGTGGAGGCCGTCTCCGCGGTGCAGGCAGTGGACACCGACGGCGTCGAGCCCATGAGCCACCCGCACAGTGTAGAGGCGGCCATGCGTGAGGATGTCCAGCGCACCACCCTCACCCAGGCGCAGGCACTCGACCAGGCGCCCGAGGTCGAGGAGAACCGCTTCATGGTTCCGCAAATCCTGGGGGAGGAGGACTAATGACCGATTACACCATTCCCGCCGAAGGACTGACCAGCCTGCCGGCGCACGTGCTGGCGAAGAAGATCCAGGCCGGCGAGGTGACCTCCCGCGAGGTCACACAGGCATTCCTGGACCGCATAGCGGAGACTGACGAGACCATCGGCGCTTTCCTGCACGTCGGCGCCGAAGAAGCGTTGAAGACCGCCGATGAGGTGGACAAGCAGGTAGCGGAGGGCCGAGAGCCTGCGTCGCCGCTGGCCGGTGTGCCGCTGGCGCTGAAAGATCTCTTTGTCACCACCGACGCACCGACGACCGCTGCGTCGAAGATGCTCGAGGGCTACATGAGCCCCTACGACGCGACGATCGTGACCAAGATCCGCGAGGCAGGCATCCCGATCTTGGGCAAGACGAACTTGGATGAGTTCGCCATGGGTTCCTCGACCGAGAACTCCGCCTACAAGGTCACCCGCAACCCGCACGATGTGGACCGCACCCCGGGCGGTTCCGGCGGTGGCACGGCCGCAGCGCTCGCTGCGGGCCAGGCACCGCTAGGCATCGGCACCGACACCGGCGGGTCGATCCGCCAGCCGGCGTCGCTCACGGGCACTGTCGGCGTGAAGCCGACCTACGGCGCGGTCTCCCGCTACGGCATGATCGCCAACGCCTCATCGCTCGACCAGTGCGGCCCGTGCGCGAATAACGTGCTCGACGCCGCTCTGCTCCACGAGGTCATCGCAGGCCACGACGAGTTCGACGCCACTAGCGTCGACCGTCCGGTCAGTGCAGTCGTCGCCGCGGCCCGCGAAGGTGCCTCCGGCGACCTGACGGGTGTCAAGGTCGGCCGTGTGAAGCAGTTCCGCGGCGAGGGAATGCAAAATGGGGTGGCGGAAGCCGTCGATAAAGCGATTGCGCAACTCGAATCTCAGGGTGCGGAAATCGTCGATGTCGATTGCCCGAATTTCGCTCACGTCATGGGTGCGTACTACATCATTCAGACCTCGGAGGTCAGCTCGAACCTCGCGCGTTTCGACGGCATGCGTTACGGCCAGCGCGCCGGCGACGACGGCACGAACTCCGCTGAGGAGGTCATGGCGCTCACCCGCGGCGAAGGCTTCGGCGACGAGGTCAAGCGCCGCGTGATCCTGGGCACCTACGCACTGTCCGTTGGATACTACGACGCGTACTACCTGCAGGCGCAGCGCATCCGCACCCTTGTGGCGCAGGACTTCGCCAAGGCCTTCGAGCAGGTGGACATCATTGCTGGCCCGGCGACGCCGACCACGGCGTTCAAGCTCGGCGACAAGGTGGACGACCCGCTGGCAATGTACAACTTCGACCTGTTCACGCTACCGCTGAACCTGGCCGGTCTGCCGGGCATGTCCGTTCCGGCGGGCACCGCTTCCGACACCGGTCTTCCGGTGGGCTTGCAGCTCATCTCGCCGGCCTTTGCCGACGAGCGCCTCTACCGCGTGGCCGCCGCTTTTGAAGCCCGCCGTTAATCCCTGGAACACCCTCGCAGCGCTCGCTGCGGGGTATTTCCTTGTCCTGATCGACCAGGGCTTCATGCCCGTGATCACGCCGATGTTGCCTTTCGACGTCGGCAATGCGGTCTGGCTCACCAGTGTGTACCTGCTGTGCACCGTTGCCCCGATGCCCGCAACCGGGCGGTTGGGGGACGCGTGCGGTCAACGGCGGGTCTTTCTCGTCGGACTGGCCGTCTACGTCATTGCGCTGGTCTTCGCAGGCGCGTCATGGTCCTTCGGATCGCTCGTTGTAGCTCGCGGCCTGCAGGGCTTCGGTGCCGCGGTGTTCCTGCCGCAGGCCTTTGGATTGATTCCCCGGGTCTTCAGCGAAGACACCCAGGGCCGTGCGTTCGCGGCCTGGGGAGTGATCGGCTCGGTGGCCTCACTCATCGGGCCTGTAGCAGGCGGTGCGATCGCGGAATACTCAGGGTGGCGCGCGGCCTTCTTCGCGCAAGCTGCGCTAGGTGGAGTCGCTGTCATCGCCGGGTTTGTCGCCCTGCCGAAACTCGCCGCAGGGCAGCAGCGGGTCTATCTGCTTCCCGTCCTGTTATCTTTCGGCGGACTTGGTTTGTTGGTCTACGGCATTCAGTTCGGCCAGTGGCTGTCTATCGTTGCGGGGGCAGTGTTCCTCGCGGCACTGTTCCTGGCGGCCCGAAACGGCGAGGACCACGGTTTCCTTCCCCTCGAACTCGTCCGCGACCGGTCCTTCGCTCTCGGTGCAGTCGGTGTTACCGCCATGGGATTCACCGTCGCCTCGATGTTCATTCCGTTGATGTACTGGCTCCAGACAGTCGCGGGGGCGTCGCCCACCGCATCCGGTCTCATCACTGCGCCGATGTCCGTTTTCGCGTTGCTGCTTACCCCGGTAGCTGGTTACCTCACGGATCGGCGGGATCCGGGCACGCTCTGTGTCGCCGGTTTCGCGGTGTGCGCGGCCGGGTTAGCGCTAGGCATTGTTCTGATCAATGTGTCGGCGGGCGTGTGGTGGTTCACCGCGGTGACATCGTTGCTCGGAATCGGCGGGGCGTTCGTGTGGGCGCCGAATGCCGCCGTGACGATGCGGGGCATCGCCGACAGTAAGACCGGTGCGGCATCGGGGCTGTACAACACCGCCCGGCAAGTTGGGAGCGTCCTCGGCGTGGCGCTGGTGGGCACGGTTCTTTCCACCGGGCCGATCGAAGCTACCGCGGGGGCGGCGCTCGCATTGCCTCTGGCCGCGATGGTCGTCGGCGCGGCGGCGGCCGTTCCTCTGCGCGCCGGGCCTAGAGCTTACTGGTGAACGGCCCGGAGAGCCGGAAGGCAGGAGGGCCGGGAAAACGCTGCGGTTCAGGTAGCCGGGGATAGTCCGGACAGCACTTTGCAATCGCGCTAGTGTGGGGGCTATGCGTCTTGCCACACTCACTTCCGGCGGCGACTGCCCCGGCCTCAACGCTGTCATCCGCGGCATTGTCCGCACCGCGAGTTCCGAATACGGTTCCACGGTGGTGGGGTACCAGGACGGCTGGGTGGGGCTCATGGAGGATCTGCGCCAGGACTTGTACGACGACGCGTTCATCGACTCGATCCTGCTGCGTGGAGGCACCATTTTGGGCACGGGTCGCTTGCACCCGGACAAGTTCAAGGCCGGTTTGGACCAGATCAAGGCGAATCTCGACGACGCGGGAATTGACGCGTTGATTCCCATCGGCGGGGAAGGCACCCTCAAGGGCGCGAAATGGCTCTCCGACAACGGCATCCCCGTCGTTGGTGTGCCGAAGACGATCGACAACGATGTCAACGCCACAGACTACACGTTCGGTTTCGACACCGCGGTGTCGGTGGCCACTGACGCGATCGATCGCCTGCACACCACCGCCGAGTCGCATAACCGCATTCTCATCGTCGAAGTGATGGGCCGCCACGTCGGTTGGATTGCCCTGCACGCGGGTATGGCCGGCGGTGCGCACTACACCGTCATCCCCGAGGACCCCTTCGATATCGACGACATCTGCAAGGCCATGGAGCGCCGGTTCCAGATGGGCGAGAAGTACGGCATCATCGTCGTCGCCGAGGGTGCAGTGCCCAAGGAAGGCACGATGGATGCCGGTCTGGGCGAAGAAGACGAATTCGGCCACAAGACTTTCACCGGTATGGGGCAAATCATCGGCGACGAGATTCATCGCCGTTTGGGTTACGACGTGCGTACGACGGTGCTCGGCCACACGCAGCGCGGCGGCACGCCGACGGCGTACGACCGTGTGTTGGCAACCCGCTATGGAGTGCACGCGGCGCGCGCGGCGCACGAGGGGAATTTCGGCACCACGGTCGCCCTGCGCGGCGAGGACATCACGCTCGTCCCGCTCGGCGACGCTGTCGAGAATTTGAAGCGCGTTCCGGAACACCGGATTAGAACTGCGCGATCGATGTTCGGTTAAAATCAGCGCGTGCGCACTCTCGTCACCGGCGGTGCCGGGTTCATCGGTTCTCATCTCGTCGACCTGCTGATTGAGGACGGGCACGATGTCGCTGTCGTGGACGACCTCAGCAGTGGCCGGATGGAGAATCTCAGCCATCAGCCGACCGTGGAGCTCGTCGAGGGGGATATTGGGGGCGACGGGATTGGGGGTGTCGTCGATAAGCTGGCACCTGAGGTGATCTTCCACCTCGCCGCGCAGATTGATGTGCGGAAGTCCGTCGAGGACCCAGTTGGGGATGCGGAAGCTAATATTCTGGCGACGATCAAGCTCGCGGACGCGGCGCGAAAAGCGGGCGTCCGGAAGATCGTGCACACCTCTTCTGGCGGCTCGATTTACGGTTCGCCTGACACGTTCCCCGTCGACGAATCTTTCCCGGTCGATCCTCACTCGCCCTATGCGGCGTCGAAGCTGGCGGGTGAGCAATACCTGGGCACCTTCCGCCACCTGTACGGCATTCAGGCGAGCTTCATCGCGCCAGCGAACGTGTACGGGCCGCGCCAGAACCCGCATGGCGAGGCCGGCGTTGTGGCGATCTTCGCGGAGAACCTGCTGCGCGGAAACACGACGAAGATTTTCGGCGGTGGCACGAACACCCGCGACTACGTGTACGTGGGTGATGTTGCCCGCGCGTTCGTGCTGGCGGCAGGGGAGCGCGGAGACGGGCAGCGCTTCAACATCGGCACCGCGATCGAGACAACCGACCGGGATCTGCACAGCCTCGTTGCGCGACATGCGGGAGCGCCTGACAATCCGGAGAATTTCCCGCCGCGGCTTGGCGACGTCCCACGGTCTGCCCTGTCTTATTCCCGTGCACGGGAAGTACTAGGATGGGAGCCCACTGTCATGCTCTATGAAGGTGTGGCGCGCACCGTCGACTATTTCCGGAGGATGCAATGAGTTCCCGCGACGAGGACTTCAGCGACAACCCGACGCTGAGCAACCAGTGGGTGACACTGGAACCGTTGAGCCTCGATCATGCGGAGTCGCTCGCTTTCCACGTCGGGGACCTGTCCGAGCTGTGGTACCAGGACCACATTCCGACTCCCGCGGGAGTTCCCGAGTACATCGAGTCGAATCTCGCTGATCAGAGGCGTGGTGAACGTGCCCCCTGGGCGATCGTCGATCCGGAGGGCAACGCCATCGGTGTGACCACGTTCCTGCACCCGGACCCGGCGAACCGGAGCATTGAAATCGGCTCCACGTGGATCACCAAAGACGCGCAGGGCACACCGTTCAACAAGGCGGCGAAGCTGCTCATGCTCCAGCGCGCTTTCGAGGATCTCGGGTGCCTGCGCGTGGAGATCCGCACGCACTACATGAACCGGCAGTCGCGCGCGGCCATCGAGAGCCTCGGCGCCAAGCTCGACGGGGTGCTGCGCCGCCACAAGATCCTCAAGAGCGGTCTCGTCCGCGATACCTGCGTTTATTCGATCCTGGACACCGAGTGGCCCGAGGTGAAGACCGCGCTCGAGGCGCGGCTTAAGCCCTAGGCCGAATGCGCGGCGGTCGAACAAGCGTCGGCGAGATCCCGCCGGCCGATCTTGCGGCTGCGGAGGTAGAGCCACGGTCCGCCCATCCAACTGAGCAATAAAGTGGCGAAGAAGCCGATAATTGGGGCGATCTCGCCCGGCAATTCCGCAGCGGAATTGAAAATGGCGTGGGTGGCGTACCCGACGAGGTACCAGCCGATGAGCTGAGCCGTGCGCCAGCCGATCGTCTTGTCGGTGCGGCACAGGAATTGACCCAAGCCCCACGCCGCCAGACCGGTGTAAATGGAGTGGGACCACGGCCCAGCGATCGTGCGAATGCCGAAGCCGGTGAGGGAGCCCAGGACGTCCGAGTTGAGGTTCTCGAGCGCGCCTTTGAGCACGTAGGTGGCATTCTCGCCCGCTGAGAAACCAAAGCCAACGGCGATGCCCACCACCACGGCCTCGATCGGGCGGCGGATGCGGAAGACCACCGTGCACAGCACGAACACAGTGGTGAATTTGAGCAGCTCTTCGGTGATCGGAGAGAGCATGCCGAACTGCAGGTTACTTAGGCCCAGCCAGTTTTTGAATGCGATGGCGGACGAGTTCGTCGCCACTGCCGGGGCAATCAGAACCATGCCGAAGAAGAACCCGGCGACGATGAACCCGGGCGTGGAATTAATCAGACGACCGGGATGTCCACGCAAGAGGAGCCAGGCGAGAAGCAGCCAGAGCGCCGCCAGCAGGGCACACAATGCGGTTGTGGTTCCGTTGAACGGCAGACCCACAAGATAGATCGTGGACCATACGCCGGCGGCGAGGAAGAGAACCGCTGCGGCGATGCGGAGGTACAGCATCAGTTTGTCGTTCATTCGGAGGCCTCCTTTTCGCTAGTGGCGACAGCGGCGCCGTCGATAAGCCGTAGAGACAGTTCTCCTGCCTTATCTCCGCCGAAGGAGAAGTACCGGGTGGTCTCGCCGTCGGCGACCGAGACCGCGACAAGCGCGTCAGCGCCGCTTTCGCCGTTGGCCTTCACGTGCACTCCGCTTCGCGGGGACTCGACACCATCGGTGTCGACGGTGCGCTCGAGCGCCGCCGCCCGGTAATAGCGCGCGAGAGCCATGGTCGGGTCGTCCGGCGTGCGCGCGGAACGGCCGAGAATTCTCGTCTCGCCGCAATCCCAGATGGAGGTGTCTCCTCCGAAACCCGACGGGTTGGAGCATTCGAGAGTCCCACCGTTGCCGTCGGGGAGACTGACATTTCCCAGCTCGACGGGGTTGCTCGGGGTGTTCGTTTCAGAAGCGCTCGTCGTTGCGTCGACAAAGCGTGGAAATGCGATTGCCGCCGCTATTAGGACAAATAAAATAAACCCGAGCACGAAAGGTGCCCGAGAGGATCTCACATCATTTATCACGCCGATCAGGCTACATTGCTGAGCCTATGAATGTTAGGCGTCGAGACCGATATCGAGGATGGTCACGGAATGCGTGAGCGCGCCGACCGCAAGGAAGTCCACGCCCGTTTCGGCATAGGCGCGGGCACGGTCGAGAGTCAGCCCGCCCGACGACTCCAGCTTCGTTCCAGCGGACAGGGCATTCCGCTTATCGACGGCCTCCCGCGTCTCCTCCACCCCGAAATTATCCAGCATGACCAGATCGGGGGAGAATGCCAGTACTTCTTCGAGCTGCTCGAGGTTGTCCACCTCGATCTCGCTGGGGAGGTCCGGGAAAGCGGCGGTGGTGCGCCGATACGCTTCTGCCACGGATCCGACGCTGGCGACGTGGTTGTCCTTGATCAAGACGGCGTCGCCCAAGCTCATCCGGTGGTTGACTCCGCCGCCGCACCTCACCGCGTATTTAGCCAGGTCGCGGTACCCGGGTAATGTTTTTCGAGAGTCGCGTACCCGGGCGCCTGTGCCCTCGAGCACCGCCGCCCACTGGAAGGTCTGGGTGGCGATGCCGCTGGCGTAGGTGAGCAAATTCAACGCAGTGCGTTCCGCCGACAGGACCGCTCGCGCTGGGCCGGCGACTGTGGCGAGACGGTCGCCCGGCGCGACGTGGTCGCCGTCGGAAGCGTGCAGGGTCACATCGATGTCGGGGGAGACTTCATGCATGGTCCACACGACAGTGTCGAGGCCCGCGACCACACCGGGCTTGCGCGGGACGACGTGGGCGGTGAGTACTGCATCGGCGTCGACAGTCGCTTCTGAGGTGGCGTCGGGTCCGTGCGCGAAATCTTCGTCGAGGCCGAGACGGATGAGGCGTACCGTGGTCCCCTTATTCAGTGGTGTGCTCATGCGGTGTCACTCGCCGCTGCCCGGGTTGCCGATGGCGATCATGCGCTCCAGCGACTGGCGTGCCTTATCAGCGATATCCTCCGGCACCGTGACTTCGTCGCGCATGTCGCGGAGGCTGGCGACGAGCTTCTCCGGCGTGATCATCTTCATGTACTTGCACGAAGCCTGGGGGTTGACCGGCTGGAAATCCGCCATCGGCGACTTTTTCTGCAGTTGGTACAGCATGCCCACTTCAGTGGCAACGAGGACGGTGCCCTGCTTGTCGCGGTCCGCTTGGTCGAGCATACCGCCGGTGGAGAGCATGTGGACCCGCTCCGGAGCGATGACGCCTTCACCGGCGAGGAAGATCGCGGAATTCGCGCATCCGCACTCGGGGTGGATGTACAAAGGTGCATCAGGGTGTGCGGCGGCTTGGTCGGCGAGTTCCTTGCCGTTAATTCCTGCGTGGACGTGGCATTCGCCAGCCCAGATGTGAATATTCTCGCGGCCAGTTTGGCGCTTGACGTGGGCGCCAAGGAATTGGTCGGGGCAGAAGAGAATGTCCTGGTCCGGGTCGATGGAGTTGACCACGTCCACGGCATTGGACGAAGTGCAGCAGATATCGGTGAGTGCCTTCACATCTGCGGTGGTGTTGACGTAGCTGACCACCAGCGCGTCCGGGTGCTCGGCTTTCCATTCCCGTAACTGATCAGCAGTGATGGAGTCGGCCAAGGAACAACCGGCGTCTTCGTCGGGAATGAGAACCGTCTTACCGGGGCTGAGAATCTTGGCGCTTTCAGCCATGAAATGCACGCCGCAGAAAACTATGACATCTGCGTCGGTATCAGCCGCGATACGGGAAAGAGCCAGCGAATCACCGGTGAAATCGGCGATGTCCTGGATTTCAGGAATCTGGTAATTGTGCGCCAGGATGACGGCGTTCCGTTCTTGTTTGAGCTGATTCACTTCATCGGTCCACATATGTTCAATCTAGCCCTCATGCGGCACTGAGGCACCGCGCTATGGTTGGAAAAATGCACGACCGAATTCCCAACCCTTGCCGGCTGCTCATCGTGGGCATCAACCCGGGAACGCTGTCCGAGGTGGTGGACGCGCCATTCGCCCACCCCGGCAACCGTTTCTGGCCCGCGTTGGAAGCCGCCGGAATTACGCCCTACAGGGTGCAGGCAAGCGACGGGTTGGCGGCGCAGGACGAGGACATGCTCGCCAGACAGGGGATTGGTTTCGCCAACCTCGTCGACCGGATGACACCCAAGGCGTCCGAGTTGACCAGGGACGAATTGGTGGAGGGGGCAAAGAGGCTGGAAGGAGTCGTCGTTAAGCATCGCCCTGCTGCTGTGATGATTGCTGGCGTCGGTGCGTACCGCGATGCTTTCGGCAGGAGGAAAGCACAGCGGGGGCTTCAAGCTGAGACGATCGCTGGCGTGCCCGTGTGGGTGGTGGGCAACCCGAGTGGACTGAACGCGCACGAGACTGTCGAGTCTCTGGCGGCGAGTTACCGCCAGGTCTGGGAAGCGACCTCCTGACACAGCCGCGCAGACGCGGCAACAGCCGCAACAGTAAGCGGAGCTATGTCTCGGTGACGGTGGACGGGCATTACACTTGGCAAGCATGACTGCGTACGACCTGATGGATTACAGCGACGTCCTGGAAAAGTACGACCCGGTGATGGGTCTAGAGGTGCACGTGGAGCTGGCTACCGAGACCAAGATGTTCTCCACCTCCTCCGCCCACTTCGGCGCGGAGCCGAACACCAACATCGACCCCGTCTCCCTCGGTCTGCCGGGCGCGCTGCCGGTAGTCAACGCTAAGGGTGTCGAATGGGCCATCAAGATCGGTCTGGCGCTCAACTGCAAGATCGCGGAATCATCCCGCTTCGCGCGCAAAAATTACTTCTACCCGGACCAGCCGAAGAATTACCAGATCTCGCAGTACGACGAGCCGATCGCCTACGACGGCTACCTCGACGTCGTGCTTGACGACGGCACCGAGTGGCGCGTCGAAATCGAGCGCGCCCACATGGAGGAGGACACCGGCAAGCTGACCCACCTGGGGTCCGCCTCCGGCCGCATTTCCGGTGCGACGGCTTCGCTGGTGGACTGCAACCGCGCGGGCATCCCTCTAATCGAGATTGTGACCAAGCCGATCATCGGCGCAGGGGAGCGCGCCCCCGAAGTCGCACGCGCGTACGTCGGTGCGCTGCGCGAGCTGGTCAAGGCGCTCGGTGTGTCCGATGCGCGCATGGACCAGGGCTCCATGCGTTGCGACGCGAACGTCTCCCTCCGTCCGAAGGGCCAGGAGAAATTCGGCACCCGCACTGAGACGAAGAACATCAACTCCCTCAAGTCCGTTGAGCAGGCAGTGCGCTACGAAATGCAGCGCCAGGCCGCCGTCCTAACGGACGGCGGGGAAGTGGTCCAGGAAACCCGCCACTACCAGGAGACTGACGGTTCGACGTCCAAGGGCCGCCCTAAGGAAGAGGCCAGCGAATACCGTTACTTCAACGACCCGGACCTGCCGCCTGTGATTGCTAAACCGGAGTGGGTTGAGGAGATCCGGGCCACCCTGCCGGAGCTGCCGTGGGTCCGCCGCGCTCGTATCCAGGAGGAGTGGCAGCTACCCGAGAAGGAGTTCCGCGACCTGGTCAACGCTGGCGCCCTCGACCTCATCGTCGACACGGTTGAAGCCGGAACCACCCCGGATGAAGCTCGCGCCTGGTGGGTGTCCTACATCGCCGGCAAGGCGAACGAGCTCGGCCGCGACCTCGACGCCCTCGGCGTCACCCCGGCCGACGTCGCACGCGTCGTGGAACTGGTCAAGGAAGGCAAGCTGACCACCAAGCTCGGCCGCCAGGCAATCGACGGTGTCATCGAAGGCGAAGGCAATGTCGACGAGGTCGTGGCGAAGCGCGGCCTCGAGGTCGTCCGCGACGACGACGCCATCGAAGCCGCCGTTGATGAGGCCCTGGCAACCAACCCCGACATCGTGGAGAAGTACAAAGCCGGCAACACCAAGGTCACCGGTGCCATTGTCGGCGCAGTCATGAAGGCCACCCAGGGCAAGGCGGATCCGAAGTCGATCAACGAGATCATCGCAAAGAAGCTCTCGGACTAAACCGCCTGGGCCCGCCGTTGGGCCTAGACCGCAAACGGTAACAATCGAGTCCCAGCACCACCGATTGGGGCGCCTTTCGCGCAGTGGAGCCGAAGAAAGCCCCCGAACCAGCGTGGGTGGGCTGGCTGGGGGCAGGTTCGCGGAAGCGCCGCTAAGCGGGGAAGCTACTTCTTCTCGGGCTTGACGGCTGGGAACTCGCCGGTCTTGTACATCTCTTCGTAGGACGACCAGTCGATGTTGTCTCCTGCGGCCTCAGGGGCACCGCCATAAGAATCGGATTCGGGGTCGAGCGCGGGGACATTCTTGAGGCTGAAATCGTTGGAATCGTCCGCGTCGAGGTCCGCCGCGACCTCTTCTTGGACGGAGTGCCACAAGTTCTGGTCGCTGATGTTGGAGTCGGCCGTTAGTTCGTCGACCTCCGCCCGCTCATCGGGAGACAGATTGTCCGACTCGGGGTGCAGCTGTGTCTCCGCGAGTTCGGCGAGGCGCTCGCGGCGCCCAGTCTCGTCCTTGATGTTCTGGCGGTCGCGGAACCAGGCGACACCCATGACGATGCCCAGAATCAGGCCCAGGTAGCCCAGAACCGGGTAGACCCAGCCGACCAGGTCCGCGAAGCCGATGAAGGACAGGGCGAAGCCGACCGCCACGACGATGAGGTAGTACGGGCGGAATTTACTCGGCTTGTCGTGGCTGAGGCGGCGGCCGAGGGCGTAGAACAGGCCCACGGCGGTGTTGTAGATCATCAGGTAGATCACGATGGACACTGCCGTGCCCACCACGGGGTGCATGGTGTCGAAGACCTTCAGCAGAGGCAGATCCGAGTCCAAGATGTGCTCCATGTTGAAGAATAGGATGAACACGAGAATCATCAGCAGGACCGCGAACATGATGCCGCCGAGCAGACCACCCTTTCCAGTCTGCGCCGGGTTCATGTGGGACCCGGCGAAGACGAGCATCATGGAGCAGTCCATGATCATGACCAAGGTGGCGTAGTTCAGCGCGGTGACAAGCCAGTTGCCGAATGTGCCGGAAGCATGCGGGTTGGTCTGGGCTAATTCGTTGAGCTCGCCAAGGTTGTCCGGCATGTTCATGAGCGTGATCACGAAGGCTCCGATGATGCAGACGATCAGCAGCGGAGTGATCAGAGAGATCACGTTGGTGAGCTTATCGATGTCTAGGAAACCGGACAGGACGAGCAGCACGACCATGATGGCGGAGCCCACCCATGTGGGGAAACCGAATTGCTGCTCCATGTTGGATCCGGCACCGGCGACCATGACGAAGCCGATGCAGAACAGCGTGATCATCGTCGTGATGTCCATGTACTTGGCAAGGAAGGGCCGGGAGACACTCTTGAACACAGCGCTGTGGTCTTCAGCGAGGTAGTAGGAGCCAAGCTGGTAGACCCATGCGCTGAAAATAGCGATGGTAATGCCCGCCACCGCGGCACCGACAATTCCCCAATAGCCGAAGGAGAGGAAGTATTGGATGACTTCTTGGCCTGAGGCGAAGCCGGCGCCGACTGTGAGGCCGACGAGAGCCATCGCCACTTTCAGGGTTTTCTTCATGGGAGAACTTTCTTCTCGAGAAAATCGTGAGCGGATCGAGGGTAACAGAACTGTGGCACAATGGGCGGTCATGGATGCCTACACCGCTGACCCGCACCGATACGAAGCTACTAGTGAGGGCTGGTTCCGGCGCGTCGGTCACTCCGGTTTGAAGTTGCCTCGGGTGTCACTCGGCTTCTGGCACAATTTCGGCGACGATAAGCCGATCGAGACGCAGCGCGCGATCATGCGCCGGGCGTTCGACCGCGGCGTCACGCATTTCGATTTGGCTAATAATTACGGCCCTCCGGCTGGGTCCGCGGAGAAGAACGCAGGACGGATTCTCGCGGAGGATTTCGCCGCGCACCGCGACGAGCTGATCATTTCCTCGAAGGCCGGGTGGCACATGCACGACGGGCCGTACGGTTTCGGTGGCTCCCGGAAGTACCTCATGTCCTCTCTCGACCGTTCGCTGAAAAGCCTGGGGCTCGACTATGTGGACATCTTCTACCATCACCGCCCGGATCCGGATACGCCTCTGGAGGAGACGATGTACGCGCTGCGCGACATCGTGGCGTCGGGCAAAGCGCTCTACGTGGGCATTTCTTCGTACGGCCCCGAGCTCACCGCCGAGGCGGCCGAGATCATGGCGGGGGAGGGGTGCCCGCTGCTCATTCATCAGCCGAGCTATTCAATGGTGAACCGCTGGGTGGAGGAGCCGGGTGAGGACGGGGCATCTTTGCTGCAGTCCGCGGCGGAGAGCGGCCTCGGTGTCATCGCTTTCTCGCCGCTTGCGCAAGGTCTACTGACCGACCGTTACCTCGACGGAATCCCGGCCGGTTCCCGTGCGGCTGCAGGAAAGTCGCTCAGCGAAGACATGCTCAGCGAGGCCAATCTCGAGATGGTGCGCAAACTCAACGATGTGGCAAGGCAGCGCGGGCAGACGCTCGCCCAGATGGCCATCGCATGGGTGCTGCGCGACCAGGAAGAGCGCACGGTCACGAGCGCGCTCATCGGTGCCTCGAGCGTGGAGCAGCTGGATGACAACCTGGACGCCGTGAACAACCTCAGCTTCAGCGAAGAAGAACTCGCGCTTATCGACGGCATTGCGCACGACGCCGGCATCAACATCTGGGCCGGAGCGACCGCCTCGCGCACCCGGGGCTAGCTTCGCGCTCAGCCCGGCGACTGCCTCCGTGTATAGATCGGTCCTCCCTGCGTGGCAGCCGGATAGCGAGGTCGGGCTGCCTTAAGTTTGGGACCATGACTGACAAAGGCAGCAAGAAGCCCGCTAACAAACTTGAGGAGGTCACCGAGCTCGACGACCTCGAGGTTCCGACCACGAACGTCTACACCCGCACCGGCAAAGCCGCGCCGACGGAGGTTCTCCCGGCGACACCGAAGCCTGCGGAGGCGGAGAGCCCGAAGCGTGACGACGATCTGCGTGCCACGAATACCGCTCCGGAGGCAAACAAGGCGCCGAAATCTAAGCCCATTGACATCGATGTCGAGCGTGTCGACGAGCCTGCGGCTGGCACTGCGGCCAAGACCGAAGCGCCGGTTGCAGCTAGCACCGTGAGCACCGCTGGCACGCTCCACACCACGGAGGCCACGGAGGGCCTCGACGCAGGCGCGGCTGTGGGGACAGACACCGCTGCGGCAGGCACCGCAGGGGCGTCGAGCGCGGATGCACCTCAGCCACCGATCGGCCGCGGCACGATCGATGTGGGTCTGCTCATCCTGCGTCTGGTTCTCGGCGCCGTCTTGATCATCACCTCGCTGGGGATTCTTTTCCAGCTCGGCGGGAACGCGGGACTGGCAGGGCTCGAGGAGCAGCTCGCGGATTACAACTACCCCCGCGCTCTGGCCATCGCCTTGCCGACGATGGGATTGGCATCCGGCGTGTTCCTCGTGCTCGGCCTGCTCACTCCGATCGCGGCGATGATCGCGGTGGCGGCCACGGGTTTTGGGGCGATCCACGCTGTGGACGCCGCAGAGAATGCATCCAATGTGTTCGCATGGGAGCCGTCGATCTGGCTGGCCATTTCCTTGCTGGGCATGGCTCTAGCGGTTCAGTTCACCGGCCCGGGTGTCTTCGGAGTCGACTTCAGCCGCAGCTGGACGCGTCGACCGATGGTCAGCTCCTGGATCTGCGCGGCGCTCGGTATTGCCGCTGCCATCCTCATGTGGTGGTTCCTCTAGAGCCTGCCCATTCAGGCGCCCGCCGAAGCTGAAGATGAAGTAGCCCACGAATATCGCGAGGCCCATCAGGCCGATGATGTTACTGTTGAACCACAGCGGCCACGCGAATTCCTGGGCTTTTTCTTCTGCCACGAGTTCGTAGCTGGGCACGATCCAGGCACCGGCAGCGACAGCGAGAAGGAAGCGCAGCCCCTGTTCGCGCACGGTGAAGATCAAGGGTAGGACGAGGACGATGCCGGCCCAGTGGTGGGACACCGCGAATGGGCCGCCGAGAGAAATGCCCAGCACCACGATGAGAAGCGCTTCGACGCTGCGGCCGCGCTGCTCTAGCCGGTAAGCGACAAAGATGCTCGCGGCGGCGAACAAAACCAAAATGATGGGAGTAAGCTTTTCGACGACTCCCGCGTCCACCAGCCCCCGTGACAGCATGCCGCCGAGACCTTGATTGGGGGGATAGAAGACGTCGCCTCCACGGTCGGTAGCGAAGAACTCCTCCGTCCAGAAGTAGACCGATTCACGTGGGCGGAAAATGAAGCCAATGACAGCGGTGAGCAGGAAGAAACCGGCGGAGCGGGCCACGGACCACCAGTCTTTGCGCACCAGGAAGATGACCCCGAAAGCCGCCGGGGTGAGTTTGATTCCGGCTGCGATGCCGATTCCGATGCCGCGCACGGGTTTAGGCGTGTACCCGAGCACGTCAGCAGTGACCAGCAGGATGAGGAAGATGTTGATCTGGCCGTAGTAGAGGTTCGATGACATCGTGTCCAAGCAGGTGGCAAAACCGGTCAACGCGGCAGCCCATGCCCACCACGGTCGCAGACTCAAGCGGTGGCACGCCATCGCCATGATGCCGAACAGCGCGGCCACAATGGAGCAGTTCCACAGGATGTCCATCGCCAGTTCGGACACCCAGGTCAAGGGAACGAAAAGTAGGGCAGCGAATGGCGGGTAGATGAAGGCGAATCCGCTTCGGGTGGGAAATCCCTGGTACAACGGATCGCCGTTAATGAAGGCGGCGCCGGCATCGCGGAACACACCGACGTCGAGAAGCGTTTCGTGCGCGGCGAAGCTCAAGCTTTGGCCGAGATTGAGGGCGCCGAGCACGACGCCGAGCAGCAAAAGAAGCGGCATGTTCTCATCCTGGTTCAAACATGGAACGGGGTCGAACCAGGAGCTTAGTCGACGCGCCGGACAGCACCCTTGTCGGCGGAGGTTGCCATCTTCGAGTAGGCGCGCAGCGCCTTGGTCACGTGGCGGGTTCGGTTCGGGGTGAAGGGGTTGTCGCGCTGCTCCATCTCGGCGCGGCGACGGTCCAGCACATCGTCGTCGACCTCGAGCTGCAGCTTGCGGTCGCGGACGGAAATGCGGATGGTGTCGCCGTTCTCGATCAAGCCAATCAGGCCACCCTGCGCCGCCTCGGGGGAGATGTGGCCGATGGAAAGACCGGAGGTTCCGCCGGAGAAACGGCCGTCGGTGATCAGAGCGCACACCTTACCCAGGCCGGCACCCTTGAGGAACGATGTCGGGTGCAGCATTTCCTGCATGCCGGGTCCGCCGGCGGGGCCCTCGTAGCGGATGACAACGACATCGCCCGGTTGAACTTCGCGGGCGAGAATCATCGAGACTGCCTGTTCCTGCGAATCGACGACGCGGGCCGGGCCCGAGAACTCCCAGAGCTCTCCCTCGACACCCGCAGTCTTCAAGATAGCGCCATCTTCGGCGAGGTTGCCGCGCAGGACGACCAAGCCACCGTCGGAGGTGAAGGGGTGCTCGAAATCGTGGATGACGCCACTCACCGGATCCGTGTCCAACTCATCCCAGCGGTTGGACTGGGAGAAGGCTTCGGAAGAGCGGACACCGCCGGGAGCCGCGTGGAAGAGCTCGATGGCTTCGTCGGTCGCCTTACCGCCGCGGATGTCCCAGTCGTCGAGCCAGTCCTGGAGGTTCGAATAGGCGACGGAGTGGACATCGGTGTTGAGCAAGCCGGCGCGGTTCAGCTCGCCCAGGATGCGGGGGATACCACCGGCGCGGTGCACATCCTCGATGTGGGCATCACCGTTGGGCGCGACCTTGGAAATGCAGGCGATCTCGTGGGAGAGCTCGTCGATGTCTTTCAGGTCGAAGTTGACTTCGCCCTCCTGCGCTGCGGCAAGGGTGTGCAGGATCGTGTTTGATGAACCGCCCATCGCCATGTCCAACGCCATGGCGTTGCGGAACGCCTCGCGGGTGGCGATGCTGCGCGGGAGCACCGTTTCGTCGCCTTCGCCGTAGTAGCGGCGGGCGATGTCCATGACGGCCTCGCCGGCGCGTTCGAAAAGGCGGCGGCGGGCGGTGTGGGTGGCCAGGGTCGTGCCGTTGCCGGGCAGCGACAAGCCCAGTGCCTCGGTCAGGCAGTTCATCGAGTTGGCGGTGAACATGCCTGAGCACGAGCCGCAGGTGGGGCAGGCGGATTCGACGATGCGGTCCAAGTCGGCGTCGGAAATCGCATCGTTGGCAGAGCTGGACATGGCGTCGACGAGATTTGTCTTCGTTCCCGTCTGGGCGATCCCGTCGATGACCACGGCCTTGCCAGCCTCCATTGGGCCTCCGGAGACGAAGACGGCCGGGATGTTCAGGCGCATCGCCGCGTTGAGCATGCCCGGGGTGATCTTGTCGCAGTTGGAGATACAGACCATCGCGTCCACGGTGTGGGCATTGACCATGTACTCGACAGAATCGGAGATGATCTCGCGGCTAGGCAGCGAGTACAGCATGCCGCCGTGACCCATGGCGATACCGTCGTCGACAGCGATGGTGTTGAATTCCTTCGGGATGCCGCCGGCTTCACGCACGGCTTCAGCGACAATGTCGCCGACGTTCTTCAGGTGCACGTGGCCCGGAACGAACTGGGTGTAGGAGTTCACGATGGCCACGATCGGGCGGCCGAATTCGTTGTCTTTCGTGCCGGTGGCTTTCCACAACGCACGGGCGCCGGCAGCTTGGCGTCCGACGGTGGTGACGCGGGAACGGAGCGGGATCGCGTTAGGCATGTGTTCGTACTCCTCGTGATGCTCTTATTGTTCGTTGTCTTTGTGGCCGCCCTGACGGACACGGGAAAGTTTCTCGCCGGCGGCGGTGCGTTCCTCGTACTCTTCGGGCGTGACCAGAATGGATTCTCCGTGCTGGTCGGTGACCTCCATCATCCCGTCCGCGGCTTCGGAGGCCTGGGTGATCACATCGGTGATGCGCCCCGAGGAGGCATCCGCCAGATCCGGCAGTGAGTTGAACGTTACTCCGGGAAGCGTGTACTCCTTGCCGTTTACGGTGGCCACTTTCGCGCTGGAGCCCTCAAAACCGATGCCGCGCAGTTGATCCCACGGGAGCTGCACGTTCTTCTTGAACAGGTAGGACACCTGGATGCCGTCATTGTTCACCACGGTCTTGGCGGTGAGCACCCAGGCGATGAAGATAACCGGGAAAATCAGCAGCCAACCGAGCTTCAGCGGGGCCCAAGAGATTCCAATGAGCGCGATGCCCGTCATAAGCACTGCGGCGAGAAGATGGGTGCGGTCGGGGGTGAACGTCATGGTGTCATGCTATAGGGCTTGCACTCGGACTCTGCCTCGGGGTGGGGGCAGGTGCGGGAGTCCCCCGAGTCGGTGCCCCGCTCGTCTTGACGGAGCTGGAAGGCTGCTCGGATGGCTGGTTCGTGTTCTTCCGCGCGGGAGCGGGGGCTGGTTCCGGGGGTATCGAGGTTGCGGGCTGGGTGGAATTAGCCGGTGCCTCTCCGGTCGTTTGGGGTGCCGTTTGTTCTGAGCCGTTCTTCTTAGCCGGGCTCGTCGGGGTCGCGGTCGACGATGTGCTGGACCGGGGTGGCGCCAAGATGCCGGAGCGGGCTTCGCTTGATTCACCGGCACTCATGGTCAATCCACGGAGAATGAGCAAACCGAGCAAGAGCGTGATGAGCAAGCCTGTCGATGCCCGGATGCGTCCTCCGAACGTGCCGATCCCGTACTTGCGCTCCGGAGCAGCGGCCGGATCATCTTCAGCAGGGACTTCCTCTAGGTCATTGAGTTGGGTGTCGGGGTTGGACCCAACTTCTGTGACGGAATGGGAACCAGCGCCAGGTGAGGAGAACTCCGCGGTGGCAACGGAGGGGTCGGCCCCAGCAAAGGCGGCTGTACCGTCGGCGCTGCTTCCCGCGGAGCGTTTGGTAGACGCGGAGTCGCCGTCGAGGTCGCCCAAATCGCTCCAACCGGTCTGGTACCGGCCGGTGGATACGGCGGGGAAGGATTGCGTTGCGGCGTCGTCAAGCAACGGCGAGGCTGTCTCGGAACCGTATTCGTCGAAGAATTCCTCGAGGATGTGCACGCGCAATGCGCGCTCGATGGGGAACTGGTCGCCGGGGGTGCAGCGGACCATGAAGCGGATGTCCAGTGTCCACGGCATGCCCACGGTATTCGGCGGGTTGATCTCGATGCCGGGCTGCGACATGAGCTCGCCGCGGACCAGCGGTGCGATCTCGGGGTTGGCCAACGCCTTGCGTGCAGCGCGCTCCGCGCGGGCGATGACCTCGTCCACATCGCGCGACCGCGCCAGCGGAACCGGAACAATAACGAGCGCGCGCGACCACACGTTGGAGTTGTTAATGCAGACCTGCGCAGTCGAGTTAGGAATCGTCACCGTGTACTGCTCCAGCGTGCGCACTTGTGTGGCGCGCATGGTGATCTGGATGACGTCGCCGGTGATTTCGTCGCCGCCTATTTTGAACGTGACTAGGTCGCCGACGCCGTACTGCTTCTCCGTAAGAATGAAAAAGCCTGCGACGAAATCCGCGATGATGTTCTGCGCGCCGAAACCGACAGCGGCGGATACCACGGTGGCGGGAATCGCGGCGCCGGCGAGCGAGAACCCGACCTGCTGCAGGAAGAAGACGAGAATGAGAAAATACGCCAGCAATTGGACGATGTAGATCGCCACACCGGCGATCGCCAGCGACGATTTGCCCTCGTCGAGGTCCTTGGAGTCTGCGACCTGGCGCTCGACGTATCTATTGGCTAAGCGGCCGGCACGCGGGACCAGCATCGCCAGAACGATGAGAAGCGCAATGTTGATGCCGGTGTCGGCGAGCCAGCGCCACATGTGCTCGAGAATCAGTGTGAAAGGCATAGCACGTCCAAGAGTAGACCCTAAAACGCTTCCGGAACCTTGGAGATGTGTATGATCTAGGCATGATCTTGATCGACCTAGTAGCAGTGATTCGCGCGGCGCTTGGCCCACGCGCGACGTACTCGTCTAACTAGCCGTCGCACGACAAGCGCCCCCGTCTCAGGTTGTAGAGCGGGGGCGCTTGTCGTAGAACAAGCAGGATCACCCAGAGTGCTTAAAACTCACCAAAAGGAGTTCGGAGAATAGTGGCAGCGTCACAAAAGAAACAGGCGGAGCGGATGACAGGCGCGGAAGCCATCGTCCGCAGCCTCGAGGAGCTGGGCACCGACGTCGTCTTCGGCATTCCAGGGGGAGCGGTCCTTCCGCTTTACGACGCCCTGTTTGCCGCCAAGAAACTGCGTCACGTTCTGGTGCGCCACGAACAGGGCGGCGGTCACGCAGCCGAAGGCTACGCTCAGGCGTCCGGGAAAGTCGGCGTGTGCCTGGCCACCTCGGGCCCCGGTGCGACCAACCTGGTCACCGCACTGGCAGATGCATACCTCGACTCGGTGCCTATCGTGGCAATCACCGGCCAGGTTGGCACGCCGCTGCTGGGCACCGACGCGTTCCAGGAGGCGGATATCCGCGGCATCACCATGCCGATCACGAAACACAGCATCATGGTGACTGACCCGGAGGAGATTCCGCAGGCCCTGGCTGAGGCTTTCCACCTCGCCAGCACTGGTCGTCCCGGCCCTGTTCTGGTGGACTTCCCCAAAGACATCCAGAACGCCGAGATCGATTTCGCGTGGCCGCCGGTCGTGGATCTCCCGGGCTACAAGCCGACGACGAACCCGCACGGCCGCCAGATCACCTCGGCAGCGAAGATGATCGCCAGCGCCGAGCGCCCGGTGATTTATGCAGGTGGCGGCATCATCAAGGCAAATGCGTCGAAGGAGCTCCTGAAATTCGCGGAGGCCACCGGTGTTCCGGTGGTGACCACGCTCATGGCGCTGGGCGCGTTCCCGTCGCACCACCCACTGAACATGGGCATGCCGGGTATGCACGGCACCGTCCCCGCCGTGGCCGCTCTGCAGAAAGCTGACCTTCTTATCACCATCGGCGCGCGTTTCGACGACCGCGTGACCGGCGACCCCGATCACTTCGCACCGGACGCAAAGGTGATTCACGCCGATGTCGATCCGGCCGAGATCGGCAAGATCCGCGCCGTCGATGTGCCGATCGTCGGCGACGCCAAGGAAGTTCTGCGCGAGCTGACCGAGCCGTTCAAGAAGGGCAAGAAGATCTCTGCTCCGGAGATCGGCGAATGGAAAGATTACCTCGCCGACATGAAGGAGCGTTTCCCGCGCGGCTACGAAAAGCACGCCGACGGCACGCTGTCGCCGCAATTCGTCATTGAGACTCTGTCCAAAGAAGTCGGGCCCGAAGCGGTTTACGTGGCGGGTGTCGGCCAGCACCAGATGTGGTCCGCGCAGTTCCTCGACTTCGAGCACCCGCGCACGTGGCTGAACTCCGGCGGCCTGGGCACGATGGGCTATTCCATCCCGGCAGCCCTCGGCGCAAAGGCAGCATGCCCGGACAAGGAAGTGTGGGCCATCGACGGCGACGGCTGCTTCCAGATGACCAACCAGGAAATCACCACCGCCGCGGTGGAGGGGTTCCCGATCAAGATCGCCTTGATCAACAACGGGAATTTGGGCATGGTCCGTCAATGGCAGACCCTGTTCTACGACGGCCACTACTCCCACACAAAGCTGCACCAGGACGAAACCTACATCCCCGATTTCCTCGGTTTGGCCAGCGCACTCGGTGCTGAGGCCATCCGGGTGACTACGGAAGAAGAGGTCCTGCCAGCCATCAAACGCGCACGCGAGATCAACGACCGTCCGGTGCTCATCGACTTCGTCGTTGGTGAGGACGCCCAGGTGTGGCCGATGATCTCCGCGGGCAGCTCCAACTCGGAAATCCAGTACGCGCGCGATCTGCGCCCGCTTTTCGACGAAGACATGTCAGCCGGCGAGACCCCAGCCGACATCCACGAGACCGTAGCCGAATCCAAGACCGAGTCTGCGGCTGCAGCGGAGGAGAAGTAATGACCAACAACAACGAGAATTTCGACGACGTGACCCGCAGCGTTCTTTCCGTTCTGGTGGAGGACGTCGACGGCATCATCACTCGTGTGACCGCGATGTTCACACGCCGCGGGTTCAACCTTGTCTCCTTGACCTCGGCCAAGACCGAGACCCCCGGCATCAACCGCCTGACCGTGGTGGTCGACGCTTCCGAGCACGCTGTGGAGCAGTTGACCAAGCAGCTGAACAAATTGATTCAGGTGATCAAGGTCGTCCGCCTCGAGGACGAGAACACCATTGCCCGCTCCCTGATGCTGGTCAAGGTCAACGCCAACAACAGCAACCGTCCGCAGGTGGTCGACGCGGCGAATATCTTCCGCGCCCGCGTCGTGGATGTCGCCCCGGATTCCGTGGTCATTGAGGCCACCGGTACGCCGAGCAAGTTGCTGGCGTTCCTCGATGTCCTCGAACCGTTCGGCATCCGCGAGCTGATTCGGTCGGGTCAGGTCGCGCTCAACCGCGGGCCGAAGACCATGGCGCCTTCTAAATAAACGGCAAATAGGCGCCCGTGTCTCACATTGGGCGGCAAGTGTCCCGTATAGTGAAACCTGTCGCCCAGCATGCGGGACGCACTTTATGAAAAACGAGAAAGTTCAGTACATCCCGGCGGCATGTCCACGACATAACCACGACATGTTTTCGGCATGTTTCCGGCATGTTCAAGGCGCTCAAACGCGCGAATACACAGAAAGGTGAGTGCTTCGCTCATGGCAATTGAAGTTTTCTACGACGACGACGCTGATCTGTCCATCATCCAGGGCCGCAAGGTCGCCGTTATCGGATACGGCTCCCAGGGCCACGCACACGCGCAGAACCTGCGCGAGTCCGGTGTCGAGGTCGTCATCGGCCTGCGCGACGGCTCCAAGTCCGCGGAGAAGGCACGCGAAGCCGGCTTCGAGGTCAAGTCCAACGCTGAGGCTGCAAAGTGGGCCGACGTGATCATGCTGCTCGCACCGGACACCTCCCAGGCCGAGATCTTCACCAACGACATCGAGCCCAACCTGAACGAGGGTGACGCCCTGTTCTTCGGCCACGGCCTGAATATCCACTTCAAGCTCATCGACCCGGCAGACAACATCACCGTCGCCATGGTCGCCCCGAAGGGCCCGGGCCACCTGGTCCGCCGCACCTTCGCCGACGGCAAGGGTGTTCCGTGCCTGATCGCAGTCGAGCAGGACCCGACCGGCAAAGGTCAGGCTCTCGCCCTGTCCTACGCCGCAGCTATCGGCGGTGCACGCGCCGGCGTCATTCCGACCACCTTCGAGGCTGAGACCGTCACCGACCTGTTCGGTGAGCAGGCAGTTCTCTGCGGCGGCCTGGAAGAGCTGATCATGAACGGCTTCGACGTCCTCACCGAGGCGGGCTACGAGCCGGAGATGGCGTACTTCGAGTGCCTGCACGAGATGAAGCTGATCGTCGACCTGATCTATGAAGGCGGCATCGCCAACATGAACTACTCCGTCTCCGACACGGCTGAGTTCGGCGGCTACCTGTCCGGACCGCGCGTCGTCGACGCCGGTGCCAAAGACCGCATGCGCGAGGTGCTCAAGGACATTCAGTCCGGTGAATTCACCAAGCGCCTGATCGCCAATGTCGATGGCGGCAACAAAGAGCTCGAGGGCCTGCGCGACCAGATCGCCCAGCACCCGATCGAGAAAACGGGTGCTCAGCTGCGCGACATGATGAGCTGGGTCCAGAACCCGTTGACCGACACCGCTCACTAAGCAGGCGTTTAGCACCGCAGCAAACCGCCATTAGCGGTAAACCGCCCAGGATGCCACGGGCGTTCTGGGCGGTTTTCTATGTCGCTCAAGGCCAGCTCCGCTGCTGCAAACGAGCAAACCGTCGTCGCATACAGGAGCGGGGTGGGGGAAGGACATGAAAAACCCCGCACTCCTGGATCGGAATGCGGGGTCGGGGTGAACGCTTTTGCCTGCGGCCGGCGTCAGCCGGTTAGAGGAAGCGTCACGCTAATTCGGCGCTGGAATCAGCTTCGAATTAGTTGGTGGCGTTCTGGGCGGCCTCACCAGCGTTGCCAGCTGCATCGCCTGCAGCGTCGGTGGCGTTACCAGCTGCATCGCCAGCAGCGTCGGTGGCGTTACCAGCAGCGTCGCCGGCAGCGTCGGTGGCGTTACCTGCGGCATCGCCGGCAGCGCCGGTTGCGTTGCCAGCGGCATCGTCTGCGGTGTCGGTAGCTGCCTCGGTGGTGGTCACGTCGACGGTGGTGGTGCCGGTGACGGAGGTGGACGGGTCGGTGGACTCGTCGTCGCCACCGCTGACCAGGGACCAGATCAGCAGGCCGAGAAGGATCAGGGCCAGCAGGCCGAGCAGCCACTTCCACCAGCCGTTGCCGCCCTCGCTCTCCTCGGCGGCGGTGGAGCCGCCGGTGGTTGCCGGGCGGGTCTCGGTGCGCACCTCGCGGTTAGCGGTGGTGTCGGCCGGCTTGATGCGCTCTTCGTTGACGCGGGTCTCGTTCAGCTTGTCGTGAACGCGGGTCTCGTCAAGGTTGTCGGTGACGCGCTCGCCGTGCGCGAGACGGTCGGCGGCTTCCTTCGGCAGGTTGTTCGGGTCGTTCGGGTTCGGGGTCTTGCTGGTCATAATGAGACCACCTTTCTAATTAAGGTTTCTATGTAACAGACCGCTTAAACAGTCAGCGTCCCACAGTAACAGGATTATTGGCGCCGTGACGCAGGCCTCATCTGATGATGCTGCGCCTTCACCGACAGAAGCGCGTGTCTGTGCAGGTGAGGGAATGATCGGGGACAATCTGCATTTTCAATAAGGTTTCAATAGGTGCCAATTTGTCATAAAGTGGTGACCATGACGGAACACGAAGTGGTGACCATGACGGAACACGGCCACGGCAGACACAGCCATGACCACGACGCCGGAGACGCGCCCCTCTGGGCGCTGGGAGCAGCCCTCGGCATTACAGCGGTGGTGTTCATTGCCGAGCTGGTGGGCGGCTGGGTATCCGGCTCAATGGCACTCATGGCCGATGCGATGCACATGCTGTCGGACGCGACTGGTCTCATCATTGCTCTCGTGGCCTTGGTGCTGGGGCGAAAGCCGGCGTCGCAATACGCGACATTCGGGAACCGTCGCGCGGAAGTCCTGGCTGCGGCGCTCAACGCGGTAACGGTTTCGGTCATTTCTGTGTGGATCGTCGTGGAGGCGGTCCGACGAATCGGCAGCCCCGAGGCGATCGACACCCGCACGATGATCATCGTCGCCGTGATCGGTTTGATTGCTAACGGAGCATCGGCTGCTGTGCTTCAGACCCAGCGAAAGCAGTCGGTCAATATCGAGGGCGCGTTCCTTCACGTGCTCGTCGACCTTTTTGGATCAGTAGCGGTGATTATCGCCGGTTTCGTCATTATCTTCACGGGCTTCACCGGAGCAGATGTCGTAGCCTCCCTCATCATTGCGGGGCTGGTGCTGCCACGGGCGTGGGGGTTGCTGAAGACGTCGGTAAGCGTGCTGCTAGAACGGGTCCCCGCAGGAGTTGACCCGGCGGAGGTGGGGGATGCGCTTGCCTCGCTTGACGGGGTGGAGGCGATTCACGACCTACATCTCTGGACCGCCGGCGGCACGGACGTTTTATGCACCGTGCACCTGATTACCCGCGGCGACCATGGAGTGCTGCTCGACCGCGCCCAGGCGCGGCTGCGGACTCTCGGAATCGAGCATGCCACCATTCAGGTTGAGGGACCCACCCACCACGAGCACGAGGTTTTCTGCGTCCCTCGCAGTGAGGGCGACTGATCTACACTCGGGGCCATGGGGTTTACAACGCCGAGCTACTCGTTGACCGATCTGTTCGCACGCGCTGAACGCGGCGAGCTGCAGACGCCGGATTTCCAAAAAACCTACCTCTGGGATGTCGACCGGACCCGCACACTGTTGTCCGCCGTCCTGCGCGGCTACCCGGTGGGCACGTTACTTGCGCTGGACACGCGCAACGAGCCCATGCGGTTCCGCCCCCGCCCTCTACCTGGAACTCCACAGACAGACGAGCAGCCCGGACTCCTCCTTCTCGACGGGCAGCAACGTTTGTCAACGCTGTACCTGACACTGCAAGGCGACGGTCGTATCGAGGTGCTCGATTTCCGCGAAAGGAACATTTTCCGGCGTTTCTTCGTGGACGTGCGCGCGGCGGTCGCGACCGACCCGATGCCGTCGGAGTCGATCTTCGCGGTTGATGACGATGGCGTGGTGCGCTCGCACTTCGGCCCGGAGATTGCCGGCGGAATCACCGACCGTCAGACAATGGTGGACAATTACGTCATTCCGGTTTCAGCTCTGCTGTGGGAGGAGGGCAATGACCTTCTCTTCGACATGGCCGCCAATACCGACGACCCGGCCATCCGCGAAGACGTGAAGGAATTCCACCGCCGGGTTCTCCGCCCCCTCGCCGCCTACGACATGCCCATGACCCGATTGGACCGCGGGACCTCTCAAATTGGCGTGGGGCAGATCTTCGCACAGGCCAATTCTTCGGGCGTGTCCATGGACGTGTTCGAGCTGCTCACTGCTGTGTTCGCGCTCGAGGATCCGGAATTCTCCCTCGCCGCGCACTGGGACGAATGCGAAGCAGTGCTCCGCAAGTACCCGGCGCTCGATGAGATCGACCGTGTTCGCTTCCTGCGTGGCGTGTCGTTACTGGTCACCAGCACTAACGGATCAGCACGGGGGCACCGCGGGGACATCCTCAATCTCAGCCTGCACGACTACCTCTGGGCATCCCGCGACCTGTTGGGCGGGTTCACCCGTGCCGCGGACTTCCTCTCGGACCGGTGCATTTTCTCCGTTGATCAGGTGCCGTACCCGCACCAGCTCGTCCCGCTCGCGGTCATTCTGGCCCGCTTGTCCTGGGAGGAGGGCTGCCTAGACAAGCAGACCACGTGGGACCGCATCAACCAGTGGTACTGGAACGGGGTCTTTGGCGAGCTCTACGGTGCGCATGCGCCGTCCATCCGCGCAGGCTCCGATGTTGACCAAGTCACACCGTGGGCGAAGGGCGGCACGGATGAGGTTCCCAAGACGGTGGAGGATGCATTCCTCAACGAATCGCGTCTGCTGACTGCCCGGGCAGAATCCGGTGTGTACCGGGGACTGTTCTCCTTGCTCATGGCGCGCGGTGCCCGCGATTGGCGTACCGGAAAGAACTTCACGGCAGAGACCGAGGCGGAACTGCGGCCCGGCTTCCACCAAGTATTCCCCGCCGGTTTCTGCCGTGTGCACGGTGTTGATCCGGAGCTTGCACAGTCGGTGCTCAACCGCACCCCCTTGGGCCGGCGCACTGAAGCGGTGATGGAGGATGCGGATCCGAAACGGTACCTTTCGCGGCTGCAATCCAAGGCGATCATGGAAGACGACGAGTTCGATGCGGTGTTGGCCACACATGAGCTCGAGCCGGAATACCTATTCACGTCGAACTGGCAGGCCTTCTTCATCGACCGCAGGGATCGGCTCGTAGGAATCATCGAGTACGCCATGGATAAGCGTGTCGTGCGAGACGTGACTGGGGGCCTAGAAGACACTGAAAGCACAGAAAAAACCGAGGGCACGGAAAACCCTGAAGGCGCTGTATGACCAGAGCTTGCAGAGGCCTAGCCGCGGCACTAGCAGCATCAGCGCTGGCGCTTGCTAGCTGCGCACCTGACCGGGTGGAAGTGAAACCCCAGGTGGATCCCGTTCTGCAGGAAGCCCGGACGGTGAACCAGTCACGCCACGTGTCGGATCGTTTCGAGGAGAATCCGGTGGTTGTAGACGACTCGGACGGTTTTGCCACGAGCGAACTGTTCTTCTCGTCGTCGGAGGTGCTCATTCTTGCCGATGAGAGCCCTGCTTCCCAGCTGCGCGCGGCGTCGCTCGCAGTGTTGGTGCATGCGCCGATGATCATTTACCACGGCGACAGGCACGCGTGTGTAATCCGGGAAATTGAGCGTTTGTCCACACACACGATCTTCGCGGTGGGCGATGTGCCGGTGCTCGGGTACACGGAGCAGCTCAAGGTGATCAAAGATCCGGGCGGCCGTGAGGCCTTGGAGAAGGCGACAGCTCTCAGATTCGGCGAGAAGAACGTTGAGCGCCCAGAAGATGCCGCGGCGGCTGTGGCGGCCTTGGACGAGAAGGAACCGGAATGGCTTCGGGCCGATTATGGCCCGCCGCAGCACGTCAGCGATGGTGCAGCTGCCGCGGTCGTGCCGGTCCGTTCGCGTCAGGACGCTGAGATGGCTCCCCAGGTGATCGCTCTTCCGTCCACGTCCATCGCATCGATCGCCACGGCGCGGGCTTTCGGCGCCAGCGTGTATGTGACGGACGATCCTGATCCGCGTGCGAGCGAACGTACGCTTGTCCTGACCGCTGGCTTGTCGGAGAAGCCGTTGGTGGCGCTCGGCCGGTTCGGCCCGGCTGCGGAATTGGGTGAGCGCATCCGGGAAGCCGAGGCTGCGGTGGCGCCGGGTGACTTAAATGATATTTCCTCGCTCCCGCAGTCTCCGAATTAAGGTTTAATGAATCAATATCCGTCAACCACTATGCCGTAGGAGATGAGCACTGTGACCGCATCCGTGACCAACCCCGAAGCCAAGCCCGTCGTTCTCATTGCTGACAAGCTCGCCCAGTCCACCGTCGAGGCTCTGGGTGATTCTGTCGAGGTGCGGTGGGTGGATGGACCGAACCGCGAGGAGCTGCTTGCTGCGGTCCCTGAGGCCCAGGCATTGCTGGTTCGCTCGGCGACGACGGTGGACAGCGAAGTTCTCCAGGCGGCTCCGAATCTGCGCATTGTTGGTCGTGCGGGCGTCGGTTTGGACAATGTCGACGTGGACACCGCCACTCAGCGCGGCGTGATGGTTGTCAACGCTCCGACCTCGAATATTCACTCCGCGTGCGAGCACGCGATCGCGCTGCTCCTTTCCACTGCGCGCCAGATCCCGGCCGCCGACAAGACCCTGCGTGACGGCGAGTGGAAGCGGTCTTCGTTCAAGGGTGTGGAGATCTTCGGCAAGACTGTCGGCATCGTCGGTTTCGGCCACATCGGCCAGCTTTTCGCGCAGCGTCTGGCGGCATTCGAGACCGAGATCATCGCCTACGACCCGTATGCGAACCCGTCGCGCGCCGCGCAGCTTGGCGTCGAGCTTGTGGAGCTGGAAGAACTCGTCTCTCGCGCAGACTTTGTCACCATTCACCTGCCCAAGACCAAAGAGACGCAGGGCATGTTCAACGCGGAGCTGTTGGCCAAGGCTAAAGAAGGCCAGATCATCATCAACGCAGCACGCGGAGGGCTTGTCGACGAGCAGGCGCTTGTCGACGCAATCGTGAACGGCCCCATCCGCGGCGCCGGTTTCGACGTGTACTCGTCCGAGCCGTGCACGGATTCTCCGCTGTTCGCCCTCGATGAGGTTGTGGTGACGCCGCACCTGGGGGCGTCGACAAGCGAGGCGCAGGACCGCGCGGGCACCGACGTGGCTGCTTCTGTCCTGAAGGCTCTAGCGGGCGAGTTCGTGCCGGACGCTGTCAACGTCGTTGGTGGCGCGGTGGGTGAGGAGGTCGCTGTGTGGCTGGATCTCGCACGCAAGCTCGGCCTGCTCGCGGGCAAGCTGCTTGATGAGGCTCCGGTGTCCCTCCGCGTCACCGCCCGCGGCGAGCTGTCCACCGTAGACCCCTCCACGCTGGCGCTGTCCGCTGTGCGCGGCCTCTTCTCCGGCATTGTGGAGGAGCCCGTCACCTTCGTCAACGCGCCGGCGATCGCCGAGTCCCGCGGACTCGAAGTCGAATCCGGTGTGGCAAACGAGTCGCGCGACCACCGTTCGGCGATCGAGGTCCAAGTCGTTTCCGTGAACGGCGAGACCGCGACTGTCGAGGGTGCGCTGACCGGTCTCGAGCGTGTGGAGAAAATCGTGCGCATCAACGGCCGCGGCGTGGACATGCGCGCTCAGGGCCGCAACCTGTTCCTCTCCTACACGGACAAGCCGGGTGCACTCGGCCACGTCGGTGCTCAGCTCGGCAACGCGGGCATCAACATCGAGGCTGCCGCGCTCACCCAGTCCGCGAAGGGAGACGGCGCGTTCCTCATTCTCCGCGTCGAGTCTGAGGTTCCGCAGGAACTCGAGGACGCAGTGGCCAAGTCCATCGAGGCGGATTGCATTCAACTCGACCTTGACTAACTCGCACTAACCCGCACTAATCCGCCGCAACGGTAGAAAAGGCGGGTTGGACGCACCAAGAGGCGAATCCGGGCAGTCGGTGTTGTTAAGCTGAACCGCATGAAAATTGCGGTGATTGCAGGGGACGGCATCGGCCCCGAGGTGATGGAAGAGGGCCTGAAGGTCCTGCGCACAGTGCGCGACGACGTGGAACTGACCGAGTACGACCTCGGCGCCCGGCGTTACCTGCGCAACGGCGAACTGCTCACGGACGAGGATCTGGCGAGCCTCCGCGAGCACGAAGCGATCCTGCTGGGTGCTATTGGTGACCCGGAGCGCGTCCCAGCCGGCATCCTCGAGCGCGGGTTGCTGCTCCCGTTGCGCTTCAAACTGGACCACTACGTCAACCTGCGTCCGTCGAAGCTGTACCCGACTGCGGTGAGCCCGCTGGCCAATCCGGGTGAGATTGATTTCGTCGTTGTCCGCGAGGGAACTGAAGGGCTCTATGCCGGTAACGGCGGCACCTTGCGTCAGGGCACCCCAGCCGAGGTCGCTTGCGAGGTTTCCCAGAACACCCGTTACGGCGTCGAGCGTCTGGTCCGCCACGGTTTCGAAACTGCGATGGCGCGCGGCAAGAAGCTCACCCTCGTGCACAAGACCAATGTGCTCACGAACGCGGGCGCGTTGTGGCAGAACACAGTCGACGACATCGCCGCGGAGTACCCCGAGGTGGAGATCGACTACAACCACATCGATGCCGCGACCATCTACATGGTCACCGATCCGGGCCGGTATGACGTGATCGTCACCGACAACCTGTTCGGCGACATCCTTACGGACCTGGCCGGTGCCGTCGCCGGCGGAGTGGGGCTGGCATGCTCGGGGAATATTGACGCGTCGCGTACGAACCCGTCTATGTTTGAGCCGGTCCACGGTTCGGCGCCGGACATCGCGGGCAAGGGTCTTGCTGATCCGACGGCGATGATCCTGTCGGTCGCTATGATGCTCCGCTGGCTTGACGACGAAGCGGGTGCCACCCGCGTCGAAGATGCCGTCGCAGCGGATGTCTCCGCCCGGCGTGGTTCTGATGCCTCCGGCGACAACGGTGCCGCGACCTTCACTGAAAGCGTCGGAACACGGATTGCGGAATCCCTGAAGTAGGGTTTCCCGCATGCGTTCTAGTTCCCGGTTCATGTCCACAGCTGCAATCGCGGTGTCCACGTCGATGCTGCTTGCCGGATGCTCGGTTTTCGGCGGCGCCGGAACCGGGGATTCTGGTTCGGCGGAGAGCTCTACCGCCGGGGGAAATAGCCTTGCCGCGTCGCTGGTCGAGGACGGCTCCGCGGTCATTGCGGATCCGGACGGCACAGGTGCGGAAGTCTCCCAGAAATTCTTTCCTGAATCCGACGCAGTCGTCGTGTCAGGGCCGGATCGGGAAGACCGCCTCAAGGCAGCCGCTATCGCCGTGGATCTAGGGGTGCCAATGTTGGTGCGCTACACCGCACCCGCGGCCGCCGCAGCCGTGGACGAGGAAATCCGGCGCCTCGGCGCTACTCGTGTGATCAATGTGGGAGAGGAAGCCGGCGCAGAGACTGACCCAGACGATCTGCAGCTGATCACGGACACCGATCCCATCACTGCAGGTAAGGATCATGAAATCACCGCGATCGTGGATCGTGCGCGGGGCGGTGAAGCGAGTGGGCATGGTGGCGAAGACGTGCCGATCTTCGCCACTGAAGTGACGTCATTCGCGGCAGCAGCTACAGCCGCGGCGACGAAACTACCGGTCACGGTGCTTGCCTATGCCGATCCGCGCGTGACCAAGGAGTCGATGGATCAGGTCGCGGGCCAGAAGGCGCTCGCATTGGGCCGGCAATTCGGCAGCACCGAACGGTTCCGCTCCACGATCGACCTGGCCAAGAACGGTGAACTTCCCGGCGGCGGTGGTCTCGTGTTCCCGGGGCGCCGTATGATCGCCACCTACGGCCATCCTTCCGGCCCTGCACTGGGGCAAATGGGGGAGCAGCCCCCGGCGGAAGCGGTCGGCGTGGTGAAAGAGTGGGTGCGCCAGTACCAGGAGCTCACCGATGAAACCGTGGTCCCTGCTTTTGAAATTATCGCCACCGTGGCCTCATCTGAGCCGGGGGACGACGGCAACTTCACAAACGAATCGGATCCGGCAGAACTCGTGCCGTACATCGATGCGATCACCGAGGCTGGCGGATATGCCGTCATCGATCTGCAACCGGGTCTGACCACGTTCAAGGAACAGGCGCTCCGCTACGAGGAACTGCTTAAGCGCCCGAACGTCGGCCTGGCTCTCGATGCCGAGTGGAAGCTTCAGCCTGGGCAGCAACCGGCCGCGCAGGTGGGTTCCTCGTCTGCAGCGGAGGTCAATGAAGCAACGGAATGGCTCGCGCAGCTCACCAGGGAGAACAATCTCCCGCAGAAAGCTTTGATTGTTCATCAATTTCAGCTGGCCATGTTGCCGGACCGTCAGAATATTGACACCTCTGCACCCGAGCTCTCCTTCATTTTGCACGCGGACGGGCACGGAACGACCGAGCAGAAATTTGAGACGTGGAATGTCATGCGCCAGGACCTGCAGCCGCAGTTCTTCATGGCATGGAAGAATTTCATCGATGAAGACCTTCCGATGTTCACTCCTGAGCAGACCTACAACATGGTGCAGCCGCGACCGTGGTTTGTTAGCTATCAATAGGGTCGAATTGAGAGGCTAACCCTAAGCGACGCGCAGGTGCCGTGGCGTATGCTCGTGGGCATGCGTTTTGGACGAATTGCTACACCTGAGGGAATGACATTCGCGGTCATCGACGATGAAGCGACCACCGCGAAGCAGATTGCGGGAACTCCATTCACGGATCCCGACTACACGGGCAAAGAGTGGGCCGTCGATGACGTACGCCTGCTCGCCCCGATGCTCCCCAGCAAGGTTGTCGCTATCGGCCGTAACTACGCCGACCACGTGGCCGAGGTGTTCAAGCAGTCGGCGGAGCACTTGCCGCCGACCCTCTTTCTCAAGCCGCCGACAGCCGTGATCGGGCCTGAGGCTCCCATCAAGATCCCGGAATTTGCCACCCGCGTGGAATTCGAAGGTGAGCTGGCACTGGTTATCGGCGTTCCGTGCAAGAACGTCAAGGCTGAAGATTGGAAAACCGTGGTGCGGGGCGTGACCATCGTCAACGATGTTTCCTCGCGTGACCTGCAGTTTACTGACGGTCAGTGGGCGCGCGCCAAGGGCATCGACACATTCTGCCCGCTGGGTCCCTGGATTGAGACGGATCTGGACCGATTCGACTTCGACGACCTTCCCATCAAGGCGCACCTCACCCACGATGGAACGACGGAGACCAAGCAGGATTCCAACTCCAACCAGATGATCTGGAAGCTGGGAAAGATCATCGAGTTCATCACGTCGGCGTACACCTTGTTGCCGGGTGATGTCATTTGCACCGGTTCGCCCGCCGGGACCGCCGAGATGGTGCCGGGCGACTCGATCGAGGTTGAGATCGAAGGCCTCGGCTCGCTGAAGAACCCAGTCGAGCGCGCTTAGCGCAGACTGTTTCCTTCTCCCCGCCACATGGACAGCCCCTGAAGGCGCCAATGTGGCGGGTTTTCTCTTTAGGCGGAAGGACCCTACAGGCCCAGCGCGCGTTGGATAGTGCGCAATTTCGCTGTCGTCTCAGCCAACTCCTGCTCAGCATCGGAGGCGGCAACGAGTCCGCCGCCGGCCCACGCGCGGGCCGCGGTACCGTCTCCGTCTACTTCGGCGCAGCGGATGGACACCATGTATTCTCCGTTACCGTCGCTGTCGCACCAGCCGACGGTTCCGGCGTAGAAAGACCGGTCGGATTCGGCCGTGGTGATCAGGGCGTAAGCGGCATGCTGCGGTGTGCCGCAGACGGCTGGGGTGGGGTAAAGGCGCATGGCGATTTCCAGCGCATTCGGAGCCGGGTCGCTTAAGACCCCTGAAATCGGAGTGGCTAGGTGCCACATCTCGTTCGTTTTTGTCAGCACCGGTTGTTCAGGGACGGTGAGTTCGGTGCACAGGGGTGCGAGCACGTCGCGGATGTGCTCGACCACAAATGCGTGTTCGTCCAAGTCCTTCGTTGAGGTGCGGAGTGCTTGTCCCGCTGCGGCATCCGCGTCGGGGTCGCCGAAGATACGTGCCGCGGAACCGGCCAACGGATAAGACGAAATGAACAAGCCTTCACGCTTGATCAACAACTCCGGCGAGGATCCGACAAGCATGTGGCCTTGTTTGCCGGCAGGAGTGAGGTCCGCGATGAAGCCGTCGCGGGTGCGCGACATGTCGATGAGTCGGGCGGCAACCAACCGTGGATCCACTGGAGGGTCGAACGCAATATCCACCGCACGGGCAAGGACCACCTTGTCCAGAAGTGAATCCTCGATGGTGGCGATAGCTGCTTCGATGCGCCGCAGATGCTCGTGCGGCTCCGGGTCGTAGCCGGAGACGCTTGCGTGCAGCTGGGCCCCTTCACCGATCCGGTAATAGGAGTGGGGCTCAAGCGGGCCGGGTTCTCGGATGATGGACTCGGGCACAGTGAGGGCAGCAGGGGCGTCGCGGTCGAAGGGGAGCGCACCCACCACCATCTCGGCTTTGCCGCTATTCAACGCAGCGACGGCGTCCCACACGTCGATGAAGCTGGTCTTAGCTCCTTGCGTGCGCACAGAGCCCTCCGCGCGGGAGATGAGGAAGTCCGGCGCGGTCGGGGGGCGGTGGGATGACATAGTCACCGATTCTAGTGGGCGGTGCGGGTCGGTTCGGGCATGGGCCGGTTGAGCGGGAGACCCCGTTGTTGTGGGAATTTCAGCTAGCGGGCAGAATACTTCATGGTTCTGTTGAAGATCGAACCGGTATTAACTAATGTTTCGCAAGTGATTGCTGTGGCTAAAGTGCAGCTTTGTCCAGCGGCCCAGTTGTGTCTGTTTTCCGAAAGGCCTCCGATGAAATTCGATGAAACGTGGCGCCGCCGCTTTGCGGGTATTACCGCAGGGTTCCTGATGGTGGCGGGGCTCGCTGCTGCCCCGGCACAAGCCCAGGGACTTCCTACGCCTGAGCAGCTCACTGCCAGCTCCAGCAACGCTGCCGATGTTGCGGCCAAAGCTGCGGCCGATGCCGCGAATAATGCGAACCGCGCGTGGAATGACATGGCGCGCCAGGTCAATGGTGCGATTCCCCCGGGTGTCGGATCTTCCGTTCCGTACAACCCGCTTCCTGCCCCTGCTCAGGCCCCTGCACCCGCTCCGAAGCCGGCACCGGGCCCGTGGCGCGCGACCGCTGGCCAGCCTGTGGCGCCAGGCCACAACGGTGAGATTCGAGTGGGCAACCGCTCTTATCTGATCTGGGTCCCGCACGGCTACAACCCCTCGCGCCCGACCCCCGTCATGGTGGGGTACTCGGCCTTCCAGGACTCGACTGAGAACTTCCGCAACTACTCCCGTCTGCGCGAATCGAACGTGGGGCGCGACGCGATCATTGTTTACCCGCGCGCAATTGGGGCGTCGTGGGAAGGTTCTCCGACTGCCTCCACCGGCCCGGGCCAGGACATTCGCTTTGTCCGCGCGATGATCGACGATGTGCAGCGGTATTACAACATCGATCGCCGCCGTATTTACGCGACTGGCATGTCCACCGGTGGCGGCATGGCCGCGGTCTCCGCATGCCACATGGCGGATCTTTTCGCAGGTGTCGCTGGTGTCTCCGGCGCGTATTACTGGCCGGTGAACGCGAACTGCCAGAACATTCCGGTGGCGTTCCTCGCTTACCACGGCACGAATGACACCCTGACCTCATATAACGGCGGAGTCCGACGCGGCACGCGCTACCTCGGTGTGCCGGATCTGTTCAGCTCGTACGAACGCCGTAACGGCTGCAACGTCGGCCGTATCACGTCGTCGCCGCTGGGCCACAACGCCACCCGCGTTTCCGCCACCGGCTGCAAGAAGCCGGTGCAGGCCATCAAGGTGCACGGCTCCAACCACTTCTGGTGGTACGACCCGTCCACTGCGAACGATATGTGGGCAGTGCTATCCCGCGTGAGCAAGTAGCCGCCCGCGCGCTACAGTTAGGTGCATGACTGACGCACCTGTACGAGTACGTTTTTGCCCGTCGCCGACCGGAACGCCCCACGTGGGGATGGTCCGGACGGCGCTTTTCAATTGGGCGCAAGCCAGGCACACCGGCGGCACACTGGTCTTCCGGATCGAAGACACTGATGCTGCGCGCGATTCCGAGGAGTCCTACCAAGCGATCATCGATTCGCTGACATGGCTCGGCATGGAGTGGGACGAGGGCGTGGTGGTCGGTGGCCCGCACGAGCCGTACCGCCAGTCCCAGCGGATGGAGATCTACGCGGACATCCTGGACAAGCTGATCGAGGCAGGGGAAGTCTACCCGGCGTACTCGACAGCCGAAGAGGTCAAGGAGCGCCATATTGCGGCGGGGCGTGACCCGCAGCTGGGTTACGATAATTTCGACCGCGAGCTCACCGAGGAGCAGGTCGCCGCTTTCAAGGCTGAGGGGCGCGAGCCCGTCTGGCGTTTGCGCATGCCGGACAAGGACTGGAAGTGGCACGACCTCGTGCGCGGCGACATGGAGTTCAAGTCCGCAACGCAGCCGGACTATGTGGTCGCCCGCTCGAACGGCGCGCCCCTGTACACCCTGGTCAACCCGGTCGACGACGCGTTGATGGGCATGACGCACGTGCTCCGCGGGGAGGACCTGCTCTCCTCCACGCCGCGTCAGCTAGCGCTTTATGAAGCGCTTCAACGCATCGGCGTCACCGATTTCACACCGGAGTTCGGCCACCTTCCGTTCGTGATGGGGCAGGGCAATAAGAAGCTGTCCAAGCGCGATCCTGAGTCGAACCTGTTCAACCACCGCGACAACGGCATCATTCCCGAGGGCATGATCAATTACCTCGCTCTCCTCGGGTGGTCGTTGTCGGCGGACCAGGACATCTTCACGGTCGACGAGTTCGTCCAAGCCTTCGACATCAACGATGTGCTGGCTAACCCGGCGCGCTTCGACCAGAAGAAACTCGAGGCCATCAACGCCGATCACATTCGTCTCCTCGAGCCGGAAGACTTCAAGCACCGTCTGCGCGATTACTTGACCGAGTACACGGATTTCCCGGCGAGCTACCCGGAGGAGAAGTTCGGGGTCGCTGCAGAGCTCGTTCAAACCCGCATCAAGATGCTGGGCGACGCGTACGGCCTGCTCAAATTCCTTGTCACGCCGGATGATGAACTAGTGCTCGACGAGAAGGCGGCTAAGAAGAACCTCAAGGAGGACGCGATCCAGCCGTTGGACGCGGGCATCGCCGCCCTCGAGGCAGTGGGGGATTGGAACACGGAGAACATCGAGAACGCGCTCAGCGGCGCGCTTATCGACGATCTGGGCCTCAAGCCCCGCAAGGCGTACGGCGCCGTCCGGGTGGCTGTATCCGGTGAGGCTGTCTCGCCTCCGCTATTCGAATCCATGGAGTTGCTGGGCCGCGAGTCGACTCTGGCACGTCTCCGGTCGGCACGCGCGCAGACACCGTTTCAGCCCGCTGCCGATTAGCGGTGACAGCTCTAATCACACCAGCGTGATTATTGGCCAGCTTTAAGCCCGGTGACCTCGAGATTTGGTGCTATATCGCTGGTGTGGTTATAGTAATCGTCGTTGTTCAGAGCAACCGGCAAGCGCCGGGTCGCACTGAGAAACGATGGCCTATGGTGTAATTGGCAACACTACGGTTTCTGGTACCGTCATTCTAGGTTCGAGTCCTGGTAGGCCAGCTGCAGTTCGAGACAATCCGTGATTGGGTAGAGCTGCTGGACATGAAAGTCCTTAAGCCCCGTTCGTCTAGCGGCCTAGGACGTCGCCCTCTCACGGCGGTAACACGGGTTCAAATCCCGTACGGGGTACAACAAGCGGAGAGCCTCCGGTCTGCTTCACTTTCGAAGCGGACCGGAGGTTCTTCGCTATCGTGGGTGTCATGCTGAGAGAAGACATGCTCACCGTCTCACAATCCAAAACCATCGGCCGCGATGAATTCACCATCGCTGGGGCGAACGGAGAGGTGCTCGGCACTGCGCGGCAGACGCTGAAACTCAGTGACCTGGTGAAAGCCTCCCGCGGCGTGGAAGTGTCGGATGCAGCGGGCAATCTGGCCCTGGTTATCGAAGATCCGGTGAACTTCATCCGCGACACCTATACCGTTCGCCGCGTTGATGACCAGACCGGCACCCAGATGGAACTTGCCCACATCACAAAGCGGTTTTCGTGGATCGGAGCCAAATTCGATGTGGACATCACCGGTTTTCCGCCCGTGAAGATTGAAGGTCAGATCTTCCAGCTGAATTACCAGATCACGGGGGAGGGGCGTCCCATCGCCCGCGTCGACGCGGAGTATTCGGGTATGGGGCGAGCTCTGATGGGAAAGACGACGTACCGGCTTGTCTTCGAGCCTGGTTTAGACGAGAACGTGCATGCCGCCGTGATCGGCATCGCGATCGCCTTGGACATGCGGCGCGAGAAAATGCGGAAATCGCAGTAGTCCGCCTCTCCGGATCTACGCGACCAGTGAGCTGCCAGGGGGCACGAGTGACGGTGGCGGTGCTGCCCGATGCAGTCCAGGTGGGTCCGGCGTTTTCTGCGGGTATGCAAGCGACAATCACGCCAGTGCTGTTCGAGGTGACCAGCTACTCGGTGAACCTTGAATCCAACGGTGTCGAGTTCCGCGCTCGCATGGCGGCGGACCCGAAGCCCGCGGTGGGGGACGCCCTCCGCCTGAGCGTGAACGCGCCGCTCATCTATCCCGCATAAGGTGGCGGCAACCAGTCGATTTGGTTCTTGGCACAGGGTCATTTACTGTTAGCGAGTCGCATTCAAAAGCGAACGCGCCCCGTTCGTCTAGCGGCCTAGGACGTCGCCCTCTCACGGCGGTAACACGGGTTCAAATCCCGTACGGGGTACAAGGCGAAGCGGCCGGTGAAAAACATTCACCGGCCGCTTTTTCGCGCGCGGGCGAGCAGCAGGCGTCGCCGCTGGCCCGAAGACAGCGAGTCCGCGCCGTTGGCCAGCGGAAAGTCGATTTCGACGGCGGCGAGGACGGCGGTTGCGGTGGCGTCGTCAAGCGAGGGCGCGGCGACGCGCAGGTTGTTGCGCGCTGTGGTGGTGAAGACCCCCGCGTCCTCAGCGAAAAGGCGGGTGCCGAAGGGCGCTAGGGCCTGGACGGAGGCGGGGGCGCGCAGCCCCGCGAGGGTTTTGAGCATCGTCGTTTTGCCGCAGCCGGATGGGTCCTGGACGAGCACCGTGAGGACGCTGGACGAGCGCATCCCCCGCTACATCGAGAAGATTGCCAAGCGCGACCCCTTCTCCGGCAAGGTGGTCACCGGCGGCATCGTGACCGCCCGCGACTCCAGCTGGCTGCTGTCCTGGACAGTCAACCAGCCGCACTTCAAGAACCAGCCGAAGGACCAGATGGCTGTCTGGGTCTACGCCCTGTACTCCGACACACGCGGCGACTACACCGGCAAGACCGGCGAGGAGATCAGGCGCGAGTGGCTCTACCACCTGGGCGTGCTCGTCGAGGAGATCGACGAGCACGCCGCCACCGGCGCCAAGGCCGTCCCGGTGATGATGCCCTACGTCACGGCATTCTTCATGCCGCGCGCCGCGGGCGACCGCCCGGACGTGGTGCCGGAGGGCGCGAAGAACTTCGCCTTCATCGGCCAGTTCGCCGAGTCGGCGCAGTGCGACTGCATCTTCACCACCGAGTACTCCGTGCGGACCCCGATGGAGGCCGTCTACACGCTTATGGACATCGAGCGCGGCGTGCCTGAGGTGTTCAACTCCACCTTCGACGTGCGTACGCTTCTCGACGCCACCGTTCAGCTCCGCGACGGCAAGCCCCTCGCCACCTCGCCGGACCACCGGGCCGGTCACTTCATGCGCAAACACTTCTTCGACAATCTCGAGGACAGCGAGATCAGCGAGCTGCTGCACGAGTACGGCCTGATCCAGGCCGCGAAGTAGCTCAACACCGACATGAAAACCCCGAAGCCGTCTCGACCTCGGGGGTTCTCGGTCGCCCGTCAGCGGGAAAGGTCAGCCACGAGACGCTCTGCGAGCTGTTGCGAAGAGGACGGGTTCTGCCCGGAGTAGAGTGCGCCGTCGACGGTGACGTGGGGTGCGTAGGGCTCCTGCGCCTTCTCGTAATCCACGCCCAGCTCCACCAGCCTGTCCTCGAGTAGCCACTTCGCCTTTTCCGCGAGGCCGCTCGCGCGCTCCTCGTCGTTGGAGAAGCCGGTCATCTTCCGCCCGGCAAAGGGAAAGCCGCCGGTCTCGTTCTCGGCGGCGAGGACGGCGGCCGGGGCATGGCAGAGAAGGGCGACAGGGGTGTTGTCCTGCACGCGCCGGGCGGAGGATGCGCCCCGAGGCCTCGTCCACGGCCAGGTCCTCCATCGGGCCGTGTCCGCCGGGGTAGAAGACGAGGTCGTAGGCGGAGTCGTCCACCTCCTCGAGGGCGAGGGGCTGAGACAGGACAGGCTGCAGCTCGTCGAGCTTCGCTCGGACGCGGGCGAGGATGTCCGCGTCGCCCCGTCGCCGAGGCTGACCTTGTCCACGGTCGGGGCGCGCCCGCCCGGGGTGGCCACGTCCACGTCCCAGCCCGCGTCGGTGAAGACGGTGTAGGGGTTCACCAGCTCCTCGGCCCAGAAGCCGGTGGGGTGCTGTGTGCCGTCGTTCACCGACGACGGCCGCGGCATCTGTGTGGGCGGTCACCGCCCGCGTGCGCGGCACCATCGACCTGTAGGCGCGGCTAGGTCATCATCACCTTGGTCTGCGCAACCGCCTCGTCCATGCGGTCGATCGCGTGGTGCAGCCGGTGGCGCAGCCAAAGGCCGAGGAAGAGGAAGGGCAGCGCGAAGAGGACGAGGATGCCGAGGGCTCGCCAGAAGTCCCAGCCGTAGGTGCCGAAGACCGCGGCGCGCATAGCGCGGATCGAGTAGGTCGCGGGCAGCCAGGGGCTGATCGCCTGCGCCCAGCCCGGCAGCAGCTGCAGCGGGTAGGCGCCGCCCGCCGCCGAGACCTGGAGCACCAGGATGAGCACGCCCACGGCCTTGCCGGCGTTGCTCAGGGAGATCACCAGCGTGTAGCAGATCAGGTGGAAGACCAGGCTCGAGACCCACCCCGCCACGAAGAGGAGGAAGGGGTGCGCGGGCTCGATGCCCACGTAGACAATGAGCCCCGCCATGAGGAGCGTGGATTGGGCCAGGCCGGTGGTCACGAACGTCAGGTAGCGGCCGAAGTACTTCTGGCCAGCGGTGAGGCGGCCGGGATCGACCACGTTCTGTTCGATGGAGCGGTCGTCCGTGCGCACGGCCACTGACGTCAACAGGGCGCCCACCCACAGGGCGAGCACCGTGTAGAGCGGGGCCATGCCGGCGCCGAAACTGACGCGGGGGAAGATCTCCTTGCGCTCCACCTTGACTGGGTCGACGAGGGCGTCGGCGAGCTCCTCCGGGTGGCTGGAGACGAGGTCGGCCAGCTTCGTCAGGTCCCCGCTCGAGCGCGCCTGCGCGATCGACTGCTGCGCCTCCTGCATCCTCGCCGCGTTGGCGCGCAGAGATTCCGCCGTGTCGCGCAGGTCCGCACCGGAGGCTGCGAGGGTGTCGCGCAGCGAGCCGGGTCGGTTGGCCAGGGCAGAGGAGACGCCGTCGATGTCCGAGCGGGCCTTGTCGACGTTCGCCCGGACGTTGTCCAGCGAGCCCGACAGCGCCTCGAGGCGCGGGCGGATCCCGGTTTCGTAGGAATTTTTGGCCGAGTCCATCGCCTCGCGGGCCCGGGCGATCGAGTCCTTGATCTCCTGCCGGTCCGCGTTCTTCCCGTCCCGGCTGCCCTGCCCGGCGGTGAGGCGCGCGGCGGCGTCGTTGAGTCGGTCGCGAACGGCCGTCTGGCGGGCGATGGCGTCGTTGAGGTCGCCGACCACCGCGCGCACCCCCGGCTGGGCGTCGGGGGGAAGCGCCGGGGCGACTTCACCGTTGATGGTGTCGCGCAGGGCCGTGTACTGCTTCACCTGTACATCGATGCGCGCGGCGATGTCCGTCAGGCTCGCGGCGGTGGCCTGGGAGGTGGCGGAAGAGTCCGCCATCAGCTGGTCGACGCGGTCGCTTACGGCGGCAAAGCTTTCCGACGTCGCCACCAGCGCCGCCGCAAGCGCCGCGCCGTCTCCGCCGAGGCCCGCCCCGGTGGCCCCGAGGTCGACGGGGCGGACCTGCCCGAGGGAGTCGCCCAGCGCCCCGGAGATCCGCTCGGCGCTGTCGACGAGCGGCACGCTCGACTCGGTGAGCGAGGCGAGCGCGTCCACGGTGCTGGCGCTGGAGAGCAGCTGGTCGCGGGCGCTGGCGGTGCGCGTCTCGATGGAGTCGAGTGCCTGCTTGGTCTCCGCCTCGTTGAGGAAGTCCGAGGCCGTCTCGATCAACCCGAAGGACACCTCGGCGAGGGCTCTAGTGAACGACGCGCTGATCTGGGCGCTGACGCCCTGCGTGCCGCTGGAGATGAGCAGCGGGGAGATGGGGTTCTTCTTCTCGTTGACGTAGAGGTCGATGCGGCTGGGTTCGGCGTTTCCGGCGTAGAAAGTGAACATGTCGTCGCTCAACGTGGGCGGCAGGACGATGGCGGCGTAGTACTCGCCGGATTTCGCGCCCTCGATGGCGTCGTCGGCATCGGTGATGACCCAGTCCATCGAGTCGTCGCGGTAGAGCTGGGAGAGCACCATGTCGCCGACGTTGACGGCCAGCGGAGTGAGGTCGCTCGTGTGGCCGCGGTCGGTGCTGGCCACCGCCACCTCGAGGCGCTCCGTGTTGGCGAAGGGGTTCCACGTGGCCAGCACGTTGAACCAGGCGAAGAGGCAGGGGATGGTGATGAGGCCGACCATGACGATGCCCGCCATGACGTTGGTGTAGAGCCGGCGCAGGTCGTTGTAGGCGATGGAGAAGACGGTTCTCACTTGGTGTCCTCGCTTTCGGCATCCGCGGGCCCGATGGTGACGCTGGTGCCGGCGGAGTCGTGGCGGTGGATCACGGCGTCGCGCAACTCGGCCTCGCCGAGGCGCGAGACCTGTTCGGCGTCGACGAGGCTCTGCGTGAAGTACTCCACCGCGCCGAGGTAGAGGACGACCAGCAGCGACCAGGCGACGACGATGGCCAGCATGATCGTCTTGTCGGTGGGCAGGAGCATGGTGAGCAGGGTGATGATGGCGATGCCGGCAACGCCCGCGCCGATCCCGCCGAAGATGAGCGTGCGGTAGTTCTCCCGCAGCATCCGCGCCCGCTTCTCGACGCCCCCGCGGAACTCATCCCGGTCCGACAGGGCGGCCATGAGGTCGGACGCGCGGTAGGGCGAGCCCATGACCTCCACCTTCTCGTTGGTGATCAGGTTCGTGCGAGCGAGCTGGCGGTTGAACAGGAGGTTGGCGTGCGAGGAGGTGAGTCGGAACAGCCACCCCAGGGCGAAGGCCGCGGCGGACATGGCGAGAAGCGTAGCCAAGAAGCGGAGGTAGTGATGGCCGTAGAACCCGGCGATGGTCTCGCGCATCGCGTCGATGCCGTAGCGGAAGGGGAGGAAGGGGTAGATGCGGCGGAAGAAGCCGGGCATGAGTTCGATGGGGTAGAGGCCCGACGCGCCCGGGATCTGGATGACGACGAGGAAGACGGCGATGCCGCGGCCAATGTGGCCGAGCGCAGAGACGATGGAGTAGATGATCCCCGTGTAAGCGACCCCGATGGCGATTGCGGTGGCGAGGAAGGCCGTGACGGACTGCATCTGCACCCCGAAGGCCACGTTGCCGAGCGTCACCACGACGGCCTGGAGCACCGAGAGCGTGGCGAAGAGGAGGAAGCGGCCGAGGTAGGCCTGGCCGACGGTGAGGCGGCGGAAGCCCTCGGTGTCGACCTCGACGCGGAAGATGATCGTCAGCACGAACGCGCCGATCCACAGGGCCAGGTTGGTGAAGAAGGAGGCCATGGAGCTGCCGTAGTTCTCGGTGGGGAAAAAGGCCTGCTGCTCGACAGTCACGGGTGAGGAAATGTACTCGCCGATCTTCGCCGAGTTGAGGTTCGTCACCGTGTTGAGGGTCTCCGAGTCGGAGGTGGCCAGGAGAGCGTTGATGTCGGCCTGGGCGGAGCGAACGCCGTCGGCAAGCGTGCCGAGATTGCCTGAGACCTCGTCGAGGATGCTGAGGCTGGCCGCAAGCTGGTTGTCCACCCCGGCGAGCAGGGAGGTTGTCTCCTCACGCAGGGCACGCTGGCTGCTCAGCGCGCCGCGCACGGAGGCAACGCTGCCGGAGGCCTGGGCGAGCGAGGCGTTGATCGCGGGCACGGACTCGCCGAGCTGCGTGCTTGCGGCGCGCGCCGCGGTGTTGGAGTCGGTGGTCGCGGCCTCGAGGGAGTCGCCGAGCTCGCCTATCGACGCCAACGCAGTGCCCGTGCGGCGGTCCACGTTGTTCAGGCCGTCGAGGACGGTGCGGGAGGCGGCGGTGCGCTCCTCCAGCACGCCAGCCGCGGCGTCGAGCTGAGCGCGGACCTCGGGCGACAGGGCCGCCCCGGCCGACAGGGCGCGCAGCTGCGCGGCGGCGGACTCGCCCTGCTTGACCACGCCGTCGATCTCGCCGACGGCGGAGCGCACCCGCCCCTGGGCGGTGGCGAGCTGGTCCGTCGCCCCCGCGATGGAGGCGTTGGCGGAGGCGGCACCGAGGCTGAGCGCGTTGGTGGACTCGACGAGCGCGGTGGAGGTGTCCGCGCTGAACCCGGCGGAGGACTTCTGTAGCTCGGCGATGATCCCTTCGACCTCCCCGAGGGAAGAGTCCACGGACCCGAGGGTCTCGTCGACGGAGCCGACGAGGGCGTTCAGCTCGGCGACGACCGGGCGCGCCCCGTTGATGCTCTGGTTCATCGTGGCCACCCGCCCCTGGGCGGCGTCGAGGTCGGCGGCGACCTGGGCGAAGCTCCCGGAGGTCTTGCCGCGGGCCTCCTCGGCGCCGTCGCGGAGGGTGTAGCCCGTGCTACGCAGCTCGGTCGCCGCAGCCTCGCCGACCTTCTTCTTAAAGGCCTCGGACACGGCTGTGTCGACAGCGGAGGCGCCCGCGTCGGTGATCGAGGGGGTGACGCCGTTGCTCTTCTCGTTGACGTAGTACTCCAGCACCGGCTGCGTGTAGGTGCCGCTGACCAGGCTCAGCAGGTCCTCGCTGAATTCGGGCGGGATGAGGAACATGGCGTAGTAGTCGCCGCGCATGAGCCCGTCGCGGGCCTCGTCCTCGGGGAGGAACACCCACCCGATCTTGTCGTTGCCCTTGAGCTGCTCGGTGATCTGCTCGCCGATGTCAACCTCGCCGACGCGCTCGGCGGAGGCACCGCGGTCGTTGTTGACCACCGCGATGCGGATGTTCTGGGTGTGGGCGTAGGGGTCCCAGAAGGCGTTGATGTTGAACCACGCGTAGAGCGCGGGGGTGATGAGCACGCCGACGATGATGATGAAGGCCCGGGGAACGCGCAACAGGCGACGAAGGTCCCGTCCAAGAATCTGCCCGCTTTTTCTCACGGGGCGAGCGTACCCTCAAATGGAGCGTCGTGGGAAACGCTCCGCGGCGGCCCCGCTGGCCCGGAACGCATAAGCTGGCGTTCATGCTTCCCGAATCATCCCCCGGCCTGCTCGCCGCTGTCGGCGGCACGCCCCTCGTTTCCCTTCCCGAACTCGGCGGCACACCGTGCACCGGGTAGATGAGCAGACTGGTGGCAAGGCGGAGTTGGCCCACATCACCAAACGCTTCTCTTGGATCGGCGCCAAATACGACGTGGACATCGCAGGTTTCCGCCTGTCAAGATCCAAGGACAGATCTTTGAGCTCAACTACCAGATCACCGTGGAGGGGCGTCCCATCGTCAGTGTTGACGCTGAAAACTCCGGTGTCGGCCGAGCTCTGATGGGAAAGACGACGTACCGGCTTGTCTTCGAGCCTGGTTTAGACGAGAACGTGCATCCCGCCGTGATCGGCATCGCTATCGCTTTGGACATGTGGCGCGAGAAAATGCGGAATTCGCAGTAGTCCGCCTCTCCGGATCTACGCGACCAGTGAGCTGCCGATTTGGTTCTAGGCTGCGCGTCATTTCCTGTTAGCGAGTCGCATTCAACAGCGAGCGCGCCCCGTTCGTCTAGCGGCCTAGGATGTCGCCCTTTCACGGCGGTAACACGGGTTCAAATCCCGTACGGGGTACAAGATGAATAACAAAGATCCGACATCTCCAACAGGGATGCAGGATCTTTGCTTTGCGGTACTGTTTCGATCGTGCCCGTCAAGCGGGCCCGCGGTTTAAGCGCCCGATTCGGTTGAACTCTCTCGCGGGCCGAGCTCTTCTTCGAGCACCTGCTGCGCGACCTTCATGGCGGAAAGGGCGGCGGGTGCCCCGCAGTAGCCGGAGGAGTGGATGATGGCTTCGGTGATCTCTTCGCGGGTGAGGCCGTTTGTCAGGGCGCCGCGGACGTGCCCGCGCAGTTCCTCGGTGGCGCGCAAGGCGACAAGCATGCCGATGTTGAGCAGGCTGCGGTCGCGGCGGTTCAACCCCGGGCGTGTCCACACTGAGCCCCAGACGGTGGCTGTGACGTGCTCCTGGAGTTCTTCGCCGTCGGTGCCGGCGGCGCGCCCGAGAGCGGCGTCGACAAAATCATCGCCCATGACCTCGCGCCGGACGCGGATTCCTGCGTCGTAGCGGCTGTCAGCGTCAGACGGGGACGTGGTGGTGTGGGGGTTGGTGCCGGAATCAGTCATGGGACAAGCCTAAACCATCGAAGTTGGCATAAGCTTCCTGTTATGACTGAATTAGGGTGCGGAATACTCGGGGCCATCGGTAAAACTCCTCTTATTCGCCTCGACGACATTGCGGGGCAGGGGGGCGTGGCGTCTGACACCCGGGTGTGGGGGAAACTCGAGTCCTTCAATCCCGGCGGGAGCGCCAAGGACCGCACTGCGCGTGCGTTGGTGGGCGAAGCCGAGCGGCGCGGGGAGCTACGCCCAGGCATGAAGGTCGTTGAATCCAGCTCCGGCAACCTGGGTGTCGCACTAGCACGCGAGGCGGCTGTGGGGGGCTGGGAATTCCACTGTGTTGTTGACCAGCGGACCAACTCCGCCACCTTGGCGTTGATCACTGCTCTCGGGGGAATTCTGCACCCCGTGACAGAGCCAGACCCTGAGACAGGTGATTGGCTCGTTGCCCGGCGCAAGCGTGTCGCCGAGTTGAAGGACGAGCTCGGCGCGGTGAATTTGGACCAGTACTCCAACCGGGCTGCTTTCGCGGCGCATGACGGGGGAACGATGGCGGAGATCGTCGATAAGCTTGGGCGCGCTCCCGATGTTCTGGTGGTGGCGGTGAGCACGACCGGCACGATCGGGGGTTGCTTGCTCCATATCCGCGAGCACGGGTACGACACACACGTTGTGGCGGTCGATGCGGCAGGTTCCGTGCTTTTCGACGGCACCCGCGGCCCCCGCCTTCTCCCCGGCTATGGTGCCGGCGTGGTGCCCGATCTCTCCACCGAAGTCGACCCCGGGCGGGTGATCCGGGTGGAAGCGGGCGACGCTGTGCGGGCTGCCCGCCGTATGGGGCGAACGACAGGGTTCCTGCCCGGGGCGTCCGGCGGTGCGGTTGCGCACGCGCTGGACGAGTTGCTTGAGGAGGGCGCACGCGGCGACATCGTCGGCATCTTCCACGATGACGGCCGTGCGTATCTGGATACGGTGTACAACGACGAATGGGTGGAAGAGAACCTGGGAAGCGGGATAGTCGAATGAAGGTAGGCATCATCGGTGCGGGCCCGCGGGGACTGTGGGCCGCGGAATCGCTCATGGAACGCGCGCGGCAACGCGGCGCCGCCATCGAGCTGACGGTGTTCAGCGACACCACGTTAGAGCGCGCGTCCGCGCCCGGAGCGTTTGCGCAAGACCTCCCGGAAGAGTGGATCCTCAATGCCCCGAAGCGCATCGTGCAGACGCAGTTGGGCAAGCTCGACGCCGCCGGTGAGCACGAGGGCCAGTTCCCGCCGCGCAGAACCGTCGGGCATCTCCTGCGGAATTCTTGGAGCGCCCTGGAACACCATCTTCCGCCGCAATGCAGTGTCGAGCACCGCTTCACCCACGTCCGTTCGGTGCACCCGGTGGACGGCGGCGTGGACGTGGACGGCGATCTCTTCCACGAAGTGCTTCTGGCCACCGGGCACGAACACGATTGGCCCGGTTCCCTCGCCAACGCGGATCTAGGGGATCTGCGCGTGGTCGCGCCTGCGTACCCGCCGGCCAACCTCGATGCGGTGGAACCAGAGGATGTGGCACTCGTGCGCGGCGCGGCTCTGACGTTCATCGACGTGGTGCGGTACGCGAGGGCACAAACCTTCTACCCGGTGACGCGGTCTGGGCGTTTCATGGAAGTGAAGGCATACCTCGACGATGACCGGGCCACGCTGGCCAAGCCGGTGATTCAGGCCGCCTCCCGGGCCGTTGCGACATGCGGCAGCTTGGCAGAGGTGAAAGAAATCCTGGCTGGCTGCGCCCAGGATGTACTGCGCATCGCCGGCGGTAACGGCTCCATCGACGAGATTCGGGCTGTCCTGGACGGGAAAGATTTCGCGGGGGATCCGGTGGAGGAGTTCCGGGTCTCGCTCGCCGCAGCCCAAGGCGAACGGCCGTGGACACCCGCATTGGCCGCGGCGCTCGCGTTCCGGGACACCTACGATGCCCTCATAGAACGCGCGTCGTACGGTGGCCGGGACACTCTCGGAGGCCGGGACTTCGACGCCTTCACACGGACGATGGAACGCGTCGCATTCGGTCCCCCAGCGGAGTCGGCCGCTGAGGTGCTTGCGCTCGTCGACAGCGGGCGGATCCGCACCGACGCCATGTCCCGCGGCGGCGAGGATATCCGCGCGGTGGCAGAGTCCGTCGGCGCGACGGTAGTCATCGACGCGGTACTGGCTCCGCCGGGAGTGGTGGAAGGATCCTTGGTGGCCGACCTTGTTTCCCGCGGTGTCGGTGAGCGCTACCCGGGCACGGATGCGCTCTATGTGGGGCGTGACGGCACACTGGTGGGGCAGAGCCACATCGCCGCGGCGGGACGGATGAATGAAGGCTACACTCTCGGCCACGACACGTTGCGCCGCAGTGCGCACGATGTCGTGGAACGCTGGGCCGACCGGGTCAGCGCAGCCGCGCTGGCGGACCCTCTCCGCGTGCACGGCATGCCCCCGTTGGAGCCCGTGAGGTTCGACTGGTCCGACCGTTTGCTCTCAGATGAACATGCCTGCATCGACCTGTTGGACCGATTCGGAAGTCCCGTCAACGTGCTCAACGCTGGCCCGATGCGTGACAATATCGCGGAGCTCGTGGACGCCGGCGAGGCAGCGGGCGTGGAAACGAAAGTCTTCTACGCGAGGAAGGCGAATAAGGCGCTTCTGTTCGCCGACACCGTGCGCGACTCAGGCAACGGCGTGGACGTTGCGAGCGAGAACGAGTTGCGGCAGGTGCTCGAACGCGGAATGCCGGGGGAACGGATTATTCTCTCCGCCGCCATCAAGCCGGATGCGCTGCTGCGCCTGGCCATCGACAACAACGTGGTTGTCTCCGCAGACAACAGGGCCGAGTACGACCGGCTGTGCGCACTCGCTGAAGCGGCGGGTGTTCCAGCGCGCGTCGCACCGCGGTTGGCACCCGATCCGGATGCTATGCCTCCGACCCGTTTCGGTGAGCGGCTGGAGGCGTGGTCCGACCACTTGTCGGCGCGGTCGCCGCATGCGCGCATCGTCGGCGTCCACGCGCACTTGCACGGCTACGCGGCGAAAGACCGGCAGGCGGCGTTGCGCGAATGCATGGAGTTGATCGACCGGTTACGCACGGCAGGACATGCACCGGAGTTCATCGACATCGGCGGCGGCGTGCCCATGAGCTATCTCGCCCACGAAGAACAGTGGGACGCGTACCAGGAAGCCATCGGCCAGCAGCGCGCCGGGTACGCCACCCCCTTCACGTGGAAAGCTGATCCGTTGACCAACACGTATCCGTATTGGCAGACCCCGACTCGCGGCGAATGGTTGGCAGAAGTCTTGTCCGGCGGCATCGCCGAGGGGATGCGGGAGCGCGGACTGCGGCTCCATCTCGAACCGGGGCGTTCGCTTCTCGACGGCTGCGGGGTCATCCTCACCCGTGTCGCCTTCACCAAGACCCGCTCCGACGGCCTGCCCCTTGTCGGAGTGGAGATGAACCGGACGCAGTGCAGGACCACCTCGGACGACTTCCTGATCGACCCTGTGCTGGTGAAGCGGGAGGGAAGGTCCGCGGTGGCAGGGGAACCACTCGAGGCATTTCTCGTCGGAGCGTACTGCATTGAAGACGAGGTGATCCTGCGCCGGAAGATCCGCTTTCCGGAAGGGGTCGTGCCCGGCGATATCGTGGCCATCCCGAGTACGGCCGGCTATTTCATGCACATTCTCGAAAGTGCGTCGCACCAGATTCCGTTGGCCAAGAACGTCGTCTGGCCGAAGGGAACTCTCGACGCGATCGACCGTTAGATCGCTTTGGTGAGCTTGTCGGCGGCGGCGAGCAGTTGGGAGCCCCACTTCTCAGCGGGAGAGGGCTTGAGCCGCTCGACGGGGCCGGAAATGGATAACACTGCCAGTACTGCGCCGTTTGCTCCTTGAATAGGTGTGGAAACGCTGGCGAGTCCCACTTCGCGTTCTGCGACGGATTCGGCGATGCCGGTGGAGCGCACGGTGGCCATTTCTTCGTCGGAGAAGGGGGCGTCGACAAGCTTGTGCGCGGCGAAGATCTTCGCCGCGGAACCGCGGTCGAGCGGCAGCTGCGAGCCGACGGGCACGGTGTGCGTGAGTCCGCTCGGGGGTTCGGCGGCGGCGACGCACGTGCGGAAGGATCCGGTGAGCTCGTACAGCTGGACAGATTCATTCGTGGTGTCCACGAGGTCTGCCATGATCGGTTTCGCGGCGTCGATGATCTTCGAGGGGGCCAGCGACGCGTAACGCGCCAGGGCAGGGCCGATCGCCCAGGCACCGGTGTCGGTGCGGACGAGCACGTGGTGCACTTCTAGAGCGGTGGCGAGCCGGTGCGTTGTCGCCCGGGGAAGCCCAGTGTCGGCGCTGAGCTCGGAGAGGGTCTTTTCGCCGGACGCGACGGCGTCGATAAGCGCGATCGAGCGGTCGAGGACCTTGATTCCCGAGCTGTTCTCCGCCGGGCCTTCCACAGAATTTCCCACGGAGTGGATCTTATCATCTCACTATATGGTCGATGGGTGCCCGTCCCAGCGCGGTGGACGGTGTGCGGAAATGGTGTCGGCTGTACTAAACTGTCCCATTGAATGGAAACGTCAATCCCGCGATATGGAATCGCTGGAGCACGGAGGAGGAGAGACTATGGCGCAAGATCGACCCTTGACGCTGGCAGAGAAAGTGTGGCGCGACCACGTGATCACCGAGGGCGAAAACGGCGACCCCGACCTGATTTACATCGACTTTCAGCTCCTCCACGAGGTCACGTCCCCGCAAGCATTCGACGGTCTGCGCATGGCAGGACGGACGATCCGCCGGCCCCAGCAGCACCTGGCTACAGAAGACCACAATGTTCCGACCGTGGGCATCAAATCCGGCAACCTGCTGGAGATTGAGGAGCTGACTTCTCGCACCCAGGTGTCCACCCTGCGGAAGAACTGCGAGGAATTCGGCGTGCGCCTGCACTCGATGGGCGATGTCAAGCAGGGCATTGTCCACACCGTGGGACCCCAGCTCGGAATCACGCAGCCGGGCATGACCATTGTCTGCGGCGACTCCCACACCTCCACCCACGGAGCGTTCGGCTCCATCGGCATGGGAATCGGCACCTCCGAGGTGGAGCACGTCATGGCCACCCAGACGCTGCCGTTGAAGCCGTTCAAGACCATGGCCGTGGAAGTCTCCGGCGAATTGCAACCGGGCGTGACCGCAAAGGACCTGATCCTGGCCATCATCGCCAAGATCGGCACCAACGGAGGCGCCGGCCACATCATCGAGTACCGCGGCGAAGCCATCGAGAAGCTTTCCATGGAAGCGCGGATGACCATCTGCAACATGTCCATCGAGGGAGGTGCCCGAGCGGGCATGGTCGCTCCCGACGAGAAGACCTTCGGATACGTCAAGGGCCGCGAATTCGCCCCGAAGGGCAAAGACTGGGACGATGCCGTCGCGTACTGGAAAACGCTGCCGACCGACGAGGGCGCGGAATTCGACACTGTCGTTGAGATTGACGGTTCCGCGCTCACCCCGTTTGTCACCTGGGGAACTAACCCCGGCCAAGGCCTGCCGCTGGCGGAATCCGTTCCGGACCCAGAGTCTTTCGGCGACGACACACTCAAGGCCGCGGCCGAGAAAGCCTTGAAGTACATGGACCTCGAAGCGGGGACCCCGTTGCGCGAGATCAAGATCGACACCGTCTTCCTCGGTTCCTGCACCAACGCCCGTATTGAAGACCTGCGCGCCGCCGCCGAAGTGGTCAAGGGCAAGAAGATCCACCCCGAGACCCGCATGATGGTCGTGCCGTCTTCGGCAATGGTGAAGCAGCAAGCGGAAGAAGAGGGCTTGGACCAGATTTTCCGGGACTTCGGCGCTGATTGGCGTACGGCCGGCTGCTCCATGTGCCTGGGCATGAACCCGGATCAGTTGAAGCCGGGGGAGCGTTCCGCGTCGACGTCCAACCGCAATTTCGAGGGCCGCCAGGGACCGGGCGGGCGCACCCACCTTGTCTCGCCGCTCGTCGCCGCGGCAACTGCGATCACCGGCCACCTCTCTAGCCCGGCCGATCTCTAGTACGAAAGGAAGTGCCTTAGATCATGGAGAAATTCACCACACACACCGGCGTCGGCGTGCCGCTCACCCGCTCCAATGTGGACACCGACCAGATTATTCCGGCGGTCTACCTCAAGCGCGTATCGCGCACGGGCTTCGAGGACGGTCTGTTTTCCAACTGGCGCAACAATGAGCCGGATTTCGTCTTGAACCAGGACGCGTACAAGAACGGCTCGGTCCTTTTCGCCGGCCCGGACTTCGGCACCGGTTCTTCCCGCGAGCACGCCGTGTGGGCGCTGATGGACTACGGCTTCAAAGCAGTGTTCAGCCCGCGTTTCGCCGATATCTTCCGCGGAAATACGTCCAAGGCTGGCCTCCTGGCCGGCCAAATGACGGATGCTGACATTCAGCTGATCTGGAAGCAGCTCGAGCAGGAACCCGGGCTCGAAGTCACAGTGTCGCTGGAGGACCGCACTGTCACGGTCGGCGAGAACACTTACACATTCGAGATCGACGACTACGTCCGCTGGCGGCTCATGGAGGGCCTGGACGACATCGGCCTGACGCTGCGCGACGAGGAGGCCATCGAGCGCTTCGAAGAGCAGCGTCCGGCGTACAAGCCCGCTATTTCTTAGCGCACCGGCAGCGCCGACGGCAGGTAGTCGGCGCCGGTGAGCCTGCCGTCGTTGAAGGAGAGCACCCACACGGAGCCCTTCTTCGCCTTGATGTCCCCGTCGATGGGCAGGCGGCCGGTCGCCGACAGCCACGCGAGTATATTCGGGATGACGTCGCCCTGCGCGCAGATGACGCTGACGCCGCCTTGCTCGACGACGTCCATGAACGCTTTCTGGGCGCCGACCATGTCGGAGAGCCACGCCTCGTCGCCGAAACGCTGATCGACGTCGACGGGGAGATTCAATTCGTCGGCAAGCGGGGCGACCGTCGTCTGGCAACGATCCGGCACCGCAGAGTAAATCCTGTCGGGGTGGAACGGCGCGAGCATCGGAACAAGCATTTCGGACTGGCGGCGGCCTTTTTTGTCCAGCGGCCGCAGATTGTCGTCTCCGGACCACTTTTCGCGGTCGTGCGCGCGGGCGTGGCGGACGTACAGGACACGCGCGGTGGTGGGAATGCCGAACCGCTTCTGCGCTTTTTGCAGAACTTGACGGTCGAGGTCGTAGGACATGATGGCCGTGGCTTCGTCGAAGGGGAGCCAGCGGATTTCGTCGACTTCCTCGTTCGCTTCGAATTCTCCGCCGACCACTTCGCCGGTCCAGTAGTAAACCACCTTCGTGGAGTCCTTCACCGGGTACACGGTCTTGCCCAGCAGTTTGCCGAGGCGGACATCGTAGCCGGTCTCTTCCTTGATCTCGCGTACTGCGGTGGCGACCAGTGACTCACCTGGGTCGACTTTGCCCTTAGCGAGCGACCAGTCGTCGTACCGGGGACGGTGAATGCACGCGACCTCGATTGTTCCGGGATCCGTCACATCACCGCGCCAAAGAACGGCACCTGCGGCAAGCGTGGTGCGCTTGAATTCCTCAGCTGGTTTAGTGGGAATTTCCTGGTGGCGGCCGGTGAGGAACATCTCTCCTTTGAGGTCTTTGTCCTCTTCGTGCATGTGTGACTTTTTGCCCATGTTGAACATTGTCCCGCATCTGGCGCGGGCGCGCATAACCCCGAATTCCCTGGGGAGGTGCTCTACACTGTGACGGGCAGAAATCCGCTCCGAGCGAGCGGAGAGCAATGACGAAAGGGTGGCGCGCATGGTCAAGGTGGCTGTCCTTGGCGCAGGGTCGTGGGGCACGGCATTGGCGAAGGTGTTTGCTGATGCGGGAAATTCCGTGAGCTTGTGGGCGCGCCGCACGGAGCTGGCTGCTTCGATCCAGCGGACACGCGTCAACGCCGATTACCTCGACGGCATAGTTCTGCCGGAGGCGATTGAGGCGACGGATGACGCGACCGAGGCGATCGACTCAGCTCAGATTGTCATTCCCGCTGTGCCGAGCCAGACCATGCGCGGGAACCTGGCGGACTGGGCGCCCCACATTCCGAGCGACTCGACTGTGGTGTCTATTTCCAAGGGCATCGAGTCGGGCACCTATAAACGGATGAGCGAGGTCATTGCTGAGGTCACGGGTGTTCAGCGGGAACGCATCGCTGTGTTGACCGGACCGAACCTCGCACGCGAGGTCGCGCACGAGCAGCTGGCTGCGACAGTCATCGCCTGTTCGGATCTGAACCGGGCCAAGCTCATCCAGGCGGCATGCGCTACCTCGTACATGCGCCCGTACACGAACACTGACGTGGTGGGCTGTGAAATCGGCGGAGCATGCAAGAATGTCATCGCGCTGGCGTGCGGCATGGCCGCGGGAAAGGACATGGGGGAGAACACCCAGGCCACGCTCATCACCCGGGGGCTCGCAGAAATCACCCGCCTGGGCATTGCGCTCGGAGCGGACCAGCGCACGTTCGCGGGGCTGGCGGGGCTCGGGGATCTTGTGGCCACCTGCGGTTCGAAGCTGTCCCGCAACCGGACCTTTGGTGAGCGTCTCGGTCGCGGCATGACGCTGGATCAGGCCCGGAACGCCACGAACGGGCAGGTGGCTGAAGGCGTGATCAGCTCGCAAAGCATTCACGAGTTGGCGCTCGCCAACGGCGTGGATATGCCTTTGACTGAGGCCGTGTTCTCCGTGTGCCACCGCGATTTGCGCGTGGACGACATGATCGCAGCGCTCATGGGGCGCTCCAAGAAATCGGAGTAGCGGCTTGTAGTGTGGTCTCCATGATCACAATCGCCGTACTCTACGGTGGGATGTCCTCCGAGCATTCCATTTCTTGCATCTCTGCCGGGGCCATTATGGCGGAGCTGCCCCAAGACAAGTACCGGATCTTTCCAGTCGGCATCACTCAAAACGGCACGTGGGTCGAGGGGACGACCGATCCTGTCGGGGATTCCCAATTGCCGAGCGTAGGCGACGGGCGCGAAGTCGCGCTGTCCGTGAATCCGGCCCGCCGAGGCGAGTTCTTCGACCCGAATACCGGTGAAGTTCTGGCGGCGGTGGATGTAGTTTTCCCTGTTCTGCACGGCACAAACGGTGAGGACGGCACGATTCAAGGGTTGCTCGACCTCGCCGGGATTCCCTACGTGGGCACAGGAGTTCTGTCCTCCGCGTGCTCCATGGACAAGGAATTCACTAAGACAGTCGCCCGCGCGGCAGGAGTTCCGGTCACGCGGGAATTCATCCTCCACGAGGATGCGGATTTCTCGGCGGTGACCGACGAGGTGCGTGAGTACCTCGGTCTTCCCGTCTTTGTTAAACCCGCCCGCGGCGGATCGTCGATCGGCATCAACAAGGTCGAGGCATGGGACAAACTCGAAGACGCCGTCCGTTTCGCTCGCCTCTACGACACGAAGGTGATCATCGAAGCCGAGCTCGTCGGCGACGAGGTCGAGATCGGAGTCATAGAACGCCCCGACGGTGAACTTGTCGCTTCTCCGCCGGCGAAACTCAGCGGCACCGCGGATTCGGAGGAAGGTTTTTACGGGTTTGAGACGAAGTACCTCGACAACGTGGTCACGGCCACAATTCCCGCGGGCTACGACGATACGGTCAATCAGCAGCTCACGGATCTATCGCTGAAGACTTTCCGTGCACTGAGCTGCACGGGCCTGGCGCGCGTTGATTTCTTCGTCACCGCAGACGGGCCGATGCTCAACGAGGTGAACACCATGCCGGGCTTCACCTCGATTTCGATGTTCCCGCAGGTCTTCCAGGCCGCAGGTATGTCATACGGGGAATTGCTGGAAACTCTGATCGCTACTGCGCTGGAACGTTCTGCTGGATAGCGTTCGACACCGCAGTCAGCGCACCATCGCCGATGCCGGCCGGCAAGAAGACCGCGATCTCCGCTGCGCGTCCCGGGGCGTAGAGAACCGTGGCAGGGACAGTCCTGTCGCCGTCCGGTTCCTCAAACCAAGGGATGCCGTTGACCTGCGTGAGCTGTGCGCCGGGCGCGTAGCTCGGTGGCGGGGCGACGCCGCATTTCAGGACCACGGGATCGAAGCCGTCCGCACTCCACGCAGCGGAAGCGGCGCCGAGGCCGTCCACGCTGGAGACGTCGATACGCGAATAAGCGTCCGTTAGTTCTTGCGGCAGGGCCGCGATGAGATCGCGGCACGCCGCGCCCGAAGCATCGTCTGCCGCGGACTCAAGATCCGCCAGCGGTGCTTTACCCGGATTCGGCTCAGTGGCGTGGAGTGCACCGACATCGAGATCCTCGACAGGCGACGGGCGGCCATTCAGAGCAGCGTCTTCGGCGGTGACCGCCACGACGGGGGAGCGATCCACAGTGAACCAGGTGGTCAGATTCGCACCCGGCGCGGGATCGCGGACTTTCATCCACTGCGCCCTGGCAATGGTCTCCGTCGGTGTGAGTTCCGTGAACTGCAGCGGTGCGTCAACGCCGCAGCGCAACGTCACGCGTTCGGCGGAGGAAGACTGCCAGACAGCGGCACCGGCCGGCGCCGGGGCCGCAAGCTCGGCCCGGGAATGCCCCGCAAGCGTCTTGGGCAGCGAATCTACGAGAGCCTCGCATTCCGGGGAGTCGGCCTCGGGCGACGGTAACTCCGTCAAGGCCACCGGCTGATTGTTAAGCTGCTTGAGATACAGCTTCGACCCTATCAGCACACCGGCGACAAGCAGCAGAGCCAGTCCGAGACTGAGCAGGATCAGTGAGCGCCGCATGACGGCCCCCTGGTCGCTTCGGTCGGCGGGCGGTTCCGTGAGCGTCCTGCTGGTGGTCATAGCGGAACATTGTATTCGGACACTGAGTAGCACTCTACGGAAAGGCCCCCATCGACCGTGATCCAGACTGGTTTTCCTTCAGGCGGGCCCACACTCGGTGACGTCGGCGAAAGAGCGGTAATCCAATGCATCATCGACGCCACCCCCTCCGCCGTCAACGGGGACGATGCTGCGGTCCTGCACCGGTCCTCTCCGAATTCCCGCGTTGTGGTCACGACCGACATGCTGGTGGAAGGACGCCACTTCAGGTCTGATGTGACCACGCCGCGCTTTATCGGGCGGAAGGCCATCGTGCAGAATTTCGCCGATGTCGAAGCGATGGGGGCACGCCCGGTCGCTGCCCTACTGTCGCTGTCTGCGCCGAAGGATCTTCCCGTGTCCGTTGTGGAGGAGCTCGCCAGCGGCATTGGCCAGGAAGTGGGGAAGTACGCCGCGGAGCTTGTCGGCGGCGACGTCACATCCGGGGACAGCCTGGTTATGTCGGTGACCGCTGTCGGATCGCTCGGAGGCAATCGCCCCCCGCTGACACTGGACGGTGCCCGCGCCGGGCAGAACCTGGTGGCCCACGGCCGCATCGGTTACTCGGCTGCCGGCTTGGCCCTGCTGGAATCCGGGAGAGAGATCCCGGAAGAATTGGCTCCACTTGTTGAGGCGTACCAAGCACCGGAGATCAACCCCGGCTCCGGAGTCGTCGCGCGCTCCGCTGGTGCGAGCAGTATGACGGATAACTCAGACGGTTTATTGCACGATCTCAACCTCCTTGCAGCACGTTCAGGGGTGTGCATCGAAATTGACTCGGGCACAATCGCCCCCGATGAATGCCTTCGGCAGGCGGGGGAATTCCTCGACCATGACCCGTGGCAGTGGGTCTGCGAGGGCGGGGAAGACCACACTCTGTTGGGCACGTTGAGCGGGGATGCGCCGGTGGGGTTCCGCACGATCGGCACCGTGACCAAATTGGGCCCCGACGAGCAGCCGAGGGTTTCCATCGACGGACATGCACCGACATACGGCGGAGGATGGGAGAGTTTCGCATGAGTTTGCCTGTGCACCCCTCGTGGGAGGAACCGCTCGCACCTGTAGAGGATAAGATCCACGAACTGGGTGATTTCCTGCGCAGCCAACCGGCGTTCCTGCCCGCCGGCAAGGACATTCTCCGCGCTTTCCAGGATCCGTTCGACGATGTCCGAGTGCTCATCGTGGGCCAAGACCCGTACCCTACGCCGGGGCATCCAATGGGCTTGAGCTTCTCCACACAGCCGGGCATCGCCCCGCCCCGCTCCCTGGTGAATATTTACAAGGAGCTTGACGACGATCTGGGCATCCCAGCGCGCCCCGACGGGGATCTGTCTTCCTGGGCGGGCCAAGGCATCCTGCTCCTGAACCGGGTGCTCACCGTCGCACCGGGGAAGCCCGGTTCCCACCGCGGGGTGGGGTGGGAAATGGTAACTGAGGCCGCGATTCGGGCACTGGCACAGCGCGGTGTGCCGCTCGTCGCGATCTTGTGGGGGCGCGACGCGCAAACCGCGAAGCGATTTTTGGGGGACACCCCATGCATCGAGTCGCCGCATCCATCTCCGCTGTCGGCGCGCAACGGGTTCTTCGGCTCACGTCCGTTCTCCCGTGCCAACGAGGCGCTGCGGGCTCAGGGCGCGGACGGTGTCGACTGGGCACTGTAGAGTAAGGCCCCATGACTAATCCTGCGGTGATCGACGGTGTGCGACTGCTGTCGTGGGCTCGTCGTGCCGCGCAGGAGCTAGAGACGCACCGGGAGGAAATCAACAGCCTCAACGTTTTCCCGGTGCCGGATTCGGACACGGGCTCGAACATGGCTCACACCATGACAGCGGCGGTGAAACAAGCCGAAGCGTTGGAAGAAAGCGCTGGAGTGGCGGAGTTTGCTTCGGCGCTCGCTGTCGGCAGCGTCAAAGGTGCGCGCGGCAATTCCGGGGTGGTGCTGTCGCAGGTGCTGCGTGGGGTCGCGCAGGCTGCAGCCGAAGGTGAGCTCGGCGCAGCGAGCGTCGCAGATGCGCTGAACAATGCAGTGGGGTACGTGGACCGCGCCATCAGCGATCCGGTGGAAGGCACGATCCTCACCGTACTGCGCGAGGCCGCCGAAGCAGCCCGCGGTGCCCTTTCCGGGACAGATGCGGCAGAACTGTCCCACGTAGCGGGCGCAGCCGTAGCAGCGGCCGAGGATGCTCTGGCGAAGACACCTTCACAATTGGCTGAGCTGCGTGCTGCTGGTGTTGTGGATGCTGGGGGGCGCGGCCTCGTGCTGCTGCTCACTGCACTGCGCGACGAGGTCGCGGGCACGGACAGGGAGGATGCCGGCGGCCCCAGAGCGCAATCAGAATCCCGCACAGAGGACTCGGCGCCACTCTCACCAGAGCAGACTCCCTCCCACGGTCGCACGGACTGGTTAGAGATCATGTTCATGTTCGTCGGGCCGGTGGACGAGCTTGAAGCATCACTTGCTTCGATGGGCACGAGCCTCGTCATCGCCCGGGTGCACGACGCTCAGGCGATGATTCACATTCATTCCCTCGATGCGGGCGCGGTCATTGAGCAGGCATATTCACTGGGCGCAGTATCTGAACTGAGGCTAGAGATTCTTCCGGAACCGGAGCGTGAGCATGACGCGAATTCTGCCGACCGCCTCATCATCGCAGTGACTCCCGCCGGATCAGTGGCGGAACTCTTCCGCCAAGCTGGTGCCGTTCCCGTGCAATCGGGCGAGGATCTCACCACCCGCATTCGGAACGAGCTCACCAAAGCCGGCTCAAGCGAATTGATCATTCTCCCGAACGGGCACGTGGGCTCACATGGTGTGAAGCAGATTTCGGATGCTGTTCAGGGGTCTCGCACAGCTGTCGCAGTGCTGTCCACACAGCGGCTCGTCGGAGGTATCGCGGCCTTGGCGGTGTACGACCCACGGTTGCCGCTGGAAGCGGCAGCCGCCCAAATGGATGAAGCAGCCGCCGATATGCGCGCCGCAGACATTGTGGCCGGGGCAGGAAAACAGATCATGGTGTTGGCACCGGACGGCGGGCTGCTGGCGGAGGATGAAGCGGTTCAGTTGGCCGTCGATAAGGCGTGTCGCACGATGCTCGCTGAGGGCGGGGAGCTGGTCACACTGCTGCTCGACGCGGACGCCGTCGCTGATGTCGATGCCGCTGAGCTCGAAACTGCGCTCGGTGCTGAAGTGTCGGTCTATCCCGCGGACGGTCTCGGCGTCGTGGGGCACATCGGGGTGGAATAGACACGTGCTGGGCATCGACTACTCAACGCCGCTGAATCTGCTCATACCCACCCGGCCTGCCCGCGCGATCGCGAAAGCCTTCGGAATTGAGACGGCGGAGGGCCTGCTGGAGCATTATCCGCGCAAATACCTGCGCTACGGAAGCGGGCCGGCGCTGGAGGGAGCTCTGCCGGATGACCGCATCACCTTCATCGGAACTGTGATCTCAACGCGGACGATCACCGCGAAGCGCCCCATGTTCAAGGTTGAGATCTCCGATGGGCACGACACCATTCACGCGACGTTTTTCAGTTTGCGTTACGCCCCGCGCGTGCTCCACGGCGGTGTGCGCGCGATGTTCACCGGCAAGCTCAGCTACTTTAACGGCCAGCCGCAATTGCAGCACCCCGACTTTCTTATCCTCGACCCCCCGAAGTTCAAGAACGGCGGAGAAGAGCGTCCGTCGCCGAAGGGTGGCGCGACGGGGTCGATGAAGCAGCTCTCCGTCTTTGGCAACCCAGACGAGATTCTCGCCGGCAGGGAATGGCTGCCGGTGTACAAAGCCACGAAGAACCTGTCCACGTGGACCATAATGGGTGCGGTCAACGCGGTGCTGGACACTCTGCCTCCGGTGGAGGAACCGCTCGGATTCACTCCGGAGGGGTTCATCTCGCTTGATGCCGCGATCCGGCAGATCCACGACCCGGGGCCAGCGGGACCGGACCCCGCCCGGGCGCGGCTGAAGTACAACGAAGCGCTTCGCGTCGCTTTGATCATGGCGCTGCGTCGGGCGGATTCGCGCCACCGCACGGCACCTGCCCTGCCGCGGGTGAAGGGCGGATCGCAGGAACAGATGTTGGGCAATCTGCCGTTCGCGTTCACGGCGGGCCAGGAGGAGGTCTTCGGGGAGATTTCCCGGGACCTGGACAGCTCCATTCCGATGAGCCGGCTGTTGCAGGGCGAAGTCGGTTCGGGCAAGACGATCGTGGCGCTCGCCGCCATGCTTCAAGCGGTGGACAACGGCATGCAATGCGCGCTGCTCGCCCCGACGGAAGTGCTCACTCTCCAGCACGAGAAATCATTGCGGAAGACTCTGATGCGCACCGGAGTGCACGCGCGGGTGGTCGCTTTGACCGGATCGATGTCGTCCGTGCAGCGGCAGGAAGCGCTCCTTGCCATCATGACCGGCGAAGCGGACATCGTCGTGGGAACGCACGCGATCATTCAAGACAACGTCGAGTTCTTCAACCTCGGTTTCGTCGTCGTCGATGAGCAGCACCGCTTCGGAGTGGAGCAGCGCGACCGCCTCCGCGACAAGGCGGGGGAGAATACACCACACTTGCTGGTCATGACCGCGACACCGATCCCGCGAACCATCGCTATCACTGTTTTCGGCGACTTAGCGGTGTCCACGCTCAGGGAACTGCCCGGCGGCAGGAAACCGATCCAATCCTCAATCGTCCCCGAGTTCAAAGACGCATGGATCGAGCGCGCATGGGAAAAAATCAAGGAGGAAGTCGCCGACGGGCACCAGGCATACATCGTGTGCCCGCGTATCGACGGCCCCGGTGGCGTCCTCGAGATCGCCCACCTCCTCGGAAAAACCCATTTCCGGGGATTGAACGTCGGCGTCCTGCACGGGCGCATGAAGGGCGAGGACAAAGACGAGGTCATGTCCGCATTCGCGGCAGGCACAATCGATGTCCTTGTGTCCACGACAGTGATCGAGGTTGGCGTGGACGTGCCCAACGCCACCGTGATGATGGTGCGGGAATCGGAGCACTTCGGCGTTTCCCAGCTGCATCAGCTCCGTGGTCGTGTGGGGCGCGGCGGGCACGAGTCACTGTGCCTCTTCCACACTTTTGCCGAGCCCGGCACCCGCCAGTTCCAGCGGGTCTCTCAGATCGCGGCGATTTCCGACGGATTCCAGCTGGCAGAACTTGACCTGCAGAACCGCCAGGAGGGTGACGTACTGGGCACACACCAGTCCGGTAACGAGCGGCAGCTCACACTGCTCAACCTGGTCGAGGATTACGAGATCATCCAGCGCGCGTACGACGACGCTGAGGCAGTGGTGGCTGCTGACCCTGAGCTCGCGCGCTCCGTCACCGACACCGAGATCCTTGAGGAATTCGAGTACCTGGAAAAGAGCTAGGGTCCCCGCGACCGTTAAAGTGTTGCCCATGAGCCGAATCATTTCGGGCGAGGCCCGCGGACGCACCATCAAGGTCCCCCCGGAGGGCACCCGTCCCACCTCAGACAGAGCGCGGGAGGGGTTGTTCTCGTCTCTGCAGGTCCGCTTCGGCTTCGCGGGACAGACTGTGCTCGATCTCTTCGCCGGTTCCGGCGCCCTCGGCTTAGAAGCCGCCTCCCGTGGTGCCGAGGAAGTCGTGCTCGTGGAATCCAACCCGCAGGCGGTGGAGATCATTCGCCACAACATGCGCGTGGTTGGCCACCCGCATGTGACCGTGGAGCAGTCCAAGGTGTCTGCCTATGTGCCGCGCGCACCGAGGAAGCATTTCACCATGGTGTTGGCCGACCCTCCGTACGACCTGCCTGACGAGGATGTCGTGGAGATGCTGGAGGCCCTGATCCCCTTGTTCGCAGATGAAGCCGCTGTCGTCGTTGAGCGCCACCGCGACAGCCCGGAGACTAAGTGGCCCGAAGGTTTCACCCCAACAGGGCAGAAGCTGAAGAAGCGGCTGTACGGTATAGCTCGTATGGATATGGCGACGTTCTCGCGCGATGACATTGCGGGAAGCACACCAGATCCACACCGGAACAGTGAATAGACGAGAGAGTGCAACAATGACTAAAGCGGTCTGCCCTGGTTCCTTCGACCCAGTGACCAACGGGCACCTGGACATCTTCACGCGTGCGTCCCGCAGCTTCGACGAAGTGGTCGTCCTTGTGACCGGGAACCCGAACAAGCAGACCGGGTTGTTCTCCATCGAGGAACGCATGGACTTCATCCGTGAGGTCACCAGTGACTTTCCGAATATCACTGTGGACACATGGGGCGGACTGCTGGTGGATTACACCACCGCCCACAACGTCGGTGCGCTGGTGAAGGGCTTGCGTTCGTCCCTCGATTACGACTACGAGCTACCGATGGCGCAGATGAACCGCCGACTCTCCGGTGTGGACACCTTCTTCCTCATGACGGACGAGAAGTACGGCTACATCTCCTCTTCTCTGTGCAAAGAGGTGGCCAAGTACGGCGGAGACGTCACCGGCCTCGTGCCCGACTGCGTGGTCGAGGCGATGAACGCGAAGTACCGCGACGCCTAACTACTTGAAGATCGAGGAGAGAAATTCCTTCGTCCGCGTGTGCTGCGGGTTGTCCAGCACCTGCTCGGGCGTTCCCTTCTCCACGATGGTTCCGTCAGACATGAACGCGACGGTGTCGGCGACTTCGTGGGCGAACGCCATCTCGTGGGTGACCACGATCATGGTCATGCCGCTCGCCGCCAGATCCTTCATCACCCGAAGGACCTCGCCGACGAGTTCGGGGTCGAGGGCGGAGGTGGGTTCGTCGAAAAGCATGAGCTTCGGATCCATTGCCACAGAACGCGCGATGGCGACTCGCTGTTGCTGCCCGCCGGAAAGTTGGACCGGAAACGCATCCGCCTTATGGGCGAGACCGACCTGGTCCAGCAGCTCCATAGCTTTCTTCTTTGCCTCCTCCGGCTTCTCGCCTTTGACGTGGACCGGGGCCTCGATGATGTTCTCCAGCACAGTGCGGTGGCCGAAGAGGTTGAAGGACTGGAAGACCATGCCGATGTCGCGGCGCTGAAGGGAAGCGTCCTTCTCCGAGATCTCATGCAGCACACCGTCTTTCTCGCGGTAACCGATGAGGTCCCCGTCGACGTAGAGGCGACCCGCGGTGACCTTCTCCAGGTGGTTGACGCACCGGAGGACCGTCGACTTACCCGAGCCGGACGGACCGATCAAGCAGGTGACTTCACCGGGCTGGACCTCGAGGTCGATGCCTTTGAGGACATCGAGGGAACCGAAAGACTTCCACACGTCCACGGCTTGGACCATCGGCGTGGATGAAGGGGAAACAGAGCTAGTCACGGTTAACGGTTCCTTTCCACGACGGTGACGTTGTTAGGGGCTTTGCCTTCGGCATCCGTGAGCGCGGCCAACTGGCGTGCGGTCAACTCGCGGGTCACACCGCGGTCGAAGTAGCGCTCGAGGTAGAACTGCCCGACCATGAGAATCGAGGTGATGACCAAGTACCACGTCGCTGCGACGAGCAGCATCGGTACCGGCTCGAACAATGCAGCCGCGATGTCCTGTGAACGGCCGTAGAGCTCCAGCGAGTAGGGGACTGCCACAACGAGCGAGGATGTCTTCAACAGGGAGATGAACTCGTTGCCGGTCGGGGGAATGATGATGCGCATCGCCTGGGGGAGAACCGTGCGGCGCATGGTCATGCCCCAGCTCATGCCGAGTGCCTTAGAAGCTTCGATTTGTCCCTCTGGCACTGAGTTCACACCCGAGCGCACGATCTCCGCCATGTAGCCTGCCTCGTTCAAACCGAGGCCGATGACGGCGAGAGCGAAAGCGGACGAGGTCAGTGCCTCGAGCGACACCTCAGTGAAGCCAAGGTTGACGGATTGGTAGATCGCGCCGAGCAGACCCCAGAAGACGAGTTGGACGTAGATCGGGGTGCCGCGGAACACCCACAGGTACAACCAAGCGATGGATTTGAACACCGGGTTCGGCGACATCCGCATCACCGCGAGAATCACGCCGAGGATCACGCCGATGATCATGGATAGAACCGTGATTGCTAGTGTGTGCCCGGCCGCGGTGAGGATCCGGGTGTCAAAGAGATACGCCCGGTACGTGTCCCAGCCGTAGGCTTCACGGCGCGCCGCATCGACGATGAATAGTGCGAACAGCGCAAGAAGGATGGTGGCCGCGATCCAGCGGCCTGGGTGCCGCAGCGGCTTCGCCTCGATCCGCTCCGGTCTGCCCTCCGGCTTAGACGAGTATTCCTGCGCCCCTGCTGATGCTGCTGTAGTGCTCATTCTCACTGCCCTCCTACAGGCTGTTCATTGATCTGCGCCTGCTCCAGCAAGCCTGTCTCCACTCCCCACTGGGAGAGAATGCGCTCGTAGTCACCCGTGTCAATCAGGTGCTGCATCGCCGCAGCCATTGCTGGGCCGAGCGGCGATCCCTTCGGCACAGCGAAGCCGTAGGGGGCTGCGTCGAACATGTCTCCCACCAGCTCGAGGTCGCCGTCAGCACGGTTCACAGCCCACGCAGTGACAGGGGAGTCGGCGCTTAAGGCATCCGCGCGGCCCACGAGAGCCGCCAGTGCTGCGTTGTCCGAGGTGTCATACGACAAGATCGTCATGGGATTGCCCTCTTCTTCGCACTTCTCGGCCTTCGGCCGCACATCGTCGGTTTCAGAAACCGTGGTGCGCTGCACCGCGACTGTCAACCCGCACGGGTGTGATGGGTCCACGCCCGACTCAGGTCGGGATGCCCACTGGATACCGGCGTAGAGGTAGTTGACAAAGTCGAAGTTCTCGCGGCGCTCCTCAGTGTCGGTGAAGCCGGAGATCCCAGCATCCAAGGTGCCGGCTTGCACTGCGGGAAGGATCATCGCGAAGTCCTGTTCCTGTGCGTCGTATTTCAAGCCCATGACACTGGCGACGGCACGGCCCAAGTCCATTTCCATCCCGATGATGTTGCCTTCAGAGTCTTTGAACTCGAACGGGGCGAATGGCGGGTTGGCGCCGATGGAGAGTTTGCCGGTTGCCTGAATATCTTCCGGAACCATGGCAGCGATTTCGGGGACGGCGGCTGGGGAAATCTCTTCCCACCCATCGGGGTTTCCGCCTTCTCTATTTGTGACGCAACCTGCAAGCATTGTCACGGGAAGAAGGACGGAGCACGCGACCGCCCTTTTGGCACGGGTGAACATAGCGGAAAGCATACTATGCCGTACCGTGAGAAAAAGATACGGCCGCGCTGCACTGCGCGGCCGATCATGAGGAGCATTAACGGGGAATGTTCGCCATGACAATTTGAACTGCCTGACCAATAATGGTCACGCTCGCCGTAATGATCGCCCAATTGAGGATCGCTTGGGTGAACCCCTGGGAGCTGAGCTCGGCGTCGCCGGAGAACATCAACTTGTAGGGCTTGAACAGCATGTCCATGAAGCCTTTGAAGGAATCCTCCTCCATGGAGGAGGCGATGCTCGGGTCAAACGCTTTCTCGATGCCCCGTTCGACAGGTGTATTCGTGCCGGTAGCAGACTCTGCGGCCTGGACGGTAGCGGCTGGAGAGACAGCCGGTACAGCCGGTACAGCGGTGAAAGCGAGAGCGGTGGCGAGGGCGGAGGAAGCGATCTTTTTGCGTATGGAGGTGAGCCTACCGCTGAACGTATCACCGCGAAATTTCCACGGGGGCTCGTACTGTGTGAAAACGCTGATTCAGCGTGAAACTCTAATTAGAAGGCCCACACGATATTAGGGCGTGATGTCATCCAATGGCCCGTCTCATTTTCGGCGAGCGTGGGGCTTCGGCGCGTTCAAGTAGGCACGACGGTGTAAATGGCTTACGATAGTCCGGGTTCAGTCAGGAAAAATTACGGTTGCGGTTAGAAAACTCAGCGCCCCTCAGCCAAGGAGTTATATCGATGTGGAAGAAGATCGTCGCAGCGGCGGCAGCAGCCGTTGGTATCGCTTCAGTCAGCGCTACTCCCACGGACGCTCAGGATCTGAGCTCTCTGGCTCAGTCCCCGAAGGTGACTAAATGTTCGGACGAGTTCTTGATCGACATTCCTGGCGGCGGAAACACGGTCCCATTCCTTCCGGAGACGGCCCCCATTGGCGGAAAGGAGACTGAGGTTTCAACCGGTGTTTACCGGGCTTCACATGGTCGGATTCAGCCGGTGTGGATCTCGTATATGTCCATTCCGTTCACGTTCATGAGCTACAACGATTCTTCCCGCGACGGATACCGGGTCGCTTCCGACACGATGCGTCGTCTGGCAGATATGTGCCCGAACGCTACCTTCAGCATCACCGGGTACTCGGAGGGTGCTGATATCGGTGCCCAATTGGTGAATGCAATCGGGCACGGCCGGGGGCCAGTTCCTGCGAACCGGGTGAACTCCGCGGTGTTCATCTCCAATCCGCATCTTGCGGACAACGGTGGGTCATTCTCCGGTGGCGCAACGGCAGCGAACCAGGGTGCACTCGAGCGTCTTGACGGGGGCTACGGTGAGCTCGGACCTCGGGTGCTTGATATTTGTCGTAGCGACGATCCGATCTGCGCTTTCCCCGACGAGTGGCGTGTCCACGTTGATCCGTTCCTCCGCGTAGCCATGTTCCGCGGGCAGGTTCCGGTGACCGAATTGCTCACCATTATCGCAAAGCGTTCCCCGACGACGCTGCCGTTGATTTTCAGCATGGTCAACCACGTGAACTACGGCGGGGCGAACCTTGCCGAGGGGCCTGCGTGGATCCTTTCCCGCCAAGCGCCCATCCGCCAGGCGAACTAGCACACGGACTCACACGCGGGATTCGGACGCACTGACTAGCGCTTTCTCCTTTAGCACGAATTGACCGGCCCAGGATCGTCCCTGGGCCGGTCGTGTGCTTTATGCGTGCTTTGGGTGCCCGAACGCGCGAGTCTCTGTAAAGAAAAATGCGCGAAACCCAATTATGGGTGACGCTAATGGACTAGATTCGTAGAAAATTTTTCAAAGGGCCTGGGAGGCAGCCGTGGAAGAGATCATAAACAGCCTAAATGATGCGATTTGGTCGAACTGGCTGGTGTACCTGTGCCTCGGTGCCGGCGTGTATTTCACGCTAGTGACCCTGTTCCTCCAAGTGCGGTGTGTTCCGGACATGATCCGACAGTTGAAGTCGGGAGAGGACTCAGCAGCGGGTATTTCCTCGTTCCAGTCGCTGATGATCTCCTTGGCTGGGCGTGTGGGCGTGGGAAATATTGCTGGTGTGGCGACTGCGATTGCGTTCGGCGGGCCAGGTGCGGTGTTCTGGATGTGGATCGTCGCTTTCTTGGGGTCTGCCACGTCCTACATCGAGTGCTGTCTCGCGCAGATTTACAAGGAAAAGGACCAGGACACCGGCGAGTACCGCGGCGGGCCCGCGTACTACATCGAGAAAGCGTACAGCCACACAAGGGCGCGACCATTCGCTCTTGTCTACGCAATCGTCTTCGCTGTCTCAATGATTCTGGCCACCTCGTACTTCCTGCCGGGTGTGCAGGCTAACGGAGTCGCAACGGCAGTAGAAAACGCGTGGTCGATCCCGACCTGGGTCACCGCCGTGGTGATGGTCGTGCTGCTGGGAATCATCGTCATCGGCGGCGTGAAGCGCATTGCGTGGTTCGCCTCGATGGTCGTGCCGTTCATGGCGTGCATCTACATCTTTGTGGCGATCCTTATTCTCTTCGCCAACGCGTCGCAGATTCCCGAGGTATTCGGAATGATCTTCCGGGCGGCCTTCGACAAAGAAGCCGCTTTCTCCGGTCTGCTCGGATCGGCCATCATGTGGGGCGTCAAGCGCGGCATTTACTCCAATGAGGCCGGGCAGGGCACCGGGCCACAGTCTGCTGCTGCGGCGGAGGTCTCCCACCCGGCGAAGCAAGGTTTTGTGCAGGCTTTCGCCGTGTACGTCGACACTTTGCTTGTTTGCTCGGCAACCGCGTTCATCATCATTTCCACGGACATGTTCCGCGTGTACGAAACCGGCAGTGAAGACGGACCGGTCCGCTACACAGGCGCTGTTGCTGATTCAGTGGCTGTCGGCCCCGGATTCGTGCAGTCGGCTCTGGATCTCTACACCCCTGGCCTCGGGGCGAGCTTTGTCGCGCTCGCTGTCCTGTTCTTCGCATTCACGACGATTATCGCCTACTACTACATGGCGGAGGTCAACTTCACGTACCTGAACCGGTGGATCAAGAGCGAACAGATCCGAACTGTGGCAATCTGGTTCCTCCGCATCCTCATTCTGGTCTCAGTCTGGGTCGGTGCCACCACAACACCCGGTACCGCGTGGGCGCTCGGCGATATCGGCGTGGGCACGACGGCCTGGCTCAATATCCTGGCGATCCTCGTTCTCCAAGTCCCGGCGCTCAAATGCCTGTGGGACTACCGCCGCCAGAAGAAGGCTGGACGTGACCCGCAGTTCGACCCGGAGGCCTTAGGCATCCGCAATGCAGACTTCTGGGTGGAGCGCAAAAAGACGATGGTCGAGCAAGGAACGTGGGACAGCGTGGCGCTTATCGACGGCTACCGTGCCACCTCCCACGGCGCATAGAGCAACGAGGAATAAGAACGGCGCCGGCCCCAACTTGAAAGGGGCCGGCGCAGTCGTTTTTCGTCGTCAAGCGGGCGCTGCTTAGAGCACGGGGCCACGGGTTTTTCGTGTATTCTGGCGGGCCCGTCGCATTGACAGGCACTTTCGTGTTTGCGACCGAAATATAGCCCGAGAAATGAACTCGAACAAGAAAACGAGAGGTGTTCACACTCATGTTCTCCCGCACAACCGCTCTCATCGCAGCTACTGCAGCCCTCGGCCTCACCGCAGCGGCGTGCTCTTCAGAGACGAACGACCAGGAAGCCGAGACAGAGACAGCTACGGCCACGGAAACCGGGATGAGCGAGTCCATGGCCACACAAGGTCAGTCGGATGATGATGCTCACGGCGAACACGGCGAACACGGGGGCCACGACCACCCGGCTGATGGCGGCCCCGCACCGGCCGGCATGGTCGAGGCAGCCAACCCCACATACCCTGTGGGCACCGAGGTGATTCTCACCGCCGACCACATGCCGGGCATGGAGGGAGCTAAGGCGACGATCGTCGGGGCGTTCGACGACACCTACACCTACGCGATTTCCTACACTCCGACGGACGGCGGTGACCCAGTGAAGAACCACAAGTGGGTGGTCCAGGAAGAGCTCGAGGATGCAGGTAGCGACCGCCTACCGGACGGTGCCGAGAAAGTCGTCACCGCCGATCATATGAGCGGAATGAAGGGTGCGACCTCCACGATCGACTCATCCACTGACGAGACCGTCTACATGGTCGATGTCGACGCCGAGGGCATGAAAATGAAGAACCACAAGTGGGTCGTGGAGAGCGAGATCCAGCCCGCTTAGAACGGCACCCGCCGACTGACATCTCCCGACGAGTTGTGGCTCGCGTCGCGCCGGGGGTGAAAAGCCCGTTTGTTCGGCCCCTGGAGCTGGGGCCCGCCCGTGCGCAATAGTGGGCGGGCCTGCAGTTTTCGCCGTCGGTGATGGTTAAGGTATTCTCATGGAATCGCCCCAGTAGCCCAATTGGCAGAGGCAACGGATTCAAAACCCGTCCAGTGTGAGTTCGAGTCTCACCTGGGGCACTTTTAAAAACGGGGGTTTCGGAGAACTTTTCGAAAGAGTTCGGAAAACTTTCACCGGAACCCCCTTTACTTCTGTTTTCAGCAAGCTGGGACGGAACCTGCTGGTAAAAAGCGCTTCGACGAACACCAAACGCCCGGAAATCGGCAGATTAAGACCGATTTCCGGGCGGTTTTCGCTATTCGAACAGGACTTCTAGGCCGCGGCCCTCCAGAACTCTTTTTCTGGTGGCTTGCGGCCTGCGTTTACGCGGCAACTGGCGGAGCGTTCGGGAACGTGCCGGCTAGCGCTCGCTCGCTGCGTTTACGGTCTAGGTCGTCGCGATAGCCACGCGGCGACGGATCATTGTCATCACCGCTCTCGTCAAACCAGGCCGAATCAGAAGTCAGCAACAGCACGTTAACGGCGACGCAGGAAATCGCGGTCGCAATGAGTTGGCCGGCCCACCCCCGCATGAGGCGCATGGTCGAGTCGCCAATACCGACGCCGCGGGCGTTCTTGAGCTTGTCGTTGCGGGACTCAATCATGTTGCGCTGACCGTACACCTCCTGCCACTCCGGGGTGCCGTACGCCGGCCCTTGCTGGAGCCACCGGGCACCGTCCTCGACGCTGTTCTTGATGGTCACCGAAGCCTGTCGGCAAATTGCGGGTGGTGCAGCAGAGAAGCCAGATACGTCCTTGACAGTCAGTTCGAGCCGTTGTTTCGCAGTAGGCTTCTCGTCCCCTCGTGCTACGAGAGCACAAGCTAGTGCCGAACCCGGAGCCTTGACAGGGCACCGGAATCGACGGTCGCCGTTCTCGTTCGTCGTGCCTTTTGTGGCGAGCGCGAACTTCTTCCGCCCCTCCAATCGGCCCATGTACGTCTCGTGGTCAATGTCGCCAGCTTCGTACTCCGAGTGCGGGTCAATCAGCCCAGGAAATGCGTTGATTCCCGGTGAGTAGAGTCCGCCGTCAATGACCACCGCGCCTGACGGCAAAACGGTTTGTAGGCCACGCTGCTTGTCCTTGTAGTCGAAGACGAGGTCATACCCCTCCTCGCGCAGCGGAATGTGCATTCTCTCCGGCTTCTGAGCTGGGTAGAGGCGGTCGAACAACATGTAACCGCGCAGTAGCTCCGGCCTTTCGGTGATGTTCTGGAGCGCCTCCTAAAGTCGTTCTGCTGGGTTCACACCCGGGCGGTGAAAGCCCATACCCAGAATGAGACCAGGGTGCCCACCCCGTTTCGCAAACCCTGGCCCGGTCATCGCGGCGATGGTCGCCTCGAAACCCCAAATGTAGGTGCCACCCTTAACCTCCAGATTCTCCCCGTCATGGTCGGTGGTCTCCTTGTGGTGCCAACCAGCCACAGGGGTCGACGCCATTAAAGCGTCTTCTGGCACTGACCCCTGGCGCATCCGCTTGCGTGCCGGCGTGCCGCGCTTAGACACCTGAAGCGAGGTACCGTCAACGGCGACCGTGCCGTCCCACTGGGCGAAGACTTCCGGGGACAAAGTTCGATGCTGGCCCAGATGAGTCGGTTCGTGAACTCTGTTCCGCGAGCGCGGCGTGCTTCACGAAAGGCAGCGGTCACCTGGCAACTCCCGCGCTAAAGTCCGCGTTGATCTGGCCGCATTCTGGGAAAATCGAAGAACCGGCGTGGGCTCTTGAGTAGCCATCACTTCAAACACTCGAGAAATCCGGTCCGGTGGCGGGCGCGGACAGAGGATTACAGCACGTGCATATTGCCATAAACCTGCTCATCCCGTGAGCTGGCGGAATCTAGTCGATGTAGATGTTATTGGCGAACGAGACTGGCCTGGAAGGCGAGAGAACATTAAAACACTCAACTGCAAACCAAAAGGTTAAACTGGCGAAATGGCCATGTCCATTGACTATGTGCGCTGGATTGGAATTGCAGCGTGGACCAGTGGTTTAGCCATTCCACGAAACTGCCAGGCATTGACTGTTCTTCCGGGGGATTCTTCCGGAAGAATCTTGATCCAGAGCGCCGGGGGACGCGCCACAACATTCGAGGACATTGAGCGTGAGTACACACATATCCAGTGGTTGCTAGCCGGAGCTCCTAGTGATGAATCTGTGTTGGATTATGTGTACCACCAGCAGCTCTGTCTAACGCATTATGAGCTCATCGACCATGACTTCGCCATCCTGGATGTCAGCGATAGCGCATGCGAGAGCAAAAACTACTCCTTCAGGCAGTCGTCAGCCGCTAATCGCCGCCCCGACTACAGTCCCAAGGCAGCATTAGCTGCAGCTCAGCGCCTCAGCAACTCCGCAATAGGATCGGCTCTTTCAGAACATATTCCTGCCTGGAATATGGCCGAGTCATTAGGGCTGCTAGCTCTTGCTGTTCGTGAATACTTCACGGGCACGGTCGTACGGGAACTTACTCGGAAGTATGTAAAGGATCTTCGTTCGGATGCTCCAAACAGCCAGGAATGTCTCGGTTGTGGACGCCTCGCCTATAGCGTGGCGTCTAAAGTTAATGATGACTCTGCAACCACCACTCCGGTGATCACCCTGCACGTTCAGGAAGATGATCCTCTCTTCACAGAATCTGTGTTGAGGCACATCGTTGACCGGGCACAGGCCTTCGCTAGCGCATGTGGAAGTGGCGTTCATTGCGCGTCGGTATTCCACGACATCATTTTCCACCAGGCGTTCCCTAGCACCGTCCATGAACCGGATGCTGAAGAAACGCCAATCATTCTGTACCGGATCCCGCTCAGCACTGATCTTCTCCCTGTCCAATCCTTAACGCAGGTGTTGGGTGACAGCGCCGCCCGCACAGCCGATGACGCACTGAGAGAACCTCCCCAACGGACTTCGCTAAGTATTCGTCGGCTCCCAGAGAGCGGCATCATCCGGGTTCGCAGCTTCATCCCAGGAACAAGCATCGTCGATCGTGCAATTCACCGCGGCGGCTATCTCGCATCCTCGGAACTTGTTTCTAAGTTACAACAGGAAAAGGCGATGGCTGATCCTGATTGTCTCGCCGCAGCTGTAGCACCGGCGCTGATCTGGGAATCTCTCAGCACTTGGGGTCTCGCGTCCGGCAGCACCGTAAGTTCAGTGTGTTCTGTGCTTAGCGTGCGTGCCAATAGCATCTCGGCTGTGGCAGGTTCCATTCATCAACCACTGTTGACAATTGAGGTCGATGCGCAGGCGCCTCTCGGCACTGTGGCACATGACGTGTGTGATGTTCTCGGTGACCTGGGCATCGATTCCTTTACGGACTTCCCGATTGAGTTGCTGTGGTTCGATCCGACGAAAGAGGCCGGCGTCAGCACCTCCTCTCCCAACGCTGCACCCCCACAGGCCACGTCGTTGGAACTCCCCGTCTTATGGCCCCGTGCGTTAGGGGCACGATCAATAGCTGCCACAAATCAGGCACTCGCGCTCGCCGCCGTTCGCCGAGCTCTGCGCCACTGTTGCACTAAAGGCCTGTCATGGATCGGGGTCGCCCATGCTAGAAAAACCTATGCCAGTGGGAGGCATCTAATTAGGGTGGCGGTCGCGTTCGAGTCTGAAAACACAGACAGAGTGGCCGTCAATCAGGAATTGTCTCTCGCAATGAATGCGGTTTTTGCAAATAACTCTATCGGTCCACATGTCACCTGCGAGGTTATCGATGCTAACCAAATAACCGACGCTTCAGCGTGGGTCACGGCGGCTGGGTACCATCCCGTTACTGGTTTCCTGCCTGCATATATTCAGCTTGAACACCTCACCACCGGCTATGCACCAAATTCATGATCGCTATCACCCGAGGTTTGATAGCCATGCTGGGGTGGTCTGAGAATTAGGGTCAGTAGGCTTAAGCGACTGCCTGCTGTTCTTTCTTCCAATTCTCCGCATACCTGCCCGGGCTGAGATAGCCCAACGCCGAGTGCGGATGTTCAGTATTGAACCGGCGCGATCACCAGTCAACCATGACCCTGGCGTGGGTGAGATCCTCAAAACGATTATCCTCACGTAGCTCGTCGCGCATCCGGTTATGCAATGACTCGACAAACCTGTTGTGCCATAGCTGAAATCGCCGAAACAGCGCGGAAGGCCTACGCCCCAATAGACGCTGAGTTCCTCAAATCCATAAGCTGAGCCAACGTTCCGAGGTTCGACTACACCAGCGCATTCAAGGACATGGTGCCTAAGATTGACCTCTCGGCCTTCGCACCGAAGATCGAGCTGCCACCCATTTCGGAGGAACTACAATAGACCCTCGACCAGGCGTACAAGGGCATCTTTGAAAACGTCGCCGTCTTGCCAGGCGTGGAAGCCGTACTTCAAAGCGCGAGAGAGCGTTCAACGCAGTACGCCGGATTGCTTCCCTTTGCCCGGCGAGAACCTCTGCCGTATCTCCCAAGCTTCAACGACGGGTTTCTCGCCGTTTACGCCTGGCTAGGCGATAGTCGGGTGAAAAGCGCAAACTCTCGAGCGAGGAACAGCTTGAAACTCTTGCCTCCGGTTGGAAAGAAGGCGACGAAAACGCTCTCGATGACCTTTTCGAAGAGTAGATTACCTCCCTCGGCATGGTCACGGCCTACACCGAGATTTTCACCGAGTTCGGCGACGCGCTGGAAGACGAATTGCTCTTCCACAAGCAGGAGCAATAGATCCGCGCAACAGGGATCGGCGGATTAGTGAATCTCCTGGTAGCGGGCACGCGTTGGAACTAGATCAAGGAACGCATGGAACTAGACTGGGAACAAGCCTCTATTGTCGCTAGTAGTAGAGTTTTGCGAAGCCCCCCCATCGGTCTTCCACTCGCGAGAAAGGCCGATGGGGCTTTGTGGTTGAAGCGCTTCCGGTACGGGCTGCAACCGGCCACGGTGGTAGTGTCTCCCGCTCCGTCCCCGGCCGGCCGATCGGTACAGTGGAACGCTGTGACTTCCCCAGAATCTTCATCGCAACCAAAACGCCTGCTGCTTATCGACGGCCACTCCATGGCCTTCCGCGCCTTCTACGCCCTTCCGGCGGAGAACTTCTCCACCTCGGGTGGGCAGCACACGAATGCGGTGTACGGATTTCTGTCGATGTTTTCCAATATTCTCGCCGAGGAGCAGCCGACTCACGTGGCGGTCGCCTTCGACATCGGCCGGCAGACCTTCCGCACAGAGCGCTTCCCGGAATACAAGGCGCAGCGCGCCGCCGCGCCGGAAGAGTTCAAAGGGCAGGTGCCGATCATCCAGGACATGCTCGGCGACCTGAGCATTGTGACGCTGACCAAAGAGAACTACGAAGCCGACGACATCCTGGCTACACTCACAACACAGGCCCAGGACGAATTCGAGGTGATCATTGTCACCGGCGACCGTGACTACTTGCAGCTGGTCAACGACAATATCACCGTCTTGTACCCGACTCGCGGCGTGTCCACTCTCACGCGTTTCACGCCCGAGGAAGTGGAGAACAAATATGGCCTGACTCCGGCCCAGTACCCGGACTTCGCGGCTCTGCGCGGCGACCCGTCGGACAACTTGCCCAATATCCCGGGGGTGGGGGAGAAGACCGCCACGAAGTGGATCGTCCAGTACGGGGACTTGAACTCGCTCATCGAGCACGCCGACGACATCAAGAGCAAGGCCGGTAACGCTTTCCGCGAACGGATCGAGCAAGTCCGACTCAACCGGGAGCTCACCCAGATGGTGCGCGACCTCGAATTGCCTGTCGGCCCCGACGAACTCGAGCTCAAACCGGCCGACGTCACCGCCGTCGCGAAAGCCTTCGACGATCTCGAATTCGGCGTCAACCTCCGCGAACGGGTCCTCGCCGCCATTCCCACCGACGGTGAGGCACCGGCAACCGAGACAGAAGAGCTGCCGGAACTTACCATCGACGATGAATCTCTCGACACGTGGCTCGCCGCCCGCGAGGGTCAAGGCCTCGCCCTTTTCGTCACGGGCGACGCCACGCCGGCGAATGGGGACGCGTGGGCGGTGGGGATCGTCGATAAGCAGCGGCACGGCGTGACCAAGCGTTTGAGCGAGATCACGCCCGAGGAGGACACCGCACTGAAGGCGTGGCTCGAATCGGATGCGCCGAAGTATCTCCACAGCGCTAAAGCTGCGTGGCATATGCTGCGCGGTCGCGGGATCACCTTGCGCGGCATCGCGCACGACACCGCAATCGCCGCGTACCTCCTGCGTCCCGGCCAGCGTACCTACCACCTTGACGACGTCTACCAGCGCCACCTGCAGCGCCAGCTCACCGCAGGAAGCGACCAACTGAGCTTGCTCGACCAGGACACCGCCGAGGTCGATTCCGCGCTCGCCATCCTCGAACTCGCTGCGGCGCTGGGCGAGGAACTCCGCGCAATCGATTCGTTCGAGCTCTACGCCGACCTCGAGCTGCCGCTTTTGACCATCCTCGCCGAGATGGAGGACGCCGGCGTCGCCGTCGACATGGCAGTTCTCGAAGACCAGCTCGCCGAGATCGCGCAGAAGGTCACCGACGCCGAGAACACAGCACGCACGCTTGTCGACGAACCCGACCTCAACCTCTCTTCCCCCAAACAGCTCTCCGTCGTGCTCTTCGACAAACTCGAGCTGCCCAAGACAAAGAAGACCAAGACGGGCTATTCCACCGCCGCGAAAGAAATCGAGGCGCTGGCCGCGAAAAAACCGCACCCGTTCCTCGATCAGCTCCTCGCGTACCGCGAATGGCAAAAGCTCAAATCCACCATTGAAGGCCTGATCAAGACCATCCACGACGATGGCCGGATCCACACGACCTTCAACCAGACCGTCGCCTCGACCGGACGCCTGAGCTCCACCGAGCCGAATTTGCAGAACATTCCCGTGCGCACCGAAGCCGGCCGCCGGATACGTTCCGCGTTCACCGTCGGTGAGGGCTATGAATGCCTGCTCACGGCCGACTACTCCCAGATTGAGATGCGCGTCATGGCTCACCTCTCCGAGGACCCCGGGCTGATCGAGGCCTACAAGGAAGGGGAAGACCTGCACAACTTCGTCGGTTCCCGCGTTTTCGACGTCCCCATCGATCAGGTGACCCCCGAACTCCGCCGCCGCGTCAAAGCCATGAGCTACGGCCTCGTCTATGGTCTCAGCGCCTTCGGCCTGTCTAACCAGCTGGGGATCCCCGCCGGTGAAGCCAAAAAGATCATGGAGTCCTATTTCGAACGATTCGGCGGCGTGAAGCGCTACCTGGATGACGTTGTCGAGCAGGCCCGCCGGGACGGCTACACCTCCACCGTCTTCGGCCGCCGCCGCTACCTGCCGGAGCTCACCTCCGACAACCGCGTCGCCCGGGAGAACGCAGAGCGCGCAGCCCTCAACGCGCCGATCCAGGGCACCGCCGCCGACATCATCAAGGTAGCGATGATCCGCGTCGATGCTGCGCTCGCTAGCGCCCGCCACAACGGCGAGCCCCTCAAATCACGTGTTCTCCTACAGGTCCACGACGAACTCGTCGTAGAAGTCGCCCCCGGCGAGCTCGACCACGTCCACGCCATCGTCGAGGAAGAAATGGACCGCGCGATCACCCTGCGAGTCCCCCTTGAAGTCTCCGCGGGCACCGGCTCGAACTGGGACGAAGCCGCCCACTGATCCGAAAAAGAAATCTGGCGCAGCCCCCTGAGTGGGGCTGCGCCAGACGTGTCGCTGCCGCGAGATTGTCGCAGGAGTCTTTTGCGTCTAGGTTTGTCTAGACCTTGGTCGATCCAGATCCCGAGGATGAGTCCGAATTAGAACCGAAGACCGCGCTCGAACCAGAGGCAGCGCCGCCGGGCCGGCCATCCGTGTCTTCGGCAGCGGCTGTGCCGTTTAGCGAGTCATCGTCTGAGTCGCTGTCGGTGTCCGCATCCTCAAGCTCGGATTCGAGGGCTTCGCGGAACTCGTCGTCGTCAAGGCTCGACTCGTGCGCGAGCTCCTCGAGTGACATGTCAGCGAACTCGCTGTCCGGGTCGAGATTCTCCTCGTCAGACATGAGGTCCACAGCCGCGGTGCGCAGCTCGCTTTCACGGTCCAGGCGTTCGCGGTAGCGGAAGTACTGGTAGACCAGCACCGCGATCACGAACAGACCGAGGTAGCCCAGGATCGGGTAGAGGTTGGCGACGAGCGCCTTGAATCCGATGAAGGACAGAATGAAACCGACAATGCAGGCGCCCACGTACACCGGGTAAAACCGGTCCGGGTTATTGCGGGTCAGGCGCTTCGCCAGCGCGTAGATCATGCCCAGGCAGGTGTTGAACACCATGAGGAAGATGACCCACGTCATCACCTGGCCCAACGCCGGGTGGATGTTGAACAGAACAGTGAGCAGCGGCAGATCGTCGCCGTTAACAGCCTGCGCTTCTATGAACAGGGTCACCACGAGCAGAGCAAGCATAGCCGCGTAGAGGAAGCCCGCGATCAGGCCGCCGATCCGCACAGCCTTATTGTCGAAATTGTCGCCGCCGATCACGATCGCCATGGACACCGTGCACAGCGCGTTCAAGCCCGTGTGGTTCAAAGCGCCGAGCCACCACGCCGGTGCACCCGTGGCCCCCTCGACATTCGCCTGCGTCCACTCGCTCTGAGCAGAGAAATCGACGCTCGCGTGTGTGAACGTCCAGATGGACGCAATGAGCACAAAAATGATCAGCAGGGGAGTGACCAACCCCAACACCACAGAAATCTTGTCCACGTCGAGCCGACCCACCAGCAGCATGATGATCAACATCGCCAAACCACCGACCCAAATCGGCCAGCCGTACGCCTGCTCGAGGTTCGATCCGGCGCCGGCGAACATGACGAATCCGACGCTGAACATGCATGCGATCGCCGACCAGTCCATGATCTTCGAAGACAGGCCGTCGGAGACCTCACCGAACACACGCGTGTGCTCAGTGGCTTGGAAGTACGAGCCAAACGCGAGGAAGGCCACCGCAGCGAAAGCCATGACCACGCCGGCAAGCACAATGCCCCACATGCCCATTTCGCCGTAGGAGACGAAATACTGGAACGCCTCCATGCCTGAAGCAAAACCGGCGCCCACAACGACACCAATGAACGCGAAACCGATGCCGATAGCGCGTTTCAACATAAAAACACCACCTATGCGCTCGCGAGCGCTATCAAATTCAAGTTGACTGTTAAAGAGTAATGCTATTGATGGGGAAATGCTGAAAGCGCGACGCAGTTCACACTCGCGACGCGCCGGCGGCACTTTCGAGGCACAGCAACGGCGCACTCGCGACTCACCGGCGACGCGCCCAAAGCAAAGTTTGCCCAAGCTGGGGAAATGAACTACTCTCGCAATCGCGTATCTAAGCATTTCGCGTGGCCTCGGCCGTAATAGGAGGGCCGCCCGCGTCGGAAGCGAGATCGAAATCCCAGCTCTGACACGGCTTGCCGTGCTTCAACCTGCCTTCGGGCTGATGCTCAAAGGTGGGGCAGCAGGCGTCGAAAAGCTCGTCGATAAGCTGCTTTTTCGAGAGATGCGCTCATGTCCATTTGCTATCTCCTATCCATTTCGGAGCAACATAACTTATGCCCACTACTACAACCCCGCAGGTTGCCATCAACGACATTGGCAGCACTGAGGATTTTCTCGCCGCAGTTGATGCCACCATCAAGTACTTCAACGATGGGGACATCGTCAGCGGCACCGTCGTCAAGGTCGACCACGACGAGGTCCTCCTCGACATCGGATACAAAACCGAAGGTGTCATCCCGACCCGCGAGCTGTCCATCAAGCACGACGTCGACCCCGACGAGGTCGTCGAAATCGGCGATGAGATTGACGCGCTTGTTCTGACCAAGGAGGACAAGGAAGGTCGCCTGCTTCTGTCCAAGAAGCGCGCACAGTACGAGCGTGCCTGGGGCACCATCGAAGAACTGCAGAAGAACGACCAGCCGGTCACCGGTACGGTCATCGAGGTCGTCAAGGGCGGCCTCATCCTCGACATCGGTCTGCGTGGCTTCCTGCCCGCATCCCTCGTCGAAATGCGCCGCGTCCGCGACCTGGACCCGTACATCGGCCAGGAGCTCGAAGCCAAGATCATCGAGCTGGACAAGCACCGCAACAACGTCGTCCTGTCCCGTCGCGCGTACCTCGAAGAGACCCAGTCCGCAGTCCGCTCCGACTTCCTCCACCAGTTGGAGAAGGGCCAGGTCCGCAAGGGTGTCGTTTCTTCCATCGTCAACTTCGGCGCCTTCGTCGACCTTGGCGGCGTTGACGGCCTGGTCCACGTGTCTGAGCTGTCCTGGAAGCACATCGACCACCCGTCCGAGGTCGTCACCGTCGGCGACGAGGTCACCGTCGAGGTTCTCGACGTGGATCTCGACCGCGAACGCGTGTCCCTGTCTCTGAAGGCGACCCAGGAAGATCCGTGGCGCGTCTTCGCCCGCACCCACGCTGTGGGCCAGATTGTCCCGGGCAAGGTCACCAAGCTCGTCCCGTTCGGTGCGTTCGTCCGCGTCGAGGAAGGCATCGAGGGTCTCGTCCACATCTCCGAGCTGGCTCAGCGCCACGTTGAGGTTCCGGACCAGGTCGTCGGCGTCGGCGAAGAGGTCATGGTCAAGGTCATCGACATCGACCTCGAGCGTCGCCGCATCTCCCTGTCCCTCAAGCAGGCAGACGAGGACTACTCCGACGAATTCGATCCGTCCCGTTACGGCATGGCAGACTCCTACGACGAGCAGGGCAACTACATCTTCCCGGAGGGCTTCGACCCGGAGACCAACGAGTGGATGGAAGGCTACGACGAGGCTCGCCAGGAGTGGGAGGCCCGTTACGCCGAGGCCGCCCGTCTGCACGAGGCGCACACCGCTCAGATCGAGCGTCACCGCGCTGCCGCCGCAGAGGCAGAGACGGCCGGTGAGGGCGAGACCAACTACAGCTCCACTTCCGGCGAGGCTGCAGCTCCGGCAGCTCCGTCCGCTGGTGAAGCTGAGCAGGGTGGCTCCCTCGCTTCCGACGAGCAGCTCGCCGCACTGCGCGAGAAGCTCGCAGGCAACTAAGCCGCACCTGTAGAAGGACCCGCACTTCGGTGCGGGTCTTTTTGCATGCTTATCGACGTCTCCCGGCACCCCTCGCCCTATCCCGGTTTTTGGCTCTTGTCCCGTCCGAGCGTGGGGCCCCGAATTTTTTCGGTGTTGATGGAACCGGTGCTTTTTCGCAGGGCAATGGCCTGTTTTGATCGACAGTGGACCGTAGCCCTGTGGATAAGTCTCGGCAGTTTGGGAGTTATCCACAGGTTGGCGATGACGGCCTTTTCCGCGCGTTTGTCCTACCTCGCCACTGTCCACGGCGCCGAGCTCGGGGTGGGTGTCTTCCACCCAGAGGCCGGTGCAGTTAACTTGTACCGGGAGAAGCGGTTCGCGAACGCCAAGCAGCGGGATCTCGCCCGCATGACGCTCACGACGTGTCCGGTGCCGGATTGCCGGCATGCAGCGGATAATTGCGAAGTCCACCACATTGAGGCGTGGTCGCGGGGCGGTCAGACAAACATGAATAACCTGTCGATCCTGTGCAGGTACCACAACCGCACCAACGACGACGAGCCCAGGCACCGGCATAGAGGCCGAATTGAAATCAGGGCAGGGACCCCGACCTGGATATCACCCACTGGGGTGCCCGTGAAGAACAACCGGCATCCCTTTGGAGCAATGGAACAATTGTTCAGCAAGTAGCTGCGGGACTGGGCCACGGGCTGCATAGTCGCAGCTGCAAAAGCCTGCTGCTGTTCGCGTCGAGTTAAAACCCCGTGCTGAATCTACGTGCCTTTTTGTTTGTATCGTTCAACGAGGCGCTCGATGAGTTCATCGGTCAGTGCGGGGTCCGAGAGGATGAGGTCGAGCATGTCGGCGTTCACGGCTTCCATGGCTTCCGTCTCAGCCGAGTCAGGTTCGGCCACCTCGGCATCGTAGGAATCGCCAGCTAGGTCGACACCGATGCCTTCGAAGAGGTTTTCCTCGTTGGACTGTTTCTCCACATCTGCTTCGGCGAGAATCTCGGAGTCGATGGCAGGGAATTGATTTGTGAATTCTGTGAGGAACTCGTCTGCGTCGCTGCGAGCTGTCGCGGGCTGCTTTCCTCTACGGATCTCGTTTTCGATGCGGCGTTGCAGTGCCTTCTCCATCTGCTTATGCCGCCAAGCACGTACGGTCCGAGGCTCTAGTTCGCGGGCGACTGCGCGGGAGCGGGTCTCGGCTTTGCGGGCGAGGGATGCGACTTGAGTGGCTGTCGCATTGACCGTGGCATTCACAGGCGCGAAATCCGGGTCTTGGCTGACACGCCAGTTGCCGTAATAGCCGAAGAGGAACAGCACGTAACTAACGACGGGCCCCAGCACCATGGTCAGAGCGAGGAAGTCCGTGGCGTTGCCCACCAGAACGATGACTGCACAGGCCACCGCTGGAATCACCGTTGGCTGGTTACCACCGAACACGCTGGGTTCACGGCCGGTGACTACGTCGCGAATCATGCTGCCTCCGGTCGCGGTGAACACGCCCATCATGATGGTCGGCAGGACGGGCAGACCGTATTGGATGGCCTTGGACGCACCGGTGGCGGCCCAGAGGGCAGAAACAAGCGCGTCGCCGTGGGATTGGAGGAACTCCCATGCGCGGCCTTTAAAGTAGGTGAATCGCGCGATCAGAGCGCCGGTGAACGCCAAGATTAGGTACTCCGGCTGGCGCATAGCGGCGACGGTGCCTTGGTTGATGAGGACGTCGCGAAGCATGCCCCCTCCAAGCGCAGAGAGCATGGCGATGAACAGAAACCCAACGATGTCGTAGCCGCGTTGGCGTGCGAGGGTACCGCCGATGATGCCCATCAGCAACACCCCCGAGACGTCCATCCATTGGTAGATGGAGCTGATGAGCGGGTCGACTTGGTCCACGGACATAAATGGCAATTGTAAAGCTGAACCGATTAGTGGTCATGTCGGGGCAAATGAACCGGCGGAGTTACATTCGCGAGCGAACATCACCGGAAGAACATTGCTAGATGAGAGCGCCGGATGAGCGCCCCGACTAGATCTTGGGATGAAGAAGACGACACTCGCCACGAGCCGGACAGCGGCGCTAGGCGACGTACTTCTTGGTCTCGGCAAGCCAGCTGTCCAATTCGCCGGCGTCTTCCCATAGGTCGTACAGCTCTGAGCTGCCGGGCCGTATGGCCTGTGTGGCGCGGTGGCGGATCCAGCGGCGGTCGTCGATGGAGAATGGGTACCGCAGGGCCGCGGACTGGGATTCGGACGGGACGTGGCCGTTGATGACTGCGGCGAGGGCGATGACGGATTCGGCTTCGTCGGTGCCTAACGGCCCGCGGCCGCAGTCGAAGCGGAACTGGTCCATGCTGAAGGTGCCGTCGACAAGCGCTGCGACGGCATCGACGGCGGGGTCGTTGTCAAACGGCCCGATGTCCCACGTTCCCATAGCCAGCTACATTAGGCAGCGGAGATGAATGGGGCGTAGCGTGCCTTTGAACGTTGTTTGACAAATGAGCGAAAACTCAGGCGCGTATCTGTTGAACTAGCTTTTCCACCTGCGGTTTTAGGTGTTCCTCGTCGCCGTTGTTGTCGATGATGATGTCGGCGGCGGCTGTGCGCGCGGCATCGTCGATTTGCTGAGCGATGCGCGCGCGTGCGTCGGCTTCGTCAAGTCCGCGCGACATGGTGAGCCGGCGGACACGCTCTTCGGCGTCGACATCGACGACAACAGTGAGGTCCATCGCTCGGTGCATGCCGAGTTCCACGAGCAGCGGCATGTCGTATATCACCGCGGATTCGCCGGCAGCCTCGGCTGCCGCGAATCGCCGTTCGGATTCGGCGCGGATCGCGGGGTGGGTGATCGAGTTCAGCTTCTCAGTCGACGGCTTATCGACGAACGCCCGCCTCGCCAACTCCCCCCGGTCCAGCGAACCGTCTTCGTTGATGAGGTCGTCGCCGAAGGCTGCGGCAACCTCATCCAAGACAGGGGAACCCGGTTCCATGATTTCCCGGGCGATCTTGTCGGCGTCGACAACGGGGAAACCTTCGTGGTCCAGCAGCTTAGCGACGGTCGACTTTCCGCTTCCGATTCCTCCCGTGAGCCCGATTTTCTTCATGCGTTAAACCAGCTTTGCGCAGAAGTCCCAGAACATTTCAGATGCCCGCGCGATATTCGCACGAAATTCCTCGGGTTTTTCTGCTGTGTCCGTGTTCCAGGAGACGCAGAATTCGGCGTCTTCCGGAAGCGGGGTGTAGGAGATGCCGAAGCCTTCGGGGAGCGTGGGAGCGAAGCAGTAGCGAACGATCTGATTAGCGCCGCCGATGGAGGTGGTGGACAGGAAGTCCCGGCGTGCCGCGGTCGCCGCGGTGTCGGTGAAGAAGGAGTCGGCGGTGCCAGTGCTGCCAGCGTCGGCATTCGCGGCGTCCGCGTCATAGATGGTGGCCATCATCTGGATATGGCGGTCGAAACCGTTGCCGGACTTGCACCGCTTCACCCAGCCGCGGTGGGCGTTGAGGGCGTCTTGGAGGTCGTCTTGGGTGGCAGTGGCGTCGATAAGCTTCTGCGCGAACGCGACTGCTTCTGGCGTGGCTGCGCGGAGGCACTCGGTGCGTCCCGCCCGGAACTCGCGCATGTCCACGGCCTCGTAGACGGCGCGGACGCGGCCGTAGGTGAGCTGCTGCGCGATGTGCATGGTGAGCTGTGCGGATGCGTCGCGGCTGATCTTGAACGGCAGGTCCGCGGGCAGGCTGTGCGGGACGGTGATGATGTCGGTGTCGAGCTTCGCGGCAGCCGCGTTGAAGCTGTCGAGGTGCGTTTCAATTGCCTGCCTCGCCGCCCCGTCGAGTTCCCAGGTGAGCACCTCGGGTGCGGCCTGGATGTCGGCGCCGTCGCCGAGCTCGGCATTCTGCATGCGCGTGACCGCGGTGACCAGCGTCGCGCCGTCCTGGCAGGAGTGCTCGACGTGGACGGCGATCCAGTCGCTGTTGAGGCTGATCTGGTAGCTCAGCGGCTTGTACGTCCATGCGCCGCGGGGGGTGAAGGTGGCTTCGCGGATCCGCTCGGCATCGATCTTTCCGGGGGCTTCGTTCTCGACGTCCTGCAGCTCGACGGTGAAGAGCATGTCGCGCAGGCGGTCGTAGGTCGCGCTGTTGTCGCCCTGCTCCACGATGGTGGGGAGCAGGTCTGCCAGCGTTTCTGAGCCGAGCAGCGATGGTGTGTTGAAGTCGAATGCGGCTGGCTCGCCGCTGCGGGCAAGTTTCTGCACCTGCTCCAGGCCGGCGCGAAGCGCGGACGCAGACGCAATCTTACCGCTGCCGTCGCTGATGGGCAGAGCGAAGAGACTGCCGTCCACGAAGACGCCGATCTCGCGGGACGCGCCATCGAGTTCGGTCGGGATGATGGTGTCCTTCTCGGCCTGGGGGTGGCGCAGTCCACCGGCGTAGACGAACCACTGGTTCATGGTGATGCGGTTGCCGCGGCCGTCGACATCCTCAGGGGTCTCACCGGCGGCGGCAGCGAGGTGCACGGTGGCCGCGCGGCGGATGAACTCCACAGCGCGGTCAATGCCGCCGGGGCCAGCAGAGTCATCCGCTGCCGGCAGCGCGATCTGAAATCCGACGTTCGTGGACAGCGACAGGGGGGAGCGGGTGGTGAGGTAGGAGGAATACCATTCGTCGCTAAGCCAGTTGGTGCCGGCTGCTTCCCGCTCGAACGCGCGCTCGCGCAACTTATCGTCGAGCTGCGGGCCCGCGCCGGTCCGGAAGTTCTCGACAACCTCGCGTGCGTGCTCGAGTTCCTCGCCGCTCAGAACAGCGGAGAGCGCGTACGAGTAGGAATCAAGCGTGTCGTTCAGCGGCGGGACCGGCAGTGGCTTCAGGTCGGTCGTTGCGGGGTGGGGAGAGGGGTATGCCACGGCGTTGGCCTCCTATGTTTCGCCTGCAGTTCTACACTCCCACCATACCCAGAGCGACGCCACGGGCAGTGCGAGACTAGAGCGAAGGAATATTCGCCAGGAGGCTTCGGGTGTACTCGTGCTGGGGGTAGTCGAGCACGTCGTCGACCGGGCCCTCGTCGACGATCACTCCCTTGTTCAGCACGGCGACGCGGGTGGCGATGTGCCGTGCGAGCGCGATGTTGTGCGTGACAAACAGCAGTGACAGGCCGCGCTCGTGGCGAAGCTCCGCGAGAAGCTGCAGGATCGATGCTTGGACGGACACGTCGAGGGCGGAAGTGATCTCGTCGCAGACGAGCACCGACGGGGCGTTGACGAGCGCTCGACCGATCGCCGCGCGTTGCCGTTCGCCGCCGGAAAGGTCGCCTGGGCGACGGTCATAGAAGCTGCGGTCGAGCTGCACGGACTCGAGGGTGTCCTCGACGATCGTGCGCTGCTCGCGCTTGGACAGCTCCCCGGCCATCACGAGCGGAACGCTCATCGACTCGCCGATGGTGCGCCGCGGGTTCAGAGACGAGAACGGCGACTGGAAGATGTACTGGACATCTTTGCGGTGCTCGAGCGTGCGGTCGCGGCTGGAGTGCTTCAGTTCAGAGCCGCGCAGGAGAACGTCGCCGGTGTATCCGGGGTTGAGTCCCGCGACGGAGCGTGCGAGCGTCGTCTTGCCGGAACCGGATTCGCCGAGCAGCAGGGTCGATTCGCCCTCTTCGATGGCGAGGTTGATGCCGTGCAGTACCTTGTTGTCGCCGTACGCCATTTCGAGGTCGCGGACGCGCAGCAAGGGCGCGTTCGCACTTATCGACGCCCCGTCCTTCCCGCTCATCTCCATCCACGAGTCAGCCCACCTGTCGTTGCCCGCGATGTCTTTGCGGCCCTCAAGGTCCGGAATAGCACCGATGAGTTTGCGGGTGTAGTCGTGCTTCGGGTTGTAGAGGACAGCGTTGTACGGCCCCTCCTCGACGATGTCGCCGCGGAGCATGACCACGACGCGGTCGACGAGCTCGCCGACGACTGCGAGGTCGTGGGTGATGTACAGGGAGGCGACATTCTGTTTCAGCGTCATGGACCGGATGGTCTTGAGAACGTGGTTCTGGGTGGTGACGTCGAGACCTGTCGTCGGCTCGTCGAGAATGAGCACATCCGGGTACATGGCGAACGCCATGGCGATGCCGACGCGCTGCTGCTGCCCGCCAGAAAGCTGGTGCGGCCAGCGCGCGAGATACTCGTCGGTGTCCGGCAGGTCGACATCCCGCATCACCTCGCGGACGCGGTCGGCGCGCTCGGCGGAACTAGCGCCGTAGCCGTGAATGTCCAAGACTTCCCGGATTTGGTCGCCGACCCGCATCGCTGGGTTGAGGCTCAGTGCGGGGTCCTGCGGAATATAGGCGACGCGGGCTCCGCGCATCGCACGTACTTCGTCTTCGTTGAGTTCGAGCACGTCGGTGGTTTCGCCGTCGCGGGAGTGGAGAGTGACGGTGCCGTCTGTGATGGTCAGACCCGTGCGGACGTGTCCGAGCGCAGCGAGACCTGCGGTTGTCTTTCCGGAACCCGATTCACCAACGAGACCGACGATCTCGCCGCGGTACAGGTCGATGTCTACACCATGGAGGATCTCCGTTCCGCTGTACGTGGCCAAGCGGAGGTCGCGGATGCTTAGGACGAGGGTGTCGCTGTTTCGAGTGGGAGGCACGTACTCGCCGTCTGCGCCGGTTGACGCCCACAGCGATGTTTGCGGCGTTGTCTGCGAAGCCTTCTCCGGTCGGGTGCCGTCCGCGTTCATTGAGGTAGTCATGCCTGCTCCTTCGAGGCAGCACTCCGGCTGCGGGTGTCTTCGTTGATGATGGGGTCCAACTTCGCCTGACGGTCGCTCTGGATTGTCGGGCCGGTGCGCTTGATGGGGGTGGCGGTGGAAGCGGTGGCGCGGGCGGCGGCGTCGGCAAGCATGTTTGTGCCGATGGTCAAAAGCGCAATCGCGATCACCGGCAACACCACGCCCCACGGCTGGATGGACAGAGCGATGCGGTTCTCATTGATCATGAGGCCCCAGTCCGCCGCCGGCGGCTGGATGCCCAAGCCCAGGAAGGAAAGGGAGGCAATGGAGCCGATTGAGTACGTCAAACGCAAGCCCGCCTCCACAGCCAGCGGCCCAGTGATGTTGGGCATAATCTCCTGCGTAAGAATCTTCCAGTGGGGTACCGAGTACATCTGTGCTGCCCGGATGTAGTCCTCGTTGGTGACGGACTGTGTCGCCGACCGCGCCACGCGAGCGATGCGCGGTGCGTGGGTGAGACCGATGACAAGGACGAGGACGGTCGCCGAGGGGCCGAAGATCACGATCGCGAGCATGGCGAAGATCAGCTGCGGGAACGCCAAGATGACATCGTTGATGCGCATGATCACCGCATCCGTTGTGCCGCCCGTATAACCGGCAATCATACCGAGGATCGTTCCCACGACCATTCCCAGCACCGTGGCAAGGAACGCCGTGATGAGGAGGATGAGGCCGCCGCCGACGAAGCGGGCCGCCACGGACCGACCGAGGTTGTCGGTGCCGAAGATCCCCTCGTTGGTGAAGGGGAGACCGAGGAACTCGGTCGTTGAGTACCCGGTGAGCTGCTCTGTGAAGAAATAACCCACAACAGCAACAAGGAGGACCAGGCCGGTGAGAATCATGCCCACTTTGCCCTCCGGCTGAGCCCAAATGCGTTTGAGCAATGGGTCCGGCTTGGACAATGAGGCTTTGAGCTCGTCGCCAGTTCGGGGTTCGCCTGTGCCAGCCTCTGCCGTGCCAGCTGCAGCCGGTGGAGCGTCGGCGGCGGTGGTGTCGGCCGCGCCTGGCTCTGTGGCTGCGTTCTGATCTGCTTTGAGCGACCCGGCAGACTCGGCGCCAAGGTTGTGTGGCTGGGTCATTAGTTGCTCCTTAGCTTGGGGTTGGCCATGATGCCCACGATGTCGGCGAGCAGGTTAACCACGACGTAGACAGCGGCAATCAGGAGTGTCACTGCCTGAACGACTTGGACATCGCGGTAGTTGACGGCGTCGATCATGGCGACGCCCAGGCCCGGGTAACGGAACAGGTACTCGACGACGACGATGCCGCCGGCGAGCCACGCGAGCTGGATAGCGACGACCTGTGCGATGGGGCCGATCGCGTGGGGGAGCGCGTGACGGAAAATCACGCGGCGCTCGGGCACACCTTTGAGGCGGGCCATTTCGACATAGCCGGAATCGAGGGTTTCAATCATCGTCGCGCGGGTCATGCGGGCGATGTAAGGGCTGACGACGAGCGCGAGCGTCAGCGTGGGCAGCACCAACTGCGAGGGGTACGACCACACGGACGCGCCAGGCTGAGACATGGTCACGGCAGGCAGAACTTGGAAGACTGACGTGGCAAAGACCGTGACCAGCAGGATACCGATAACGAATTCCGGCATCGCCGCCAGAATCAACGTCACCCAGGTGATTGCCTGGTCGCGGCGGAATCCGCGCCACCAGGCGGCGTAGATGCCCACGAGGATGCCCAACGGAATCGCGATCAGAGCCGCGAGCGCCATGAGGACCAGTGAATTGACCAGTGGCTCACCGAGCAGATCGGAGACTGGCCCACCGGTGGTTGTCGAGGTGCCGAGGTCGCCGGTCAGCACACCGCCGAGCCACAGGAAATAGCGCTCGAACGGGTTCTTGTCCAAGTTCATCTCGGCTTCGAGCGCCGCGATGCGTTCCGGGGTGGCCTGCTGGCCCAGAATCGCGCGGGCGGGGTCGCCCGGGAGAAGCAGTGTGGCGCAGAAGATGATGACCGATACTGCCAGGAGAATGAAGATGCTCAAGCCGAGTCGGCGAGCGATGAGTTTGCCCATTGTCTATGCCTCCGCAATCCACATGTCGTAGAACAGCCCCTGGGATAGAGCCACACCGCTCGGGTGCGGCTTCGCGCCCACCACATAGTTGTGGTATGCGTCGACCTGGTTGGGGAAGCCCCAGATGATGTAGCCGCCGCGGTCGTAGAACTCGCGCTGCAGCTCCTTGACTGCTTCGCCGCGCTCGCGGTCGTCGACAATGCTGCGGGCCTTTTCGACGCGTGCGGTGAAGTCCGGGTCTGCCCAGTGTGTCTCGTTGAATGGTGCTTCCTCGGTGGCGCAGCGGTTGACTTGCTCGAGGAAATTGCGCGTGTAATAGAAGGTCTGCGCGAAGGGGTAGGACAGGTAGTTACCGTCCGCCCAGAAGGTGGTGGAGTCAACCTGCTCGATTTTCACCCGAATACCGGCATCGCGAACTTGCTCGGCGTACACCTGGGCGGCGCGAACAGCGCCGGACGCGATCTCGGATGTAGGGAGGGTGATGTCGATGCCGTCGGGGTAGCCTGCGTCGGCAAGTAATTGCTTCGCTTCCTCGATGTTCTGCTCACGCTGGGGGAATTCGTGCGGGTACGCTGGGTCGTAGAGCGCGAACATGTCGTTGCCGAGCTGGCCCTCGCCTGAATAGACCTGGTCGACCATGCCGGGCCGAGCTACGGCGAGGCGCATGGCCTGGCGGACGCGCTCATCGTCGAATGGTTCGTGGTCGACGCGCATGGTGAAGGGGAGCCACATGCCGGTTTCGGAACTGACCACATGGAGACGCGGATCTGACTCGATAACTCGCACCAGGGCGTGGTTGAGCGCACCGATGCCGTCGACCTGGGAAGACAGCAACGCGTTGAGCATTGCATCCTCTTGGTAGAAGTCCACGATCTCAACACTGTCCAAGTTCGCCGGGCCGAGGTAGTAGTGCTCGTTGCGCTCCAAGATCGTCTCTCGGCCGGCAGAAAAATTGACCAGCTTGAACGGGCCAGCGCCGATCGGATTCTCCGGGTCGTAGTCCTCTGGGACGATGCCCATCTGGTACTCGGCCAGAGCGTCAGTGAGGGTCGCGTCGGGTCGGGAGAGGGAGATGGTCAGGGTCCGGTCATCCACTACCTGCATCGATTCGATGTGAGCGATGGAACCCGCTCCGTTCTTCGGGTCGGCCGGATCCGCGACGCGCTCGTAGGTGGCAATCACGTCCTCGGGGCGAAGCGGCCGGCCGTCTGAGAACTTCAGGCCTTCGCGCAACCGCACGGTCCACTCCGTCGCGTCGCTATTCGGCTCGAGGCTTTCCGCGAGGCGGTTCTCCAGCTCATACTCGTACCCGCGACGGACAAGCGGCTCGTACAAGTTGATCACGCGCGCGGCATCGCTGGCGCTGGCGGGAATATGCGCGTCGACGGTGTCAGCGGTCGATCCGCCCACCAAGCCCACCCGCAGTGTGCCGCCCTTGTGGGGCGGCCCGGACGTGTCGATCTTCTCGGCGGGCAACGTCGGAGAACACGCCGCGAGAGCAGTCGCAGAACCAGCGACTGCCGCGGCACCCAACAGTTGCCTGCGTGATAGTTCAACCATGTTCAATCCTTCTCCTTGGTGGTCTTAGCCAGCGAAGTCGATGTGAACCACGTGCTTACATAGAGCGTCACGGCCTCAGCAGCATCGGCCGGAGACACAGCTCCAGTAAGTAGCTGCACCCCCAATCCGTTGATCATCGCTGTTACGGCGTTGACCATGTGGTCCGGGTCGGTGGCGATGAACTGGCCCGCGGCCATTCCTTCCAGCACAATCACTCGCAGTTGGGCTTGCCAGCGGCCGTAGGCGACCGAAGCTGCCTGTCTCGCGTCTGGGAACGTCGGTGATGAAGACCAAAACTGGGCCCATGTCGTCCATTCGCGCATGGATTCTTCTGAACCATCGAGCTGCACGCGGAGGAACCGAATCAAACGCTCCGAAGGGTCGGTGATCTTGGGGCCGACGGCATGGCGTTGAGCGGCTTCCTGCGCGCACAAATCAAGGGTGGCCAGAAAAATGTCGTTTTTGGACTGGAAGTAGTAATGCACAGCTGAGGTGGAAATACCGGCAGCTTTAGCAATGTCCGCGATGGTGACAAAGTGGTATCCGCGTTCCGTGAAAAGAGTCCACGCCTCATTCACGATCCGACATTTTCGGTCGACGAGATCTTTCGAACCGCGCTGAGGCGAAGGGGCCGTCTCAGCTGACGTCGACTTTTTCTGTTCAGCGCAAAGGGATTCGAGCGTGACCCCGGTGAGATCAGCAAGGTCACGCAGTTCTTGTGAGGTGAACCGCCGTACTCCGGAGAGTGATTTGGAGAGCTTGCTGGAATCGATACCAAGGTGGCTCGCCACATCGCGATGCCTCAAACCGGATGCTGAGATCGCCGCTCGTGCGGCGCTTTGGTCCCGTGTCTGAGTCATAAAACACAACCTTAGATCAAGCTGGGAGCCCATCGCAACGATTTGACTGATAGTCAGTCGGTAAATCGCAATGTTCAAAAAGGCCGGGCTACCGCGGACGATGTCAGAGTTCATGGGTGAGCTGAGTTGGGGCGCGTATCCCACGAAGGACGAACCGGGGTAGAAGGATGATGTTTTCTCCCCGGGGGTTTAAACGTCCTCGCGCTCGGTGTCCGCCAGGCCTTGTTCAGCCGCGGGTTCTGTTCAGGCAGACAGACTATTGGGAGTTGGCGCAGTTCGCTGACCACGGTGACGGGCGCACGGGATACACTGGCGTGCATGGCTTTTGCTGCTGAGCACCCTGTTTTGTCGCATTCCGAGTTCCGTCCGGTGGGCGAGGTGGAGCGCACCGAGAAACTCTTTACCGTCGAGTCCGAGTTCGAGCCGTCGGGGGACCAACCGAAGGCGATTGCGGAGCTGGACCGCCGGCTGCGGGCGGGGGAGCCGGACGTGGTGCTCATGGGTGCGACGGGTACCGGTAAGTCGGCGACTGCGGCGTGGCTGATCGAGCAGCAGCAGCGTCCCACGCTGGTCATGGCGCCGAACAAAACGCTGGCGGCGCAGCTAGCCACCGAGCTGCGGGAGCTGCTTCCCAACAACGCCGTCGAGTACTTCGTGTCGTACTACGACTACTACCAACCGGAGGCGTACATCGCGCAGACGGACACGTACATCGAGAAGGACTCGTCGATCAACGACGACGTGGAACGACTCCGTCACTCAGCGACGTCTGCGCTGCTCAGCCGTCGAGATGTCGTGGTTGTTTCCTCGGTGTCGTGCATTTACGGATTGGGCACGCCGCAGTCCTACCTCGACCGTTCGCTGTTGTTGCGCGTCGGCGAGGAGGTTGAGCGCGACCGCTTTTTGCGCTTGCTTGTCGACGTCCAATACGAGCGCAACGACATCGACTTCAAGCGCGGAACGTTCCGTGTGAAAGGCGACACTGTCGACATCATCCCGGCGTACGAGGAGGTGGCGGTGCGCGTGGAATTCTTCGGCGACGAGGTGGACTCGCTGTACTACATTCACCCGCTCACCGGAGATGTTCTCCAGCAGCGCGACGAGCTGCGCATTTTCCCAGCGACGCACTATGTGGCCACGGAAGAGCGCATGGAGAAGGCCATCGAGGCGATCAAGTTGGAGCTCGCGGACCGGCTCGAAGAGCTGGAAAACCGTGGCAAGCTGCTTGAAGCCCAGCGTCTGCGTATGCGCACTGAATACGATCTTGAGATGATTCTGCAGGTCGGTTTCTGTTCGGGCATCGAGAACTATTCGCGGCACATCGACGGTCGTCCAGCCGGGTCGGCGCCGGCGACGCTCATCGACTATTTCCCGGAGGACTTCCTCACGATCATCGATGAGTCTCACGTGACGGTCCCACAGATTGGCGGCATGTACGAGGGCGACATGTCGCGCAAGCGCAACCTCGTCGAATTCGGATTCCGCCTGCCCTCCGCCGTGGACAACCGTCCGCTGACGTTCGACGAATTCGAGGATCGCGTCGGCCAGACCGTCTACATGTCGGCGACCCCGGGCGATTACGAACTCGAGGCTGCCGGGGGAGAATTCGTCGAGCAGGTCATTCGCCCGACCGGCCTGGTCGACCCGAAGGTGTCGGTCCGCCCGACGAAGGGCCAGATCGACGACCTGATCCACGAGATCCGCGAGCGCACCGAGAAGGACGAGCGTGTCCTAGTGACCACATTGACCAAGCGCATGGCGGAGGATCTCACGGATTACTTCCTGGATAACGGGATCAGGGTGCGTTACCTGCACTCGGACATCGATACGCTTCAGCGCGTCGAGCTGCTGCGCCAGCTCCGCTTGGGTGAATTCGACGTTCTCGTGGGAATCAACCTGCTGCGCGAGGGTCTCGACTTGCCGGAGGTCTCGCTCGTGGCCATTCTCGATGCTGACAAGGAAGGCTTCCTTCGGTCGACGAAGTCACTGATCCAGACCATCGGCCGCGCCGCCCGCAACGTCTCCGGCGAGGTGATCATGTACGGAGACAACATCACCGAATCGATGCAGGAAGCCATCGACGAGACGGAGCGCCGCCGCGCGAAGCAGATCGCGTACAACGAAGAGCACGGCATTGACCCGCAGCCGCTGCGAAAGAAGATTGCCGACATCCTCGACGAGGTCTACGAGCGTAGCGACGAGGACGCGCCAGAAACAGCCGAGGGCGCGACAGCCATGCTCGAAGGTAGGAACACGTCGACCATGGCGTCCGACGAGATCCAGAAGCTTATCGACGAACTGACCACCCAGATGACCGCCGCCGCCCGAGATCTGAAATTCGAGCTGGCTGGGCGTCTGAGGGACGAGATCGCGGACTTGCGCAAGGAGCTCCGCGGTGTGAAAGAAGCGGGTATATAGTGGCCTGAAGAATCAATGAGGGTTTGGCCACCAGTAGCGAGTACGGAAGGTGCATCATGGGAAAGAACTACAACACCGTCGTTGTCGGTACGGACGGATCCTCGTCCTCCCTGCTGGCCGTTGAGCGCGCGGCTGAACTCACCAACGCGTTCGGTGCCACTTTGGTGATCGGCTGCGCCTACTACGAGTCCGAGGATGAGGTGTCGTCGACGCTGCGCCAAGACTCGAACACGATCCTGGGTGACGAGACTGCCCGTGCGAATCTCTCCTCTGCCGTCGAGAGGGCGCAGGAGACCGGTGTGGAGAACGTCGAGACCGCTGTGCGCCCAGGCACGCCGGTCGAGGCGCTGATGAGCATTGTGACGGATTACAATGCCGAGCTGCTGGTGGTGGGCAACCGCGGCATCAACTCGCTGACGGGTCGCCTGCTCGGCTCGGTGCCGGCTGATGTCGCGCGTCAGTCCGACTGCGACGTGATGATCGTTCACACCGTGGCCTAGGCACTGCCGCCCGGGCAGCTATCCGATCAGCGTCAGGGTCTGCGTGGCGCGGGTGATGGCGACGTAAAGGTCCTGCCAGCCCTGCGGCGAGCTGTTGACGATCGCATCGGGGTCCACAACAACGACGTGGTCGAACTCGAGACCTTTGACATCCCCGACGTTGTCTTTCGTGACCACTACCGCGAGTCCGCCACTGGCTTCGAGTTCCGTGCGCACGAGGTCCGGGTCCGTTTGTGCTGGTAGGCGGCGCACGGGCTCGCCGGTGGAGCGCACCGTCACCGCCGGTTCCGCGTCCGGGTCAATCTCGGCGAGAACCTCGTCGGCGAACTCCATGATTTCCGCGGGCGTGCGGTAGTTGACCGTCAGCTCGTGGAAGCGGTAGCGCTCCCCGACGAACGGGCTCAAGCTATCGGCCCACGTCTCCACACCGGCCGGGGAGGACGTTTGCGCGGGATCGCCAACGAGCGTCATCCACCGCGACGGGCAGCGCCGGAACACCATGCGCCACTCCATCGGAGTGAGCTCCTGCGCCTCGTCAACGATCACGTGACCGTAGGCCCAGCTCAAGTCTCCGCGTGCGCGTTCCGCGGTGGAGCGGATGTCGGTCTCCCGCTGGCGGCTGGCCAACGTCTCGGCGTCGATGATGTCGTGGGCGGAGAGCACCTCGGCCTCGAATTCGTCGTCGGTGTCCGTGTTCGCGGATGAGGCGAGGATGTCCAGGGCATCTTCGGCGTCCGCGACGAGTTCCCGCCACTGCTTGTCAGCCTTCTCGGATTCGCCGGCGGGGGTGGGGACGCCGGTGAGGGTGTAGAGCTCGTCGATAAGCGCTGTGTCCGCCGCGGTGAATGCCCAGCCGTCGGTGCGGAAGAGCGCGTCGCGCGTGATGTCGTCGTAGTCGTGCGCGGCGGCGGCGATCGCGTCGGCGTCGCTCAGGAAGTCAGCGAGCACCGCAGGAGCGTCGAGCTGCGGAAAATGCGTATCGACGATCCGTTCAACCTGCCCTTCTTCCGCCAGATCGTCGTGCAGCTGATCCACGTCTGCCTCCGAGAGAAGGTTCTTTCCGCCGAGAGGGTCGGCACCGATTCGCTCGGCGAGAGCCTCGGCGATGAGCCGGGTGAGTTGGTCGGCGAAGATCGGGCGTGCCTCGTTGTGCGGTTTGCGGGAGCGGCGCGCACGGGTCCGGGCTGCGGCGACCATGGCGGGAGTGACCGCTAGGTCGATGCCGTCGATACGCAGCGCGATGTCGCCCTCGGGGACCGTCTGCACGTTTCGCACGGCGCGTTTGAGAATAAGCGCCATGTCTTCGGACCCCTTCACCTCGCGCGTGAGCAGCGACTCCGTGGCGTGCGGCGTGACACCGGGGACGAGGTCGCCAACAGTGCTCAACACCACGCCCGTCTCGCCGAGCTCCGGAAGGACGCGAGAGATGTAGTCGAGGAACGTGTGGTTCGGCCCGACAACAAGGACACCGGTCCGCGCAAGCTGGTCGCGCCAGGTGTACAGCAGGTACGCCACGCGGTGCAAAGCCACGGCGGTCTTGCCGGTGCCCGGGCCGCCGCCGACCACGAGGACGCCGCGGGTAGGGTCACGGATGATCTCGTCCTGCTCGCGCTGAATCGTCTCCACGATGGACTGCATGTGTCCCGTGCGCGGGGAATTCATGGCGCGGAGCAGCGCCGCCTCGCTGCCGACGTCGCTCATGCGCGACAGTTGTGAGCCGTCCGACTGCGCGCCGTCCAGGTGGGAATCGTGCCCGTTGCGGCCCGAGAGCACCTCATCGTCGACTGCTGAGACGGTGCGGCCCTTCATGCGAATGTTGCGACGAATCTCGACACCCTCCGGGTGTGCGGTGGTGGCCAAGTAGTACGGGCGAGCCATCGGCGCGCGCCAGTCGAGCAGGAGAGTGCGGTAATTATCCGCGCGGTCGTCCATCCCCATACGACCGATGTAACGGCGGTCGAGGACGCCGCGTCCCGGTACCGGGTTCTCCGGGTCGGCATCGGCAATGTCGATGCGGCCGAACACCAGGCCGGTCTCGGCGATGTTCAAGTCGTCCAGCTTGGCGTTCAGGGCGTGGTACTCGGTCTCACGACGCACCAATGCATCTGCGTCCGGATTGTCGGGGTCGACGGCGCGCTGAACTTCCTCAAGGCGCTCGCTCGCAGCCTCGACCTCCCGGTCCAGGTGGGCGAAGAGCGTGTCTACGTGGCGCTGCTCGTCGCGACGCTGGTTTTCCCTGCGCTGTTCGTCCCGATCCTGCTCGTTGCGGCGCTGTTCTTCGCTGCGATCTTCGTCTGCCAGCTTATCTGGCGCTACTGCCACCCTTGATGCTCCCTTCACCGGTGAAACTGCGTTTAACCTCGCTGATGCTGCTGTTTTCGTTGCTGAAATTCCGAACAACGGGCCCGAACACCGGGTCTCATAAACGAACGGCCCCGGGGCAGAGGATATTCCCTGCCGCGGGGCCGAACGAGAAGGTCGGAGCTAAAAAGCCAATTTAATGCTTACTTCAGCTTCTTCTGTGCCTTCTTCACCAGCTTGTTGGCTTTCTTCTCGGCCTTCTTAGCCTTTTTCTTCCACTTGCGCTTCTGCCACCAGGACGGGGAAGCGTCGAGCTTCTCAAAAGCGTCCTGCAGGGAATCAATAGCGTCCTGAGCCTTGTCCTGGGCCTTGGAGGACGCCTTGTCCGCCTTTCGCTTGGTCTTGAATTTCTCCCACTCGGATGGGCCAAGGTCGTCCAGGTTGGACTGCAGGTCGCTGACCACGCCATTGACCTTGCGCTTAGCCTTGAATTTTTCCCACTCGGACGGGCGAATGCCCTCGATGCCGTCCTGCAGGTTGTCCTGCAGATCGCCAACGAGGCCCTTCACCTTGCGCTTGGTCTTGTACTGTTCGATCTTGCCCGGCTTGAGGTCCTTGTAGGTGTCCTCGGCCCAGTCGGTGGCGTCGTCGGCGAAGGAGGAAGCGCGGTCGGCTGCCTTGTCGGCGAACTTGGAAGCGGTCTTCTTCCAGTCGTCCTTATTGTCGTCGACGTAATCGGTCACCTGGTCGGCGACCTCGTGAGCGCGCTCGGAGACAGTCTCCGCGGTGTTCTGGAACCACTCGCCGGCCTTCTTCTTGGCCTTGTCGGTCTCGGACTGGGTCGGCAGAGCCTGCTGGATGTTCTTGTTGGCCCGCTTCGCGGCATCCTGCGCACGCCATGCCAGGCCCGGTTTGCCCTCGGTGTCGGCGCTGGCGAGCAGCACACCGCCGAGAAGAGCGACGTTGGTCATCGCGCCGTTGCGGCGGCGAGCCTTGTCGTTGGAGTCCTTGGCGTCCCAGAAGGCGTTGCGGCCCAGCAGGGTGCCCACGGTGGAGGCAGCGAGCAGACTAGCGGACAGACGCGGTGCCTTGCCCAGAGCGAAGGTGCTGCCAGCACCGATCTTCACACCGCCGTTGATCTTGGCCACAGTCTCCGGGTCGGACGGAATGAACTGGGCGTACTGGCTCGGCAGCACGGACTTAATGGTCTTCACGACACGCTCGGCATCGTTCGCGTGCTCGGACGCGTTCTTGACCGTGTTAACGCCATCTGCGATGTACACAGAGGCGAGCATCGGACGAGCAAGTTTGCGGATCATACTCTCTTATTCCTTACCTCAATTAGCGGATGTTCCCTTTCCACTGTAGACATTGTGCGTCGGTTGTGGCCCGTGCGTGTAAGTGAAAAGACGGATTTTCACCACCGGCGCTCCCACCACGTGTCCAAATTCGGGCGTTCAGTGCCGAGCGTGGTGGGGTCGCCGTGGCCGGGTCGGACGATGGCGGAGTCGGAGTAGACCTCGAAAAGCCGTTGCTTGACATCGTTGAACAGGCGCACGAAGTCGCCCTCACTGTGTGTTTTGCCCACTCCTCCGGGGAACAGGGAGTCGCCAACGAAGAGATTGATCTCCCCGTCGATCTCCGCGGCGATGGCGGCGCCGCCCGGGGTATGGCCGCGCAGGATGTGGACGGGGAACTCATGGCCGGCGAATGACAAGGTGTCGCCCTCGTTGAGTTCGACGTCAGGCGCAACCGGGAGGGCAGGGGCGTCGAGGTGGGATGCCCAGTGGGTGGCCCCGGTGCGCTCCAGCACCTCTTCCAGGGCGCCGACGTGGTCCCAGTGGCGGTGCGTGGTCAGGACGTCGGTGATGCGCACCCCTGCGGATTCGGCCAGGGAAAGGAGGGCGTCGGGCTCGGCGGCGGCGTCGATAAGCAGGCCCTGCTCGCCGGAGCTGATCAGGTAGCAGTTGTTGTCCATGCTGGACACGGAAATGTGGTCGAGCTTGAGGGAATTCATAGCGCCCAAGAGTAGTTGGGTATGTGTTGGTAGGTTTGTTCGAAGGAATCGCCGTGGGAAGGAATGAACGTGGCTGAGAAATTGACGGTGCGCGGGGCGCGCGAGCACAACCTCAAAGGCGTCGACGTGGAGCTACCGCGCGACAAGATGGTGGTGTTCACGGGTCTGTCGGGTTCCGGTAAGTCGTCGCTGGCGTTCGACACGATCTTCGCGGAGGGCCAGCGACGTTATGTAGAATCCTTGAGTTCCTACGCGCGCATGTTCCTCGGTCAAATGGACAAGCCTGACGTCGAGTACATCGACGGCTTAAGTCCAGCCGTGTCCATTGACCAAAAGTCGACGAACCGCAACCCGCGCTCGACCGTGGGCACGATCACGGAGATCTACGACTACCTGCGTCTGCTGTACTCCCGTGCCGGCACCCCGCACTGCCCGGTGTGCGACGCGGTGATCCAGCGCCAGACCCCGCAGCAGATCGTCGACCGCGTGATGGCGCAGCCCGAACGGACCAAGTTCCAAGTTCTTGCGCCCATCGTGCGCAAGCGTAAGGGCGAGTTCGTGGACCTCTTCGCGGACCTGTCGGCACAGGGCTACGCGCGCGTCACTGTCGACGGAGAGACATACCAGCTGTCTGACCCGCCGAAGCTGGAAAAGCAGGTCAAGCACAACATCGACGTCGTCGTGGACCGCCTCACGGTGAAAGAGAGCCAAAAGCAGCGCCTCACCGATTCTGTGGAGACGGCGCTGAAGCTCGCCGACGGACTGGTCGCCTTCGACTGGGTCGAGCGCGAGCAGGACGACCCTGCGCGCGTGGAGGTCTTCTCAGAGAAGACCGCGTGCCCGAACGGACACAAGCTCAGCGTCGAGGAGTACGAGCCGCGCGCGTTCTCCTTCAACTCTCCGTTCGGCGCCTGCCCGGCGTGCGACGGCCTGGGCACCCGCTCGGAGATCGACGAGGACCTGGTCATTCCCGACCCCGACGCGCCCGCCGTCGACGCGTTCCAGCCGTGGAACTCGTCGCCGAACAAGGGGTACTTCGAGAAACTCATCGTCGCGCTAGCCAAAGCTGAGGGGTTCGACGCGAACGCCCCGCTGTCGTCCTTGAGCGCCAAGCACCGCAAGGCGCTTATCGATGGCTCGTCCACCAAGGTTTCCGTCCGTTACAAGAACCGCTACGGCCGGCAGCGTTCTTTCACCTCCTCCTTCGAGGGCGTGAAAGGGTATTTGAACCGGAAGATCGAGCAGTCCGAGTCGGAGCACGCGAAGGAGCGCTATCTCGCTTACACCCGCGAGGTGGCGTGCCCGACATGCAAGGGGACCCGCTTGAAGCCGGAGATCCTGGCAGTGCGGCTGGACTCGACGACCCACGGCGAGAAATCCATCGCGGGTCTAGCGGAGCTATCCATCGAGGACGCGTCGGAGTACCTGGACCACCTTGTGTTGGGGTACCGCGAAGAGATGATCGCCGGTGCCGTGCTGCGTGAGATTCAGGCGCGTCTGCACTTCCTGCTCGACGTTGGGTTGAACTACCTCACCCTCGCCCGCTCTGCGGGAACACTGTCCGGCGGTGAAGCGCAGCGCATCCGTCTGGCCACCCAGATCGGTTCCGGTCTGGCCGGTGTGCTCTACGTGCTCGACGAGCCGTCGATCGGCCTGCACCAGCGCGATAACCAACGACTCATTTCGACGCTGCAGAAGCTCCGCGACATCGGCAACACCCTCGTCGTGGTTGAGCACGACGAGGACACCATCCGCGCCTCCGACTGGCTCGTGGATGTCGGTCCTCTCGCCGGCGAATACGGCGGGGAGATCGTCTACCAGGGAGAGCCCGCCGGGATCGAAGAGGCCACAGGGTCACTGACCGGCGACTATCTGTCCGGCCGGAAAAAGATCGAGGTGCCGGAGCAGCGCCGCGCCGTGGACAAGCAGCGCATGCTGAAGATCGTCGGCGCCCGCGAGAACAACCTGGACAACGTCACCGTCAACGTTCCGCTTGGCGTGCTCACCGCTGTGACCGGCGTGTCCGGCTCCGGAAAGTCGACGCTGGTCAACCAGATTCTGGCGAAGACGCTGCAGAACAGCCTCAACGGCGCCCGCCAGGTGCCCGGCCGCGTGAAAAAGGTCGAGGGGCTCGAGCACCTGGACAAGCTCGTGCAGGTGGACCAGTCGCCGATTGGCCGCACGCCGCGGTCGAATCCGGCAACCTACACCGGGGTCTTCGATAAGATTCGCACCCTGTTCGCCGAGACACAGGAGGCGAAGGTCCGCGGATACAAGGCCGGGCGCTTCTCATTCAACGTCAAGGGCGGCCGCTGCGAGGCCTGCCGCGGCGACGGCACCATCAAGATCGAGATGAACTTCCTGCCGGATGTCTACGTCCCGTGCGAGGTGTGCGGCGGCGCGCGCTACAACCGCGAAACCCTCGAGGTGCGTTACAAGGACAAGAACATCGCCGAGGTCCTTGACATGCCGATCAGCGAGGCGACCGAGTTCTTCGAGCCGATCACATCCATCCACCGCTACCTGCAAACCCTGTGCGATGTCGGTCTCGGCTACGTCCGTCTCGGCCAGTCCGCCACCACTCTCTCCGGCGGCGAGGCGCAGCGCGTGAAACTCGCCGCGGAGCTGCAGAAGCGCTCCAACGGCCGCACGATCTACATTCTCGACGAACCGACCACCGGCCTCCATTTTGAGGACATCCGCAAGCTCATGCTCGTTCTCAACGGCCTGGTGGACAAGGGCAACTCGGTCCTTGTCATCGAGCACAACCTCGATGTGATCAAGTGCGCCGACTGGATCATCGACATGGGCCCCGAGGGCGGTTCCGGCGGTGGCACCGTCGTCGCGCAGGGCACACCTGAAGATGTTGCCGCAGTCGAGGGGTCATTCACCGGCCAGTTCCTGGCCGAGATTCTGCCCCGCTAGCCGGCGCCCAGGAGCACGAGTGCGAAGAGCGATGCTCCCACAGCGCGGCCAGCTGGAGCGAGCAACCCAGTCTGGATAGCCAACGCGACCCCGAAGCACGCCCCGATGAACGTGATCAGCGATCCGAGTACCGCTGCCGCGCGGATGACCTTCTGCTCTGGTGTCAAGCCAGGTCTGGGGGCGGCAGGCAGCTGCGATGTCGGCTGCGGCGAAGGTTGCGGTGCCGGGGTAGACAACGGCACCTGGTCATACTCGGGGGCCACCGGGCGAGAGGTGGGGAGAGGATCCGGGGCCGCGTCAGATGGAGCGGGGCGGGGAGTTGGTCGAGGGTGTGGGAGAGTTCGTCGATAAGCTGTTGCGCGTGCGCGGTTGAGGTGCGCAATGCGGCGGGTGTCTGTCTCGATCGCATAATGAGCTGGTCGTGTCTGCTCATGGGGTCTCCCCGCGGCAACGTATTCACTTGTTAGACCGCGGCTTAGGAGGCTACGGTTCCATTTTGACGCGAAATGAATGCGGGGGATTTTGCGTGAGGGGCCGTCAGTGCTAACCTGTAGCGCACTACCGCCTGGCGCGCCCAAAGCGCGCGGGTGCAAGTGGAGTTTCTCCCACCTGATGCCGCCGTCGCGCGGAAGGCTAAGGGTCAAAACAACGGTATGCCTGCGCACACGTGTGCGTTTGTTACCGTTATGAGGATGAACTCCCACGCTATTCATATCGAAAAAGGCATGATACGCGTGGGTTTTGTCGTGGGGGAGCACTGCACGTGCAATTCGGTAGCGAACAGCACACGTCTTTCTCACCTCTAGGAGTTCTCATCAGCGCTGAAGCTCGGATCAACGAACGCATCCGCGTTCCGGAAGTTCGTCTCGTCGGCCCGTCCGGCGAGCAGGTTGGAATTGTCCGTACCGACGACGCACGCAAGCTCGCGTACGAAGCCGACCTCGATCTGGTCGAGGTAGCTCCGAATGCCAAGCCGCCCGTGTGCAAGATCATGGATTACGGCAAGTACAAGTACGAGCAGGCCCAGAAGGCCCGCGAGTCCCGTAAGAACCAGCAACAGACGGTGGTCAAGGAGCAGAAGTTCCGGCCGAAGATTGATGAGCACGACTACCAGACTAAGAAGAGCAACGTCGAGCGTTTCTTGGAGAAGGGCAACAAGGTCAAGGTGACCATCATGTTCCGCGGCCGCGAGCAGTCGCGTCCGGAGCTGGGGTACCGCCTGTTGGAACGCCTCGCCGAGGACATCCAGGAGGTTGGCCAGGTCGAGTCCCGTCCGAAGCAGGACGGCCGCAACATGACCATGGTTCTTGGGCCTGTTCGCAAAGGTAAGAAGTAGAGTTCCGCAGGGCCCAGCGCCACGCGAAACGATAGAACGCTAAAGGATTTGCCACTATGAAGCAGAAGACCCACAAGGGCACCGCCAAGCGCATCAAGGCCACCGGCTCCGGCAAGCTGCGCCGCGAGCAGGCTGGTAAACGTCACCTGAACGAGAAGCTGTCGGCCAAGCGCCGCCGCAAGCTTTCCGGCACCACCGACGTGGCCAAGAGCGACGTCAAGCGCACGAAGCGTCTCCTCGGCAAGGCTTAATCGAGCACCTGCCTCCAGAAATAACCGACTACAACTCTCACACGTAAGGAAGTATCACTGTGGCACGTGTCAAGCGCTCAGTTAACGCCAAGAAGAAGCGTCGCGCCATCCTCAAGTCCGCGAAGGGCTACCGTGGCCAGCGTTCCCGCCTGTACCGCAAGGCCAAGGAGCAGTGGCTGCACTCTCAGACCTACGCGTACCGCGACCGTCGCGCCCGCAAGTCCGAGTTCCGCAAGCTGTGGATCCAGCGCATCAACGCCGCTGCACGCATGAACGACATCACCTACAACCGCCTCATCCACGGCCTGAAGCTCGCCGAGGTCGAGGTGGACCGCAAGATCCTCGCGGACTTGGCTGTGAACGACTTCGCCGCCTTCTCCGCTATCTGCGAGGTTGCAAAGAACGCTCTGCCGGAGAACGTCAACGCTCCGAAGGCCGCCTAAGAGCTTTTCGCTTATCGACGCCCCGTTGCTCCCGGTTTCCCCGGGACAGCGGGGCGTTTTGCTGTGTCTGGAGGGGGTTGAGCCGCCCCCGCGCTGGTCAGACACTTCGCCTCATTTGATCTCGGATCTACGTGCGCTCCGCTTGTACCGCAACACAAAACCCGCCCTGTTGAAGGGCGGGTCAGCTACTCGGGTGGACGCAGCGTTTAGAACAGGCCGTTGTGCGGCTTGCCGAAGTCGTTGACGGTCGCCGTGCGGGAATCAACGTTCTGGTCGTTCGCGGTGGAGGTGTCGCCGGCGAGACGGCCGGTCTGGGTGACGGTCATGTAGTTGGTCAGACGTCCTTCCTTGGTCTTGCCGTCGCCGAAGGAGAAAGCGCCGAGTAGGATATCGTCGCCGGCGTTGACCGGGTTGGACAGTGTGACCTCGAAGGTGCGCACGCCCTTGTCGTGGTCGAATCCGAGGTCACGGATGTGGGCACCGTTGGCCTTGGTGGTGGTGATCAGGCGGTCGACGCCCTCGGGGCCGTCCTCCGTGTGGACCTCGACGCGGAAAGTCACAGCCGGGAACTCGCCCCAGTAACGGTCGGTGCCGGTGTTCTTCACCCGCAGCGCGACGGAACCTGCGAATCCCTTGGCCTTCGCGCCGGAGACGGTGAAGTACGGCTCGAGGTCCAGTTTTTCCTTGCCAGCAGCTTGTTCCTGGTCGTCTATCTTCTTGGTTTCGGTCTTATCAACGGCCTCGACCGTTGCGTCCGCCTTGTCAGGCTTCGGGGCGCTCAGGTCGATTTCCTTGTTGGTCACGGTTGCGGCGTCGGAGTCGGCGACCTTTTCAACGTCGTTAAGCGTTTCGCCCCTATTCATCTTTTCGACGTCCTCGTTGTACGCCGGGTTCGGGTTCTCGACAGGCTTGGTTACCTGTGCGCCCTTGTTCGGTGCCCAGGAATCTGCCGGGGAGGAGTAGTTCTTGACGCGGACCTCGTTCTTAACGGGCATGTTGGCCACCCATGCGGTCGGGGTCGCCCAGGTGCCGTTCGGCTTGCAGCGCTGCTGCGTGCCGGTCATGGTGATGGTGCGGAAACCGTAGGTTGCTTCGCCGGTGTTGCCGGCAGGGACCTGGTAAGGGCCGATCTTCTGGCCGACGGTCCAGCTGAGGGTCCCGGAGACCTCCCATCCGAGGGACTTGGCAATGGAGTAGCCAATGTTGCCCTGCATGCCGTCCTTGGAACCGGAGCCGCCAAGGGTAAGGGTTTCCGTCTTAGAGCCGTTGATCTTGGCCGAAATGGACTGGGTGCGGGACAGATCTTGCTGAAGTGGGATCTCCTTGTCCGACAGGTTCGTGGTGGAGATGGTGCCCACCGGGAGGAAATTGTCCGTCACCTTGTACACGACGGTGCGGTAGTCCTCGGTGGAGTTGCACACCGGGCGCGGGTTGAGGATATTCGCCTTCAGGTGATCGCTGCCGCGGTAGGTGTGGATGATCGGCAGGTTGCTGTTGGTCGCCGGGGTTTCCGGTGCAGACTCCTCGAGCGACTGCGCGCCGGCAATGGCGGTGCCGGTAGTTGCGGCGGTGGCGGTGAGCAGTGTTGCGAGCGCCGCTGCAGCAGCGCGTCGGCTGTATCGGGACATGACAGGTGTTCCTTTCTGTAAGGGGCGGGAAGAATCCTTCGGCAGCGTGCGCCGGGGAGAGTTGCCCGGGCTGTGATCGTTGTCGTTGATCGAGCGGACGCTGATGAGGATCAACCTATGACCCGCACAGCGTGCCTACAAGGAAAAACAAGCCTCTTTGAACCTAAGTTTGCAGGGCAGAGACTTTCGTATTCCGCAGCATCAGAGCCACCTGCTGAAAAGAACGAAAGTGGAATGCTGGTGGCAGATGGGGAGTGGGACGAGCCTCGGACGGCCGTCTACTTACCGTTGAGCACGGTGACGACAAGGTCGAGGCGCGAGGAGACACCGTAGAGCGTCAGCAGGTGTGAGACGTGCTTCTTCACCGTCGACTCGGAGTAGTTCAACCGGCGTGCGATGTCAGCATTGCTCAACCCTTCGCAGAGGAGCTCCAAAACATCGCTCTCACCGTCGGTGATGCCGTCGGGGTAGGTGCGCGCTGGTGTAGCGGGTGCCGCTGGCTCATCAGCCGGGGAGAGATAGGGGACCAGATTCGTCATCGCGGCAGGGGAGACGACCGTGCCGCCGGTGACAGCCTGGCGCACCGACAAGATGATTTCTTCCGGCGGTTGGCTTTTCAAAATATATCCCCGGCCACCTTGGGCCAGGATGTCAAGCATCTTCTTGTCGTTTTCCAACGACGTGATCGCCAGGAACGCCGGGGTTTGCGGACGTTCATTGAGGTACCCCAAGAGGGCCACCCCATCCATCTCCGGCATGTACACGTCCGACAGGACGAGGTCGACGGATGCCGTGTCAATGCATTCGAGGGCTTCCGCGCCACTTGCTGCGGTGCCGACGACATCTATGTCGCCGGCGGCGGTGAGGTAACGGTTGAGCACGTCGCGCACCAGAGGGTCATCGTCGACCAAGAAGACCCGGATGGGCCGAGAGGTACCGCTGCTCATGGATTCCTAAAAGGAGGGTGTTGAAGGTGGACGTGCGGGTGGAGGAGAGTATTTCCTAGCACCAGAGTTTGCCGAAGGAACCGCCGCACTTGAACATGTCGCCCACCGCGCTCGCGTAGGTGGAAATAGCGGGGGCGTCGACATCGAACCGGACACCTTCAAGGTCGCGATCGACAGGTGCGTCGACGGAAGCATCGTCCGCGCTGGACGGGGTGGACAAGCTGGACGGTGCGGCCTCCGCGACCGGGGCCACGGCGACGGCACCAGCAGCGAGCAGGGCTGCAGTGAGTGCGGAATGCTTTTTCACGGTGGATGATCCTTTGGGGGAAATGACGTCTTATGCCGAGGTCACCTGTGCGGTGAAACCGAGAAACCGGCACCGCCAGCGGCCTCGGCAGAGTGCACCCTCGATTATCGGTGCTTAGGCTGCGCGGGACAAGAATCTTGAAAGGTTCCCGGCGAAGTCGGTACAAAAGTCTCCCGCCGTGACTTGGGAAAAGATACTTTCGTTCCTTCTCTCAATCATGTTGGTGGAAGGGAAAAGATAACTCGCAACGCCATGTCCTGCCTTTGGAATTGTAAACCAGGGAACCACCGTCGAGCTCGACGAGATCGGAGGCCTCTTTCAAGCCGATGTCCGTTGTCATATTCAGGTCAGCTTTCCCGCTATCGATGTCGTTTTGGATGGCGATCGTCACGGCATCGTCCTCGTTCACAGCCGCGACGATGACGGGCTTGCTCCGGTCTGCGTACTTGAGAATGTTCGTCTTTAATTCCCTGAACACGGTGTAGCCGTGTCTGAGTTGGAACCCGCCGAGGGACTCTTCGGTGATACCGGATTCAATGACGGTGAACCCGTGGCTGCGGAGTTTTCCGATGATAATGGAGAGGTTCTCGTAGAGCGTGAACGGTTCCCGCATTGCGGAACTCGCAAAGTCAAATTCATCATCGGTCTTCATGAAACGAATGAGCTCGCGAACTTCGTGCATGGCGCGGCGGGCATCTTCAGCAATGAGCAGTGAATCCTGACGCGACGCCCCCGTCGCTTTCATCGCTATCGACTCGCTTCTCAGCACCACCGATGTCAGGGAAGCGGCCACCGAGCCGTGTAGTGCTTTGATGGTCCGTTCCCGCTCCTCCTCGATCTTCTGCTTGAAGCGCTCGGAATCTGTGCGCCTGGAAATAAGGGATTCGCGGAGCACGAGGGCACCGGTCCAACTCGCGAGGAAAAGCGCGGCGAGAATGGCGGCGCTCTCCAAATCATCAGGAAGCAAATCGCCAATAGGGATCGCAGTTAACGCGAGATACCACAGCACGACTGTGCAGACCCCGCTGAACAGCGGGGATCTGACAAGCGCAAGGATGACTACCACGGTGAGAACCGCGAACACGACAACGGGGCTGCGCAGTTCCGGGTGCACCGCAACGATCTGCAGGAAAATGCCGGTGGCGATGGCGGACGGGAGAGGGCTCACGAGGGCGCAGCCCGCGACGACTACGACGAGGGCATGCACTGCGAATGCCACTTCGCTTCCATGACTGCCGCCGCCGAATGCGAGTAGCGCCACAACCGCGACGGCGGAAAGGACAAGGGCGGTCCCCGCGAAATACCACTGTCGGGAGACCGTTGAATCGGGGAGGCCTCGGGTCCACTGCCGCAATGTCGTCACATGGACAGAGTAATAGCGGTACCGGGGTGGCTGCTTATACGCTGGTTCACCATGAGCCTGGATTTTTCGCAGCCCTTCACCGAACGCACTCCGCGGGTGGTCAACGTGGGGAAGCTGAACCGTGCGGCGGGGCGTCGTAAAGCAAAAGCTTTCCTCGCGGAAGGGGAGAACTCCGTTGAGGGGGCTGTGGCGACGGGCGCGGCGACGGACCTGTTTGTCACGGAGGCTGCGGCGGACCGGTTCGCGGACATCGTGACCGCGGCGAACTACATGGACGTATTCACGCACGCGATCACGGACAAGGCCGCGCAAACACTCACCGACACGGTGCACACGACCGGCATTTTCGCGGTGTGCAAGCCGGTGACGTGGACGCTTGGTGCGGTGCTCAAGGGCCGGCCGAAGCTGGTCGCGGTGTGCGTGGAGACAAACGACCCGGGGAACGCGGGCACCATCATCCGGCTGGTGGACGCGCTCGGCGCCGATGCTGTCGTCTTCGCGGGAGACACGGTGGACCCGGAGTCCCCGAAGGTCGTGCGGTCCTCTGCCGGCTCGCTCTTCCACGTGCCCGTCGCCCGCGAACGCGACATTAAGGGAGTCCTCGGCCAACTCCGGGCAGCAGGCTTATCGACGTTCGCCACCACCATGCACGGCGACCTCGACCTTTCCGCCCCCGGTGACGCACTGGACCAACCTACCGCGTGGCTGTTCGGCAACGAAGCCCACGGACTGCCCGAAGACGTGCTGAAGGCCGCCAACCACACCGTGTCCATCCCGATCCAGGGCTCCGCCGAGTCGTTGAATCTGTCCACCGCGGCGTCGATCTGCTTGTGGGAGTCGGCGAAGGCGCTGGCAGAGGCACGGTCAAAGGCTTAGGCGCTCGGCGGAACGGGGGCACCGCTCGGCGGGTTGCCGCCTGGTCCCGCCGGGCCGGCAGGGCCACCAGGGCCGCCGCCCATTCCGGGTGCTGCTCCGCCCCCGGAATTTGGTGTTGTGGTGTCGATGGGGACATCGATAACCGCGTTGTAACCAGCCTGGACGTCCCCGGATACCGCTGGGGTTTGCTGTTCCCAACCGTCGCTGAAGATATTGTCAGTCTCCAGCGTGATCCGCGAGTACGGTGTCACGGAGTCGGCGTAGTTGTCGGTCTGGTACACCGCGTCGCAGACCTCTGCCGGAATAGCGATCTGTGAAGTGAGGATCGCGTTTGAACTGTCGGCGATATCGTCCACTGAGGGGAATACCTCGAAATGGATGTGGGGCCAGCGACCTTCGTAGCACCCCGGGACGATGGTCGTGAACTCCACGTGTCCGTCATCGCCGGTGACCTGGACGCCGCGCAGGTACGTTTCGTCTTCCAGGCCGGATGAATACATGGAGTAGCGGCCAACAGCGTCGCAGTGCCAAATATAGACAGCGGCACCAACCATCGGGGAGTTGTTGTTGACCATGTCGACGATGTTCATCCTCAATTTCAGCGGCACCCCACTCGCCGTTGCACCGCCGGCGATAGATCCGCGAATATCGCTGCGCTCAACGCCGACATTTTCCAGAACATCTGGTCCGTTGGAGCCGTCGCCCGGGTATGGCCCGGCCGTTTCGCTGTTCATTTCGGCGAGTTGTTCAGTAGTGTTGCGGGCGGTCGCCGACGCCGAGCTTGTCACGGACGGTGTGCCTGAGGACGCGGAATTCTTTGCGCCCGGGGTGCAAGCCGCAAGCGCAGCCGTTCCGGCACCCAGTCCGAAGATGCTCAGCAGCTTGCGCCGCGACAGGCGGTTCTGGATCGTGGCGATGTCGAAAATCAGCCCCTTGTCTTCGGGATCCTCTGCTTGATTAGGCAGCACTCGGCCCTCGAAAGTTTTCGGCGTTTTGTGCGCGCCATTCACTGTGTCGTTTTCACGGATGCCCAATTCCAATGTGCTTCTTTATTCTGGGCGGCGCCGGGAATGTCTTGTCCCTCGCGGGATGCCGGCAAGAGGATTGTAAAGAACGTTTCTGGAGTTTCGTCCCGCTTCGCGTGTTAGGGCGCGCATGAAATGAACAAAGTAAGGCATCGTTTTAGCTGTTAGTTGGCTGTGCGGGATAGCTGCGAGGTACGCGCGACTGCGCAGGTATGCTTGTCACCGTTCTATATCGCTGCCGGGAAAGAAAGGTGCGGGTGTAGTGAGCACCGAAATTGAACTGACCGAGGAGAACCTGAACGCGGCGGCTGACGCGGCGATCGCGGCCTTTGAGGCGGCGCCGGACCTGGCGTCGCTGGAGGAAGCGAAGCGTGGGCACTTGGGCGAGCAGTCGCCGATTATGCAGGCGCGCAAGTCGCTCGGATCGATTCCGAAGGATCAGCGCAAGGATGCGGGCCGGTTTGTGAACATGGCCCGCGGGCGGGCTGAGAAGCGCTATGGGGAGCTGCACACTGAGCGTGAGGCGGAGCACCGTGAGCAGCAGCTGCGCGAGGAGAAGGTCGACGTCACGCTGCCGACGTCGCGTGCACAGGCCGGTGCGATGCACCCGATTACGACCTTGAGCGAGCAGATCGCCGACATCTTCGTCGGCATGGGGTGGGAAGTCGCCGAGGGCCCGGAAGTCGAGGCAGAGTACTTCAATTTCGACGCGCTGAACTTCATCCCGGACCACCCGGCGCGCACTCTGCAGGACACGTTCTACGTGGGTGAGGAAGGATCTCGTCAGGTGATGCGCACGCACACTTCGCCGGTGCAGGTGCGCACCATGCTGGAGCGCGATCTTCCGATTTACATTGCCTGCCCGGGCCGTGTGTTCCGCACTGACGAGCTGGATGCCACCCACACACCGGTCTTCCACCAGGTCGAGGGCCTCGCTGTGGACAAGGGCCTGACCATGGCGCACCTGCGCGGCACTCTTGACCACTTGGCCAAGGTGCTCTTCGGCCCGGAGACGAAGACGCGTATCCGCACCAACTACTTCCCGTTCACCGAGCCTTCCGCCGAGGTGGACGTGTGGTTCCCGAACAAGAAGGGCGGCGCCGGCTGGATCGAGTGGGGCGGCTGCGGCATGGTCAACCCGAATGTACTCCGCGCAGTGGACATCGACCCTGAGGAGTACTCCGGATTCGCCTTCGGAATGGGTATCGAGCGCACCCTGCAGTTCCGCAACGGTCTGACGGATATGCGCGACATGGTTGAGGGCGATGTGCGCTTCACGTTGCCGTTCGGTGTTCAGGCGTAACAGGGAAGAGTTGGAGGAGAGTAAATAATGCTGATTTCCCAGAAATGGCTGACGTCCCTGCTGAACAACGCCGGTAATCCCGGCTGGTCCGTGAGCCCGGAGGAGCTCGACGCCGGTTTCGTGCGCGTCGGTTTCGAGACCGAGGGCTACGAGCCGTTGCCTGAGACCACGGGTCCGCTGGTTGTGGGCCGGGTCGAAGAGATCGAGGAACTCACCGGATTCAAGAAGCCGATCCGCTACTGCCAGGTCAACGTCGGCGACGCCAACGGCACCGGCGAGCTTCAGGGCATCATCTGCGGTGCCCGCAACTTCAAGGTGGGCGACCTAGTCGTGGTGTCCTTGCCGGGTGCTGTTCTGCCTGGCGGTTTCGAGATCGCCGCGCGCAAGACGTACGACCACATCTCTAACGGCATGATGGCCTCCGAGGCGGAGCTGGGCTTCACGTCCAAGAGCGACGGCATCATCATTCTGCCTGAAGGCGCCGGTGAGCCGGGCCAGGATGCGCGCGAGGTGCTCGGCGGCTTCGACGACACTGTCTTCGAGGTCAACATCACTCCCGACCGCGGATACGCCCTGTCTGCTCGTGGCCTCGGTAGGGAAGTCGCATCTGCTTTCGGGCTGGAGTACCACGATGTGGCGGCGGAGCCGCGCATAAGCGGCGTCGATCTGTCGACCGTTCCGGAACCGACGGGCGACGTGCTGCCCGTGACCGTCGAGGAATCGACGAAGGCCCTGCGCTTCGGTCTGCGCAAGGTCGAGGGCATCGACCCGACCGCGCAGGCTCCGTTCTGGATGAAGCGCGCCCTGATGCTCGCCGGCGTGCGTTCCATCAACGCCGCAACGGACGTGACTAACTACGTCATGCTCCTGCTCGGGCAGCCGATGCACGCCTTCGACGCCGACAAGATCGCAGGTGGCCTGCGGGTGCACAACGCCACCGACGGCGAGGAGTTCGAGACGCTCGACCACGTCACCCGCACGCTCACCCCGGGCGACGTGGTCATTTCCGACGACAATGGGATCCAGTCGCTCGCCGCGATCATGGGCGGCACGACTTCGGAGATCGCCGACGACACCACCGACGTCTTCTTCGAGGCCGCTACGTGGGATCCGCTCACCGTCGCGCGTTCCGCACGCCACCACAAGTTGAGCTCCGAGGCTTCTCGACGTTTCGAGCGCGGCGTCGACCCCGCCATCGTCGAGGTCGCACTGGACGTGGCGTGTGCGTTGCTCGTGTCCATCGCTGGCGGCACCGTCGTGGCCAAGCGCACTCTCGTCGGCGACGCGCCGGAGCGTGATGCGATCCGTCTGCGTGCATCCCGCCCGGCTGAGCTGATCGGCGTGGACTACTCCGTGGAAACCGTGGTCAAGCGCCTCGAGGAGGTCGGGTGCTCCGTGGAGTCAACGGAAGAGGACGGCGAGACCGTTCTCTCCGTCACCCCGCCGACGTGGCGTACTGACCTCAATGAGCCCGTGGAGCTCATTGAGGAGATCGTGCGTCTCGAGGGGCTCGACGACATCCCGCTCGAGCTGCCCACCCCGCGCGGTGGACGCGGCCTTTCGCCGTTGCAGCGCCGCCGCCGTGCTGTCACGCACGCTCTGGCGTACTCCGGCTACGCCGAGGTGATCCCGACCCCGTTCATGTCCAATACCGTGTTGGACACCTGGGGCCTGGACGCCGACGATGCCCGCCGCCGTGTTGTGAAGGTGCAGAACCCGCTCGATGCGGACTACGCGGTGCTTGCCACGTCATTGCTCCCGGCGATGCTCGAGGCTGTCGGCCGCAATGTCGCCCGCGGCCGCAACGACCTCGCTTTGTTCTCCGTAGCGCAGGTGGCGTTCAAGACCGCCGATTCCTCGCCGATGCCGAGCGCTGCTGAGCGTCCCGCGGACGATGTCGTCGCCGAGCTCATCGCATCTCTGCCCGAGCAGCACCTGCACGCCGCGACCGTAGCGATCGGCAACACGGAGCTTGCGGGACCGTGGGGTGATGGGCGCGCGTACTCGTGGGCGGATGCGATCCAGTCTGCCCAGGTGGTCGCTCGTACGGCAGGTGTGGAGCTCGAGCTCGCCTCCGCCGAGGAACTGCCGTGGCACCCGGGCCGCTGCGCCGAGCTGTCGGTCGTGGTCGAGGGGCAGTCCCACGTTGTCGGTTACGCCGGCGAGCTGCACCCGCAGGTTCTTGAGCCTCTGGGCCTGCCGGAGCGCACGTGCGCCATGGAGATCGATCTGACCGCGCTGCCGCTGGGTGAGAACCTCCCGGCTCCGGTGCTGTCTTCCTTCCCGGCGCTGCACCAGGACGTCGCGCTGGTCGTCGACGAGGGGATCCCGGCCGAGTCCGTGCGCCGCACTCTGGAACAGAATGCCGGCGAGCTCATCGAGGATGTCACTCTCTTCGACGTGTACCGCTCTGATGCCCTCGGCGAAGGCAAGAAATCCCTCGCCTTCGGCTTGGTGTTCCGTGCTCCCGACCGGACCCTGACCGAAGACGAGGCATCCGAGGGACGGCTCGCCGCTGCCGAGGCCGCTAAGGCGGAGCACGGCGCCCAGATGCGTGCCTAGCCCCCTGAGTGCTGACGCTCCCAGCATCCACTCCGGCGCGCTTTGTCTCTCGGGGACGGTACAGGTGATCGTTCCACCGCTGAATGCAGCTGCAACGTTGCAGCTAAACCGCTAAAATCGGCGTTTAGCTGCAAGGTGATAGCTGCATTTGAGCCATCCTCGGGAAGCGGGCCGGGGGCGGCGTGGGGTTGGTGCAGGGTCGGCACAGGGTCGGTGCTGATTCGGAGGGGGATCGATCGGTGACGACGACGCGCGGTGTGGCATCGCCCCGGATGGCGCATAAAATGATTAAAATGGAATAAATTGCAAAGCCGCACACGGCTGTGTAGCCTGTCGCTATGACCTACTCAATCGCAGTCGCGGGAGCCACCGGATATGCGGGCGGAGAGATCCTCCGCCTGCTCGTCGGCCACCCGCATTTTCTCGATGGGACGTTGCGTATCGGCGCGCTGACCGGAAATTCGAATGCGGGCCAATCCGCCGCTGACGTGCTGCCACACGTCCCGCAGCTAGCAGACCGGGTCATTGAAGAAACGTCAGTGGACGTGCTGTCGAAGCACGATGTTGTGTTCCTGGGTCTCCCGCACGGCTTTTCGGCAGAGATTGGTGCCGCGCTGCCGGACAGCACGCTCGTGCTCGACTGCGCCGCTGATTTCCGGCTCCGCAGTGCGGACGATTGGACTGCATATTACGGGTCCGAGCACGCTGGCCACTGGCCGTACGGCATCCCGGAGATGCCCGGGCACCGCGAGGAGATCGCGTCGGCAAAGCGCATCGCTATCCCCGGGTGTTTCCCCACCGGTGCCACGCTGGCTGCCTTGCCGGCGGTAGCGAAGGGTCTGGTGGAACCGTCCCTGAACGTCGTGTCCGTCACCGGTGTGTCCGGCGCGGGGAAGAAAGCGAACGTCGATCTGCTCGGTGCGGAGACTATGGGTTCGGTCAAGGCGTACAACACCGCTGGGAAGCACCGCCACACCCCTGAGATGGTGCAGAACCTCGCGGAGGTGACCGATGAGAAGGTGATGGTGAGCTTCACCCCTGTGTTGGCACCACTTCCTAGGGGGATCCTCTCCACGGTGACTGCACCGTTGAAAGACGGCGTGACCGAAGAACAGGTGCGTGCCGCATACGCGGAGTTCTACGACGGCGAGCCATTCGTGCGGCTGCTTCCGCAGGGGCACCAACCGCAGACTCAGCACGTCGTGGGCAGCAACATGTGTCTGATGCAGGTGGAGGTCAATGAGGCGGCGGGTGTGCTGCTGGCTACCTCGGCGATCGACAACCTGACCAAGGGCACGGGCGGAGCAGCGGTGCAGTGCATGAACCTCGCGCTCGGGTTCGGGGAAACGGACGGATTGCCTCAAGCGGCGGTCGCCCCGTAAATGGCGGTGGCGGCGGTTCACCGTAAAAGCCCTGAAGCACCCTGAAGAGTCCGGCAGCGATAAAAGCGTCAACGAAGTAAGGAACGAAGAATGTCAACAACAGGTGTGACAGCCCCCGCGGGTTTCACGGCGGCTGGTGTCACCGCAGGAATCAAGAAGTCGGGCAAGCCTGATATGGCGCTGGTGGTCAACAACGGACCGCGTTTCGATGCCGCGGCGGTGACGACGCGCAACAAGGTCGTGGCAGCGCCCGTGAAAGTGACGCGTGAGGCGCTGAGGGCCGGTTCGCTAGCCGCTGTGGTGTACAACTCGGGCAACGCCAACGCCTGCAACGGCCGTCAGGGCGACGTCGACGCCGTGGAGATGCAGGCGTTGACGGCTCAGCAACTCGGTGTGGACGCGCTTGAAGTGGCGGTTTGCTCCACGGGGCTTATCGGAGATCTCCTCCCCATGGACGTGATCCGGGAGGGGATCAGCGCACTCGGCGCGAACCTGGGTGATCACGGAAGCGCTGCGGCCGAGGCTATTCTGACGACGGATTTGGTGGCCAAGGAAGCCGTCGCCAAGCGTGATGGCTGGTGCGTCGGCGGGATGGCGAAAGGCGTGGGCATGATGGCGCCCTCGTTGGCCACGATGCTGGTGTGCATCACCACCGACGCCGTGATCAGCTCATCCGTGTTGGACTCCGCGCTCCGGGCGGCCTCGGGCCAGACGTTCAATACCCTCGACATTGACGGTGCGACCTCCACGAACGACACTGTGGTTGCAATGGCGTCCGGGGCTTCGGGCGTGGAGCCGGCCGTGGAGGACTTCGTGGCGGCAATCCAGGAGCTGTGCGAGGATCTCTCCCGCCAATTGCAGGCGGATGCGGAGGGCGTGACTAAGCGCGTTGTCATCACGGTGGAAGGAACCGCGACCGATGAGCAGGCACTGAACGCCGCACGCACAATCGGGCGGGACAACCTGGTCAAATGCGCGATGTTCGGTTCGGACCCCAACTGGGGCCGGGTCCTTGCGGCCGTCGGTATGGCGGATGCGGAGATGGATCCGGAGAAAATCACGGTGTCCTTCAACGGCACGCCGGTGTGCGTCGACAGCACGGGCGCTCCGGGTGCACGCGATGTCGATCTCAGCGGCGCCGACGTGGAGGTGCTGGTGGATTTGGGCACTGGCGGCCCGGGCCGCGCGAGCGTACGCACCACGGACCTGTCGTACTCGTACGTGGAAATCAACTCGGAATACTCGACCTAGATCACTGCGGGAAGCTGGAGAGCAAGACATGAAACTGAGCAACCAGGACCGGGCACATGTGCTCGCTGAGGCGCTGCCGTGGCTGCAGCACTACCGCGACAAGATCGTCGTGGTGAAATACGGTGGCAACGCCATGATCGACGACGACCTCAAATCCGCGTTCGCGGCGGACATGGTTTTTCTCCGCACGGTCGGCGCGAAGCCGGTCGTCGTGCACGGCGGAGGGCCGCAGATCACCGCGATGCTGGGGCAGCTCGGCCTCGACGGGGGAGAGTTTGTCGGCGGTTTCCGCGTGACCACGCCGGAGATCCTCGAGGTGGTCCGCATGGTTCTGTTCGGGCAGGTCGGACGCGACTTGCTGGGGCGGATCAACTCTCACGGACCGTACGCAGTAGGGACATCGGGCGAAGACGCGGGGTTGTTTACCGCGCAGAAGCGCTACGTGGACGTCGACGGGGAGAAAACGGATATCGGCCTCGTCGGCGAGATCGTCGATGTGAATCCGTCAGCGGTGATGGACATCATTGAGGCAGGCCGTATCCCGGTGGTGTCCAGCATTGCGCCGGGTGCAGACGGCAACGTGTACAACGTTAACGCCGATTCCGCGGCAGGTGCGCTGGCGGCGGCCCTCGGCGCGGAACGTCTCGTCGTGCTCACCAACGTCGAGGGGCTCTACACCGACTGGCCGAATAAGGACTCGCTGCTGTCCAAGATCACGTTGAGCGAACTCGAGCGAATGGTCCCGGACCTCGATTCCGGCATGATCCCCAAGATGGAAGCCTGCATGACGGCGGTCCGCGGGGGAGTCAGCGCTTCGCACGTCATCGATGGCCGCATTCCGCACGCCGTTCTTCTCGAGCTGCTCACCATGGGTGGCGTGGGCACGATGGTTTTGCCCGACGACTACGTCAAGACCGACTATCCCGAAGGAACCGTGTTCAGGAAGGATGATGTGCAGTGACGGGCACCAACACGTCCGTTGAGCCGGCACCCACTCCGGCCAGCAACGAGGAAGCGCTTGACCAGTGGTCGCAGGTATTCATGAACACCTACGGCAGGCCGCAGCGTCACCTCGTCCAGGGGCGCGGGGCGACGGTCACCGACGTCGACGGCAACGAATACGTGGACATGCTCGCAGGTATTGCCGTGAACTCGCTGGGGCATGCGCATCCAGCGCTTATCGACGCAGTGGCCACCCAGACTTCGACCCTCGGCCACATCTCCAACTTCTTCGGCTCCACCGCAGCGCTTGAAACTGCGAACACGTTGCGGGAACGCTTTGGCGACGACACAGCCAAGGTCTTCTTCTGCAATTCCGGCGGGGAGGCGAATGAGGCCGCGTTCAAGCTCGCACGGCTGACAGGCCGCAAGAAAGTCTTGGCCGCCATCAACGGTTTTCACGGCCGCACCATGGGTGCGTTGTCCTTGACAGGACAGCCGGCTAAACGTGAACCGTTCGCGCCGCTCGTTCCGGGTGTGGAGTACTACCGCTACGGCGATATCGACCACCTCCGCGAGCTGGTGGAACAAGCCCCCGAGGACACCGCCGCGATCTTCCTTGAACCGATCCAGGGCGAAACCGGAGTGATCCCGGCGCCGGAAGGGTTCCTGCAAGCGGTCCGTGAGCTGTGCGACGAGTACGGGATTCTCATGGTGGTCGACGAAGTGCAGACTGGCGTCGGGCGCACGGGAGCGTTTTTCGCGCACACGGCGTCGGCAGTCCGCCCCGACATCGTCACCATGGCCAAAGGCTTGGCGGGCGGTCTGCCGATCGGCGCAGTGATTGCCAGAGGAGAGGTCGCGGCGCTGTTCACCCCCGGTGCACACGGCACCACCTTCGGCGGAAACCCCATCGCCTGCGCCGCCGCCAACGCAGTGCTGGGCATCGTCGACGACGAGTTTTGCGCCGCGGTGAAAGAGATAGGCGAGGGGCTGGTACGGGACGTCGATAAGCTTGTCGGCGTCGACCATGTGCGCGGCCGCGGACTGATGCTCGGCGTCGTGCTGGAAGAACCTGTGGCGAAGGCCGCGGTGAGCACCGGTTTGATGCACGGCGTGATCCTGAACGCGCCGACGGACAACGTCATCCGGCTCACGCCGCCGCTGGTGATCACGGACGCAGAGCTGGAGCGGGCAGTCGCGGCGATCGGAGCCACCCTCGACGAGTGCCTCGGGGAGTTGCGATGACCACACCCAATTCCCGCACCGTCCGCCAGGCGAAGATTCTGTCCATTTTGGATCACACGCGGGTTTCGTCCCAGGTCCAGCTCTCCGAGCTCCTGCTCGATGAAGGCATCGACATCACACAGGCCACGCTGTCGCGCGACCTGGACGAACTTGGGGCGCGCAAGGTGCGTCCCACCGGCGGCGGGCGGTCCTACTACGCGGTGGGAGAGGAAGCCCAGTCCTTCCAAGCCTCCCCGAAGGGGCCCCGCGACAAACTGCGCCGCATGCTCGCTGAGCTCGTCGTGTCCGTCGACCACACCGGCAATATCGCCGTACTGCGCACCCCTGCGGGAGCGGCCCAGTACCTGGCAAGCTACATTGACCGGGTGGCACTGGAAAAAGTCGTGGGCACGATCGCGGGCGACGACACCGTCTTTGTTCTCGCGCGTGAGCCGCTCACGGGCGCGGACCTCGCCGCAGAATTCATGGGTGAAGTGCAAAACGAGCCCAGCGACGACGACTGACCGAATAGTTGAATAACTCCAGTACAAACATTGATTGCTGATTGAAGGAGCATTGACTGACATGACTAACCGCGTTGTACTCGCCTACTCCGGCGGCCTGGACACTTCCGTGGCCATCCCGTACCTGGCTGAAATGACCGGCGGCGAGGTTGTCGCTGTGTCCCTCGACTTGGGCCAGGGCGGCGAGGACCTGGAGTCCGTGCGCCAGCGTGCGCTCGACTGCGGCGCTGTGGAATCCGTTGTCGTCGATGCGCGCGACGAGTTCGCCGAGGAGTACTGCCTGCCCACGATCAAGGCGAACGGTATGTACATGAAGCAGTACCCGCTGGTCTCCGCGATCTCCCGCCCGCTGATTGTCAAGCACCTCGTCGAGGCAGCCCAGGAGCACGGCGGCACCCATGTCGCGCACGGCTGCACCGGCAAGGGCAACGACCAGGTGCGATTCGAGGTCGGTTTTGTCAACCAGGACCCGGACCTGGAGATCATCGCGCCGGCGCGCGACTACGCGTGGACCCGCGATAAGGCGATCGAGTACGCCGAGGGCAAGGACCTGCCGATCGAGCAGTCCGCTTCTTCGCCGTTCTCCATCGACCAGAACGTGTGGGGCCGAGCCGTCGAGACCGGTTTCCTGGAGGACCTGTGGAACCCGCCGACGAAGGACCTTTACGCCTACACCGAGGACCCGGCGTTGGGTAACGCGCCGGACGAGGTGATCATCTCCTTCGAAGGCGGCAAGCCGGTGGCGATTGACGGCCGCAAGGTCACGGTCCTTGAGGCCATCGAGGAGATGAACCGCCGCGCCGGCGCGCAGGGTGTCGGCCGCCTGGACATGGTCGAGGACCGCCTGGTGGGCATCAAGTCCCGCGAAGTCTATGAGGCACCGGGCGCCGTGGCGCTCATCACCGCCCACGAGGCGCTCGAGGATGTCACGGTTGAGCGCGAGCTCGCCCGCTACAAGCGGCTTATCGACGCCCGCTGGTCCGAGGAGGTCTACGACGGCCTCTGGTTCGGCCCGCTGAAGCGCTCTCTGGACGCCTTCATCGAGTCCACGCAGGAGCACGTCACCGGCGACATCCGCATGGTGCTGCACGCTGGTTCCATCGCCGTCAACGGCCGCCGTTCCAACCACTCGCTCTACGACTTCAACCTGGCTACCTACGACACCGGCGACACCTTCGACCAGTCGCACGCCAAGGGCTTTGTCAAGCTTCACGGCCTGTCCTCCCAGATCGCGAACAAGCGCGACCGCGAGGCCGGCAAGTAAGCGGGCGACGCGTACGTGCAACACGCTGCTTATCGACGAAAGGACGGTTGGAATGGAACAGCACGGCACTAACGAGGGCGCTCTGTGGGGCGGACGGTTCTCCGGCGGACCGTCTGAGGCGATGTTCGCGCTGAGCGTGTCCACTCACTTCGATTGGATCCTCGCACCGTACGACGTTCTGGCGTCGAAGGCTCACGCGCGGGTGCTCAACCGCGCCGGTCTGCTCACCGACTCGGACCTTGAGGCGATGCTGGCTGGGCTGGACCAGCTCGGCCGCGACGTCGCCGACGGCACGTTCACCCCTGCGCCAACGGACGAGGATGTCCACGGCGCGATGGAGCGGGGACTGATCGAGCGTGTCGGACCGGAGCTCGGTGGGCGACTGCGTGCGGGTCGCTCCCGCAACGACCAAGTCGCCGCCATGTTCCGCATGTGGCTCCGGGACGCGCTGCGCGATGTGGCCGCGGACGTAACGGACCTTATCGAAGCCCTGAGCACCCAGGCAGCGGCGCACCCGGACGCGATCATGCCGGGCAAGACGCACTTCCAGGCCGCGCAGCCCATCCTGCTAGCGCACTCCCTGTTGGCTCACGCCCAGCCGCTGCTGCGTGACATTGAGCGCATCCGCGACCTGGACAAGCGTGTGGCAATCTCGCCCTACGGTTCTGGTGCGCTTGCTGGGTCGTCCCTGCAGCTCGACCCGGAAGCGATCGCAGAAGAGCTCGGTTTTAGCGAGGCAGCGGAAAATTCCCTCGACGGAACCTCCTCGCGCGATTTCGTGTCGGAGGGCGCATTCGTGCTCGCCCAGATCGCAGTGGATATTTCGCGGCTGTCCGAAGAGATCATCGCGTGGTCCACCCCGGAGTTCGGCTACGTCACACTCGATGATGCGTGGTCCACCGGCTCGTCGATCATGCCGCAGAAGAAGAACCCGGATGTGCCGGAGCTCGCCCGCGGAAAGACTGGCCGTTTGATCGGCAACCTGACCGGCCTGATGGCCACGTTCAAGGCGATGCCGTTGGCGTACAACCGCGATCTGCAGGAGGACAAGGAGCCGATCGTCGATTCGGTCAACCAGCTCCGGATTCTCCTGCCGGCGATGACTGGCCTGGTGTCCACCCTGACGTTCCACGAGGACCGGATGCGCGAGCTGGCTCCACAGGGTTTCACGTTGGCAACCGATCTGGCCGAGTGGATGGTCCGCCAAGGCGTTCCATTCCGCGAAGCCCACGAGGCCTCCGGTGCGTGCGTCCGCATCGCGGAGGCCCGCGGGGTGGATTTGGTGGACTTGACGGATGAGGAGCTGCTGGGCGTCGATAAGCGCCTCACCCCGGATGTGCGCGAGGTGCTCACGATCGATGGTGCCGTGGCCTCCCGTGCCACGCGCGGTGGAACGGCTGGAGTGCGCGTTGCCGAGCAGCGCGCGCGAGTCGACGAAGCAAATGCCGCGGCCCGCGAATGGGCGCGGACCCCGGTGCGCGGCGCGTAGTCCGGTGCCGGACCCCAGTCGCTAGGGCTGGAAGCCGCTGGCTGCTGAGCATGACTGCCCAGCCAGTTTCCCTGCACAAAGCCTGTGGGCACCATAAGCTGTGGCCATGACCACACAACAGGCCTCTGGCGGCTCCGGTAAAGGTGCCCGCGGGTGCTCGATCATCGTCGGAGTTCTCCTCGCGGTGCTGGCTATTGCAGCGGTGCTCGCCGGCCGAGGCGTCATCCCCGGCCTCGGCGGTGGCGGCAGCGGATCGAGCGGCATCCGCGGCGGCGGGACCAAAGAACTACACGGTGTCATCGGCTCTGAGAAGCGCGACTATTTCGAAGACCCCGCGGTGGTGGGCCGTCTGCAGGAACTGGGATACTCCGTCTCCGTGACCACCGCCGGGTCCCGGCGCATCGCCACCGAAGTGGACCTGGATCAGCAGGACTTCGTGTTCCCGTCCTCGAGTCCCGCCACCCAGAAAGTGACCGACCAGGGCTCCGGGTACTCCGTCGATTACCCGTTCTTCTCCCCGATGGCGGTGGCGACCTTCCAGCCGATCGCCGAGTTGCTTGAAGATGCCGGTGTGGTGCGCAAAGAAGGGGAGAGCTACGTCATGGACGTCAACGCGTTCATCGACATGGCGCAGTCTGGAAAACGGTGGCGCGATCTCGGCGACGCGTTCCCGTCACCACGCAATGTGCAGATCGCCACAACGGATATCCGGACCTCGAACTCCGCGGCGATGTTCCTGTCTATTCTGGCGTGGCAGTTTGGGGAGCGGGAGCCGGATAAAGCCAACGACGTGGGGTGGCTGACGCAGCAAATCTCGCCGTTTTTCACCGGGCAGGGCTACACCCAGTCCTCCTCGGCCGGGCCGTTCAACGATTACCTGAGTCAGGGAATGGGGTCTGCACCGATGGTGATGGTGTACGAGGCCCAGTTCTTGGGCGAGAAGATGAAGCCGAATTCACGCATCAAGGACGACATGGTGCTGGTGCAACTCGATCCCACTGTCCTGGCCAACCACGGTGTGGTGGGTATTAGCGCTGAAGGCAAGGAGCTCGGGCGGCTGCTGGCCACCGACGAGACGCTGCAGAAGCTTGCCGCGGAGCACGGCTTCCGGCCGTCGAGCAACGACTACCTGACGCAGGCGCTGCAGGACAAGGGCTTCCCGCCGCCGTCGGACTACGTCTCATCCGTAGACCCGCCGAACTACGACCGGTTGGAAGCACTCATTGACGGAGTGGGGATGCGGTACGGCACTGTTCCGCCGCGCAACCAAGAGGAGCAGGAGAAATGAAGAAACTACTAGCGGTCCTGGTCACACTGCTGACCGGAGTTGCGCTCACCGCGTGCGGTTCTGATTCCGGCAGCAGAGACAGCGACGGAAATGGGGGATCGTCCTTCGGCTCCGGCGACGGGCTGCGCATTGTCGCGGCGACGGAACTGAAGGACCTTGAGCCCCTTGTGCAGGAAGCCTCGCGGGAGCTCGGCTTCCCCATCAACCTCGAATTCCCGGGCGGCACGCTGCAGAATTCTCAGTTCCTCAAGCACGGCCGATTCGACGGCAATGTCGACGCGACATGGCTGGCCACGAACCGCTACGTGGATCTGATCGGTGCGCGCGCCGAGCTCGCCGACGAGACGAAGATCGCCACCAGCCCGGTCGCCTTCGGTGTGCAGGAAGCCAAGGCGAAAGAACTCGGTTGGGATACAAAGCAGCCGACGTGGGGCGACTTCGCCGATGCCGCGCGCGAGGGCAAGTTCAGCTTCGGTATGACGGACCCGTCGGTGTCCAATTCCGGTTTCTCAGCATTGGTCTCGGTGGCTACGGCCATGGCGGACACCGGCTCGGCGTTGACAGACGAGGACATTGAAAAGGTCGGCCCGCGCCTGCACGAACTGTTCCAGGCCCAGTCGATGGTCTCGGGATCTTCCGGGTGGCTCGCGGACGCGTTCCAGCAGGACCCGGAGAAGGCCGATGCGATTGTCAACTACGAGTCGACGTTGCAGCAGATGCGGAAAGACGGCGCCGCGATCACAGTCATCGTTCCCGCCGACGGTGTGATTTCCGCGGACTACCCGCTGTCGACGCTGGCGAACTCAGCCCACAAGGACGCTCCCGAGCAGGTGCGGGCTCTGGCCGATTGGCTGCTCAAGCACCAGCAGGAGATCGCTGACTCCTACCGTCGTCCTGTGACCGATGTGGGAACCATGCCGGCTGAGCTCGCGGATCAGACAGTCATTGAACTGCCGTTCCCCGCTGGCTACGACACTGTCAACGCCCTTGTGGACCGCTACAACAACGAGTTCCGGAAGCGCGGAACGACGACCTTCCTTCTGGACACATCCGGGTCGATGCAGGGCGAGCGGCTCAATTCAGTGAAGCAGATCATGACGTCGTTTGTGGACGGTTCAGCCGCGACCGACACAGGAAACGTCTCTCTGCGCGACGGCGAGCAGGTGACAATCCAGTCGTTCTCGTCGATCCCGCATGAGCCGTACACCGGCAACTTCGATAAATCCGACCCCAGAGTGCAGGCTCAGTTCCAGCTCTACATTGACGCTCTCGCGGCGGGTGGAAAGACCAATATTTACGACACGCTGCTCGAAGCGACGGAGAAGAGTGATCCGAGTTCCGGCATCAGTTCGATCGTCCTGCTCACTGACGGTGCTAAAACCGCTGGGCGTTCCCTGAACCAGTTCATGAAGGACTATGAAGAAACCACCCGATCGAAAGGGAGGATTCCGGTCTTCGTGATTCTCTACGGTGAAACTAATGTGCAGGAAATGGAGCAGGTCGCCGATCTGACCGGCGGAGCAGTGTTCGATGCTTTGAACGGGGACCTGAGCGAGGCATTCAAGGAGATCCGTGGCTACCAGTAATCCTTCCAGCTCGAACTCTTCCGGTGGCGGGGCCGCGGGCGGCGGGAATTTCTTCACGTCCCGCAAAAACCTCGTGGGCATGGTCCTGGCGGTGTTGGTGATCGCCCTTCACTTGGCTGTGGGCCTCGGTTTCCTGTGGCCCGTTGCCGCCGTGGCCGCGTGGGGTGCCGGAGTTGCGTTGACTCCAGCGCCGCAGAGCACGGCTGTTGAGGCGCGAAAGCAGCCTATGCTTCCAGCGCCGGTAGATCTAGGCCAGAAGCTCACCGCGTCACTGGCCACATTGAACGATGCACGCCCGCCGAGGCCGGTGAGCGATCAAGCCCGGGAGATGGAGAATAACCTTCGTTTTGTCCTGGACAACTGGGACGACTTGGAGGCTGCCCCGCAGCACCAGCAGACGATCTGGGACATCGTGAATATCTACCTGCCTGAGGTCGTGTCCACGTACCTGGATGCACCGCAGTACAGGTCGCCGGAAGCCGCCGATGTGATGACAGGCTCTCTGAGCACGCTGACTTCGGCGGCGGAGAAGGTGAAACGCGGCATCCTCGACCAGAACCTGCGGGCGATGGATTCGCAAGCGCGCACGTTGAGAGAGGCCTTCGGCGACCTGCCTGGGTTGGACAACACCTGAACAGGGTACGATGAACGACCATGACGGCTGACACACCGACGCTTGACCCGCAGCTACTGGACATTCTCGCCTGCCCGCAAGACAAGGGTCCATTGGAGTACAAGCATGACGAGCAGCTGCTGGTCAATCGCAGGTTGGGTGTCGCGTACCGCATCGACGAAGGCATCCCGGTGCTGCTTGTCGACGAAGCTGAGCCGTACCCCGACGCCTAGCCTGAAGGCTGGCTAGTGCACCGAATTAGCACATTTTCAACACCACCAACGTGAACGAGGCTTGAAAGAACTGCTTTATGGCTGACAGCGCAACGATCATCGATGAACTGCAGTGGCGCGGACTGATCAATCAGTCCACCGACTTGGACGCGCTCAAGGAAGCGACGAAAGCGCCGATCACGTTGTACGCCGGCTTCGACCCGACGGGGCCGTCGCTGCACGCCGGGCACCTTGTTCCGCTGCTAATGCTGCGCCGGTTCCAAGAAGCCGGGCACCGCCCGATCGTGCTCGCCGGCGGCGCGACCGGCATGATCGGCGACCCCCGCGATGTTGGCGAGCGCACGATGAACACCGCGGATACGGTGAGCGACTGGGCCGAGCGGATCTCCGGGCAGCTGAAACGCTTCGTGTCCTTCGAAGGCGAGAACGCCGCAGTTTTGGCGAATAACGCGGAGTGGACCAACGACATGACCGTCGTCGACTTCCTACGCGATGTAGGCAAGCACTTCTCGCTGGCGACAATGCTCTCGCGCGAGACGGTCAAGCGTCGCTTGGACAACGACGGGATTTCTTACACCGAGTTCTCATACATGCTGCTACAGGCGAACGATTTCGTGCAGCTGCGCCGGCGCCTCGACTGCACGCTGCAGGTCGGCGGCTCCGACCAGTGGGGCAACCTCGTCGCTGGTGTCGACCTGAACCGACGGATGGACGGCGAGGCCGTCCACGCTCTGACGGTTCCGCTTGTCACCGACTCTGAAGGCAAGAAATTCGGCAAATCCACCGGCGGAGGCTCGCTGTGGCTCGACCCGGAGATGACCAGCCCGTACCGCTGGTACCAGTACTTCGTCAACACCGCCGACGCGGATGTGATCCGCTATCTGCGCTGGTTCACGTTCCTGACAAAGGAAGAGCTGGATGAGTTGGCCACGGAGGTTGAGGAGCGCCCGTTCAAGCGCGAGGCGCAGAAGCGTCTCGCCCGCGAGATGACGGATCTCGTGCACGGTCCGGATGCCACCAAGGCAGTGGAACTTGCGTCGCAGGCGCTCTTCGGACGCGCCGAGTTGGCGGAACTGGATGAGCCCACGCTCGCCGCGGCCGTGTCGGAGACCGAGGTCTTCACGGTGGAGCCGGGTGCGCCACGTACAATCGTCGACCTGATGGTCGGCACCAGTTTGGTCGACTCGAAGGGGGCTGCCCGCCGCGCGATCAAGGAAGGCGGAGCCTACGCCAACAACGTGCGCATCGAGTCGGAGGAATGGGAACCCAGCCAGGAGGATCTGCTGCACGGAAAGTGGATCGTTCTGCGCCGCGGCAAGAAGAACTTCGCCGGCGTGAAGGTGACCGATTAGCCGTCCGCGGTAGGCAACAGGGAGGACGTGGAGCATGAGCTACGACAACCGCAACAATGACCGCGGGAATAGCGGTGGAGGCGACCGGGAACGCCGCGGCGGAAACAGCCGCGACGGCGGGCGCCGTTACAACGATGACCACCGCGGTGAGAACCGCGACCAGCGCCGCGGCGGAAATAGCCGCCGCAATGACGGAGGCTCGGACCGCGGCCACGGTGGGGGTGGGCGCGGCAAGGTACGCCATGACCGCTCGAATCCTTACCGCCAGGGCTACCGCGAGGACCGCATGGCGCAAAAGGAGAACGAGCCCGCGATTCCGGACGATATCGATGTCTCCGACCTTGACCCGTCGGTGCTGCAGGACCTCCGCGTGCTGTCGAAAGACAACGCGGACCGAGTAGCCAAGCACATGATCATGGCGGCCACGTGGATGGCTGATGACCCGAGGTTGGCCCTCACCCACGCCCGTGCGGCGAAGAACCGCGCCGGCCGTGTCGGAGTCGTGCGCGAAGCCGCCGGCATTGCCGCCTATCACGCCGGTGAATGGAAGGAAGCTCTTTCGGAGTTGCGCGCTGCGCGCCGTATCAGCGGCGGCCCGGGTCTGCTCGCAGTCATGGCGGATGCGGAGCGCGGTCTCGGCCGCCCGGAGAAGGCTCTCGAGATTGGCCGCAGCCCGGAGGCGCGGGATCTCGACGAGGACTCCGCGATTGAGCTCGCCATTGTCATGGCTGGAGCCCGCCACGATATGGGGCAGCACGAGTCTGCATTGGCCACATTGCAGCAGCTCAACCCGACCATGAAAGGCGACGGATTCGAGCACATCCGCCTGGCGTACGCCTATGGGGACGCCTTGGAGCAGGTCGGCCGAACCGATGAGGCCCGCGCGTGGTTCGAGCATGTGGCGAAGGTCGATTCGGACCAGTTGACGGATGCCGCAGAGCGGCTTAAAGAACTCAAGTAGCGGTTCAAGAGGGGAGTAGCCCAGTGGGCATGACGGAGCTTACGGAGCTTACGGAGCTTTACGACGCATTGCTGCTCGATCTCGACGGAACCGTGTGGGCCGGCGACAGTGCAATCCCGCATGCCGTCGACGCGATTACGGCGGCGCGCAGCGCCGGTCTCGCGGCAGCCTTCATCACCAACAACGCATCGAAATCGCCGGATGATGTCACTCAGAAGCTCCGTGGTATCGGTCTCGATGTCGGGCCCGCTAATGTGCTGACATCGGCGCAAGCCGCGGTCGCGCTCGCTGGGCAGCACGCGCGACCAGGTGCGGCGATTCTGGTCGTCGGCGCTCCGTCGTTCGTCGACTTGGTGCGCGATGCCGGTTTCGAACCGGTCTTCTCCGCCGACGACGACCCGTCGGTCGTCCTGCACGGCCACAGTCCGGACAACGGGTGGAAGCAGCTGTCCGAGGCTGCGCTGGCCATCCAACGCGGCGCCACCTACATTGCCAGCAACCTTGATTCGACGCTGCCGATGGACCGCGGGTTCATGGTCGGCAACGGTTCGATGGTGGCCGCGGTGACCCACGCCACGGGAGTGATCCCGGAAGCGGCAGGTAAGCCGGGGCCGGCTATGTTCGATTTAGCTGCTTCCCAACTCGGTGTGGAGCGGCCGCTCGTTGTCGGCGACCGGCTGGACACCGATATCGCCGGTGGTGTGGCTGCGGGCATGGACACGCTCCACGTGCTGACAGGCGTCTCGGGACCGCGAGCACTCATTGACGCACCAGCGGAACAACGCCCGACCTTCATCGCGGAGGACATGAGCGTGCTGTTGAGCAATGAGATCGCACCGGACACTCTGCGGCCCGGCGAACAAGGCGGATTCACGGCTATGCGCGAGGGCGGCACAATCACTCTCGACGGGGGCGGTGATCCCTCGACACCGCTGCAAGCACTGCGCACTGTCCTCGCGGTGGCGTGGGCGGATGGGGGAGAAGGCGCGAACGTCGTCAAGCCCGCCTCCGATGCCGCACGTGCCGCCACGCAGGCGTGGTGGTGACCCCGATGAAACCGGCCCCGAAACCGCACGACCCCCGCACCCCGTCGATTAGCGTCGACGACGTGCGCGGGAGGTACGAGCAGGCGCTGCACGCCGAGGTCGAACCCGCCGAGGGTGACGCCACAGAGCACGACGAGCTCGCTTTGGAACTCGCCCAGTTCGAGGCGGCGTACGGTGTGCTCTCTTCCGCTCTCCAGGACGGGGAGTAGCTCATGCCCCCTTCAAAAAGAAGACTCGACGCAGAGCTCGTGCGCCGGAAGATCGCGCGCTCGCGTGAGCAGGCTGTCGACTGGATCAAGGCCGGCCGCGTGGAAGTCGGCGGTTTCGTGGCCAAGAAACCGGCGACCATCGTCGAACCCGACGTGTCCATCAAAGTCGCGAACGCGAATGAGGACGATTGGGCATCGCGCGGAGCGCACAAGCTGCTCGGGGCGCTGGAAGCATTCGAACCTGAAGGTCTGTCCGTCGAAGGCAAGCGAGCGCTCGACGCCGGCGCTTCGACAGGCGGATTCACCGACGTACTGCTGCGCCGCGGGGCTCGAGAAGTCGTCGCCGTGGACGTCGGGTACGGCCAGCTCGTGTGGCGTCTGCAAAACGACGAACGGGTGAGAGTGCTCGACCGCACGAATATCCGCCACCTCACGCCTGAGCTCATGGACGGGACCACGGATCTCATGGTTGGCGACCTCTCCTTCATCTCCCTCGAGCTAGTCCTCCCCGCGATCGCGGCGTGCATGTCGGAGGGTGCGGATTTGTTGCCCATGGTCAAACCGCAATTCGAAGTTGGCAAGGACCGGCTCGGCAGCGGCGGTGTGGTGCGTTCCGCCCAATTGCGGGAAGAAGTCACGCTCGATGTGGCGCGGAAAGCGCTCGAACTCGGGCTGAGTTGCAAAGCCGCTACCGCGTCCCCGCTTCCCGGACCGAGTGGGAACGTAGAATACTTCCTATGGCTTGTCCGTGACGGAGGTGCGAACGCCCCGAGCGATGCTGAATTAGCCCGGATGATTCACCGGGCGGTAGAGGAAGGACCAGAGAACTGATGGCCGAAAATGCCGCCCAGGACGCTTTCAGTGCCGGAGAGACCGGTGCCGCGGATAACAGCGGCCGCGTTGTTCTACTCGTCCCGCACACCCGCCGTGAAGGCAACATCGCCTCGGCCGCCCGTGCCACTGAGCTTCTCCTCGAAGCGGGGTTGACGGTGCGCCTGCTCGGCGACCGTGACGTTTCGTTCACGGATAACTATCCCGCCTTGGCCGGGTTGGACACCGTTGACCCCGGCCCCGAGGCGGCGAAGGGGTGTGAGCTGGTTCTGGTTCTCGGCGGCGACGGTACGTTCCTGGGTGCGGCAGGCTTGGCCCGTGATCAGGATGTTCCTGTGCTAGGCATTAACCTCGGGCACATCGGTTTCTTGGCCGAATGGGAGGAAGACAGCCTAGAGACGGCGATCCGCCGGGTGATTGACCGGAACTACCAGGTAGTCAACCGCATGACCATCGACATCACCGTTCACGACTCGAATAATGAGCTTGTCGGTGAGAGCTGGGCGCTCAACGAGGCGAGCATGGAGAACATCGACAGAAGCGGTGTCCTCGACGCGATCCTGGAAGTGGATTTCCGCCCGGTGAGTTCGTTCGGGTGCGACGGTGTGCTCATCTCCACTCCTACGGGTTCCACCGCATATGCCTTCTCCGCCGGGGGCCCGATTCTGTGGCCGGAGCTCGATGCGATTTTGGTGGTTCCAAACAACGCGCACGCTCTATTCACCACTCCGCTCGTGGTCGCGCCGACATCGACTGTGGCGGTTGAATCGCTCATCACTACCACCCATGGCAAGGTGGTTCTGGACGGTCTTCGGCAGGTGGACATGCCGCCGGGCTCACGCCTGGAGGTCGTGCGCGGTCACCGCCCCGTGCGTCTCGTGCGCCTCGATGACAGCCCGTTCACCGACCGTCTCGTGCGCAAGCTGCATCTTCCGGTCAACGGCTGGCGTGGTCCAGGGCTCGAAGAGGACAACTCGTACTCGGATTCCGTCGCTCGGCGTTAAGCTCGGGCACTGGAAATGGCTGGGGGTGTCCCCGCCCACTGACGGCTCATCACTGTTGTTCTAAGGTTCGCATGCTCGTAGAAATCTCCATTGACAATCTCGGTGTCATCCCGCATTCGCACGTCGAATTCGCTCCAGGCCTCAACGTGCTCACGGGAGAAACAGGAGCGGGAAAGACAATGGTGGTAACGGGCCTGCGGCTTCTCACAGGCGGCCGCGCCGAGGCATCGAAGGTGCGCAGCGGCTCCGAGCAGGCCGGGGTCGAGGGAGCTTTCAACGCAGATTCACTTGACGACGACGCGCGGCAGCGCCTCGCGCAGCTTCTCGACGACACCGGGGCCGCCGCCGACGAAAACGGGGAGTACTTGGCTGCCCGCACAGTGAAATCGACCGGACGATCCCGTGCGCATCTTGGCGGCCGGACAGTGCCCGCGGCGACTTTGAGCCGGTTCGCCGGGGAGCTGCTCACCATCCACGGTCAAAACGACCAGCTCCGGCTCTTATCGCCAGCTGAGCAGCTGGCTGCCCTTGATTCTTTCGACCCGGCTATCGGCCCGCTCAAATCGAGCTATCGGGAGGCTTACACCGCGTGGCGCAAAGCCAGCAAGGATCTCCAGGAGCGGGTGAGCAAGCGCCGCGAACTCGCCCAAGAAGTGGACCGCCTTTCCTTCGCGGTGGGGGAGATCAATGAGGTCGCTCCGGAGGTGGGAGAAGATACTGAACTGGTCGCTGCAGTCAACCGCCTGCAGGACGTGGACGCTCTGCGCGAAGCGGCGCAGGAAGCGATTGTGGCGATTGACGGCGCGCAAGCCGTCGGTGAGTTCGGTGCGGAGGAGGAATCCGCATCCGACCTTGTCGGAAGGGCGGCATCGGCACTGAGCGGATCGAGCGACGAGCAGCTCCGCACACTCGGGAGTCAGCTCGGCGATATCGCTTCGGTGATGTCCGATATCTCCGGCGAACTGGGGATGTATCTGTCCGAACTGCCGAGCGATCCGGAGGAACTCGAACGGCTCCTGCAACGACAGCAAGAGCTCAAGGGTTTGACCAGAAAGTACGCGCCGGACATCGCGGGCGTGTTGTCGTGGCGGGACAAAGCTCAGGCGCGGTTAGAATCCATCGACACGTCGGCGGAGGCCTTGGAGACACTGAGAAAACAGGTCGCTGACCACAACAAGGCGATGGTGTCGCGGGCGAAGAAGCTGACCAAGGCACGCACCGCGGCGGCGGAGAAGCTGACGGAGGCCGTCACGGGGGAGTTGCGTGGCTTAGCCATGCCCAAGGCGCGGCTGACCGTGAACGTCGAGGCGCAGGATTTTGACCGCGACGGTGCGGACGCAGTGGAGTTGCGGCTGGCCCCCAACGACGCTCTGGAACCTCAGCCGCTCGCGTCCAGCGCTTCGGGCGGCGAGCTCTCCCGCGTGATGCTCGCGCTTGAAGTCATTTTGTCCGCGCGCCGCGGCGGTGCCACCTTAGTCTTCGACGAAGTGGATGCCGGCGTGGGTGGCCGCGCCGCGGTGGAGATCGGACGCAGGCTGGCCCGGCTGGCATTGAACAACCAGGTGATCGTGGTAACGCACTTGCCGCAGGTGGCCGCCTACGCCGACAATCACCTGCACGTGTCCAAGAACGTGGGAGACGAGGCGGTCACTTCTGGTGTCCGCGCCCTAACGGATACCGCGCGAGTGGATGAGCTCGCCCGCATGCTCGCCGGGATGGATGAATCCGAGTCGGGCCGGGCGCACGCCGCAGAGCTGTTGGAGAAGGCGCGCAAGGACGTCGCGTCTTACCGCGCCGAAACGACTGAGTGAGACGCTTACATTCTCCACGTTTCCTGCCGTTTTTGAGCTGTTTCTCCGCGCGCCTTCACCGAATATGCTGTGCCAACGGGCACAATCTGCACCCATGAGCTCAACTTCCCGTACCTCCTCCGCCGAGAAGAAGTCCGTTCCAACGACGGCGGAGAAAGCGCCAAAGCCGACTCTCGCTGACACCATCACCGGTTCCCTGCGCGACTGCACTCCCCAGGGGAAAGGATTGCGGAAATTCAACGCGGGCGATATCGCGATTGTGGATTCGCCGGATATGACTCGTAGGGAAGCGCAGATTCTCGCGGGGAACCGTCCTGGCGCTGTGGTGAATATCGCGCAGTTCTCTACCGGCAATGTGCCTAATTACGGTCCGCAGTTGCTGCTCGACGAAGGCATCCCGCTGCTGGAGAATGCCGGGTCTGGTCTCCGCGGGGCGTTCCGCGACGGCAAGAAGGGGTCGGTGACTCCAGACGGCGAGGTCATTGCCGGTAAGAAAGCGATTGCTCACGCCGATGCTTTAGACCGCTCTGCCGCCGACTCAGCGTTCGATGAATCGCAGCAGCACCTCGTCGACCACATGGAAGCGTACTTCGGCAACACCATCGAGTTCATTCACACTGAATCGCCGTTGCTTGTCGACGGTGTCGGTGTCCCTGAGCTCGGCGATGCTTTCGACGGCCGCAAAGTGCTGGTGGTCAGCCCGAACTCGGATACTCGAGAACGGGTGGAGCAGATGCGCAACTTTATCCGGGAGTTCCAGCCGATCATCATCGGTGTGGGCAGCGCCGCGGATACGCTGCTCGACCTGGGATACTCCTGCGACTACATCGTGGGGGACCCGGCCGATATTTCGACGGACAATCTGCGCGGTGATGCACGCGTCATCCTTCCCGCCGACCCAGACGGCCATGCTGCCGGCTTGGAGCGGATCCAGGACCTCGGTGTGGGGGCGGTGACGTTCCCGGCTGCGACGGACTCTGCTACTGATCTGGCTATTCTCCTCGCGGTTTTCCACGACGCGGAGATGATCGTGACGGTCGGCGACAGTGTTGACCTGGACCGGATCTTTGCCGGTAGCGCGGAAGCGACGCCCGCGGCCATGCTCACTCGCCTGAAATCAGGTGACCGGATTGTGGATTCCCGGGTGATCGAGAACCTCTACGAGAAATCCTCGTCTGGTGCCGGTATCGCGTGGGCCTGGGCGATCCTCGGTCTCCTGGTTGCGGTGGCGACCGTGATTCTCATCGTCGGGCTGGTGGGCAACGGATCCTTTGTGGACAACCTGGTGGACACGTGGAACAACTTCGCCTTGACGGTTCAGAGCTGGTTCACGCGGTAAAGGAGGGAACGCTACACCATGTCTAAGAAGAAGACCGGAGCACCTGGGTGGGTTTTCAGTGGCCTCGCATGGGGCCTCGCTGGCGGCATCGCCTTAGGTGCGCTCATCGTGGCACCATCCATGGCACCGATTGCGGACAACAGCTTCAATCAGATCACGGGCAGTTCGTCGGAAGGCGGAGGCGACAAGGGCGCACAGTCGAAGGAGGAAGATCTGCGCCAGGTGGACTCGGCCAATGCGTTGTTGGCCAACTCGTCCACCGCGATCGTTCAGGGTGCTCTTGAGCAACGTCCGTTCATTGTCATCACAACCCCGGATGCTGACCCGAAGGACGTTGAGGTTACCAGCTGGCTTGCAAAGCAGGCAGGTGGGGCCGCAGCGGGACAGATCACGCTGACCGATAAGTTCCTTTCGTCAGAAGCAGGGGACGAGCTGCGCTCGATCATCGCCACAACTCTTCCAGCGGGTGCGCAGCTGTCCGTGGACAACCAGGCGCCTGGTGTCCACGCCGGGGAGTCCCTCGGCGCAGCGCTCATGTTCGACCCGAAGGGTGATCAGCCCCTAGCTACTGTCGAGGACCGCGCAGTGGTGCTGCAGGCGCTCCGTGATGCTGGCTTCATCGACTACGCCGACGGCACGATCACCCCTGCACAGGGAATCGCCATTGTCACCGGTGGAGCAATCGACGAAAAGGACGCCGAAAACAGCAGCGGAGAAACCAACGCGTATTCCGCAACTGTTCTCGCCGATTTCGCACGGGCGCTCGATTCCACCGGGGATGCAGTGGTGCTCGCCGGACGCAGGGGTGCGGCTGCAGACAAGGGCTCGTTGGCGCAGATCCGGTCGGATGAGAAGTCCGGTGTCTCCACCGTCGATTCCCTTGATTCGGAGACGGGACGAATCTCCACAGTGCTCGCGCTCGCGGAGCAGATCAACGGCGGCTCCGGAGCATACGGTTCCGCTGCGAACGCGAACGCCGACATGCCGGCGCCCAAGCTGGCGGACCGCCGCGAGGGTTAAGCTCCGCGCTATCGTTGGCACCATGGTTGAGAACGATTCTGTTCTAAGCGGTGGTTCGGAAAAGCGCCACGAATTCGATGTTGTGGATTCGGAGTTGCTCGTTGACGGCCCGATTCTGGCCCTACGCCGCGATACGGTCACCATGCCGGGCGGGACCGCCGCCAAGCGTGAGGTTGTGGAGCACTTCGGTGCCGTCGCGGTTGTCGCCGTCGACGAGTCTGGGCGGATCGCCATGGTGGAGCAATACCGGCACACCGTCGGACGCCGCCTGTGGGAGCTGCCGGCAGGTCTCCTCGATTTCGACGGGGAAGACGAACTGAGTACCGCTAAGCGGGAATTGGTTGAAGAAGCTGGTCTGGAAGCCCAGCAATGGTCCGTGCTCGTCGATTTGGTCACGTCGCCCGGGTTCGCCGAGGAAGCTGTACGCGTCTTCCTCGCGACCGGGCTGTGCGAGACGGAGCGCCCGGAAGCGGAAGACGAGGAAGCGGACATGGATTTCGCGTGGGTGCCGCTGGGTGAAGCCCGCGCGAGCGTGATGGAGGGGCGGATCAGCAACTCCATTGCCATTGCAGGCATCCTATCTGCCTCCGAGGTGCTGGCCGGTCGTGCAGAAGCCCGCAGCACGGACACGCCGTTTGAGTTGCGTCCGACCCATTTGTCTGATCGGCGCCGCGAGCAGGGCATCATGCCTGACATGAAGAAGATCCAGAAGTAGCTCCGGTGGACGCTCGCACGGTGGGCCAACTGTGGCTCGACCACCTCGCAGTCGAACGTGGCGTGTCGGCTAACACGCTGAGCAATTACCGCCGCGACGTGAACCGCTACCTGGACTGGCTCGAGGCCGCAGGCAAAACGGACCTCAACGACGTAACGTCGACGGATCTCGAGGACTACGTGGCGGATCTGCGGCGCGGGGAAAGGGACCGGAAGGGGCTTGCGGCGTCGTCGGCAAGCCGTGCCCTCGTTGTGGCGCGCGGCCTGCACAAATTCGCGGTGAGTGAGGGAGCGGTAGCCGCCGATGTCGCGGCGCGTGTGTCACCGCCGAAGCTCGGGGAAAAACTTCCGGACACACTCAGCATCGAGGAGGTGGGCGCGCTTCTCGACGCCTGCCCGGACGACACCCCCGTCCAGCTGCGCGACAAGGCGCTGCTGGAGGTGCTCTACGCCACCGGTGCGCGCATCTCCGAGGTTCTGGCGCTCGTCGTCGACGACATTGCGGAGACCCGCGACTTCATCAAAGTCACGGGCAAGGGCGACAAGCAGCGCGTGGTTCCCGTCGGTGGAGCAGCGCAGCGGGCGCTCGAGGCCTACTTGGTGCGCGGGCGCCCGGCGTTATCGGCGGGAAAGTCTCACGCCGTGTTCCTGAACAAACGCGGCGGAGCGCTTTCGCGTCAAAGCGCGTGGACGATCATCAAGGACGCGGCCTCGCGTGCAGGGTTAGACAAAGACATCTCCCCGCACACGATGCGCCATTCGTTTGCCACACACCTACTTGAGGGAGGAGCCGACGTGCGCACTGTCCAAGAACTGCTAGGACACGCTTCTGTCACCACGACTCAGATATATACCCACGTCACACCAGAAAACTTGCGTGAGGTGTGGAGCACAGCGCATCCCCGTTCGTGAGTGCGGAGGAATCACACCCGTGTAAGATGGCCGTCAACGGCCCGGCAACTCACGCATTGCCGGCAACTGCACAACGCTTGCGCGACGTATAAGGAGTGGCGGTGACGGAGGACGGACTTTTCAGCGCTTCGGAGACGGAGGTCGGTCTGACCGGCCGGCCGGTGCGCACCCTGCCGCAACCGGCGCCCGTCGATAAGCACGGTCCCGCAACGATCATCTCGATGGTCAATCAGAAAGGCGGCGTGGGCAAAACCACCTCGTCGATCAACCTCGGCGCCTGCTTGGCGGAGCAGGGGCGCAAAGTCTTGCTCGTGGACCTGGACCCGCAGGGCGCGCTGTCAGCTGGACTCAACGTGTCGCAGGATGAGGATCAGGTGACGGTGTACGACCTGATGCTGGACAACACCTCGTCCATCCATGCGGCGATCAAGCACACCAACGTCAGCGGTCTTGACCTCGTCCCGGCGAATATCGACCTGTCGGCCGCCGAGATTCAGCTGGTCAACGAAGTCGGGCGCGAACAAACTCTCGGCCGGGCTTTGCGCCCGGTGCGCGGCGAGTACGACTTCATCATCATTGACTGCCAGCCGTCGCTGGGCCTGCTCACCGTCAATGCGCTGGCCTGCTCCCACGGTGTGATCATCCCGATGGAGTGCGAGTACTTCTCGCTGCGCGGGCTCGCGTTGCTCACCGACACGGTGGAGAAGGTACGCGACCGCATCAACTTCGACTTGGACATCGTGGGCATTCTGGTGACCATGTTCGACCGCCGCACCACGCACGCGCGCGAAGTGATGGACCGCGTCGTGGAGGTTTTCGGCGACCGCGTCTTCGACACCGTGATCACCCGCACCGTGCGCTTTCCAGAGACCTCCGTGGCCGGCGAGCCGATCATCACGTGGGCACCGAATTCGCCCGGCGCGGAGCAGTACCGCAACCTCGCGCTCGAGGTCATTGAACGCACCTCCTAAACCCCGCCCTGGGCGGGCGAGATTCTCATGAACGCAGTGAAACCGATCGATCCCCGCGACCCCGTTTACGCAGGCGAGGGCTACCAGCCGGAGATCACGGGTTTCACGCTTGTGCTGAACAATTTCGAGGGGCCCTACGACTTGTTGTTGAATTTGATCAGTTCCCGCAAGCTCGATGTGACTGAGGTCGCGCTTGCTGAGATCACCGACGAATTCATCGCGTACGTGAAGCAGCTGGGGGAGATGGCCGACCTCGATGAGATCACTGAGTTTCTTCTGACCGCGGCAACGTTGTTGAACCTCAAGGCTCAGCGGCTCCTTCCGCGCAGCGGGGACGAAGACGACGAAGACTTGGAGCTGCTGTCCTCGCGGGACCTGCTCTTCGCGCGTCTGCTGCAATACCGCGCCTACCAGCAGGTGGCGGACCATTTCGAGCGCTGGCAGGCGGGTGCGCGCCGCCGGTATCCGCGCGCGGTGGGAATGGAGGAGTCTTTCGCCGAAGTGCTCCCTCCGGTCGTGCTCGGGCACACCCCAGGCTCTTTCGCCGAGCTGGCCGCCTCCGTGTTCCGTCCGAAGCCGCCCGAGGAAGTGCGAGTCGACCACCTGCACATCCAACAAGTCTCCGTCCCGGAGCAGGCGGGCAAGCTCTTGGGCACACTCGAGCTCGCCGGGCCGGGCCATTGGCTGACGTTCGCGGCTTTGACCCGGGATTGCACCCGCTCGATGGAGATCGTCGGCAGGTTCTTGGCGGTACTGGAACTGTATAAGGCCCACGCCATCGACGCCCGCCAGGACGAAGCCCTCGGTCCCCTGGACATTGCGTGGACGGGCAAAGACGTCGATCCCGCAGTTGTGGCGGCTGCCAACTGGGAATAGAAACCAGATGCGTGACAGGAGGAACGCCCCATGGATGAGCATGCGCCGATGCCAATGGTGAGCCAGCTGCGCTCCCAGATCGAATCGATCCTGCTGGTGATTGACACGCCCGCATCGGTCGCCGACATCGCAGGCGCGCTGCACGCCGAAGCAGCAGATGTGGAGGCATGCCTAAGTGAGTGGAAGGCCGAGCTGGACGAGCGCGGCTCCGGGATGGACCTACGGGAGACAGCTGAAGGCTGGCGTTTATACACCCGCCCGGACAACGCGGAGGCTGTCGAAGCGTTTCTCGTCGACGGCGCGCACACGAAACTGAGTCGCGCGGCGATGGAGACCCTCGCGGTGGTCGCATACCGCCAGCCGGTGACGCGCGCGCAGGTGGCGGCGGTGCGCGGCGTCAATGTCGACGGCGTGATGCGCACACTGACGCTCCGCGGCCTCATCGCCGAGGTGGACCCGGATGAGGCTACCGGCGCGCACCGCTACGTCACCACAGAGCTGTTTTTGGAGCAGCTCGGCATCGATTCCCTCGATCGCCTGCCGGACCTTGCACCGCTGCTTCCGGAAGTCGATTCCATCGAAGATGCCTGGTAGTTTGGGGGACTATGACCCCACCCGCTCGCCGAGAAGGCACACCGGACAGGAGCAAGGACGAGAAGTTCTTCCTCTCCAACGCGAAACCCGCGAAACATCAGAACGTCAGCCTGAATAAGCGGCGTGAGAACGCCGAGAAGAACGCTGGCCGTACCCCGGACGGCCATGAAGAGCCGCACCCGCTCGCCGATAACTGGTGGGATGAGCGCGATGATCCCGTTGCGCCCTTGGGCAAGGCAGTCGAAACCGACAGCGGCGAGCGGCAGCGCCGCGCACCGAAGCGGACCAAGAACGCCAAGAACGAAGGAATCCGCCTGCAGAAAGTGCTCGCGCAGGCGGGGGTGGCTTCCCGCCGCCACTCCGAGGTGATGATCGACGAGGGCCGAATCGAGGTCAACGGGAAGATCATCCGGCAGCAGGGAGTGCGCGTCGACCCGAATGTGGACATCATTCGCGTCGACGGTGTGCGCGTGAACGTCAACGAGGAGCACCAGTATTTCGCGCTGAACAAACCTCGCGGGATGCACACGACCATGGAGGACGATCTCGGCCGCCCCTGCGTCGGCGATCTCGTTGCGGACCGTGTTGTATCGGGCCAGCGCCTATTCCACGTGGGCCGCCTCGACGCGGACACTGAAGGATTGCTGCTGCTCACCAACGACGGGGAGCTGGCCAACCGTCTCATGCACCCGAAATACGAGGTGTCTAAGACCTACCTGGCCACGGTCCTCGGCGAAGCGAAGCCCGCACTCGTCCGCGAGTTGAAGAAGGGCGTGGAGCTTGACGACGGTATGGCCAAGGCGGATTACGCGCAGATCGTGGACACCTACCAGGGCCAGTCGCTGGTCCGCCTCGAGATTCACGAGGGCCGTAAGCACGTTGTGCGCCGCATGCTCAAAACTGCGGGATACCCGGTGCAGCGTCTTGTGCGCACGAAGATTCACACTGTCCAACTCGGGGAACTGAAACCGGGAGCCATGCGAGCGTTGAACGAGTCCGAGCTGACGGCACTGTACAAGGCGGTGGAGATGTAATGAGAACCGACGACACGAACACCCCGGACACCCCTGGCTCACAGGATGCGCCCGAGAATCTTTCGAACATGCCGGACGGCGGCCTCATTCTCGCCGTCGATGGGCCATCAGGCACAGGGAAGTCCACTACCTGCCGTGCGCTGGCGAAGCAGCTGAACGCCAAGTACGTGGACACTGGCGCCATGTACAGGGTGGCCACACTCGCGGTTCTTCGTGCGGGGATCGACCCGCAGGACACCGACGCGGTCATCGCCGCCACGAGCGACCTGCCGCTTGAGATCTCCGACGACCCGGATTCCAGCGAAGTCATGCTTGCCGGCGAGAACGTGGCGGGAGAGATCCGCGGCCGCGAAGTCACGCAGAATGTCTCGGCCGTCTCCGCGATCCCGGAAGTGCGCATCAACCTCGTTGAATTGCAGCGCAAGCTGGCGCGCGACGCGCACCGCGCGATCGTCGAGGGGCGCGACATTGGCACCGTCGTGCTTGTCGATGCACCGGCGAAGGCCTTCCTCACGGCTTCACCCGAGGTGCGGGCCACACGCCGGTACAACCAGGACATCGCCGCCGGGCGCGACGCGGATTATGACACAGTTCTCGCCGATGTGATCCGTCGGGACGAACTGGATTCCTCCCGTGCGACTAGCCCGCTGCGGCCGGCGGATGACGCGGAACTCATCGACACCTCCGAGATGGATAAAGACGCTGTTCTCGACGCGTTGATCTCGCTCATTGAAAGGAGCGCACGATGACCGGACAGAACGATTCCTTTGCTAGGCACAACGATGAAGAGGACCTGGAAGAAACCCAGTTCCAGTACACGCAGTTCAACCCGGACGACTACGAAGGCGAAGTCGTCTCCGAATACGAGGCCTACGAGCAGGCCTATGAGGACGACATCAAAGAAGAGTTCGGAGAAGACTTCGACGATTCCGAGTTCGGTCCCGCTGATTTCGGCGCGGACGACGGTGAGGGCGAGTTCGGTGACTACGAAGACGAGTATGAATACACCGACGAAGAGTGGGAGGAGATCGGGGAGGCCTTCGGAATCACCCCGGACGGCCACATCGAGGAAGCCCTGCCGACCGTGGCCATCGTGGGGCGCCCGAATGTGGGCAAATCCACGCTGGTCAACCGTTTCCTCGGCCGACGTGAAGCCGTCGTCGAGGACCATCCGGGTGTGACCCGCGATCGTGTGAGCTACCTCGCGGACTGGAACGGGCAGCGTTTCTGGGTGCAGGACACCGGCGGTTGGGACCCGGACGCGAAGGGCATTCACGCCTCGATCGCGCACCAGTCGGAAGCGGCGATGGAGGATGCAGACGTCATCGTCATGGTCGTTGACGCCCACGTGGGCGTAACGGATTCCGACGCATTCATGGCGCGCAACCTGCAGCGCTCCGATGTGCCGGTGCTCCTGGTGGCCAATAAATTCGAATCCGAGTCGCAGTGGGGCGATGTCGCCGAGTTCTACTCACTCGGCCTGGGCGACCCGTGGCCAGTCTCGGCGCTGCACGGCCGCGGCGGTGCGGACGTCCTCGACGAGATCGTCAAAGCGTTTCCGGAGGAGCCGAAGGCGGCGGCCTCGATCACGGAGGGCCCGCGCCGCGTAGCACTCGTGGGCAAACCGAATGTGGGCAAGTCGAGTCTGCTGAATAAGCTCTCCAAGTCCGACCGCGCCGTCGTGGACAATGTCGCCGGCACGACTGTAGACCCAGTGGACGAGCTCATTCAGCTCGACGAGAGGCTGTGGCGTTTCATCGACACAGCAGGCCTGCGCAAAAAGGTCAAGAATGCTACCGGGCACGAATACTACGCGTCCCTGCGCACCCGCGGAACGATCGATGCCGCCGAGGTGTGCGTCGTGCTTATCGACGCCTCCCAGGAAATCACCGAGCAAGACCAGCGCGTCATCTCGATGGTGCTCGAAGCGGGCAAGGCCATGGTCATCGCCTTCAATAAATGGGACCTCATGGACGAGGACCGCCGCTACTACTTCGACCGGGAATTCGACCTGCAGTTGAATCAGCTGCCGTGGGTGTCCAAGATCAACATTTCCGCCGAGACGGGCCGTGGCCTGCACCGCCTAGAGAAGGAAATGGTCACCGCGCTGGAGAATTGGGATAAGCGCATCTCCACCGGCCAGCTGAATAACTGGATGCGCGAGGCGATCGCGGCGAACCCGCCGCCGATGAAGAACAACCGCCTGCCGAAGGTCCTCTTCGCCACGATGGTGAGCACCCGTCCGCCGACAATCGTGCTTTTCACTACCGGCTTCCTCGACGGCGGCTACCGCCGCTACTTGGAGCGTAAGTTCCGCGAGCAGTTCGGTTACCACGGCACACCGGTCCGGTTCGCGGTGCGCGTGCGCGAGCGCAACCCGCGGCGCCGGTAGCCCCTTCGATTGCGAAACGAGCAGGAGACCGCCAGATGCCAAATTGTCGGAGCCGAAGGATTGCCCGCACCGTCACCGTGGACGGCATTGAGCGCTCCTACCAGTGCTCCGTCCCTATCACGATTGGCGCCGGCAACCATGGCAAGCCTTTGCCGGTGATCCTGGTTGTCCACGGCAAAGGCGACAACGGCCTCGACTTCCTGATCGGAACCAATCTGGGCACGGCGAACGCCATTGTCGCCGCCCCGACGGGCCAGGGCTTGGCCTGGAGCCCCGCCCCCTATGCGGTCACGACGGTGGAGGAAGACACTGCGTTGATCGATGCGATCCTCGCGGATATCTTTGCGGCGTATCCCGTCGATGAGAGGCGGATCTATTTGGCGGGCTTCTCCAACGGCGGCGGCTTTGCCACCGTGCTAGCCGTCAACGACCCCGAGAGATACGCCGGTGTGGCGACGGTTGCTGGTGCAATTCGCACTGATCTGAACCGGATCGCTTCCGGAGCACCGATCGATTACCTGAACATCCACGGCACCTGGGACGATGTGGTGCCATATGAGGGACAAAACCGCGGTTCGCTCGGGCTGATTCTTCCCGCCGGGGACGTCACTGAGGCCTTTCGGAAGCGCAACGGGGACCGCGCCCGCACAGTTCACATTCCTGTCGAGGGAATGAACCATGAGTGGCCGGCGGGGGTGTGGGCCCGCAGCCGAGGCATCGACGTGACCGAGGAGATTCTTGGTTTCTTCGGTATGGAAACGCTGACCTAAAGCGGCTCGCGCGTTCACCCGGAAAGGGCCGAGATCTTAGTCTTCTCCTGCGCGCCTGTACAGGAAGGCGTCCGTGCGGTAAGGCAGCGGAATCGGCTGGCCGGGATCGAAACCGAGACGGTCGTAGAGATACCAATTCAAGTTGGCAGCGACTTTCTGCCGTGTGGCTTCATTCGCACGCAGCCAGTAGGACCGGGTGCGCGCGAGCGCGAAAAGGTGCTCCGGCGTCACTGCCTCGAACCAGCGAGTGCGCAACTCTCGCTGCAGCTTCCACGGAGCGGTGACGGTGGGGTAGAAGCCTTCACGGTGCACGTCCCCGGAGTGGCTGATGCGCGACAAGCGCAACACCCACGGGTGGGAGACATCGAGTGTGTTCCAGCACAGCATCAGAGCGCCGCCTTGGGCGACGACTCTGTCGGCTTCCGCAGACGCAGCCGCCGTGTCGACCCAATGCCACGTCTGCGCACTCACGTATGCGTCCATGCTGCCCCCCGCTAGGGCAGTGGCTTCCGCCGTGGCGCGCCACACCGGTACGTCCGGAAGCCGGGAACGCAGCATGCCGAGCATGCTCATCGATGGATCCAGCGCCCCCACGAACCGCCCCGGTCGGAGCAGCGTGGAGGTGAGTTTTCCTGTGCCTGCGCCCACGTCGATAAGCGAACGCGCCTCGGCGACGAGCTCAGCGACATCTGGCGGATAGGTTGGGCGGACATCGTCGTAATCATCCGAGCCGGACCTGAACGCGGTTGCTGTGCGTACGCGAGCTGCATCGGTGACAAAACCCGGATTCTCTTTCGCGCTCGGCTTGAAATGCCGCGGCTCCGGGTGCGTATTCATGGAGTGAAATGTACCCGCTTATCCGAGCCCAGTGAATTCACCATGAACGTTCACTGTGAACGCTTCCGGCTCGCCACGCAAAAACCTCGCGCGACTAATACGATGGCGTAGGTTCACGTGCGGGACGTTTCCCGCACCGTATGACTAATGCTCCAACGAAGGATGACTCGCACCCCCGTGAAACGACACACACGCATCACCGCCGCGAGTGCGGCACTTGTGCTCACAGCCTCCGCGCTGGGGGCGTGCGGGGACCGCAAGGACGACCTCCAGGTGACGGACGCTGCCAACGAGTCGCGTGAGGAGCTCGCTGAGGTTGAAGCTGATTTCTCCGGCGAGCCGAGCACCTTCACCCAAACGATGAAGGTCGCCGGCCGGGAACGCGAGTATATGGTCACCACCCCTCCGAATGTGGACGAGCGTGAAGGCCTCCCTCTGATTTTCGTCTTCCACGGGTACAAGATGACCGACAAATCTATGCGTTCAATGACGGAATTCGACAAAGCTAACGCCGTTGTCGTGTACATGCAAGGGGTGAATAGTGCGTGGGCACCCGCGCCTTACGCTGCCACCTCCGGCGATGAGGACCTCGAATTTTTCGATGCGGTGCGCCAGGAAATGCTCGACAAATACCCGATCGACCCGTCGCGCGTCTTTGCTGCCGGGCATTCGAACGGCGGCGGGTTCGCTGCGTACACCGCCTGCAACCGCGCGCACCAACTCACTGGTATCGGAACAGTCTCAGCCGCTTACTACGACACCGTTTTTGACGGGTGCTCTTCGATCCCAACGAAGCAGATCGACTTTCACGGAACAAACGACAGCGTGATCAAATACGACGGCGGTGTCCGCCACGGTGCTGATTACGAGCCCGTAGCCGAGGTGATGGAGCAGGCGGCGCAGAGAAACTACTGCGAAGAGACTCCCGACGAGGAGACGATTGACCGTCCCGGCGAAGAGTTCATGTGGGAAGGCTGCGATGCTCAGCTACGCCACTACCGCCTCGACGGCAGCGGGCACATCTGGCCCGGCAGCGACAGTGACAAAGGCCCGGGGGAGAATACCGCCGACGATTTTGCCACCCGTGAGATCCTCGACTTCTTCGGTGTTTCCTACCGCGCGAACCTGGGTTAAGGGGAGCCGGTTCTGACAGCCTCCGCTTCTGGCAATGCGAATTGCCAATGGCCGTCAATCTTTTGTTTGTAGCCGTACTTGATTCCATCAGGTCCTTGCTGGAGCTCGTGCGACGTGAGCTCGTAGTGCTGCGGTAGCCCATCGCGCCCATAGGACATCGTCCGGTGCAGTTTCTCGAACGGGCCGGGGATTCCCCGCCGCTCCATCAACCATGCGGCCAAGAGAGTCACCAGCCACACTCCTGTGGCCAAAGCCATCTGCCCGGCAATGGGGAAGTCGTGCCCAATGCCGAGCAGGAACACAGATGTGAGCGGGAACAGGATGAGGGTCTGGCCGAGGTATCCCGTCATGGACCGCTTGCCTAGGGCGTTGAAGGAAGCGAGCCAGCCGGGAACAGCCGCACCCTCGTTGATCCGGCGCTGCACCGGACGCATCGCAAGCATCACCGCGGCGAGAATCCCCGGCCCCGTCAGTCGCCCTAGCGCTTGATTGAGGAGGGCGAAGCCCGGTTCCCACTCGTAGGGCAGCACACCCACCGATGACAGCCCGAACGGAAAGCCTACGAAGAGGATTACGAGCACCGTGACGATCACCCACGCCCACAGGCGGCCGGCATACCCGTCCACATCCTGCATCACCCGCTCACGCCCCCACACGAACCCGAGGAGGACAAGGGGCAGGATGGACAGGGTGGGGAAGGCGTGCGCACCCAGCACCCCCACAGCGTGGTGGAGCTGGTCGACGTATGTCGGCTGCATATCGCCGTAGAACATGTCCATGGACAGTATCGGGGCGCCCGGCCCCTGAATGAAGATCATGAGCGCCCCGAGTGCGCAGTAGGCACACCAGAGTCCGAGCAAAACGCCTGAGACAATCCGCAGGACTCTGTCGCTGCCTCCGATGAGCAGAGCAGTCACCATTCCGCAGATGCCGTACGCGGTGAGAATGTCGCCCGGAAAGAAGAACACTAGGTGCACGAGACCGAAGCAGAAGAGGAAGAAGTACCGCTTCAGTACCACCTTCTTCGCGGCCCTGTTGGTGTAACCGCGCCGCCACAGACTTCCCACGATCATTCCGATCCCCATGCCGAGCAGCATGGAGAACATCGCCAAACCACGCACGTGGACGAACATCGCCTGGAAAATAATCAGGACTATGTCCAGAGCACTCGGATCCGCTCCTGTCCCACCGAAGAATTCTGAGTGAGCGGCATCGTGTGAGGCAAGCCAATTGGTGGGCACATTCGCCAGCGCGATGCCCAACAGGGCCATACCCCGTGCGACATCCGGCGCGATGTAGCGCACTTTGCTCACTCCCGCGCCTTGCTGTGTCCGAGTTTTCATTCCCCAGCTCCTTCTAGCGCGAGCACAACGTGCGTGTGACGTGGTGTACACCCTGAAATATACGCGTGCATGAGCTCGAGAAAGCGGCCTGAGGGAACGCGCGACCCGTCGCGAAGCAGCATTGCTGGAAACTTGAAGGTCCCCAATGTCGGCGAGGACGAGCGCTTTCTTTTTATCCGACGTTTTGCCAACCGCTTGGCAGGGTGTCAAGTACGCCAGCGTCCCGGAAGGCGGCACGCTCGCAGTGCTCGGGCTCGGCCCTATTGGCCAGATGGCTTCCCGTATCGGGGCGCGCACTTCGGCTACCGCGTGATCGGCGTCGACCCCGTTGCGGAGCGCCGCGCCATGGCATCCCGGCACGGCATCGAGGTTCTTGAGGGCGGCGAGGGGGTCGTCGAGGAGTTGCGAGAGCTTACCGACGGCCGCGGGCCCGACTCCGTCGTCGATGCCGTCGGCATGGAAGCACACGGGTCTCCCATTGCCGGCACCGCGCAGGCGGCTACTGGCCTGCTGCCCTCACCGCTCGGCCGCGCTGCCATGGACAACGCGGGTGTGGACCGCCTCAGCGCGCTCTACACCGCTATTGACGCCGTGTGACGCGGGGGAACCATCTCGTTGAGCGGCGTCTACGGCGGGATGAAGGACCCGATGCCGATGATGACGCTTTTTGACAAGCAGGTGCAGATGCGGATGGGCCAGTGCAACGTGCGCAACTGGACAGATGACATCCTCCCGCTGGTTGACGACCGGTCCGACCCCCTCGGCGTACTCGACCTGAAAACCCACACGGCATCGCTCGACGACGCTCCCGCCATGTACGAGAAGTTCCAGAAGAAGGAGGACGGCTGCATCAAGGTCGTGCTCCAGCCGTAAGCGGAGCCAACGACTGCGAGGGACCCTGCGAGCTCGTTTCTCGCGGGGTCTTTCCGCTAATCAGTCGCCCACGCCGATGAAAAAAGTGGCTCTCCGACCGACATATGTTCATCTAAATAAGTGCTGGTCGGAAAGCCGAAACCCATAAAAATGTGTCGGGCTGACAGGATTTGAACCTGCGACCCCTACACCCCCAGTGTAGTGCGCTGCCAAACTGCGCCACAGCCCGTTGTTCGCTCGCGGTGCACGCGCTCGCTTGCTCGCGTGGAACTTGGACAGATTACCGCATGGTCGGGTAATTGCGGTAATCGGCTGGTCACGTAAAGTTGCCCCATGGGCAAGTTTGACTGGTTCTGGAAAGCGATGGGCTCGTCCACCGAGCGCAACGACAAGAAATCCAAGGGCATTGTCTCGCAGGCGCACGGCTTGATCGACAGCTATGCGCAGCGCAGCGACGCGGAACTGGTCGAGGCGATCCGGGGGACGGTCGCCGGCGGGAAGATCACGGCCAAAGCGGATTTCTTGGCGGTTCTGTCTGTGGCATCGTCCCGAGCGCTTGGCATGACGCCGTTCGAGGTACAGAACCAAGCGGTGCTCCGCCTGCTCGAGGGCGATGTGATCCAGATGGCCACGGGTGAAGGCAAGACCCTTGTTGGTGCGATGGCGGCGACGGGTTTCGCGCTCACCGGGAAGCGGGTGCATCTGATCACGGTGAACAACTACCTTGCTGCGCGCGATGCGGACTGGATGCGCCCGCTGGTCGAGTTCTTCGGTCTTACGGTCGCGTCGGTGACCGAAGCCTCTAACCGTGAGGAACGCATCAACGCCTACCGCAGCGACATAGTCTACGCCCCGGTCGCCGAGATCGGCTTCGACCACCTGCGCGACAACCAGATCACGCACCGCGACCAGACGGTCCAGGTCCGCGCCGACGTCGCGCTTGTAGACGAGGCCGACAGCGTGCTTGTCGACGAAGCCTTGGTGCCCCTCGTCCTCGCCGGCGCCAAGCCGGGGGAGCAGGCCACCGGCAAGATCACTGAGGCGGTGTCGCATCTGGTGGAGGGCAAGGACTACACCATCGACTCCGACCGCAGGAACGTCTTCCTCACCGATGAGGGGGCGTCCAAGGTGGAGCGCGCCCTCGGCATCGATTCGTTGTACTCCGACGAGAACATCGGCACCGTGCTTGTGCGGGTGAACCTCGCCCTACACGCCAAGGCGCTGCTCATCCGGGACGTGCACTACATCGTCCAGGACGGCAAGATCGACCTTGTCGACGCGTCGCGCGGCCGCGTCGCAGAGCTGCAGCGCTGGCCGGATGGGCTTCAAGCTGCCGTGGAGTCCAAAGAAGGCCTCGACGTTTCCGAGGGCGGGCGCATCCTCGACCAGATCACGCTGCAGGCCCTCATGCGCCGCTACCCGATGGTCTGCGGGATGACCGGTACTGCGGTCGAAGCGACCGACCAGCTGCGCCAGTTCTACGACCTCCACGTCTCTGTGATCGACCGGGCCAAGGAATTACGCCGCTTCGACGAAGCCGACCGCATCTACGCCACCATGGACGAGAAATTCGCCGCCATCGTTGATGAAATCGCCCACATTCATTCCACCGGACAGCCGGTGCTAGTGGGCACACACGACGTGGCCGAATCCGAAACGCTGGCAGATTCCCTGCGCGAGCGCGGCATCTCAGTCAACGTGCTTAACGCGAAGAACGATGCCGAAGAAGCCCGCATTGTCGCGGAAGCCGGCGATCTCGGCCGTGTGACTGTGTCCACCCAGATGGCCGGGCGCGGCACCGACATCCGGCTGGGAGGCGCGGACGAAGCTGACCGCGATGCCGTGGTAGAGCTCGGCGGCCTCGCCGTTATCGGAACTGCCCGCCACCGCACCGCGCGACTGGACAACCAGCTTCGCGGCCGTGCCGGGCGCCAGGGCGACCCTGGGCTGAGCGTGTTCTTCGTGTCTCTGGAAGACGACATCGTCACAGCCGGAGGGGCCGATGAACGTGTGAGCACCCAGCCCGACACAGACGGCCGGATCGAGTCCAAGCGGGTGCAGGACTTCATCGAGCACTGCCAACGCGTCACGGAGGGGCAACTGCTGGAAATTCACGCGCAGACGTGGAAATACAACCAGTTGCTGGCGGACCACAGGGAGATCGTCGATAAGCGGCGCGCGTCGCTGCTGGACACCGATCAAGCGTGGCGCGAACTCGCCGAACGCGACCCGGCGCGTGCTGGTGAACTGGAGGGGCAGAGGATCGACCGCGGCGTGCTCGAACAAGCGGCGCGCGACATCATGCTGTTCCACCTCGACGACGAATGGTCCGAACACCTCGCACTCATGGACGATGTGCGCGAATCGATCCACCTCCGTGCTATCGCCCGCGAAACCCCCATTACCGAGTTCCATCGAATCGCCGTGCGGGAATTCAAGGAACTGGCCAACCGTGCAGTGGAGCGCGCTACGGACTCCTTCGGAGCCGTGACTATCGACGGCGACGGTGCGCACCTCGCAGATGCCGGATGGAAACGGCCGAATGCGACATGGACCTACATGGTCTCCGACAACCCACTGTCCGGCGGAGGAAACTCCGTTATTTCCGGCATAGCCAGCATTTTCCGTTGATGCGGGCGAGGGACCCCGGTGTCACAAGCGCGCAGCGGGACCAGTTGTCAGTATGATGATCGTGGACTTAAATTTAGATCTGTATCCGTCAAAATGTCAGGAGAAGAGATGAGCGAGAACACCGGTACACCGGAGGCACAGGTAGAGACCACCTCTGTCTTCCGTGCGGATCTTCTGAAGGAGATGGAAACGGGAGCTACCACCGCCTCTGAGCACGTCGGTGGCGTGGAGGGCCTGCCTGCCGGCGAAGCACTGCTGGTGGTCAAGCGTGGCCCGAACGCTGGTGCACGCTTCCTGCTTGATCAGGACACAACGACAGCGGGCCGCCACCCGGAGGCGGACATATTCCTCGACGATGTCACTGTGTCGCGCCGGCACGCAGAATTCCGCCGCAACGACGGCGAGTTCGAGGTCGTCGATGTCGGATCTCTGAACGGCACCTACGTGAACCGTGAACCGCGTAATTCCCAGACGCTGTCCACCGGCGACGAGATTCAAATCGGCAAATTCCGCCTCGTGTTCATTGCGGACGAGGATTAGAATGCCCCGCTAAAGACGGTATTCACTCCGCTTCGGGTCAGCAGGTTCCGCGAAAGCTGCCGTGCACCCGACGCAGGAGTGAAAGTGTTTCAGATAAATCTGAGCAGAGTACGACTGAGTTAGACAGAATTAGACACTGTGAGCGCAATCCGGAAGACAAAGCCGAGCAATCAGGCACGCCGCTCTGGCACCAAAACCATGTCTATCGGCGTGGTGATCAAGTGCCTTAGCGAGGAGTTTCCGGATGTCACCGTGTCTAAGATCCGGTTCCTCGAATCGGAGGGGCTCATCAGCCCCGAGCGCACCCAGTCCGGTTACCGCCGTTTCACCGAAGCGGATGTGGAGAGACTGCGCTACATCCTGACCACCCAGCGCGACAACTACCTGCCGTTGAAGGTGATTCGGGAGCAGCTCGAGGCGATGGACTCGGGCAAGGTCACGGCGGTGATGACCGGCCAAAGCGCGGCCCAGCCACTCATCGCACCAGAGCAATTCGCCGCACCGGCAGCGACCCGTCTCACCGACGAAGATGTTGCCGAGCATGCCGATTGCGCGCCCGAGATCGTTGCGCAATGCATCGATGCCGGATTGATCGTTCCAGACGCTTCCGGCCTGTTCACCGTCGATGATGTTCGCGTGGTCTCTACAGCTGTTTCGCTGACCGAGTTCGGCTTGGACTCCCGTCATTTGAAACGCATCAGCCAGTCCGCCAGCCGCCAGGCGGATGTGATCAGCCAGGTCACGGAGCCCGTAGCCAAATCGGGGCGCGCGGCTGCCAAGCAAGAGGCCAGCGAGATTAGTCAGCAAATGACAGCTCTTGTGGTGTCGCTCCACGCCGCACTGGTCAAGAACGAACTCCGCCGCGGATTGTCTTAACTGTCATGAGCACTGTTCCAGTTTCGCTGTGCGGGGTTTTTCCGGTTGGGCCGGAGAATTTCCTGTGCGCAGTTCTCCTGTGGGAAGAACGCCGGCGTTTTCTGCCGATCTGGCTTTCGCCAGTAGGTGGAGCTCAGCTCTTGGGAAGGATTGGGGAGTGGGAGCCAACCCGCCCCGACACGCACAACCTGCTCGTCGACATCATTGAGCAGTCGACGTCTGGGGTCGCGGCGGTCGAGCTGACCGGTTATTACAACGGTGTGTACCTGGCCCAGGTGACTATGGAAGACGGTGCCGAGATCGATTGCCGCCCAACCGATGCTCTCGCGCTGGCCCTCATGCTGGATCGGCCGATCGAGGTCGAAGAAGATGTGCTGAGCCACGCGTCCCTGTGGCTGAGCGCAGATGACGCCGCCGCATATTTCGATATCGAGTTCGACGATGATGTCGCGGTGGATTCTGGATCGCCCGACGCTGACCGCGGCAACTCTGCCAGCGGCGATATACAGGCCGACTTGGATTTCGAGAACCTCATGCGTGAGCTGGGCGTGGACGAGAAGGATCTCGGAATCGGTGATGCTCCTGATACGCAAGATGACAGTGGGGAAGACTGAACCTAAAGTTAAAGTTGAGGTTAAAACTTCGGCGTGTCGAGGGCTCGACCCTTGACCGCAGCATATGCTTGCTTTTAAATAATCTTTAGGCTCTTTCCTAAACTTCATGGGAGTAATTACGTGACTACGATCGATAGCGTGAACGCCGCCGACGGCATCGAAGCGCCGGTTCAGGAGACCCTTTTTGACCTGGGCCCCTCCGACGAGGTCGGCTACCGCGTCCCGATCGCATGCCAGGTCGCCGGTATCACGTACCGGCAGCTCGACTACTGGGCACGCACCGATCTGGTCCGGCCTTCCATCCGCAACGCAACGGGATCCGGCTCGCAGCGCCTGTACTCCTTCAAAGACATACTCGTCCTGAAGATTGTGAAGGGACTGCTGGACACGGGTATTTCGCTGCAGAACATTCGCCTCGCCGTGGACAAGCTGCGTGACCGCGGAATCAATGAGATTTCTGAAATCACCCTTGTCTCTGACGGCACCACTGTCTACGAGTGCCGCAGCAACGACGAGATCATTGACCTCCTCGGAGGGGGCCAGGGAGTGTTCGGCATCGCCGTCCCGCAGATTGTCAAGGAACTCACCGGTACTATCTCCGCGTTCCCGTCGGAGCGCATCGGTGGTATTGATGACAGCGATGACGGCAACGTCGTCGCGCTCGACGAGCTGGCTGACCGTCGTCGCCGCCGTAGCTCGTAGAATCCGATCCGCTGCCTGAAACGGTTTCGCTTTTCGCTGCGGCGGAGCTAGTTCATCGCGGAGCTAATTGCTCCGGTTAAGCCGGCTTATCCTTCTCCCGCTACATTAACCCGGCTGCGGCGCGGATCGCGGGGCCGAGGGCTTCTGCGGACTCGGCATCAGCGGTGAACTCGGCGGCACGAGCAAGAGCTGGGTCGGAGCCGCCGTCACCTGCATTGACAATGCTCAACGTTACGCCGCGTTCCTGAGCCGCTGCGAGGGCATGCTCGGGGTAATCGTTGTCGGGATCGTCCGTGCCGGATGTGATGAGGACGATCCGGACAGGCGTATCTGCGTTCGCTTCAGACTCGGCGTAGTCCACCGCGGCGGAAACGGCTTCCCGGGTGAGTGGTTGGCCGTCGTTGAGAAAACGGGCGGCCGTGCCAATGAGAGCGTCTGCGTCTGTCGTGAATGCGACATTCGCGCGGTACCCCTTGTTCGCACCGGGGGAAAGGGGAGAGGAATAATTCCACAGCGCTACGGAGCGGCCGGAACCGGTGAGTTCGCCGACTGCTTCGTCAATGGCTGCCGCGGCTGCATCGTTGTATGCGGACATTGCTGCGGAGGTGTCGAGCAGGAATAACGTGTCCACAGGTTCGCCTGCGGCCACAGCATCCGAATTGGGTGCGGGCGCGTCGGCGGGTGCCGGATCCTTGATGCGGGCACCACCCGCGGGTGCGGCAGCGGCCCAGACCTGGTCACCTACCTCCGTTCGGCCTTTCACCTCGCCGTGGGTATTCAGGAATGCCTGTCCCGCCTCTTCGGCGAATGCCTGGGCGGCTCGAGTCTGTTCCTCGCTCACAGTGTCAGTGGTTGTCAGTGGAATGGCGGAGTAGACCAGCTCTGCGCCGTCGATAGGCGTGAATGTGCGTCCCTCGGGTGCGGCGTCTTCGGCGGTGGCCACCGCTTTATCCTGGTTCGACGCTGCTTCATCAGTGGTGCGCACGCGCTGGCTGTTAAGCGCATCGACTGCTTCTTCCTGCGTGTCGGCGAAGTGACTTGCTGCGATTGCAGATGCCTCCGGCTGTTCGCCAGTGGGGAAGAGGATACTCGGCAGCGCCGGGGAATCCGGCGTAGAACCACCAGCGGCCACCGCTACACCGACGGGGGTGGCGTAGACAGCAGGAGGTTCATTAGTCGAGGCGCTTCTTCCTGTTGCCGCGAGCTCCTTGTCCGTGATCGGGGATTGCGGCGCGATGTACACGGCGGCAGTTGAAAGGTCCCCGACAAGCTCCGGTTTCACGCAGTAGTCGCGGACGACGGGCGTCGAGGCAGCATAATCGCTGACGAATCTCTCGCCTATCGACGTGCTGGCTGCTGCCACGGGGAGCGGCAGGTCACCGGCAACGCACTGCGCTTGATCGCCGGAAGCTGCGTCACTGCCGTCGCCAGAACCGTCGTCGCGCAGCAACAGCCACGCAGCACCTGCCACCACGAGCAGGACGACGGCCGAAATCAGCGCGATCAGTCCTTTGGACAGGGAGTAATTATTTTTTTCGGTGGAGTGCCGTCCCATGGCCCAAGCCCCTTTCGAGCAGACATCTTCCAAGTCAGCTTAGCTGTCCAGAACGCCCTGGAGGATCGCGACGAGGCGGTGTCGCAGGGGTTCTGCCCGCGCGGTGAATTCACGCTGCCGAGAGACGTATTCGGCCTTCCCTTCAGGTGTCTCGATGGGGACTACACCGTAGCCGAGCACCTGGCAATCGTACGGCGATGCCTCCATGTCCAGCAGACGGATATCCAAAGCGAGTTCGAAGCAGTCTAGAAGCAGTTCGCCGGGCACTAATGGCCCCATCTTGGCCGCCCACTTGAACAGATCCATTCCGACGTGCAGGCAGCCGCATTGCTCGTGGGCAGGCCTGGAAGAGTTGTCTAGGACTGTGAGGTTGAGCGGCTTGGCGGGCGGGGTGAAAAACCTGTACGCGTCGAAATGCGTGCACTTGATGTCGTGGGCTTCAACCACATCGTTCGTGCCTTCCGCACCGAGACGGAGAGGCAACGGGTGGCGCGTGGTATCCTGGCGATACACCATCGCCCATTCATGCAGACCGAAGCAATCGAATTGCGTCCGGTTCTTCTCCGTGGCCCGCAGCAACGCCAGGATGTTTTCCATGTCCTTCCTGCGGTGGGACAGGAACGAGTCCACGTCCACGGAGACATTGCCGTTGCAGTCGACGCGGTAGTCGCGCCAGCGAGCGTGGGGTGCTTCGGCTGCGCCGGCAAGCGCCACGCCCGCACCCGGGTGCCAGCGCAGCACATGGGACGGTCGAACTGCGTAGTAGTCGAAGAGAAAATCCCAGATCGGGTGCTTTTCGCCCCGGGACCGCCGCGCCATATGAGGGTCGATCCAGACGCGGGCGCGTTGCTCGTGCTCCTTGGCGAGCTCGGTCCAGCGCTCGTGCGGAAGAACCATGTTGGCGGCGGTGTCGGGCATAGCGCGATCTACTCGTCTTCGTGGGTCCAGTCGGACACCGTGCCCACGTATTCCTCGATGAGGTCCTCGAGCGCGAGGACGCCGACGAGTTCGCCGTTATCGCGGACTTGGGCCATGTGTGCGGAGCGACGGTGCATGGAGGTCAATGCGTCGTCGAGGCTGCCGGCGCCGTCCACAATGCTTAGCCGACGGATGCGGTTCTGCGGAATGACTGGGTCAGGGACGTCAGACTCAAGCAAGTCCAGGACGTCCTTGACGTGAATGTAGCCGACTAAGGCACCGGCGGACCCCTCCACGGGGAAGCGTGAATAGCCCGTTTCTTGCACGGCTTTCTCTAACTCAGACAGGGCGATCCCGCCGCGGCTGTGAGGGATGGTCACAACCTCCTCGATGGGGATCATGACTTCCTTGAAACTGCGGTGTTCGGAGGAAAGGGCGTTGGCCAGGCGTGCAGTTTCCTCGGCATCGAGGAGGCCCTCCTGCCTGGACTCCTGGATCATCGAAGCCAGTTGCTCCTGGTCCACCGTAGAGTCGAGCTCATCGCGCTGCTCAACGCCGACCAGTTTGAGCGTGACACGAGCGAGTTCGTTCAGTGCGTGAATGAACGGACGCGTCAGCTTCACCCACACGTCCATCGCCGGAGTGAGCCACACAGCGAGCGTTTCCGGACCCGCGATAGAAATATTCTTCGGGATCATCTCGCCGAAAATGATGTGCAGCACCGTGATGATCAGCAATGCGATGACGAACGAGAGCGGATGCAGCACGTTCTCGGGCACGCCGAGGCCTGTGAACGGAGCTTCGAGGAAATGCGCGATTGCCGGCTCGGCGACCTTACCCAGAATCAGCGAAGCAATGGTGATGCCGAACTGGGCGCCAGCCAGGTAGATCGAGAGGTGCTCGGAAGCGTTCAGAGCACGACGGGCACCTGTTTTTCCCTGCGCAAGCATGGATTCGAGGCGGTCCTTGCGGGAGGACACCAAAGCGAACTCCGATGCAACGAAGAATGCGTTGGCCAGAAGCAGGACGACGATGAGCAGCGTCGCTACCCAGATATTCATGCGGACCACCTCGCAGCGTCGTCGTCAGAAATCGGGGTGAGAATTGCCTTGTCCAGGCGGCGCCCGTCCATCACTGACACCCGGGCTAGCCACCGGCCGGCGTTACCGGATTCGAAATCGTCCTGGGTCTCGTGCTCGGAAGCGGGAAGGACTACCGAATCACCGACTCGGGGAACGCGGCCAAGGGCCGACATAACCAAGCCACCGAGAGTCTCGTACGGGCCGTCTGGAGCGAGATAACTCGTCCGTTCGGACAATTCGTCCAGACGGACTAATCCTGAGACCTCCCACGATGACCCAAAACGGTGGAAATCCCGCTCCGATTCTCGGTCGTCGTACTCGTCGTACACTTCGCCCAAGATCTCCTCGACGACGTCCTCGATGGTGACCAGGCCTTGAGTGCCGCCATACTCGTCGGCAACCAGCACCATTTGTGAGCCTGCGGAACGCACTTGGTTGAGCACGGCGTCCCCGTCCAACGTGCCGGGGACAAAAGAGACGGGTTTGGCCAGCGAACCCAGCAGGGTCGTAGAGCGCTTGTTTCGCGGAATGGAGAATGCGTCCTTGATGTGCACGAGACCGACAGTGTCGTCCAAATCGCCTCGCCGGACGGGGAACCGGGAGTGTCCCGTCTCTATCGCCAAAGCAATTAGGTCGCTGACCGTGTCTTCCACGTCGAGGGAGTTGACGGTGGAGCGGGGCGACATGACCTCTTCCGCGGTCGTTTCGCCGAACTGCAGGGACCGGTCGAGCATTCTGGCGGTTTGAGCGTCTAATCCGCCCGCCTCAGCGGAGCTGCGCACCATCGCTCCGAGTTCGGGGCCGGAGCGGGCAGAGGCCAGTTCGTCGGCGGGCTCGATTCCCAGTTTGCGCACAAACCAGTTAGCGGACGTGTTCAGACCTTTGATGAACCAGGCGAATACCGTGTTGAACGCGTTGACGGGCGGCACCACGAATCGGGCGACCTCCAATGGTTTGGATATCGCCAGGTTCTTTGGCACCAGCTCACCGAAGACCATCGACAAGGTGGTGGCGATGATGAGGGCTAGCACGAGTGCGACCGGACGGGACGCGGACTCAGGCATGCCAACCAGCTCCAGCAGCGGGCCGAAGAAACGCGCCAACACCGGTTCCGCGAGGAAACCGGTGGCCAAGGTCGTGAGTGTGATGCCCAGTTGCGCACCGGAGAGCACAAACGAAAGATTTCCGTGGTCGCGCTGCACGGCGCGAGCAGTTTTGTCGCCCTTCTCCTGCACATGGGCCTCGATAGTGGAGCGCTCCAAGCCTGTCATCGCGAACTCGATGGCCACAAACAGGCCTGTGGATGCGGTGAGCAGCACAAAGCCGATGAGGGCGAGAATGGATATCAGTATGTCCATAAGGTGGTTAGAACGAGGTTAGAACTCTTTGCGCCTGGAACTCCTTCTGCGGCGGCGCCCACCGTTGGTGGTGTGGGGGGTGCTCTGTTTCGGCCCGCGCCGCGAGCCGCCCGAACGCTGGTTGCGTTTCTCAGCAGGTGCCGCGGTCTGGCCCGGCGGGGGGAGCGGATCGCCGGACGGCTTCCGCGCCCCCGTGATTCTAGCAAGCTCCGCGGACCCAGCACTAACCTGCACTTTCTCTGCCTCAACGCCGGCTTTCCGCAGGAGTTGATCCACGTCCTTGCGCTGCTCGTCCATCACGAGTGTGACTACTGTGCCATCGGTTCCCGCACGCGCTGTTCGTCCGGCGCGGTGCAAGTACGCCTTGTGCTCGGCAGGGGGATCGATGTGGACGACGAGCGAAACGTCGCTGATGTCAATGCCGCGTGCAGCGATATCCGTGGCCACCAGCACAGGGAGCGAACCGTCGGCGAAACCGTCGATTGCGCGCGTGCGCGCGCCCTGACTCTTGTCGCCATGAATGCCTTGAGCATTGACTCCGACGCGCCGCAGCTTCTTCACCTGCCGGTCCACGCCGTGTTTCGTGCGCATGAACATGATCGTCTTGCCCTCGCGCGCGGCGATGAGCGGGACAATCTCGTTGCGCGACTCACGGTCGCCGACAAGGAGCTGGTAGTGCTCCATCGAATCGACAGCAGCAGCGGCCGGCGCTGTCGAGTGCGTTACCGGATCGTCGAGATACCGGCGCACGAGCTTATCGACGTCGCCGTCAAGCGTCGCCGAGAACAGCAACCGTTGTCCGGTGCCGGGTGTGGCGTCGAGAAGCTTGCGGACCTGCGGGAGGAAGCCCATGTCCGCCATCTGATCGGCTTCGTCGATCGCGGTGATGATCACGTCGTCGAAGCTCAGCTTGCGTTGGTTGATCAGGTCCTGCGCACGGCCGGGGGTGGCCACGAGAACATCGACGGGGGCGGCGAGAGCGCGGATGTGGTGATTGATGTTCACTCCACCCACCGCCTCGATAACGCGCAAATTCACGGCGGCTGCCGGCTCATCGAGGCGCTGGCGGATCTGTGCGGCGAGTTCGCGCGTGGGGGCGAGAATAAGGCCGCGCGGTCTCCCCGGGCGAGAAGGTTTGCCCGCGAGCAGCGCGAGCATCGGCAGACCGAAAGCAAAGGTCTTGCCGGAGCCGGTCGGTCCGCGGCCGAGGACATCGCGGCCGTCGAGAACAGCAGGGATCGCGGTCTGCTGAATGGGAAACGGTTCGTCGATGTTCTGCTTGCTCAGAACATCGACAATGGGGCGGGGAAGCCCGAGATCTACAAAAGAAGGCACCGGGGGAAGTCTACCGACCTCCCGCGGTGCCCGAGTGAGCGCAACGCTAGTAGGTGATTTCCTCGCGTTCGCCCGACCACGTGGTGTGGTAGGTGCCCTCCATATCGACGCGCTTGTAGGTGTGCGCACCGAAGAAATCGCGCTGGCCCTGGATCAGCGCGGCGGGGAGGCGGTCGGAGCGCAGCGAGTCGTAGTACGACAGGCTGGACGCGAACACTGGGATCGGCAGACCCAGCTGCGTTGCGGTGACCACCACGCGCCGCCAGGAGTCGATCAGGCCATTCTCAAGCTCGCCTCGGAAGTACGGATCGAGAAGTAGGGACGGGAGGTCCGGATCGTTGTTGTACGCCTCGGTGATGCGGTTGAGGAATTTCGCGCGGATGATGCAGCCGCCGCGCCAAATCGTGGCAAGGTCCTGCGGCTTGAGCCCCCATCCGTATTCCCGGGAGCCGGCGTTGATCTCGTCGAAGCCCTGCGCGTAGGCGACGAGCTTGGAAGCGTAGAGCGCGCGGCGGACGTCCTCGATGAACTGATCCTTGTCCACGCCGAGGGACTCCAGAGTGGCAGTCTCGCCGGAAGGCAAGCCTTTCTCCTTGACTGCTTCGCGCTGCGCGAGAGCCGACGACAGGGCGCGCGCGAAGACCGCTTCACCGATGCCGGTGGTGGGCACGCCGAGGTCGAGCGCTTCCTTGACAGTCCAGCGCCCGGTGCCTTTCTGGCCTGCGGCGTCGACAATGATGTCGATGAACGGCTTGCCCGACTTCGCGTCCACTTGGCGCAGGACTTCTGCCGTGATCTCGATCAGGTAAGAATCCAGGTCGCCCTGGTTCCACTCGGAAAAGATCTCCGCCAGTTCCGCCGGCTCGATGCCCGCAGCGTACCGGAGCAGGTGGTACGCCTCGCCGATGACCTGCATGTCGGCGTATTCAATGCCGTTGTGCACCATCTTGACAAAGTGGCCCGCGCCGTCCGGGCCGATGTGCGTCACGCACGGGACACCGTCGGCCTTGGCGGAAATGTCCTCGAGCAAGGGGCCGAGAGTCTCCCACGACTCTTTCGGGCCACCCGGCATGATCGAGGGACCGCGCAACGCGCCCTCTTCACCGCCGGAGATACCGGCACCGACGAAGTGGCGACCCTTTGCGGCTACGTCCTTCTCGCGGCGGATCGTGTCGGTGAACAGCGAATTGCCGCCGTCGATGATGATGTCGCCCTCATCCATGGCCTCGACCAACTGGTCGATAACTGCATCGGTGGCTTTGCCCGCCTGCACCATGATGACCGCCTTGCGGGGACGCTCCAGCGACGCCACGAAATCCTCAATGGTCTCGGAGGGGATGAAAGACCCCTCGTCGCCGAACCGCTCCATCACCGCGCGAGTCTTCTCCGGCGAGCGGTTGAAGATGGCCACGGTGTGGCCGCGGGAGGCGAAATTGCGGGCAAGGTTGGAGCCCATCACGGCCATGCCGACCACACCGATTTGAGCCAGGTCGGCGCCGTTAGCGGCGGGATTGGAAGAAGGTGCATCATTCGAAGTCATGCCATTGAGCATACGCACCCAGTTTTATCGGCGAAGCGAAGCCAGTGACCAATTTCGGTTCATAACCTTTAAAGTCCACCAGTTCAAGCTAGTTTTGTTGATAAAGTCAGTTTTCATGGACATCAACGACCTGAAGCACCTGCAAAACCGCCAGCTCACAGACGAAGAACTCGCAATGCTGAACTCGGCGGCTACCGAGTTCGATTCCTTTATCGGCCTGAAATTCACCGCTTTCGGCCCCGAGAAGATTGTGGCGACCGTTCAGGCGAGCCCGAAGCACCACCAGCCGGCTGGCATGGTCAACGGGGGAGTCTTCTGCTCGATCGGTGAGACTATGGGATCTTTCGCCGGGTTCATCGCAGCTGGTGCACCCGTCGTGGGAATGAACAACAGCACGGACTTGATCCGTAGCGTCAGCGTCGGCGAGATCGAAGCTGAGGTCACCCCGGTGCACGTGGGCCGGCGCACTCAGCTGTGGCGCACGGAAATGCGTTCCGAGGGCAAACTGGTCGCTGTGTGCACCCTGCGCACGATGGTCCTGGATTCCTAGAAAAACGCTCGGGGCTGTATGAGCGCCCCGAAAGGATCTAGAGCCAGTGGTTCTTTCGGAACCACCAGTACATGCCCAGGATCGAGCCGAACATGACAAGGAGCACGACGGGGTAGGCGTAGTGCCAGCCGAGTTCCGGCATGTACTCGAAGTTCATGCCGTACACACCGGCGATCATCGTCGGCAATGCCGCCATGCCGACGACAGCGGAGATCGTTCGCATGTCGCTGTTCTGCTGCATGGAGACCTTGGCCACTGAGGCGTCGAGAAGCGATGAAAGCCGTTCGTCGAACCCCGAGACGTGGTCACTGACGATCATGGCATTGTCCTGGACGTCGCGCAGGTACGAGCGGATCGGTTTACTGAGCAGATCCTTGTGCAATGTGAGTCCGGAACGAAGGGCGGGCCCGAGGGGGTCAGTTGCGTGCCGCATCTCCAAGACCTCACGTTTGTACATGTAGATCTTGTCGATGTTGATGAGATGCCGCGGTGTGAACACCTCGTTCTCCAGCTCGTCGACATCGCTGGAGAGGAAGGTGGTGACCTTCATGTAGTTCTCCACGATGTGGTCGGCGACTTTCCATGCCACCGCGGCGGGACCGAGCGAGGCGATCTCCTGGTCCTCAATGAGCTCCTGCGTAAGGTTCGGCAATTCCGCGTTGTGGCGGATGGTGATGACGAAGTTTTCGCCGAGAAGCATCTGGACCTCGCCCGTCGAAATGATTTCGCGGAGGTCGGCCACTTCCTCGTCATCGCGGTAGACAACGGTGCGGATGACGAAGAAGAGCTGCTCGCCGAAGCGCTCCACCTTTGGGCGCTGGTGCGCGGCCACAGCGTCCTCGACGATGAGGTCGTGAATCCCGAATTCCTCGGCCACTCGCTCCATCTGTTCGGCGGAGGGCTCGCGCAGAGAAAGCCACACATAGCCGTTCTGTGCTTCCCGCACGCGCTCCATTGCGGTGGTGTAGTGCATCGAGCCCGGAAGTGCGTTTCCCTCGACGAATACACGGCAGAAATCCACCGAGCGTTCAACGGGGACCGGCACCGGCCGGGAATCTTGTTTTTGCTTGGTCTGCGTTTTGGTCTTGTTGCGGGGTAGAGGAATTTTCGGCGGCATAGCGACCCCCTTTTCACAGACTCGGCAAACAACCAGCGAGCTGCGCATTCCCTTGGTGAACACGGGAAAATGCGGCTAACCGGTTTTGAACTACACAGATCATACGCCCAGAGCGTCCGGATCGCGGTACTGAAAAATTCGGGCCACGACGGTTAGCCATGGCTAGGCCGGTGGGCGAACGAGAAGATCCGGCTGCGGCCCCGCGTGGGGCTGCAGCCGGATGTGTCAGCTCATTCCGTAAAGGAGAGATGACCTAGTTTTCGCCGTTGGTGTCGCGCAGCTCGACATAGTTGTCGGCATTGTCGCCGGACTCCTTAGCCAGGTTGAGCAGCCCGGTGCGGGCGTGCATCTGCTGGATCGTAGTCGGAAGGTTGTAGCGCTTTGGGGTAAGTGCGTTGAGCGTCCAGGTGAACATGGACACCACCCGGTTGCGCTTGGACACCAGGAAGGACACGTGGACGAGCAGCCACATGATCCAGCCGAGGAAGCCGGCGATTTCCACCTTGCCCATCTTTACCACGGCGTGGAAGCGGGAAACAATGGCCATGGAGCCCTTGTCGAAGTACTCGAACGGCTCCCGTTGGTCCGGTTCCTGCTCGTTCTCGACACCGGCCTTGATCGCCTTTGCGGCGTACTCGCCGGACTGGATGGCAACCTGAGCCAGTCCCGGCAGTTTGTCCAGGTTCATCATGTCGCCCACGACAAAGACGTTGCGGTGATCGCCGACGGACAGGTCCTTGTTCACCGGGACCTTGCCGGCGCGGTCAACTTCAAGACCCGCCTGATCGGCAACCATCTTGCCCAGCGGGGAAGCGGCAACGCCGGCGGACCAGATCTTGGTGTAGGAGTTGATGGTGGTCTCTTCCTCGGTCTTCATATCCTTGTAGGTCACCGAGGTCTCGTCGATATTGGTCACCATCGCGTTCAGGCGCACGGTGACGCCGATGCGCTCCAGCTCGCGCTGTGCTTTGCGTCCGAGGCGCTTGCCAAACGGCGGCAGTACCTGCGGAGCGCCGTCCAGAAGAATGATCTTGGCGCTGGACGGGCGGAAGTTGGAGTACTCGTCGCGGAAGCTGCGGTGCGCCATCTCGGCGATCTGGCCGGCGAGCTCCACACCGGTCGGGCCCGCGCCGACGATGACGAAGGTGAGCAGACGCTCCCGCTCTTCAGGATCTTCGGCGACCTCGGCGCGTTCGAATGCGGTGACGAGGCGGGCGCGGATCTCGAGGGCGTTGTCCAACGTCTTCAGACCCGGTGCGAACTCGGCGAAGTGGTCGTTACCGAAGTAAGACTGTCCGGCACCTGCGGCGACGATAAGAGAGTCGTACTCATAGGTGCGGGTGAACTGGCCTTCGTCGAAGGTGACCGTGTTGTCGTCCAGGTTGATGTCGGTGACGTCTCCGCGGACGATGTCGGTGTTCTTCTGCTTACCCAGGATCTGGCGGGTCGACGTAGCAATCTCACCGGTGGACAGGAGGCCGGTAGCAACCTGGTAGAGCAGCGGCGGGAAGAGGTGGAAGTTGGTGCGGCTAATCAACGTGACATCCACGTCGGCTCCGTCTAGCTCGCGAGCGGCGAAAAGCCCGCCGAAGCCGGAACCGATAATGACAACGTGGTGGCGGTTTCCTGCGGGGCGGTAAGGCTTATCGGACATTAAAGTTAACTCCTTGTAGCAATTGCATGCTTATCCGCCAAGAGATCATACGCGCGTTTGCATACTCCGCGCGTCGTGGCTCCCAAGAGGCGGGTTTCCGTCGGTCTATCCTAGACGGCGTGTCTGACACTCCCGCGATCCCCATGCACTTAGCGACGGTTGATGCCGATCAGTGGCCAAGTGTTGCGGCGTTGCCCACCGGACGAATGCTGGGGTTGCGCGCGCGGTGTGCGGAGGCCCAGTTCGCTGGAGCCTGCGCGCGGGCTGAGCTTGAAGTGGATCCTGATTCCGATCCGGATCTCGTCGTCGATCAGGCGGAGTTGTTCGATCGCATTGCTGTCAACGGCTGGATCGGTCTTGCCGAGGGGTACATGGCGGGAGAGTGGCGCACACAGACCCCGGCGGATCTCGTCCGCGTTATTCAGCGTCTCATCGCAGTCGGTTACAACCCGAGAACCCGCTTGAATGGATCCGCACGGTACAGCGGGGGCGTGGTGTCTCCGGAGCTCGTGGGTAAGTTCGCCGGAGACGGAATGAGCGCTTTCGCCGGGCATTTCGCCACGGGAGTGCCCACTATGGAGCGCATCAGCGTGCCTTCGCATTCGCCGAGAGCGGGGAAAGGCAAGGAACCGAAGACATATTTCGTTTCAGAAACGAATTTCGGCGCGCCACTTGAAACGGAGAAGCTCGATCTCGGCGACGCCCAGGCCCGCAGCGTCAACATGCTTCTCGATGCCGCCGCAGTACGCCCCGGCTCGCACCTCGTCGAGCTTCCGTCATCGGGTGGAGCCGTTGCCATCGGTGCCGCCGCCCGACGTGCAACTGTCGATTCCGTGGTGACCGACCCTGGGATTGTTCGTTCCCTTCGCGAATGTCTCACATTAGGCGGGGCAGAGGATGCGGTTCACATCAGCGTCGTCGATATGCTCCCGGGCGGCGTGAATAGGCGCAAAGCGCGTTACGACGCGGTGGTGTCCGCCGAGCACCTCGAGACCATGCCCGCCGACGTGCAGGCGCGTTATTTCGCACTTATCGACGGCCTCTTGGCCCGTTCTGGGCGCGCTGCTTGTCAGACGGTGGTGTCGACGGGGAAAATGACCCCGCCAGCGGAATCAGCTCTTGAATCGCTGCGCGCCTATATTTGGCCAGGACTCAATTTCCAGACCGTGGAGCAGATCCGCAAGACCGTGGACACACGAAGTGGGCTCCGGATCATTGCGGAAACTCACGCACCCGCGCATCTCGAGCTATCGCTCAATCACCAGCGAACCGTGTTCCAAAGCCAGCTGCGCGAAGCTGCGGCGGACGGGTTCGATGCCGTGTACCGCCGTCTCTGGATGTGGCAACTCGCGCTGCGCGAGGCGCTGGCGCGTGAGGGGATGCTCGATCTCGCTCAATTGACGCTCACTCACAGGCACCGCCGAGGCGTGCGATAGGGCGAACGTGGGGGCCGCCCCCTTAACCTTAGTTGACATAATGTACATTATCGGACAATTGTAGACAAAAGGAAGCGCGGGTGTCGCTACCCGCGCTGATGCTCACTGGCCTCGTTTCCCGGTGGCAGGGTCTCTATTCTTTCTCCAGCCGCAGCCGGATATTCAGCTCGCCGTCTTCCGCGATCTTCGCGGCAACGAATTCCGGTGTCTCCACTTTGTAATCGCTCCGCTTGATGGGAACGTCGGCGTGCACGACGACGGTGTCGCCAGTCCGCAATGCGTTGAACTCCTGCGTGATCTGGTTTGTCTCACCGTGGATGGTCAGATCTCCCGTCAGTGTCACCGCGCCTACGGTGCCGTCCTCTGGGAGCTGAGAGACATCAGCCGGCTCAGTCAGGACGAACTTCGCTTCCGGGTACTTTTCTGTGTGGAGGATCTTCCTCCGCACATTTTCGTCACGCACATCCTTATCCGTGACGATATTGCTCATGTCGACGGTCACCTCGCCAGCGGTCAACGCCCCGCTCTCAATAGTCATCTTGCCCTCAACGTCTTGCGTCGACCCAGATGTCGTGCGCTCATCGCCCGGCAGCAACTCGTTGAACGTGAACCCGACAGACGTTCTGTTCTTGTCGGGCTTACCGGACACGACCCACGTACCGTCCACGTCCGTCGTTGCCGGCTTCGCCCCTTCGGCATCGATACCATCAGTCTTGACCCCCGGGTGCGTGACCAAGGACATGAACAGCGGGACCAACGCCAGCAACGCGAGCAGGACAATGACAGCCACGCCGCCGATGACAATGAGTTTCTGGTTCCGCGTCCGCATGAGTATTCCTCTCTGCCCAGATATCAGCTACCGCATTGAGGCTGCTAACTTCACTGCAGTCTCTCGAGCTTCTTAGCCATGGTAACCAGCTCATCGCAAAGGGACTGAATCTCATCCCGTTGAGCACCCTCATTCGTAGCTGTGGCGATGTCTTCCGCTGCACACCGCAGCTCGAACAATTTGTCTCGGAGTGTGTCTCTCCGCAACTGCCGGGTCTCAGAACCCCTTTCGGGCGTCAGGCGGCGCTGCTCGTAAGCGCGCTGCTTGCATGAATCACTGCAGTACTTGCGCGGGCGCCCTCGGCCCGGTGTGAGCTGAATTTCCTTGTCGCAAAACTGGCAGGTCGGTGCTTTTGTCGCGTTTTGGTTCATGATCGCGGTTCATCTTAGAGTGCAGCTTCGGGCTTTGTGCGTGACACTGTGGGTGGCCCTGCGCGTGACACTGTGTACCTCACCGTGTACGACACGTGTACGACGACACCGTACGGAACAATCCACGCAGTCGGCGCGTTATTGAAGGTGGCCGTTATACTTTAGGCTCGCGACTGAAATGTTTTCGATGAAGGGATAGGTGCAGCATGGCTGATCGGGTGCTACGTGGAAGCCGCATGGGGGCAGTGAGCTACGAGACGGATCGTGACCACGACCTAGCCCCGCGCAGGATGGCGAAGTACCGCACCCCGAACGGTGAGGTCTACGAGATCCCGTTCGCCGACGACGCTGAAATCCCCGAAGAGTGGCCGTGCAAGAACGGCCAGGTGGGAACCCTGATTGAGGGTGAAGGCGTGGAATCCAAACCGGTCAAGCCCCCGCGTACCCACTGGGACATGCTACGCGAGCGCCGTAGCCTCGAGGAGTTGGACGAGCTTCTGGAGGAGCGCCTCGAGCAGCTCCGCAAGCGTCGCCGCACCGCCGCACGCATTGCCAAAGAGCAGAAAGAAGCGCAGGAGAACGGGAGCTAGTTTCCCGTTTTTCAGCGGTTCGCCCGTCTTGATTACGGCGCCGCGCAGTCAAGCGAAAAGCCGGCAGGAGTTTCCCTGCCGGCTTTTTGATGCTCTACTCTCCTAGCGCGCAGGCGCCGAGCCCGCTGTAGCTGCTAATGGCGGTTGTTCAGGAAACGCTGGACTTCGTACTTGGCCAGCTTTGCGCCTTCCTCAGCCAAGTCACCAGCTACGCCGACTGCGTGGGTGACCTTGCCCGGGATCTTGTTCACGCCAAGCTCGTCCAACTGGTAGCGGCCAAGACGCGCGAGCTCGCCGGCTATTTCGGACACCTGAGTGGAGCGGCGCTTCCAACCCCACTTGGTCACCTCGGCCAAGGATTCGCCGGCGAAGCTGGCATCCAACTTGGATTCACCGAGCTCGCGGTCGACGAAGGTGATGGGAACCTCGCGCACGTCGAAGCCCTCCTGCACGGCGCGATCAGCCAAGTCGACCTGGAAGATGTAGCCCTTGCGCGACAGGTCCTCCAGATCGATGGATTCGAGGACCTCGCGGCGGAATGCGCGGTACCCAGCGGTCATGTCGGCCACATCGTCGCCGAGAGCAACCGAGATGTACAGGTTGCCCAGCTTCGACAGCAGGTAGCGGTTCTTCGGCCAGTTCACGGCCTCGCCGCCGTCGACGTAGCGGGAGCCGATGACGAGGTCCGCCCCTTCGTCGATAGCTGAGAGCAGGCGCGGGAGCTGCTCCGGTGCGTGCGAGCCGTCAGCATCCATTTGGCAGAGCACGGCGTAATCGCGCTCCAGACCCCAGTTGAAGCCCGCGGTGTACGCGCCGAGCAGGCCGGTCTTCTCTTCGCGGTGGACAACGTTGATGTGGCTGTCTTCTGCGGCCAGTTCATCAGCCTTATCCCCGGTGCCGTCCGGTGAATTATCGTCGACCACCAGAATGTCCACGTCTGGGTTCGACTCCCGCACACGAGCGACGATCAGGGGAAGGTTCTCCACCTCGTTGTATGTCGGGATGATGACCAAAGTTGAAGCGGTCGCCTTCTCTGTCTCAGTGTCAGCCACAGTCTCTCCTTTTCGCTCACCCTGTCGGACGTAGCTAATTGTCGTTGTTCTGCCGCCCGGTGCTAAGCGGCTTTGCGTTCCCGTTTGAAGCATACCCCCGTCGCGCACCCACGCCTGCGGCCAGCATGACGCCAGCTCCGCCGAGCGCGAGAAGCCATTGGACGATCCGGCCGTATCGCACTGCGAATGTCACGGAGTCCCGCAGCGGTAGTTTCTCCACCAGGTACCCGGGTTGGAAAATCTCTGTGTGCTGGGACACCGTTCCGTCCGGGTGCACAATCGCGGACACTCCAGAGGTAGCCGCCACAACCACTGCCCTGTCCGTTTCCAGCGCCCGGATCCGGCTCATGGCCAGCTGCTGGTACGTCATGTCGGTGAAACCGAAAGTGGCGTTATTCGTCGGTGTCGTCAGAATCTCGGCTCCGGCCTTGACAGCGTCCCGGTATGCGGCATCGAAGGCGACCTCGTAGCAGGTGGCTACACCCACGACATGGTCTGCCATGTGCACGGTGCCGTCACCGTCGCCGGGCTTGAAATCGCCGGCCATGTCCACGTAGGAGGAGAAAATCCGGAAGAAATCCCGCATGGGCATCCATTCGCCGAACGGCTGGAGGAACCGTTTGTGGTGAATATCGCCCGCGCCAGTTACCGGATCGAAGACGACAGCTGTGTTGCGGTCCCCCACCTCGTCTTTGGTCAGTGTGCCGACCAAGACGGGCGCGTCGACAGCATGAACTGCCGCGGTAATCAGGTCACGCGCTTCCCTGTCGCGGAATGGATTCACGTCAGAAGAGTTCTCCGGCCAGAACACCAGATCCGGTTGCTCCCCGCTCGCACCGAGCTCCCTGGTCACGTTGACGTGGTTCACTAGCACGGCGCGGCGTTGAGCGTTGAAGTCCAATCCCATGCGCGGCACGTTGCCCTGCACCGCCGCGACGGTCACCTCACCTGTTGTTGGGCCGGAAGAGTTGATGGACAGCCCAGTGAGCACAGCCACGCTCAGCACAACCGCGGAAGTCGCGGCAGCAGGCACGGCAACCGTCAGGTTCTTCAGCTTCTGGTCGATCAGCACGAGCACCAGCGCGGCCAGCGATGAGCCGAGCAGTACGGTCGCGAACGTGATCAGAGCGGGTCCGCCCCATGGCGCGAGATTGGCCAGCGGGCCGTTGATTTGGCCCCACGCGAGGCGCACCCAGGAGAAACCGCCAAAGGGGAAAGAAGACAGCAGAAACTCGACCGCGGAATAGACAAAGGCGAAAGCAATGAATCCCCACCGCCACCGGGCGACAAGGATGCCGAAGATGCCGGTCAGAATCGACCACAAAGCGAGCGTCACTGAGAGTGCGATCCACGGCAATGCACCGACGAATTCACCCACCCACGGCAGGAGTAGCACGTACGCACAGAATCCGTGCGCGAAGCCAAATAGGGCGCCACGTTTCGCCGTGGGGAGCCCTACGCTATCAGCGCCCACAGCGGGCCACGGCGCGAGCGCCAAGTAAAACAGCATGATGCCGGCGACACCAGCGGCAGCGATGCCGTGCGGCTCGTACGAGAAATAGACCGACACGCCACCGAGTGCGGCGAGAAGGATGCGGGCGATCGTGATGAGTCGCGGGGTGCGCCCCTTCGGGCGCGACTGAAGCGCTGTCGTCATTTGTGGGACTCCCCGAAGTCCTCCGGGCGGGCATCGCGGGACCAGTTCTCGATGTCTACGTCACTGGGGTCCGGTTCTGCATCAATCACAGTGCTGCCGTCGCCGAACGTGCCGTAGGAGGTGCTGCGGCGCTTCATCGGCGATGCGTCGTAGACCTGCACGCCGAAGTCCTCAACGCGCTTTCGCAGGGAATTCGCCATGGATTTACGCACGAGCTCGCGCGTCGGCCGCAGGAGAAGAATGAGTCCCGTCAGCGACGTGACGTAGCCGGGAATGATCGCAAGCGCCCAGCCGGCGGCCACGAGCGCTGTTCCCCCGGCGAATTGACCGACTGTCCCGTTGCCGGATGAGGCACGCTCCAGCTCCGAACGCAGCGCCGGGGATGCGGCGAGCGCGCCGATGAGCATGAGCGCGAAGATGCCAACGAGAGCCCAGCCGACACCAACGAGCCGGCTCACGCCCCAGAACGCGAGAGCTTCGATGAGGAAGTAAACGAGAATCGGCATGGGCACAGACTACCTGCCGCCTGCTGGTTACCGGGGCATGCGCCGCCAGACCGGTCGAGGAACACAGCGCATCACCCAGGCGAGGAGCTGGAGCGCGCGAGGAATCCATACCGTCCGGCTGCCCTTCCCCATCGCCGCGACAACTGCGTCGGCGACGGAGTCCGGGGTGACGGACAGAGGAGCTGGAGTCATTCCCTCGGTCATGGAACCGATGACGAATCCGGGGCGCGCGGTGATCAGCGACACGTCCGTTCCGTGTAAACGGTCCGCGAGCCCCTGGCAGAATGCGTCCAGACCGGCTTTAGTCGAACCGTAGACGTAGTTCGCCCGCCTGGCGCGCCAGCCGGCGATGGAAGAGAACGCGAAAATGTGCCCGGAGTCCATGACGTCGGCGAGCACAGTCAACATGCTCACCTGCGCGGTGTAGTCCACCATCGCAATGTCCACGGCATGCCGCTCGTCGTGCTCGGCTTGGGCTTGGTCGCCGAGTATGCCGAAGGCCACGATCGCGGTGGTGATCGGCCCCGACTGAGCTGCGTCGTCAATGACAGCGCGGTGGGAGGCGAGGTCGACGGCATCGAATTCGATGGAGCGCACGCTCGCGGCACCCGCGTCGCGCATGCGCTTTTCGACGTCTCCCAGCTCCCCCGGTTTCCTACCCGCCAGCACCACATCGCGGCCCGCGCACAGGCGCACTGCTACTTCCCCGCCGATGTCGCTGGTGCCACCGAGCAGGAGCAAGGTGCCGTTGTCGTAATTAATGGAGCTCACACCGGGCGATTATATGCGCGCGGTATTCAACCGGCGGGCGCCCGTCTCCTCGAGCACGACGATGTCTTCGATCCGCATTCCCCATGACCCAGGTATGTAGATGCCCGGTTCAATCGAGAACACCATGCCCGGTTGCAGCACCGTTTCGCTGCGCGCGATGATGAACGGCTCTTCGTGCAGTCCAAGCCCAATACCGTGGCCTAGCCTGTGCGTGAAGTACGCGCCGAACCCGGCCTCGTTGATGCGTCCGCGGGCAACTGCGTCGAGGTCCCCAGCAGTCATACCGGGACGCGCCGCCGCGACGGCATCGGCTTGCGCGCGCCGCAGCGTCTCGTACGTGCCAGCGACGTCCTTTGACGCATTCTCCGGTCCGCCGACGATGTAAGTGCGCGTGCAGTCTGAGTGGTATCCGGCTCCGACGGTGCCACCGATATCGACGACGACGGGATCTCCCACCTCTAGGATGCGGTCCGAGAAATCGTGGTGGGGGTCAGCGCCGTTCGGGCCGGAACCGACGATGACGAAGTCAGTGCGGGAATGCTCGCGGAGGATCAACGCGTCCAACTCCTCGGCCACATCCCGCTCCGTCCTCCCAGGCTGTAGCAGATCCGGGACAGCGGCATGGACGCGATCGATGGCGGAGGAAGCGAAAGCGAGTTGCTCGATCTCCTCGGGGCGCTTCACCATGAACGCCGAAGCGAGAACTTCAGAGGCCAATTCGATCTCGCCGCAGACATCGCGCAGACGGAGAACGTGGTCGGCGGTGAGCGAGCTGCCCACCGCTACAGGGCCGGGCCCGGTAGCGCCGTCGACCAGCAGATACGGATCCTCCCCATCGTGCCAGGTGACCATCGTAATGCCGGGCATGTCGCCGAGGCCGGCCAGCGAGGCAGCGTCGGTCGCCGGAGCCACCAACCTCGCATCGCCCACTGGAGGAATGACGAGTGCCGTCAAGCGTTCGTGAGAGCTCGTCCACGAACCCGTCAGATAGGCCAATTCGGGCCCGGTGGCGATCACTGCCGCACCGAGTCCGCGCTCCCGCACCGCGTGTTGTACGCGGTTGCGGCGGCGCGCGTAGACATCGGAAGGAAATGTCTGGGGCAGGTTCGCGGAAGAAAGGTGTTCGGTCATGTCCCCATGCTAGATCCACCAGGTTCCACCGTTATCGGCGTCGATCCAACAAGCCTCTAGGATCGGACCCATGTTCCCCGACGCGCTGGTACGTCTGTCCTGCCGCGGCGCGTACTGCAGCGGCACGTTGCTTGCGCCCGACATAGTGCTGACCTGCGCCCATTTCTTCCAGGAGTACCCGGATGGCGTGGTGGTCCGCAGCCGGGGAAAGATCCAGACGATCAAGACCGTTGACATCGTGCCCGGCACCGATATTGCGGTGGTGCGGATCCGGCCCTTCCATCATCTCGGTGACGTACCGTTTCCGCAGTTGGGCGGCGCACCGTCACCCGGCCAGTCAACGGCGACGTTCGGCTTCGGCGGCCGAGCCGCGCGGCTCCAAGTCCGCGACGGCCGCTGGATCACCCTCGTTCCCCTGGCATTGTCGCGCACGGGTTCTCTCGTGCGTCCGGCGGGGTTTGTGTTCAACCGCACACCAGCTCTCAAAGGCGACTCGGGTGGGCCGGTTCTGGTTGGCGGCAGGATCGCGGGCATTCAGTCGTTGATCGTCGACCCGCTCGGCTGCAACTCGCACGTCGCCGTAGTCAATCTCCTGACGGAACCACTTCGGGAGAAGCTGGAGGTCCGTACGGCCGAGGTGTGGAGCTAGTTGCCGATCGCCACGACCCCGCGGCGGATCGCCTCCACTGCACGGCGGGCGTTGTGCTTGATCTCGTCGGAGTACCCGGTCTGCACGATCTGCTCCAATAGATCGATGACCTGGCGGCACCAGCGCACGAAGTCGCCGGGTGTGAGCTCCGCGCCGGACTCCGCTGCGGCGGCCAGCGCATAGCCCAGCGGTGCGCCGGCGGCCCACTGGTGGACTGACAACGCGAAGCCGGGGTCCGGAACAGCAGTCGGCGGCAGCCGGTGACGCTGTTCGTCGCTGGCCAACTCACCGTAGATACGCTGTGTCGCGTTCATCGCGTCGGCCATGCGGTCGGTCGCGGCCTCGGGGTATCCGCCGGTTGCTTTGCGGTTCTCAAAAACACACATGGACGCGACACCGGCGAGTTCCGCCGGATCGAGCTCGTCCCAGATACCGCGCTTCAGGCACTGCGCGACCAAGAGGTCGGACACGTTGTGGATGCGAGCGAGGCGTTCGCCTTCCTCGGTGACGGTGGGTTCGCCGTCGACAAGCTCGACGTAGTCCATCTCAGTCAGCAGCCCGATGATGCGCTCAAACATCTTGCCGAGGGTGTCCGTTTGGGTGTCCACGCTGACCTGGGCCTTCTGCAGAGCGCGTTCTTCCCGCGCGAGATACTCGCCGAGACGAGCAAGCCGTTCACGTTCTGCTGCGGGCCACGAGTGGACGGGGTGGGCGCGGATGGCGTCGCGAAGCTCAAGCGTGCGTTTTGATGTCCGCGTCCGCGCTTTTTCCTTGAGGTTTTTCGGCGCGTGGAAACGCCCGCGGCTGAGCTCTTGGACCACCTTTCGCGTGTGTCGGCGAGGCTTGTGGGCAATGTCGCGGGGCACCTTGATGCTCCCGACGACCACGGGCGCGTTCCCGAACGACGCCGCGTCAATGCGCCCCGACCAGCCGCGTTCCGTGGTGATCCACGGCCGCGGATCGTCTTTCCTTCCCGCGGGCGCCACCACCGCGGCGAGCTCCGGGCGGCGCTTCGACGGCAACGCGATCACGTCGCCGACCTGCAGCCGGCCCAGCACTTTCTGGATCTCCTTGTGGCGCTCCTCGATGGAGGATTTCTTGGCCTTCTTCTCTTCCTCGGCCAGGTCGCGGCGCAAACGCGTGTAATCCACGAGCTGGGCGGCGACATCCCCGCCGGCGTCGTCGAAGCCGAGTTCTTGCACAGCCGCGTCAAGCTCGGCGCGCAGCTTATCGACGCTCCCCCGCTGCCTCTCAATCTTGCGCACCTCCCCGACGACGCTGCGGTCGGTCTGGAACTGGGCGAAGGACTTCTCGATGAGCCGGATCGAGTCCTCGAAACCGTTCATCTGCAGCATGTTGATCGCCATGTTGTACCCGGGGGTGAACAGCGAGATCAGCGGGTAGGTGCGAGTTGAGGCGAGTCCCGCCACCTGACGTGGATCCATTGCCGGCGCCCACTGCACCACCGCGTTGCCGATGGTGTCGATGCCGCGGCGGCCCGCACGACCCGTGAGCTGCGTGTACTGGCCCGGCGTGAGGTCGACGTGGGCGTCGCCGTTGAACTTCACCATTTTCTCCAACACGACTGTGCGCGCCGGCATGTTGATGCCCAAGGCGAGTGTCTCGGTGGCGAAAACAACGCGGACGAGCCCTTCGACGAAGAGTTGCTCGACGATGTGCTTGAACGCCGGCAGCATGCCGGCGTGGTGGGCCGCGAAACCCCGCGACCATGCAGTCTTAAGCTGGCGGTAGTTGAGGACATTCAAGTCCTCGTCGGGAATGCCCTCCACTCCCTCATCGGCGATCTGCTTGATGCGTTCCGCCTCTTCATGCGTGGTCAATTCCTTCCGGGAACGCAGGCACTGGAACAGAGCCCCGTCGCAGCCCGCGCGGGAGAAAATGAAGACGATCGCGGGGAGCATGTCGCGCCCCCGAAGCGCCTCGACGACCTCGGGCCGGCCCACCGGACGTACCCGGTCCTGGGAGCGTCGCTCGCCACTGCGCCTGCCTCCGGACCGGGCACGGAAACCGCGGCCTTCTTCGAAGTCCCGGCGACCTTCATCCGCACCCGACTCGAGCCGCTCGATGGTGCGTTCAAGTTCGCGGTTGACCTGGTCGGTGCCCGGCTCGAACAGCGGCATGATCTTGCGCTGCACCATCATGAACTGGTTGAGCGGAACCGGGCGTTTCTCGGAGACGATCACGTCGGTGTCGCCGCGCACCTCATCGAGCCATTCGCCGAATTCCTCCGAGTTCGACACCGTCGCGGAGAGTCCGATGATCCGGGCGGATTCGTCGAGGTTGAGGATGATTTCCTCCCACACCGCGCCGCGGTCGCGGTCCGCGAGGTAGTGGATCTCGTCCATGACAACATGAGACAAGCGGTCCAGCGCCGGCGATTCGGCGTAGATCATGTTGCGCAAAACCTCGGTGGTCATTACAACGACCTCAGCATTGCCGTTGATGCTGGTGTCGCCGGTGAGCAGCCCCACCGCATCTTCGCCGTGCTCGGCGACGAGGTCGTGGTACTTCTGGTTGCTCAGCGCCTTGATCGGAGTGGTGTAAAAGCACTTCGTGCCGCGAGAGAGCGCCAGCGACACGGCGAACTCCCCCACAACAGTCTTGCCGGACCCGGTCGGCGCGCACACCAGCACGCCGCGGTCGGCCTCGACGGCTTCGCAGGCCTCGATCTGAAACTCGTCGAGGGGGAAAGGCTTGTTCGCGCGGAACTCATCGAGGTGCATGCTCCCCACCCTAACCTAGGGTTAGAGCACGTCGTCGAAGAAGTTCGGGGTGCTCGCGCGCCCCCGTATCGACATCGGTTCTGCCCCGTACTCCCCTCCACCTGATGCGGTCACAGGCGCGGGCGCTGCCAGGTTGTCGGGACCGGCGATCGGGGCAGCCCCACCGATACCGCCTGCGGAACCGACTGGCGTGGGGGCAGCGATGGGGCCGGACGCTTCATCGTCGTCAAGCGAAGCCCATTCGCTGAGGTCCTTCGCTCTTCTCTTGTCGTGGACGCGGCAGAACTGGAACGCCAACTCCACGAGAAGTGAGAGGGACAGTGACAGCACCAGCATGGAGAACGGGTCTTGGCCCGGGGTGATGAACGCCGCGAAGATGAACAGAATCACGACGATGATCCGGCGCTTGTCCTTGACCTGCTCGTACTGCAACAGTCCGGCAAGATTCAGCATGATGATCACCAGCGGAACCTCGAAGCTCACACCGAAGATCACGATCAGCGCCAAGACGAAGTTGTAGTACTGCTGACCGGACAACGCCGCGATCTGGTACTCCTGCCCGATCGACATGAGGACGTAAAGGCCCTGATCGACGATGAAGTAGGCGATCAAGGCACCCGCCACGAAAAGCGTGACAGCAAGTGTGACGAAACTGAGCGTCCACCGACGCTCATTCTTGTGCAGGCCGGGTGTGATGAACGCCCAGAGCTGCTGCAGCCACACCGGCGAGGAGACAACGAGACCGGCGAGGAAACCGACTTTAAGACGCAGCATGAACATCTCGAACGGTGTCGTGGCAATCAAACGGCATGTTCCGTCTGCCGTCAGGTCAGCGCGTAGCTCTTCGGGCAACGAGCAGTACGGCCTGCGGATGATCTCGCCGAGCGGCATGACGGGACCGGGCGCCCACTGGTACCAGATGAACCCGAAGATGGTCCCGGCGAGAATCGCCAGCAAAGAAATGATCACGCGCCGCCGCAGCTCTTGGAGATGCTCCGTGAGGGACATGTTCCCCTCGGGATCTCTGCTCTTTTTGCGCGGTGCGCGCACCTTGGACGCCCGCTTCGGGCGCTTCGTTGATACCGGTTGTCCCACGGGTGCGGTTAGGCGTTAGGGTTGGTGCCCGGCTGATTCGGCTGCTGGTTCTGCGACTGGTTCCAGAACCCCTGGTCAACGCTCTGCTGGCCCTGGGTGGTGGGGCCCGAAGTGATCTCGCGTTGCGGCTGGGTTTGGGTCTGCGGCGCATCCTGCTCGACGTTGGCGGCGGTGGCCCCCTGCTGCTTGCCGTCGTTTTGCATCTCGTTGACCTCGGACTTGAAGATGCGGGCGGAGCGGCCCACGGAACGTGCCAGCTCCGGCAGTTTTGCGGAGCCGAAGAGCAGAAGGACGACGAAGACGATGAGGAGGATTTCCATTGGGCCAAGGCTCGGCATTGGATGTCCTTTCAAAAAAACTAGTCACATTGAGCGTGGATCACGTCATTTTAAGCATACCGCTCGAGTGCCGTCGCGCCGCGCGCGGCGAGCTCGCGGGTAATCGCTGGGGGTGACACTACTCTCACCCGGTCGGCCTGGCTGAGGCAGAACCGAATTAGCCAGTCGTCATTGCCGTACGGCATCGTCGCCGCTACCCAGCCAGAACTGGGATCGTGGTTCGCAGTGTCCACGAACTCGATCTGCCAGTAGTCCGCCAACCACGTTGCCTCGGTTCTGATGAGCAATTCCGCCACTTGGGCTTGCCGAAAGCCGAAGGGATCGTCGGCATCGTAGTCCATGTGGGGGGCGGGGGTCGATGGGGCGTCGAGAAGCTGCGCATCCTGGATGCGGTCGAGCCGGAATGTCTTCGCTGCGCCGTCCTCGAATGCGGACAGGTAAGTGTTTCCGTCCCTATGGAACAGACCCAGTGGTGAGACCGTGCGGGGACGGACGGTGTCTGACGTGGCCGAATGATAGGTCACTTCCAGCATCCGACGCTGCGCCAAAGCCTGCGAAACGATTGCTTCGGGCCCCGTGGTCTGCGAGTGTTCCGCATCGGGCACGCCAGCGGAGCGGACCACGTCGCGGAGTTTCTGTGCCGCGGAGTTCACCGCGTGCTGATCAATCAGACCTGGCATCGTTTCCAGCGACTCCAGGGTGAGCAGCAGAGCGTTCGCTTCCGTGGGCGTCAGCCGGAGCGGGGTGTTCAATCCCTGGTCGTCGATGACGGTGACGCCGGTCCATTCCGCAGCTAGGTCGATGAGTTCGCCAGGGCCGCTGCCCACGCCGGACATCTGTAGCCGGCGCAGATTCTCCATCACCTCAGCGGGAGTGTGCCCGAGGTCGCGCGCGATTTCCATTGGAGTCGCCTGCGGGTGCTGGTGCAGGTACGGGATGAGATTCAACGCGCGAACAAGTGCGGCGAGCTTCTCCGGGCTGTCTTTCCTCTCAGCCATCGCTACCGTCTCCTTCTACCGACGCATCGGCGGCGGCGCGCAGGAGCGCGATCACGTCAGCTCGGACGTCCTCGGGCTCCTCCACCACTGCGTGCGGTGCGAAACTCGCCGCGGTGCGAACGAGCCAGTCGCGCTCGACGCCCTTTAGCGCAACGCGTTCTCCGTCAAGCGGTGTGCCCGCGGCAGCGAGTTCGTGCGCCGTTCCAGGGTCTATCGCGACAACAGCATCCACAACAGGCCCGCGTAGCGAGTCCTCGACGACCTCCTGCAGCGGGCGGTTTGGGTGGTGGAAATCGCAAGACTGCACCTTCCGGATATCGGTCACGCGCACCGCGCGGAAACTGCGTTCGGCTCCGCGGTCCACGTCATAGCCCACCACGTAGGCGCGGTTGTTCAGCGCGACAATGCCCCACGGGTCCATCGTGCGTGTTTGCGGCTCGGCGGTGGGCGACGGGCGGTACGTGAACCTCATGCGGGTATTCGACCGCACGCAGGCGGTCACAGCTGTGACGGTGTCCGCGTCGAGCCGCGAGATGTCGTTGTCCAGCGCCGCGATGGGCGGCGCGTCGAATGTGCGGGTGGCGCCGCCGGCGGCGATCTTGGTCCAGCCGGAGCGGGCGAACGCCCCCAAACTGCCGGTGGTTCCAAGATCCCCGGCAAGACCCAGCACAAAGGCTTCTTCGTCGGTGAAGGAAATCGGAGGGAGCTCGTAGATGTCCTTATCCACCCAGATCAGGCCGTACTCCATCCGGGCGGGTACACCAGCGCGTCGCAGCGAACGCACGTCGCGGTTAAGCATCCGGTTAAGTGCCACGTCGGTGCGGTCCCTGTACCCCTCGACGTGGCCGCGCACCCACTCGTAATCGCGGGGCCCCGCAGAACCGAGCAAGGCGAAGGTGAGGTTGGTCAACCTCTCCACCACGCTTGTCTGCTCAGCCACGGATCCCTCCTTGCGCGTCGTTCAAATGCTCGCGGTTTGCTTCCATATAGCTAATCAGATCGGCAATGCGCGCGTCGGACGTGGCAAAGGGGTCCTGCAGGTCCACGGTCTGCGGCTCCGGTCGATCGACCTTCAGGTGCACCCAGTCGACGGTGTAGCGGGCACCGAGCTCACGGGCACGCTCGAGGAAGTCCGCGCGCAACGCCGCGCGGGTCGTCTGCGGAGCTGTCTTCGCGGCCTGAGCAATCGCCTCGTCGGTCGTCCACCGCTCGACCAGTCCTTTGCGCTGAAGCAGGTAAAACAGTCCGCGTTCGCGATCAATGTCATGGTAGGCGAGGTCAATCTGCGCGAGTTTCGGATGCGACCAGTCGCCGCCGAGACGCGTGCGGTAGCGCTCCAGAAGATCGTGTTTGATCACCCAGTCAATCTCCCCGGCAACCGGGGCGAAATCCTGCTTCTCGACGCATCCCAGCACCCGCCCCCACAACTCCACCACACGGGAAAGCTCGGCATTGGGAGTGCCTTCATCCGGGCGTTGCGCCAGCCAGGAGCACGCGGCCGCGTGCACAGCCTGCTGCACTTCGAGCGCTGTGACGGTGGAGCCGTTCTTGAGCTCAAGCGGCGTGCGGCCGGTTGGGTCGAGGGCGATCTCCTTGATGCGCGCGATCGGGTCGGCGACATCGAATGCGGGTATGTCCCACTCGGCCTCGAGCATCTCGATGACCAGTTGCGTCGAACCGATCTTCAGCGCGAATGTCGGCTCGGCCATGTTCGAGTCCCCGACGATGACGTGCATGCGGCGGAAGCGGCTGGAGTCGCCGTGGGGCTCGTCGCGGGTGTTGATAATGGGCCGTGTCCGCGTCGTCGCCGAGGAAACACCCTCCCAGACCTGGTCCGCGCGCTGCGACAGGACGAAGCGCCCGTGTTTGCTGATCATCCCGGCACCGCACAGCAGCTGGCGGGTGATCAAGAACGGCAAGAGGCGTTTACCGAAGTGCTTCAGCGAAAGCTCGCGGCTGATCAGGTAGTTCTCGTGGGTGCCGTAGGAGTTGCCGGCAGAGTCGACGTTGTTCTTGAACAAGTAGACATCTCCGCCAATACCCTCTGCCGCGAGCGCGCCCTGCGCCTGGGCTGCCAGATCGTTGAAGAGCAGCTCGCCGGCTTTGTCGTGGTTGAGCAGCTGTGTCAGCGAGTCGCATTCAGCAGTCGCGTATTCCGGGTGCGCCCCGACATCCAGGTAGAGCCTGGCCGCGTTCGCCGTGAAGATATTCGTGCTCTTGTATTGCGCCACTACCGGGCGGAACAGGTAGCGAGCGATCTCGTCGGGGCGCAGGACTGCCGCGCCATCGCGGGTCGCAGTGAGGCCGAATTCGGTCTCCACACCCATGATGCGGCGTGGATACACCGTGGGTGCCGCAGTTGGCGGGGATGCGGCGGCTGGATCGCCGGTCACTACTGCCCGCCCTTTTGCACGTAGGAGCGGACAAATTCTTCCGCGTTGGTGTCCAACAGCGCGTCAATCTCGTCGAGCAGGTCGTCGGTGCCCGACGTGTTCACATTCACTTGGCCGGCATCTTGCGCAGCACCGGAATCAGAATCGTCGCCGCCGCCGGAGATGTTGATCTGTTTGTGAGCCATGCCCTCTACTCTACTTTCCGTCCACCAGTGCGGCGACGAGGTCGTCAACCCCGTCCGCAGTATCGAGCAGCTCGCTGACATCCGCCTTTGTGAACCCGTCGACGGCATTGAGCGGCACCGTGCGCGGTCCCTCGGCCGTGTCGAATTGGATCGACTGCCAGCTCGAGGCAATGACGTCCTCACCGAATTCCGCAGCCACACGGCCACGGAAGTACGCCCTTGAATTCTCCGGCGGGTGGGCCGCCGCATGCTCAATCTCTTCCTGCGTCGCCAACGTGCGCATCCGGTCGGCCCGCACCAGAGTGTGGTAGAGGGACTTCGCCGGATCAATGTCTGCGTACTGCAGGTCCACCGCCTTCAATTTGGCGTCGCTCCAGGCCAGACCGCGGTCGACGTACCCTTTCACCAGCGCGTACTTCGCCGTCCAATCCAATCGGTCCGCCGTTAACAGCGGGTCGCGTTCAAGGTCGTCGAGCACCTCGGTCCACAGTGCGAGCACACGCTTATCGACGCCCCCCTGCCCGCCGTTACCCCCGCTCACCCGGCGCAGATACTCGCGCTGGAGGGAGATGGGGGTGTGCACGGTGCCGTCGATAAGCGAAAGCTCATGCGTGAGAGTGAGGTCGCGCGAGGTGGCTTTGAGCTCGCTCACCGGGTCCTTGAGGCGCAGATCGCTGAAGTCGACACCGGCTTCGATCGCGTCGAGGACGAGTTTCGTCGTGCCGAGCTTGAGGAAGTTCGCGTACTGCGACATGTTCGCGTCGCCGACAATGACGTGCAGGCGACCAAACAGTGCTGCGTCCGCGTGCGGCTCGTCGCGGGTATTGATGATGCCGCGATTCAGCGTCGTCTCCAGCGAGATCTCCTGGAAGAAATAGTCCGCGCGCTGCGAGATCTGGAAACCGTCGGTCTCCCCCTCCTCGCCGATGCCGACGCGGCCGGCGCCCGCAAAGATCTGGCGTGTGACGAAGAACGGGATGAGCCCCGCCGCGATGTCCTCGAACCGCGTGGCACGCGAGTACTGGTAGTTTTCGTGCGCGCCGTAGGAGGCGCCCTTGCCGTCCACATTGTTCTTGTAGATCTTTAGCGGCGGGCACGGCTCGTGCCCCTGGAGCACGCTCACGCTTTCGCTGTAAAGCTGCGCGACGCGGTCCGCCGCCTGCCGCAGGATGAGGTCCCCCGCCGCGTCGTACACCATTGCGCTGTAGGCGTCCGCCACCTCCGGCGACGAATACTCCGGGTGCGCGTGATCAACATAGAACCGCGCCCCGTTCGACGTGACCACGTTTGCCACACCGATCGCATTCGGCGCCACCACCGGCACCGTGTGATAGCGCTTCAAATCGAAACCGCGGCTGTCCTTCAGCGGGTGCTCATCCTGGTAATCCCAGCGCGCGCGGGCCGCCGTGTTCATCGCCGCATATGCCACTACCGCATGCGTCGAACTCACGATCGGACTCAACGCCATGTCCGCCGGTGTCGTGATGCCGTATTCGGTCTCCGTGCCCATGAAACGCGTCATGGGTGTCGAGCCTAGCGCTCCTCTCTTCCCGCTAGCGGGTCAGCTCCTCCAATGCCTCCGGACTCCCCCCGGCAATGACGATGTCGGACGGCACCAAGACCATTCCTTCCTCCACAGGGACGAAATCGCCGTTCGACCCCCGCACAGCGATGACCTGTACGCCCTTGTCCCGCCAGATCGTGTCGCTCAGCTGTCGATCGCAGAGGCCCTTCGGCGCGCTCATGCTCGTGACCGAATACCCAGGTGCGATCTCGGCGAATTCCCGGAACTGCCCTCCGAGCAGGTGCGCGACGCGCCGTCCAGTGTCGCGCTCAGGGTGAACCACGTGGTGGACACCGAGCTGCGAAAGGATGCGTCCGTGAGCCTCCGAATTCGCTTTAGCCCACACATCCGGCACCCCCGCCTCGATCAGGTTAGAGGCGGTGAGAATCGACGCCTCCAGGTGGGTGCCCACGGCGAGGACCACATGTTCGACGTCCTCCAGCCCCAGTTGTGCGAGTGCTTCCGGGTCCGTCGCATCGGCGATGACCGCCTCGGTCAGATACGGAGCCTGTTCCCGGACGGCCTTTGCATCGGAATCGACGCCAAGCACCTCCACGCCGTTTGCCGTCAGCTCCGAGGCGAGCGACGTGCCGAAGCGTCCGAGTCCGATCACCATGACCGGCGCGGTATCGAGGCGGTGCGAGCTCTTGCCGTTTTGAGCGTTCTTGTGTGAGCGAAATGGATTAACCAATGAAGGGCCTTTCTTCCGGGTAGCTGAACCGCCGGTGGACAGCAGTGGTGGCCAATGCCGCCACCAGGGTGACCGGTCCGATCCTGCCGAGGTACATGATCAAGCAGAGGATGAGTTGGGACGGAGCAGACAGTGCTGCGGTGATTCCCGTGGACAACCCGGCAGTACCGAATGCCGACAAGACCTCGAAAGCCACCTGGTCGCCAGAGAACTCTGGATCGAGCAGGCGCAGTGCGGCTATGCCGCATAAGGCAACGAGCGCTCCCGCGAACGCTAGCGCTAGGGCCTGCCTGACCACTGCCTCCGGCACCGTCCGCTTCCCCACTGCTGTCTCCGCGCGTCCCCTGAACTCCGAGGCCATCGCGGCAATGAGCACCGCGGCGGTAGTCACTTTGATTCCGCCGGCGGTGCCTGCGGAGCCACCGCCGATGAACATCAGCGCGCCGGTGACCATCAGTGTGATCGGATGGGCGTCGGCGTAATCGACGGTGTTGAATCCGGCAGTGCGCGGGGACGCCCCAGAGAAGAACGCGTTGAGCACCTTCTCCCAAACCGGCATATCCCCGAGCAGGCCGCGCCACTCGGCGACCGCGAAAAGAACTGAGCCAGCGATGAGCAAAACAATAGTTGACGTGAACGTCAGTCGCGCTGTCAACGACATGCGGCGCGCTCCTGGTGTACGGTTCCGCACCCGGGACGCCACTTCCACCCACACCGGAAAGCCGAGACCGCCGCCAATTAACGCCGCGGCGATCGGGAGCAGGATCCATGCGTCCGCGGCAAACGGCACCAGATTCTGGCTTTCGGTGCTGAAACCGGCGTTATTGAAAGCTGAGACGGCGTGGAAGGCCCCCTCCCACGCGGCCCGGCCGATCGAATGGCCGTAGCCCACCACGAATCTCGCGGTGAGCACCGCAGCGACGACCGCCTCGGCAATCAAGGTGAAGAGCAGCGTGAACAGTAGCGTGCGCCGGATTCCCCCGCCGGTCATCGGCCGGCCTTCCGCAGCACCTGTCCGGCGTGCCCGGAGACTGATCTTGCCGGTAATGACCATCCCGGACAGAGACGCCAGGGACATGATTCCCAGGCCCCCGCATTGAATCAGCAGGATAATGACGACTTGGCCGACCGGGGTCCAGTACGTGCCTGTGTCCTCGACGATGAGGCCCGTCAAGGACACCGCCGACGTCGCCGTGAACAAGGCCGGAAGGAACGGTGTCCAGTCATGCCCCACGGCGGAGACCGGCAGCATAAGCAACCCGGTTCCTACCAGGATGAGCAGGAGAAAGCCGACGGCAGTCAAGCGCGCCGGACTAGAGAGCCCTCGTGAGGGCGTGGGTTTCACAGGTGGAAAGCCTACTCCCGCGCAAGCACCGCAGGGAAGACTTTTCCGTGGAAGTTGGAAGACGTCACCAGCCGCGCTCGGCGAGACGGTGCGGTGCCGGCAGGTCTGCGACGTTGATGCCCACCATCGCCTCGCCGAGGCCGCGGGATGCCTCTGCCACCGCAGCGATATCGTCGTAGTTCCTTGTCGCCTTCACCACGGCGGCGGCGCGAGCTTCCGGGTTGCCCGATTTGAAGATCCCGGAACCGACGAACACGCCATCGGCCCCGAGCTGCATCATCAGAGCGGCATCCGCAGGTGTGGCCACCCCGCCCGCCACGAACAGCGGAACTGGCAGGCGGCCGTGCTCGGCCACGGACACCACGAGGTCGTACGGTGCCTGCAATTCCTTCGCTGCCACGTAGAGCTCGTCCCGGTTGCCATTCCACAGCGCTTGCAGCCCCGCGATCTCGGCGGTGATCGTGCGGAGGTGCTTCGTCGCTTCCGACACGTCGCCGGTGCCGGCTTCGCCCTTGGAACGGATCATCGCGGCGCCCTCGTTAATACGCCGCAACGCCTCGCCGAGATTTGTCGCGCCGCACACGAACGGCACCTCGAAGTCGCGTTTGTCAATGTGGTTCACGTAGTCCGCGGGGCTGAGCACCTCGGATTCATCGACGTAGTGCACGCCGAGATGCTGCAGCACCTGCGCCTCGACGGTGTGCCCGATGCGTGCCTTGGCCATCACCGGAATATCCACCGCCGAGAGAATCCCCTCGATCAGGTCCGGGTCCGACATGCGTGCAACGCCTCCCTGCGCGCGAATGTCGGCGGGAACGCGTTCCAGCGCCATCACCGCGACGGCGCCGGCTTCTGCCGCGATCGTCGCCTGCTCCGGGGTGACCACGTCCATGATCACTCCGCCTTTGAAGGTGTCCGTCAATTCAGCCTTGTTCAACTGCGTCGAGAAGAAAGTCATGCGCTCAAGCTTCGCGCGCATACTGGTAGATTCCAAGAGCCAGTAGTTCGCTAATTCTTTAGACCAGTTGCCATGCTTATCAACGTCTCCCGCGCCCTCCCCATCCCCCTCACCGCTCAAGTCGCATCTTCACTTCGGTCGGCGATCTCTTCCGGTGTGCTGCGCCCGGGCGACGAAGTCCCGTCGACCCGGGTTCTCGCCGGACAGGCCGGCGTCTCCCGAGGCACGATCGTTGCCGCCTACGACCAGCTGGTCAGTGAAGGGTACCTGACCGCCACCCAGGGTGCGCCGACCCGAGTCAATCCTTCGCTTCCAGCGGTGGGATCCCGGCACGCTTCGCCCTCGGCGCGCTGCGGCGACTTTTCGTCCGTGGATTCGGCCGGGAATGCCGTCGGTGATCTGACAGAGACAGAGTCCGGCCACCGAGCTCCACGACCGACGGGGCGGGCAGCGTCTCCGATCTCGTTGAAACCATCATCCGGTCACGCGGGGGCGATCCGGCCTGCTGCCTGGAGACAGGCCTGGCGTGAGGCTGCCGCGGACCCGGCTACCGTTACCGAATCCACGGGGCAAGTTGAGATCCGGAACGCGCTCGCTGAGCACCTGCGTACAGGGCGCGGAATGCGCGTGGACAGGGAGAATATCGTGGTCAGCGGCGGCACACGCGAGGGGCTGATGCTGGTGCTCATGGCGATCGGCGATGGAAAGCCGTTGCGCATCGGGGTCGAAGATCCCGGTCACCCGGGTCTGCGCAAGATCATCCCGTTGGCGGGTCACACGGTCGTGCCGTGCAGCGTCGACGATGCTGGGATCGCCGTGCAGGATTTGCCGCAGGTGCTACCGCACGTATTGCCGGAAGCCTTGTCGGATGCCCAACCGGACGCATTACCTGACAACCTCGACGCTGTGATCGTCACTCCCTCGTTCCAGTACCCGCTGGGCGCATCGATGCCGGCTGCGCGCCGCCGCGAACTGCTGGATTGGGCCGCGACGACCGGAACCGTGGTCATCGAGGACGACTTCAACGCCGAGCTCCGCTACCGCACGGCACCGCTGCCTCCTCTCGCCGCACTCGAGACGACGGCGCACGTTGTCACCCTCGGCACTTTCTCGACTCTGCTGAACAGATCGGTTGCCGCCGGGTACGTGGCCACGACGTCTCCGCTGGCGCACGATCTCCGCCGCACCCGCGCCATGCTGGGCATGCCCGTTTCGGCGGTCACCCAGCTCGCCATCGCGCACCTGCTCCGCAACGGGCATGTCCGCCGGAACACCAAATCGGTGCACAACCAGCTCGCCCGGCGTCGAGACGTCATTGCTGCGCGCATCATCCCGCAGCTCGCGGCACATGGTGCCTCAGTGACGGAGATGGCGGAGTCCAACGGTGTTGACCTCGCGGTCACGTTTCCAGACTCCCCCGCGCGCGATGACTTTGCCCGAGACCTTCGGCAACGCGGAATCGAAGCCGGCCGCCTCGATGCTCTGTGGTCTGGGCGCGACGACGGCCTTATTCTCAGTTTCGCGCACCTCTCGGAGCCCGACTTCGAGCGGGTCTGCCGCGAATTGGAGGCCATGTCCCACCCGGCTCATCCGTAGAAATTCGCCCAAGCTCCGCGGCCGCTTCGATGCAGCCACAAAAGCGGCAGCTACAGCACCTCGGCGGCGACGACGCGCTTGCCGCTGCGCCCCGTGATCCGCGCCCATTCATCGGGGTTGGACACGTTGGGCATGTCCTCGCTCTCGTCCTGTTCCATCCTCACAGCCACGCGCAGGTGCTCGGCACTCACCCCGTGTCCGCGACCGTCGATCTCGTCCTTGATGGCCAGCTTTTTCGCCCGGTCGACGATATTCGCGATCATCGCCCCCGACACGAAGTCCGCATAGTGCAAGGTCTCCTCTGAGCCGTCCACCAGCGTGAGTTTCACGAAGGGGCGGGGGGCGAAAAGCTTATCGAGGGCTGCGTCGATAAGCTCCCCCGTGCTCCCCTCGCGGGGGACGCTGTCGGTGAGGTAACGCGCGAAGATCTCGCGTGCCTCGCTACGGTCAGGGCGGTCGATGCGGATCTTGATGTCCAGGCGCCCGGGCCGGAGAATCGCCGGGTCGATGAGCTCTTCACGGTTGGTGGCACCGATCACGATGACATTGGCGATGTCCTCGACTCCGTCGATCTCGGTGAGCAACTGCGGCACGACCGTGGTCTCCATGTCCGAGGAAACCCCCGATCCGCGGGTCCGGAAAATCGATTCCATTTCGTCGAAGAAAATGATTACCGGACGTTCCTCACCGGCGAGCGCGCGTGCGCGCTCGAAGATGAGGCGGATGCGCCGCTCCGTCTCCCCCACGTACTTGTTCAGCAGTTCCGGGCCTTTGACGTTGAGGAAGTGCGCCTTCGCGCCGACGCCGATCCGCGTCGACAGTGAATTCGCCACAGCCTTGGCAATCAGCGTCTTGCCGCACCCCGGTGGACCGTACAGGAGCACGCCTTTCGGCGGCTTAAGGTCGTAGGTCCGGTACAGCTCCCGGTGCGTGAACGGCAGCTCGACAGAATCGCGGATCGTCTCGATCTGTGAACGCAGACCCCCGATGTCGTCGTACGTGACGTCGGGGACTTCCTCCAGCGACAGTTGGTTGACCTCTGTTTTCGGGATGCGCTCGAAGGCGTAGCCTGCTTTGGAATCGATGAGGACTGTGTCGCCAGCGCGGGCCTTCTCCTGCAGAACCTTGGTCAAGTGCACCACCTGCTCTGCGCCCTGCATGTCTGCCACAATCGCCCGGTCGTGGCCGATGCGTTCCGACAGAGTGGCCAACTGGCCGGTCTTCGCGTAACCGCAGGCCTCTACGACAACGGTACCTTCTCCGAGCCGCACCACGCCCCCCGGTGCGAGCGTGCCCGGCTCCACCGCCGGCGATACATGCAGCCGCATCCGGCGCCCCGAGGTGAAGACTTCCGCCTCCTGCCCGCGTCGCGCGGGCCCGAGGTAGATCCCGTACGTCGACGCCGGATCGCCGAGCGCCTCCACCTGAGCGTTCAAGTCCTGCAGCTTGTCGCGTGAGGACTTCAGCAGCTCCGCGAGCCGTTTGTTCCGCGCGGACAGGGCGCGGTTCTGGGCCTTCAGCTCAGCGTGCTCAGCGCCCCCGGCGCACTCGACGTGCTCAGCGCGGCGAGAAGCGCTGGAGCCCGGAGTGGCGCTCGGGCTGGTGACCGGGGTAGCGCACGAACTGGGGTCTGCCGGGGTTTCGGGATCGTGTGGACGGGTCATGGTTGTAAAGCCTAACGGCGGGCGCGGCGTTGGGGACGGGGAGGCGTGACGCCGTCGGCAAGCCGGCGCGTCCAGACAAGGAATGCGGTGTGGGCGTTCATTCGGTGCTCGGGGCGGGTCGCCAACCCCTCGACCTTCCACTCGCGCAGCAGTGTCTCCCACGAGCGGGGTTCGGTGAAGCACTTCGCTTCGCGGATCGTCTCCACGATGTTCATGAGCTGCGGGACGGTGGCCACATACGTCATGAACACGCCGCCCGGAATCAGGATGTCTTTGACAGTGTCGATGAAGTTCCACGGCTCCACCATGTCCAAGATCACGCGATCGACCGGGCCGCCGAGCTCGTCGACGGTGATTTCGCCGAAATCGCCGAGTTTCGGTGTCCACCACTCCGGTTCCCCGCCGAAGTAGTCCGCGACGTTATCGCGGGCGTATGCGAGGTGGTCGTCGCGGATCTCGTAGGAGAACACGTGCCCCTCCGGGCCGACGGCACGCAGTAGTGACATCGTCAGTGCGCCCGATCCGGCGCCTGCCTCGAGAACGCGGGCCCCCATGAAGATGTCGCCCTCCACGAGGATCTGGCCCGCGTCTTTCGGGTAGATCACGGCGGCGCCGCGGGGCATCGACAGAACATGGTCGACGAGCAGGTGCCGGAAGCAGAGAAAATCGGACCCCAGCGTGGACTTGGCCACAGTGCCCTCATCGGCACCGATGATGTCGTCGTGGTACACGATGCCCTTGTGCGAGTGGAACTGGCCGCCCGGTGTGAGCTCGATGGTGAAGTGACGGCGCTTCGCGTCCGTCAGCTGGACTTTATCGCCGGGTTGGAACGGTCCGGAATACATCGGTCTCCTTCGTGAGCTCGAGTGGAAGCGACGCGTCTACGCGCCAGAAAAGTATGCCGTAAGAGCGTCGGTGAACCATAGTTGGTCCTGGATCCCTGCAAGCTCACGCGCCGAGTGCATCGACAACAGCGGCACCCCGACATCGACGGTAGGAATTCCCAGACGCGTCGCAGAGATCGGTCCGATCGTCGACCCGCACGGCACGGCGTTGTGGCCGACGAAAGTCTGTACCGGCACCTCCGCGGCGCGGCACGCGCGGACCCAGGCAGCCTCCGTGACCGCGTCAGAGGCGTAGCGCTGGTTCGCGTTGATCTTCAGCACCGGCCCGCGATTCATCAGCGGGCGGTGCGTCGGGTCGTGCTTACCCGGGTAATTTGGGTGCACCGCGTGAGCGGCGTCAGCTGAGACAAACAGCGAATTCGCGTACACCTCGAGCGGGTCGCCGAGCGACGCCGAGATCTTCTCCAACACGCGCTCCAGCAGCGGACCGCCAGCACCGCTTGTCGACGCCGACCCCACCTCCTCATGGTTGAACGCCGCGAGCACCAGAACGTCTCGGGGCTCGGCGGCGTGGGCGGCTGCGCCTCCCTCCGTCGCGCCCGTCGCGGCGATCATCGCTTTCAACGAGGCGTGGACGCTCGACAGGTTGTCCATCCGTCCTGCCGCGAGCGTGTCGCCGAGCACCTCCGGCGCTTGAGCATCTGCCGAGATGAGCTCGTGGGACACAATGTCCTCGGGTTTCACGGCACCGCCGTCCGGTCCGCGCACCCCGGCGGCGCGGAGCTGCTCCGCCACAATGTCCAGCACAGGCTGGTCCACTCCCATCACCGGCTGCATGTGCACCTGCCGGTCGAGTTCTGGGGCGTCGCTGCGGTACAGGTGGATGGCCAGGTTCGGGACGCGGGCGATGGGAGGGGTGGAAACGGTGTGGGTGGTGCCGTCGATAAGCGCGACACGTCCTGCGAACCGTAACTCGCGGTCGAACCACGAGCTCAGGATCGGCCCGCCGTACACCTCGACCGCGAGCTGGCGGAATCCTTCGCGCACGACGTCGGGGTCGGGCTTGAGCATGAGCCCCGGCGAGTCCGTGTGCGAGCCGATGATGCGCATCGCCGGGCGGGGGTTCTCCGGGATCCACCACGCCACAACCGCGCCGCCCTGCACGAGAACATGCCCGCCGGGCTCCGCTCCCGTGTCTTCGGTGAACCCTGCGGCCACGAGCTCGTCGCGCACATTCGCCGCGGCGTGGAACGCGCTCGGGCTCGCCGCCAGGAAATCTGCGAAATCGCTGATCTGCATGAGCCCTACTCTATGATGTAGCGCGATATGACTCCACGACCGCTCGCCCTGTCACCGTCCCGCGCCAACGACTACCAGCAGTGCCCGCTGAAGTACCGCCTGCGCGCGATCGACCGCATCCCCGAACCCAAGACGGAGGCGCAGGTCAAAGGAACCCTCGTCCACGCCGTGCTCGAAGCGATGCACGGGTGGCCGCGCGAGCAGCGCACCTTCCCCGCCGCCGTGAAACAGATCAAGCCAGCATGGGAATCGCTTATCAGCGAAGACCCGGCCGCCACCGAACCCATCGAAGACGAGTACCAATTGTTTGTCGACGCCCGCGATCTCCTCCGCGGCTACTTCCTAATGGAAAACCCCCACGGCTTCGACTCCCACGAGCAGGAGATGTACGTCGATGCCGTCCTCCCCAACGGGGTGCCCGTGCGGGGATTCATCGACCGCGTCGACATCGCTCCGACCGGTGAAATCCGCGTCGTCGATTACAAGACCGGTAAGAAGCCGCTGCCCCGTTACTCCGCCGAAGCCCAGTTCCAGATGCGCTTCTACGCACTTGTGTACTGGCGCCTCTTCGGGACAATCCCCCACCAGCTCCGTCTCATGTACCTCAAGGTGATGGACTCGATGTTCCTCACCCCCTCCGGCGAGGAACTCGAATACTTCGAGCGCGATCTGGGCGACCTGTGGGCCAAGATCGAGGCCGACGGTCGCTCCGGCAGCTTCCGCCCCTCGACCTCCAAGCTGTGCAACTGGTGCTCGTTCCAGAGCCTCTGCCCTGCGTTCGGAGGCACTCCGCCGCCCTACCCCGGTTGGCCCGGCTCCACCGCTGACGCTGCCGCCGACGCCGCTGCAGCCGAGCCGGCCAGCGCAGATAGTCAAACTCGGGGCACCGAAGCGCTCCGAGTCGGCGACGCGCCCGCCGGCGAGCACCCCACCGACTAGCTCCTAGAACCTGCGGCTCAGAGAGAACGGGCTTGGATAAAGCCGCGTGTGGAAAAGCGGCTTGGGAAAAGCCGTAAGGAAGAACTCGGCTTAGAAGTTAGAACAGGCCGCTGATGACGCCGTCGGCGTCGACGTCGATGTTGTTGGCGGCGGGCACCTTCGGCAGCCCCGGCATGGTCATCACGTCGCCGGTGAGCACGACAACGAAACCGGCGCCGGTGCGCGGAAGCAGACGCTGAACGTGCAGGGTGTGCCCATCGGGCGCGCCAAGCGCGGCTGGGTCGTCGGAGAACGAGTACTGCGTCTTCGAGATGCACACCGGGAGCGTGTCCCAGCCGTTGTCCTTGAGCAGCTGGAGGTCACGGCGGGCGGCGGCGGAGTACTGGACGTTGTCGGCGCGGTAAATCTCCCGGGCGATGGTCTCGATGGATGCCTCTGTGCCGGCAGCTGGGTCGTACAGCGGCGCCGAGGTTCCGCTCGACAGTGTGGTCAGCAGCTTTTCAGCCAAAGCGGTCGCACCATCGCCGCCCTTGGCCCACACCTCAGCTTCCTCCAGTGCGACACCGAAGTCGTCGGCCCAGGCGCGCATGAATTCGCGCTCGGCGTCGGTGTCGGAGGTGAAGAGGTTGAGCGCGACGACAGGCTCGACACCGAATTTGCGCACGTTCTCCATGTGACGCTCGAGGTTGGCTACGCCGGAGCGGAGGGCATCGAGGTTTTCGTCGGTAAGCTCCCGCTTGGGCACGCCGCCGTTGTATTTCAGCGAGCGGATCGTCGCCACGATCACGGCGCCCGCCACGTCGAGGTCGCCGTAGCGTGCCTTGATGTCGAAGAATTTCTCGGCACCCAGGTCCGAGCCGAAGCCAGCCTCAGTAAGCACAATGTCCGCGCACCGACGCGCGGTTTGCGTTGCGACGAGCGTGTTGCACCCGTGCGCGATATTCGCGAAGGGGCCGCCGTGGATGAACGCGGGGGTGCCGCCGAGTGTCTGCACGAGGTTCGGGTTGATGGCGTCCTTGAGCAGTGCCGCCAACGCGCCCTCAGCGTGGAGGTCGCCGGCGGTCACCGGCTCCTTGTCGTAAGTGAGCCCGATGGTGATCCGTGCGAGGCGCTCCTTCAGGTCGCCGAGGTCGGTGGCCAGACCCAGAATCGCCATGATCTCGCTGGCGGCTGTGATGGTGAAGCCGGTTTCGGCAGGGTTGCCGCTGCCCGGTCCGCCCAGGCCCGTGACCACGTTGCGCAGGGAACGGTCGTTCACGTCGAGGCAGCGCTGCCAGGTGACGCGGCGGGCGTCGATACGCAACTCGTTGCCGTGCTGGATGTGGTTGTCGATCATGGCGGCGAGCGTGTTGTTCGCGCTGGTGATCGCGTGGAAGTCGCCGGTGAAGTGGAGGTTGATGTTCTCCATAGGGACGACCTGGGCGTAACCGCCGCCGGCGGCGCCGCCCTTAATGCCCATGACCGGACCCAGCGACGGTTCGCGCAGAGCGACGGCGGCGTTGTGGCCAAGCTGCGCAAGCGCGTCGGTGAGCCCGATGAGCATGGTGGACTTGCCCTCGCCTGCCGGTGTCGGCGAGACACCGGTCACGAGCACGAGCTTGCCATTCGGCTCAGCGTCAAGGGCTGTCACATCCACTTTGGCCATTGAGCGGCCGTACGGAACGAGGGCGTCATCCGGGACCCCGGCCTTGGCCGCGATGTCCGCGATGGGTTCGAGGGTGTGCGCCTGCGCGATTTCTACGTCAGTCTTCGGGTGCGTCATGCACTCCAGCCTAGGCGAGGCGCACGTACGACCCCCTAGATCAGGACCGCGCCAAAGGCATAGCCGAGGAGAACTGAAAGGGCGATGCAGATCGCCCCGGGGACGATGAACGGGTGGTCGAAAACGTACTTGCCGATGCGCGTGGAACCGGTGTCATCCATCTCCACCGCGGCGAGCAGCGTCGGGTACGTCGGCAGCACGAACAGCGCAGACACTGCCGGGAACGCTGCGACAGCTGTCAGCGGGCTCACACCGATGGCGAGAGCTGCGGGCATGAGCGCTTTCGCCGTCGCGGCCTGCGAGTAAAGCAGCGAAGCCGCGAAGAACAGCACGACGGCGAGGAGCCACGGCTGCGACTGCAGGACGTTGCCCGAGATGTTCTGGATGTCTTCGATGTAGTGGTTGATGAACGTCGTGCCCAGCCACGCGACACCGAGCACGCACACCGTCGCCGACATTCCGGAACGGAACACCTGGGTGCCCAGGATCTCGGCGGCGGAGATCTTGGTCACAATCACGATAATGGCAGCTGCGGCGAGCATGATGGCCATGATCGCCTCGTTGCGTGGAATCGTCGGATCCGCAATCAGCCCGACCTGGTCGGAGATCAGCGTCGCGTACAGCATGACCACGAGAATCGCAATCAGGAAAATAACTACCGACGTCTTCGCCGCCCGCGTCGGCGCATATCCGCTTTCCGATGCCGGTGCCTTCACCAAACCGTCCGCCACCCTCTGCTGGTAGATCAGATCGTCGGTGAGGTCCTTTCCCATGCGGTTGGCGATCCAGGCTGTCGGGAAGATGGCAAGGAACGTCGCCGGAATCATGACGCCAAGCAGCTGGAGGTAGCCGACACCTTGCGGCTCCAGGATGCTCGCCATGAACACCACAGCCGCGGAGATCGGAGAAGCCACGATAGCCATCTGCGATGCGATGACTGCCACCGACAGCGGGCGGGAGGGCCGGACCTTCCCTTCCTTGGCCACTTCGACGATGACCGGCAACGTGGAAAATGCCGTGTGGCCGGTGCCGGCGAGAACCGTCATCAACCAGGTCACGATCGGCGCGTAGAGAGTGATCCGTTTCGGGTCGCGGCGGAGGAACTTCTCCGCCAGGTAGACGAGGTAGTCCATGCCGCCGGCGAGCTGCATCGCGGAGATCGCGGCGATGACGCACATGATGATGCCGATGACGTCAAACGGAATATCGTCGGCCGTCACCGTCATGCCAGTCATGCCGAGCAGGAGCACTCCGAGACCGCCAGCGAAGCCGATGGCGATCGAGCCGTAGCGCGCACCGAGAACAATCGCGCCGAAGAGAATGATGAGCTGTACAAGAAGCAGCATTGCGGGAACCTTTCACGCATTGTCCCGGCCGCCTTGAGCCGGCGGCCTCACCTGTTTCCCAGTATGAAACGCAATGATCCGCCCCACCAAGACGGCGGGGCGGATTGATGTGTTGTTGTGTCCTGATTAACAGTCTCGGGCTATCTCATGGCCTGGCTGATCGTTTGAACGAGCGCTGAAATCAAGCGCTCTAGTCAAGCGCTTTAATCGAGATAGAGTTTGCCGCGGAACTCTGGGTGCATCAGGTTCTCTTTGGAAAGGATCTGGTCGAGGGTGGCTTCGTCGAGAAGCTCTTTTTCCAAGACCAGCTCGCGCACTCCGCGACCTGTGGCTGCGGCCTCCTTGCCGATCATGTCGCCGTTGTGGTGGCCGATGAACGGGTTGAGGTAGGTGATGATGCCGATGGAGTTCTCCACGTACGCCTGGCAGACCTCCTTGTTGGCGGTGATGCCCACGACGCACTTCTCGCGCAGCGTCTTTGCGGCGTTGCGGAGCAGCTCAATCGAGCCGAACAAGCTGCGTGCGATGACCGGCTCCATGACGTTGAGCTGGAGCTGGCCCGCTTCAGCGGCCATGGACACGGTGACGTCGTTACCGAATACCTTGAAGCAGACCTGGTTGACCACTTCGGGGATGACCGGGTTGACCTTGGCTGGCATGATCGACGAGCCTGCCTGGCGCTCTGGCAGGTTGATCTCGTTGAGGCCGGCACGCGGACCGGAGGACAGCAGACGCAGGTCGTTACAGGTTTTGGATAGCTTCATGGCCACGCGCTTGAGCGCCGAGTGGGCCATGACGTAGCTGCCGGTGTCGGAGGTGGCCTCGATCAGGTCCGGAGAGGTGGAAATCGGCAGGCCCGTGACTTCGCGCAGCGCCGCGATCACCTGGTCGCGGTACCCGCCCGGGGTGTTCACGCCGGTGCCGATGGCGGTGGCGCCCAGGTTGACCTCTAGCAGCTGCTCGGCTGCTTGCTGCAGCTTGTCCTGCTCTTCTGCCAGGTTCGCACCGAAGGCGGTGAACTCCTGGCCGAGCGTCATCGGGACAGCGTCCTGCAGCTGGGTGCGGCCCATCTTCAGGATGTCGGCGAACTCATCGCCCTTGGACCGGAACGCGCGCTGCAGCTCGTCGAGCTCGGCGATGAGACCCAGCATCGAGTGGTACAGGCCGAGACGGAACCCAGTCGGGTATGCGTCGTTGGTGGACTGCGACATGTTCACGTCATCGTTCGGGTTGATGACGTCGTAGCGGCCCTTCTCAAGACCGAGGTGCTCCAGCGCGAGGTTGGCGACAACCTCGTTGGTATTCATGTTCACGGATGTTCCGGCACCGCCCTGGTAGGCGTCTGTGGGGAACTGGTCCATGCAGCGGCCGTCGAAAAGAATCTGGTCGCAGGCTACAATGATCGCGTCGGCCTTTTCCTTCGGCAGCGTGTGCAGGCGTCGGTTCGCCATGGCCGCGGCCTTTTTCACCATGACCATTCCTCGGACGAAGTCCGGGTAGTCCTGGATTTTCGCGGAAGAAATCTGGAAGTTGTCGATGGCGCGCATGGTGTGCACGCCGTAGTACTTGTCGTCGGGAACGTCGACGGTTCCGAGCAGGTCTTCTTCTGTTCTGTAACCCATAGGGCTCAGTGTAGAGAAGAATTAGATTCGGGCGATCTGCAGCTCCGTGGCCAGGATCGCTTCGGCACCGGCGGCGGCGAGGCGGTCCATAAGCTGGTTGGCCTCCTTGCGCGGCACCATCGCGCGCACCGCCACCCAGTTGTCACGCTGCAGCGGGGACACCGTCGGACCCGTCAAACCGGGGGTGATGGACACGGTTTCGTCGAGGTTGTCGCGCGAGACGTTGTAGTCGAGCATGACGAAGTTGTGGGCTGTCAGGATTCCGCGGATGCGTGAGAGCAGCACCTCGTCGTCAGTGGTCAGCTCACGGTCTTTCCGCTTAACGACGACCGCCTCACTCTCCACAATCGCCTCCCCGAACGGCTCCAGACCTTGTTGGCGGAGAGTCGCCCCAGTGGAGACGACATCGGCAATGGCATCTGCGACACCGAGCTTGATCGAGATTTCCACTGCACCGTCGAGGCGGATCACCTCGGTGCTGATCCCGCGTGCGGCGAGAAAATCGGCGGCGAGGTGGGGGTAGCTCGTCGCTAAGCGCTTGCCTTCGAGGTCCTCGATTGTCCAGTTCTCCCCTGCGGGCGCCGCGAAACGGAAAGTCGATCCACCGAAGCCGAGGTCGAGCACCTCCTCGACGTCCGCGCGGGAGTCGAGTGCTAAGTCGCGGCCCGTGATACCCAAGTCCAAGTGACCCGCGGCGACGTAAATTGCGATGTCCTTGGGCCGCAGGAAGAAGAACTCGACGTTATTAGCCTCGTCGACAATGTTGAGCGCTTTGCTCACACCGCGACCTTTGTAGCCGGCCTCCTTGAGAATCCCAGTGGCCGCTTCCGACAGAGAGCCCTTATTGGGCAGAGCGATCTTGATCATGGTGGGGCTTAGGACTCCTCTAGAGGTACTTGTAAATGTCGTCGGGGGTCAGGCCGCGGTGCACCATCATGACCTGCGTCCAGTACATGAGTTGGCTCATTTCTTCGGCGAGCTCCTCGTCGGACTGGTACTCCGCGGCGATCCACACCTCACCGGCTTCCTCGATGATCTTCTTGCCAATGAAATGCGCGCCTTTGTCCAGCGCCTCCACCGTGCCTGAGCCCTGCGGCCGCTGCGCGGCTTTGGTGGACAGTTCCGCAAAAAGATCGTCGAAATTCTTCACGCAGATCACTCTAACCTATGCGTCGCCTGTGTTTGCTGCGCCTGCTACAAACTTGGGGTCACGTTGGCTGGGCCCGCACCCGTACTCCGCTCGCATGTCGGCTGGGCGTGCTTTTCAAGTTCGATCTCGCGTTTGACGCGCTTGCGCGAACCACGCGGCGACATCTGCGGCATCCGCACCGACTAATTGGGCTGGGTCGAAAGACAACACGCCGTCGGGAACTGTGTCCGCGAGGCCGAGCACGGCACATCCTGCTGCCGCGGCTGCGCTCATGCCGGTCCACGAATCCTCGAAGACGAGGCACTCTGCCGGGTTCTGCCTCACCATCTCAGCTGCCGCGAGGTACATGTCGGGCGCAGGTTTCGGGTGCTCGACCTCGTCGCCGGTGACAGACCCCGTGAAGAACGACCGTCCGACAACGTCAATGCAGCGGTCGGCAAGAATACGTTCGGTGTTGGTAGTCACAAGCATCGGCACGCCAGCTTGCTTGAGTGACGCCAGCACTTCGCGCACACCCGGGTTCGTCTCCAAATTTCCAGAGAACAACTCCGCCATGCGCCCGAACATCCACGAGCGGTGGTGGTTGTAATCGAGTTGCGCCACTGACAATCCAGCCCATTCCGCGCATACGCGCAAAGTGTTGGAGAAGCTCCCTCCCACCGTCTCCTCGCGCTTTTCGGCGCTGAGCCGACGTCCAAGACGCTCAGACAACTCATAGGTGGCCACGCCCCACAGGGGCTCCGTGTCCACCATCGTGCCGTCCATGTCCCAGAAAACCGCCCGCGGCCCCGGTCCTGCCTCGCCCCAGATCGAGCCTTCAGTCTGATCCTCAGTGGCGTCGTTGGCTGAGTCCCGAATCCCGTCTCCAGCGGACCCGCCGGTCACGTTACTAGTCAAGTTCGGGAAGAGAGTTCAGCGCCTCGTCGTCTGCGCCGGTGGCAGCAGCAGCGCGGTACGACAGGTCCTGCAAGTCAGCTTTCTCCTCTGGCTCCAGCACCGCATCGGCGTGCTTGGCGTTGAAATCGTTGAGGGTTTTGAAGAACGGCTCCACCACGGACACGAGCGTGTCGCCCTCCGGGTCATCGCCGATGAGCTCCAGTGCGTCGAGATATCCCTCGATCAGCTTCTTCAGGTCGGGTAGGACAGCTGGGTCGAAAGGTTCCTCCCACAGCTCCTTGTCGTTGTCCTGAAGGTACGAGCCGGTGGCGAAGGTGGTCAGGTCATCGATGAATTCGTCGACATCGGGCTGGAACTGATCGCGAATGGTCATGTCCGCCATCATTCCGCAAGTTCAGCGGAGCTGCACGCCAAGTAGGCCGTCAATTGCGCTAGCGAGAATCCCGTCGTGGTCGCCGCGCGCTTCGTCGACGATGTTCAGGGCGCGGGCTGTGTCCAGATCGTCGGCAAGAGCAGCACGCAGCTTATCGACGACCCCCACCGCCTCCTCCTCACTTACGTCCTGCGCGAGGAGCTCCCGCCACCGGGCAAGACGCTTTTCAGCATCGTCCAGTGCGTCGAAGGAGAAATCGCGGTCGTCGCGGTAGTGGCCTGAGAAGACGGCGAGACGGATCGCCGACGGATCGTGGCCCTGCTCAGTGAGCTTGTGCACGAAGACGAGGTTGCCCAGGGACTTCGACATCTTCACCCCGTCGAGAGCGATCATGCCGGTGTGCACGTAGTGGCCTGCCATGCGGTCGACCCCGTAGGTCGCCTCTGCGTGCGCTGCGGAGAATTCGTGGTGCGGGAAGGCGAGATCGCTCCCGCCGCCTTGGATGGCGAACGTGGTTCCGAGCCGGTTCGTCGCAATCGCCGAGCACTCGATGTGCCACCCCGGGCGCCCGGAACCGAACGGTGCGTCCCACGCCGGTTCACCGTCACGGTGTCCGCGCCAGAGCAGCGCATCGAGCGGGTCGCGCTTCCCCGGGCGCTCCGGATCGCCGCCGCGTTCGGCGAAGAACTCTTCCATCGTCGCCCGGTCGAGGTTAGATTCGTACCCGAACTGCTCGGTCGCGGTGATGGGGGCGTAGATGTCGGGGGAGGTGGCGGAGGCGTCGTCAAGCGAATATGCGATGCCCTTGTCCAACAGCGTCTGCACCATCTCAACGACTTCGTCGACTGCCTCCATCGCGCCGATGTAATCGCGCGGCGGGATGACAGAAAGGATCTCCATGTCGCTGCGGAACAGGTCGATCTGGCTCGTGCCCAGCTCACGCCAATCGACGCCGTCGCGTTCCGCGCGCTCGAACAACGGGTCGTCCACATCCGTGATGTTCTGCACGTAGTGGACCTTGTGCCCGTTTGTGAGCAGCTGCCGGTACACCAGGTCGAACGTCAGGTACGTCGCCGCGTGCCCCAGGTGCGTCGAGTCGTAGGGGGTGATGCCGCAGACGTACATGCCGACTTCGCCGTCCGCGTTTCCACGCGTGTCGACGACCCTCACACCCCCATCCGCCGTGTCATATAGAGCGAGCGGCACCGGAGTGCCAGAGACCGGGGGGACGGCGGGAGTAGGCCAAGAATGCATGCAGCCCACAGTACAACGCCCTCTGCTCTACCCGCCCCGAGCGTTAGCCACATCGTCTCCGTGGTCCAGGGAGGCGGAAACGTCGAAAAGCGAAAAAGGCTTTAAGCGTTCATAACGCCAGTGCCGAGGAGCACCATCACAATGAGGCCGAGCGGAATGCGGTACGCGGCGAACCAGGCGAAGGAATGGTTGGACACGAATTTCAGCAGCCACGCGATGGAGACGTAGCCGAGGACGAAGGCGATGACGGAGCCGACAAGCAGCTGTCCGCCGGTGGCGGATTGGCCGGCTTGGGGGGCGAAGGCGTCGGGAAGCGAGAAAAGCCCTGAAGCGAGCACGGCCGGGATGGCGAGGAAAAAGCTGAATCGCGTGGCCACCTCACGGTCGAGGCCGCGCAGCAAGCCGCCGGAGATTGTGCCGCCGGAACGCGAGACGCCGGGAATGAGGGCGAGACACTGCCACAGGCCCATGATGATGGCGTCTTTCAGGGTCAGTTCTTCGTAGCTGCGGGTTTTGCTGCCAACGCGTTCGGCGAAAATGAACACGAAGGAGAACAGGATCAGCACGGCGGCAGTGATCCAAAGGTTGCGGAAGTTCTCGCGGATGAGGTCCTTGAGCAGTACGCCGGCGAGGCCGACAGGAATCGTGCCGACGATGACCATCCAGCCCATGCGGTAGTCGAAGCCGCGTTTCGACGGGTTGAACAAGCCCGCGAACCAGCCGGACAGGATCTGCCAGATCTCCTTGGCGAAGAACACGAGTACCGCAAGTTCGGTGCCCAGCTGGATCACGGCGGTGAAGCTGGCGCCGGCGTCGTGTCCCCAGAACAGCTGGGAGACGATCCGTAAGTGGCCGGAGGAAGACACCGGGAGGAATTCGGTGAGTCCTTGGACAATGGAGAGGACGACGACCTGGATCCAGGACATCGAATCTGGGGTTGCTGCGATCACGGACGACACCCTACCGCCGGAGACGGCGGGTAGAGAAGCGCGACGCGGCCGAAAAGAGTGCGGTTGATAAGCTTGGACGCGTGAAATTGCGCCGTGTGTTGACGAAGAAGTCCGCGGGGCCGGCGGCTGTGCTGGCTGGTTCCGCCCTGTTGTTGGCTGCGTGTTCGCAGCCACCCGGGGTGCCGCAGGAGGCGCCGGACATGGGCAATGCTGAGCCGGCGCAGTCCCCGCCCGCGGGCGACATCGAAGGCGAGAAGGTCGACTACCCGGCAGTGGAGGACCTCGAATTCACCGACGGGATGATCGGAGTACGCGCCGACGGGGTGCTGCGCACGGGCACGCTCGACGAGGTTAAGGACGGCGCAGGTACGACGCGCGAGCTCGCGGATTCGTGCGGGGACGTTACGGCCAATGCGGGAGCGTTCGTCACGGTGTGCGACGGAGAGGTACGCGTCTTCACAGGCGCAGACGAGCGGGCGTTCACCCCTGACGAGCCGGTCACCGTCGCCGCGCCGCTTCCCGACGGCCGCGTGATCGCCGGGTCCGCCGAAGAGGCCAAGGTCTGGGTTTTCGACACCGACGGAAACCAGACCGGGCGCATCACAGTGGCGCGGCCGTCGGATTTCGTGCTCGCGGGCCAGGACAGGGTCGTGCGTCTGAACCGCTTCGACACGACGATCCAGGATATTCAGCTGGACAAGGCCCGCCAGGGTGGCACGCTGCGTGTGGGCCTCGGAGTCGGCCAGGCAAAATTCGGCGACGACGGACTCGTCCTCGCCTCCGACGCGACGGGTAGCCAGCTGCTGGTTTACACCACGGACGAGGTCGTCCGCCTGCACCAGACCGTCCCGACGGACCCCCACCCGTGGGCCGTGGCGTGGGATCCGGCGAACAAGCTCGCCTGGATCACGTCGACGGAGGCGAACACGGCCACGGGCTTCGATATTTCGAAGGGCGTGCCGCGCGAGCAGCGGAAGGTGGGCACAGTCGCGGACGCGCAGCACATGATCTCGCTTGACGACGGCACCATCCTCATCGCCTCCTCCTCCGGCGACGGCCTGCAGATCATCCCGCCGGACTCCAACAACTGACACCGAACACGGAAACTGGCAACAGAGACTGAAGGGTTTTCTCATGGGCGCGTACGACAAACTACTCAAGGTCATGTTTCTTATCCCGCCGGAGCGGATCCACGGGATTATCAGCGGTGCACTGAGCGCCCTGAATACCGTGACCCCGGCAAACCGTGTGATGGAGAAGGTGGTGCGGGTCCACGACACACGCCTTGAGCAGGAGCTGTTCGGGGTGAAGTTCCCGGCGCCGCTGGGACTGGCCGCGGGCTTCGACAAGAACGCCACTGCGGTCGATGCGTGGGGTGCTGTGGGCTTCGGCTACGCGGAGCTCGGCACTGTCACTCCCCGCCCACAGCCGGGCAATCCCGCTCCCCGACTGTTCCGCCTGCCGGAAGACAAAGCGATTTTGAACCGCATGGGCTTCAACAACGACGGGGCTCTCAAGGTCGCGACGAATCTGGAACGGAAGAAGTCGGGCGATGTGGTGGGCATCAATATCGGCAAGAACAAGACTGCCGAGGACGCCGTCCGCGACTACCGCACCGGCGCGAGCCTGCTTGGTGCGCTGGGCGACTACGTGGTGGTCAACGTCTCCTCCCCCAACACTCCGGGTTTGCGCGACCTGCAGGCGATCGAGGAGCTCCGCCCGATCCTCGCTGCTGTCAAGGACGCGACCGACACCCCTGTCCTGGTGAAGATCGCGCCGGATTTGAGTGACGAGGATGTCGACGCTGTCGCCGATCTCGCTCTCGAGCTCAGCCTGGCCGGAATCGTTGCCACGAACACCACGATCAGCCGTGATGGCCTACTCACCGACACCGACGAGGTTGCTGCAATGGGTGCAGGCGGCATCTCGGGTGCGCCGCTGAACGACCGCTCCCTCGAGGTCCTGAAGCGTCTCCGCGCCCGCGTCGGTGACGAGCTGGTGCTGGTCAGTGTCGGCGGAATTTCGACACCCGAGCAGGCGTGGGAGCGCATCGCCGCCGGTGCCAGCCTACTGCAGGGCTACACCCCGTTCATCTATGGCGGTCTGGGCTGGATCCGCAGAATTCACCGCGGCCTAGCCAAGCAGGTCGAAGCCCACGGCTTGAACTCGATCGGTGACGCCGTGGGCAGCGGACTGGACTGGAAGGACTAATTCTCGTCCCAGCCCCAGATGATGGCGCGGCCGAGCGAGTGGAAGTTCAGGTTGAAGCCGAGCTGCGTCGGGTTGGCCACCTCATCGGCCGGAAGCTCGGTGTCGACGGCGTGGACCGCGAAGAGGTAGCGGTGCGGGCCGTGGCCTTCCGGCGGGTTGGAGCCGTAGTAGCCCTGCGCACCGGAGTCGCCGGTGAGCACGACAGCACCCACGCCGAGCCCCTCCGTTGAGCCGGCGTCCGTGGGGAGTTCGTTCACGTCGGCCGGAATGTTGAACGCGGCCCAGTGCCAGAAACCCGACGCCGTTGGAGCATCCGGATCGAAGCACGTGACAGCGATGGACTTGGTGCCTTCCGGAAGGTCGGACCACGACAGCTGCGGGGAGACACCGTCGTCGCCGGTCTGTGTGTCAGGTAGCTTCTCGCCGTCGATGATGTCGGTGGAGCTTAGGGGGAACGAAGGAACGCTGACGAGCGGAGCGTACGGGTCGGGGCCGGGGAAACGGTCGGAATCGTAGGAAACAGTCATGCTTCCTTTCTACCGTCGATTTGCGTTTGACGTGGCGATTTGCTGTACGCACGCGCCACGTCCTATAGTTCTACGAGTGCCCAGCCGAAAGGCTGAAACACCCAAAGCCCGGGTGGCGGAATGGCAGACGCGCTAGCTTGAGGTGCTAGTGTCCTATTAACGGACGTGGGGGTTCAAGTCCCCCCTCGGGCACAATCACCGGTCCTTCGCAGGGCCGGTTTTCTTGTTCAAGGGAGAGCATATTGCGCGCACGGTGGAAGCTGGTTGCGCTCGTCGTTGCACTCGCGGCATTCATCGCGGCTTGGATGCTTATCGACGTCCCCTCCCTCCCCCAACTCCGCGCCTGGTCCGACCAAACCGGGGCGTGGTTCCCGGTGGTCTTCTGGTTGTTGTACGTGGTGGTGACGCAGTTCCCGATTCCCCGCACCTTGCTGACGGTGTCTGCGGGCGTTCTCTTTGGAGCTGTCGAAGGTATTCTGCTGGCGCTGACCGCGACCACTGTGTCGGCAGTGATCTCGCTGTTGCTCGTCCGCTTCCTGCTGCGCGACTGGGTGGAACCCCGTCTGACGCATCCTGCGGTGCAGCGCATCAACGCGCGGCTGGAAGAACGCGGCTGGTTGGCGATCACGAGCCTGCGCATGATCGCAGGCGTGCCCTTCTCAGTGCTCAACTATGCGGCGGCACTAACTCGGGTGCCGGTGGTGCCGTTCGCTGCGGCGACATTCGTGGGCTCGGCACCCGGGACGATTCTCGTGACCTTGTTCGGGGAAACACTCACGGGGGACCCAGACCCGGTCTTCATCGCGATCATGCTCGTACTCGCCGTGGTGGGGCTGAGCGGTGTGATGCTCGATGTCGCCACGCCCACTCGTCAAGCCTCCACCGTAGACCGAGGGTCAAAGGTCTAGACTGTCCCCCATGATTGCTGTCCATGCCCGCTACCGAGGCCGCGACAACCGCCGCGCCGAGATCGTGAAACGCTCCGCCGAAGCATTGTCCACACTCGAGGGCGTGGGACGTTTCGAGGTCGTGGGGGTCGAGGACATCCGGGCCCACGTCCAAGATGCTGAGGCTGCCTGCATGCTCGTCATGGCGCTGCTGTCCGACGGTAACTGGGCTGTGGGTATCGGCATTACCGAATCAGGCCCCGCGATCTATGCAGCCACGGATGCCGTCGGGTCGAAAGCAGGAAGTGTCCGAACCGTTGTGGAGAAGACCGAACCGGGCACCGATGCCGCCGATATCGCATCGACATTCGCTCTGCTCGGTCATGTGCTGGCGAAGCGCACCGTCGAGGGGCGCGAAGCCACGTCGCTGGTGCGCTCCGGACTCAACCAGAATGAGGCGGCGGCTGAGCTCGGGATCTCGAAGCAGGCGATGAGCCAGCGCCTGCAAGCTGCCGGCTGGCAGGCCGAGCAGGTTGGATGGCAGCTGGCCGTGAACCTGATGTCTAGGGCTGCGGGGGCTGCTCAGTAGGCACAGGCTGTTGGACGGGAGCCTGCCACTGCGCCGGCTCCCCTTCTTGAGGTGCTACGCGGCTCGTGATCGCGGCCTGCTCGCTCTTCGTTGTTCCTGTCCCGGCTGCCGACGCGGCGTCGTCAAGCGAAGTCGACACCGGCTTGTTCGCCACCGCGCGTGCTTCTGCGACTGCTTTGGCGATCTCGGGGTCGGAGGCCGTTTCAAACCACTGGTCCGTGTCTTCCTGGCTAGCGATTTCTTTCGCCTCCGGATCGATCTGGCCGGGTTCGTAACGGAAGACGCCGTCGTCGTCTTTCTTGGCAAAGGCCTTGGCGAATTCCTCCAAGGAGTCCCCGAACTGCGACGGGATCATCCACATCGTCGAACCGTTGCCCTCCGCGATCTTGGGCAGCTTCTCCATGTACTGGAAGGCCAGGAGCTCCGGCGTGACACCCGAGGACTTGATCGCTGCGTTGACCTTCTGGATTGCCCTCGCTTCACCCTGCGCCTCGAGAAATTTTGCGGCGCGCTCACCTTCTGCGCGCAAAATGGTTGCTTGGCGCTCCGCCTCCGCCCCAAGGATAGACGCGTGCTTCTCGCCCTCGGCGGAAAGAATGCGGGCTTGCTTCTCACCTTCGGCGGTCTTGATGTCGGATTCGCGGCGGCCCTCCGCGGTGAGAATCATGGCGCGCTTTTCGCGGTCCGCCTTCATCTGCATCTCCATGGACTGCTGAATAGACGGCGGCGGATCGATCGCCTTGAGCTCAACTCGGCTAATCCGCAGGCCCCACTTCGCAGTGGCGGCGTCGAGCTCGCCGCGCAGACGGCGGTTGATGGTCTCGCGGGACGTCAGCGTTTCCTCAAGGGTCATGCCGCCGACGACGTCGCGCAGGGTGGCGGTAGAAATCTGCTCGACACCGACGATGTAGTTGTCCACGCCGTAGATCGCGCGTGCCGGGTCGTTGATCTGGAACGTCACCACGGTGTCAATGGCCACGGTGAGGTTGTCCTGCGTGATTACGGCCTGCGGCGGGAAGGACACGACGCGCTCGCGGGTGTCCACGCGTTCGCGCACGCGGTCCACGAACGGGATGAGCAAGGTGATGCCGCCGGAAACCGTGCGCGTGTAGCGGCCGAGGCGCTCGATGACTGCCGCTTCACCCTGCGGAATCAGGGCGATGGAGCGGAAAACAACGACGACAATGAAGACAAGTAAGACGAATAAAAGGACCAGGGTTTCCACGGTCACTCCTTCCAGACGACGGCGGTCGGGCCGTCGATGTCGGCGACGGTGACATGCTCACCGGCGGGAATGGTCATGCTGGGGTCGATGGCGCGGGCCGACCAGATCGACCCGTCGAGACGGACCTGGCCACCGGAGCGGCCAATGTCCTCTAGCACCTCTGCTTTGGATCCGACAAGCGCCTTCGGAGATGTGTCCAGGGCAGCCGGCGTAATGTACCGGCGGTGCAGCCAGGGACGGAGAAACAGAATCAGGGCACCGGACGCTAACCCGAAAATCACGATTTCTGCCCACAGAGGTATACCGAACAGGCTTGCGCCCGCCGTGACCAGCGCGCCTCCGGCGAGCATGAGGAAAGTGAACTCGCCGGCTGCTAATTCGAGGCCGGCGAGAACAAGAGTGCCAATAAGCCAAATTACTGTTCCCACATGCTCAGGTTAACGCATGCGCGGCGCTGATAAGCCTCTCAAAAGCTTTCTTTGGGCAGTTCCGGCGTGGTCACGAAGTCGACGAGCCTCTCTACTGCTCCAATCAGCGTGTGATCGAGGTCCCGGAATGTTTCGATGGCGCTGTACACGCGGTTCCACCCTTCACGCGGGTCCGACCACCCTACCCGTCGGCAGATCCCGGTTTTCCAGTCCTCCCCCTTCGGCACGTCCGGCCACGCGCGCAGGCCAAGGCGCTCGGGCTTCACTGCAGCCCAGATATCCACGTAGGGGTGGCCAGTGACCAGCACATGCGGTCCGACATCGGCGACAAGGCGGGATTCCTTCGAGCCCTCGATGAGGTGGTCCGCGAGCACCCCAATCCGTCGCCCCGGCCCCGGCTCGAATTCGGCGAGTCGCTCCGGCAGGTTGTCTAACCCTTCGAGGTACTCCACAACGACGCCCTCGACGCGCAGATCGTGCCCCCACACCTTCTCTACGATGGCGGCGTCGTGCACACCCTCGACCCAGATCCTTGACGGCATGGCCACCTTCGCCTGGACATTCTCCACGCGGCGCGACCCGGAATTGGAACGGCGCGCTTCCTGCCTGACCGCGGGACGTGTCAACGTCACGCGCTGCCCCTCCACCATGAACGCGCCGGGCAGCATCTTGAACAGGCGCTGGGTGCCGTAGCGGTCCTCGAGCCGCACGAACTCTCCGTCGTAGGTGCGCTCCACGCCGACCACAAGGCCCACGAAGTGGTCGCCGAAGACTTCCGCGACGATATCGCCCGTCGCCTCTACTTGCGGGTATGCCCTCGGCTTTTTGCGTGCGTGACCGGCGAAGATATCGCCGCCGTAGGGGTCTGCGTGGCTGTTGAATCCGCTCATAGTGCGCCAGAGTGTATCCGTTATACTTCCGCTCCGTGAGTACGCGCGCCGAAGTCTATTCGCCCCTGCAGAACGCGTCCGTCTGGTTGGCGGCGTGGCTGTACGGCCATGAATCGTCCGACGCTCTCGTCGGTGCGTTGACGGAGTTGTTCGGCCGCAACCAGTACCTGGAACAGCCGCTCGCGCATTTGCTTTACGACGTCCGCGCCGCCACCGACCTTCTCACCCCCGGCCCCGCTGTGCGCCTCATCCTTTCTGGCCCTGGCCAGGCACCGGAGCTACCCGCGGGCTCTCAAGCGGCACAGGTCGCGGCTGAAGTGAGCGCGGGCAGCGCGATCGTGCTCCGCGGCTCCGGCGGGGTGTCGCACATTCTGGTCCCCGACAGCTCTGGCGAGAAGGGCAATCCCACCGGCGGTGTCAGGTGGCGCTGGTTCGAGTCGCACAATCCGCTCCCCGAGCCCGCCTGGCTATCCCCCGGTGAAGCCGACGCGTTGCTGTCGCGCGCGACCAACGAGGCCGCCGTTCTCATCGAGGCTGCTGGGGGCACTCGATCGGACCTGCCGGATCCGCGCCTGACCGTGGGGACCCTCGCGGACTTCTACGACACGCCAGGCCTGCCCTTGGGAACGCCCCCGCGCGCCGCGAAGCTCTTCGCCAGGGCCGATGCCGTCGCTGCGGTGATCGAGACTGTCGTCGACCGCCTCGGCGACCACAGCTTCGACCCGCAGCTGTTCAGCTTGTGGCGCCACATCCGCACCGCGCGGATGGCCGGGGTGGCCGACGCGGTGCTCGACTACCAGCGCTAAGAGCACCGGGAGGTTCCGCTGCCGTTACGACGCGCGGTGTGAACCCAGTGCGCAGGCGCAACGACTGGATAGGAATCGGGCGCTAGGAAACAGGCTTCGGACGCTGGGGAGCGCAGCACCCTTCCTTGCACGGTGCGCCGTTGAGGGTGCAGCCCTGGACGGTGACCGTCGACAAGCTTTCCGGCTCGGTGCCCGCGGCGGTGTTATCCACGAGGTCGAGGACGAGTTTCGCGAATTCCGGTTCCAGAGCGACCGTCGGCGTGCGGGTGAGCGTGATGCCCCGCTCCTCACACGCTTCCTTCAATTCAGTGTCGAGGTCCCAGACGACCTCCATGTGGTCGGTGATGAAGCCGACGGGCACGCAGATGATGTGCTCGACACCCTCGCCCGCGTCGTCGATCTCCTCGGTGCGGTCGACAACGTCCGGCTCGAGCCACGGGGTGCGCGGATTGCCGGAGCGGGACTGCCACACGACTTCGTAGTCGGGAACGCCGGCCTCGAGGGCGATCAGGCGGGACGCCTCGGCGACCTGGCGGGAGTAAAGGTTCGCGTTGGCAGGGCCGCCTGAGGCGTCGTCGGCCGCGTTCGGGACCGAGTGCGCGGTGAACAGGACGCGGGTGCTCTTCTGGTCTGCCGCCTCCCACGCGGCGCGAACGTGGTCGGCCATCAACTTCACAAAGATCGGGTGGCCGTAGAACTGCCACAGCTTGGTGAACTCGATATCCGGGTGCGCCTCGCGCAGCTTCACGATGTCCTCGTCGTATTGACGGCAAGCGGAATAGCCACCCCACGCGGAGGTGGCGAAGACCGCGACGCGTGTGTGGCCGTCCGCTGCGATCTGGTCCGCGGCGTCAGCTGCGTACGGGTGCCAGTTGCGGTTGCCGAAGTACACCGGCAGAGTTTCGCCGCGGTTGGAGATCTCCGCCTCGAGGTTAGAGATGATCTCGCGGTTCTGACCGTTGATCGGGCTCACGCCGCCGAAATTGAAGTAGTGCTCACCCACCTCCGCCAAGCGCTCGCGCGGGATCCCGCGGCCGCGGGTCACATTCTCCAGAAATGGAATGACCTCGTCCTCTCCCTCGGGGCCGCCGAAGGAAAGGACGAGGAGTGCATCAAATTGGGTTTCAGACATGCAGCCAGTCTAGTTCAACCAAATGGTGGAGGTACCTAGATCAGGCGGACTGCCATGGGCGCAAGTCCGTTGCGGCGCACCGCAGTCTTTTGGACGTTCATTCCGGTCTGGGGTGCTTCCAGCATCATTCCGTCGCCGAGATAGATGGCCACGTGCTGGCTTCCACCGTCGCCCCAGAACAAAAGATCGCCGCGCTCGGCCTCATCGACAGGGATTTGGGTGCCGCGCTGGTACTGGTAACCCGTGTAGTGCGGCAGCGAAACGCCGGCACCGGAGTAGGCGTAGAGAACCAGACCGGAGCAGTCGTAGCCGGCTTTCCCGTTGTAGCCCTTGCCGTCGAGTCCCATTGTCGCACCGTTCGCGTCGCCGCCGCCCCACACGTAGGGGGTGCCGATCTGCGATTCAGCGCGGGCGATGACCGCCTCGATCTGCTGCTCGCGGTTGCCGTCGGATGCAGTGTCGCTGCCCCTCAGCGAGTCGGTAACTTGCTTCGCGTCCTCGACCTCGGGAAGAACGCCGGCGACGTTCGTTCCTTGCTCTTCGTCTGTCTCTGTGACAGCGTCATCGGCGCTATCGCTTGACGACGGCGCTGCGATCCCCTCCGACTCACTACCCGACGTAGAATCATCGTTCTCCTCGGTAGCAGCCGACTCCGTGTACGGGCTGTCGAAGCTGGTGTGCTCAGCCTGGGTCTGACCGACAGCTTCCGCGAATGCGTCAAGGGCGGCCTGGACGGTGTCCGGGTTGGAGAAGTCTTCGAGCGATGGCGGTGTTGGAGCTCCAGGTGTCCCGTCTTCCCCATTATCTCGGTCTTTGGTATCGCCCGAGTCCGGGGTGACGTCAGAATCGACTGCCGCGCCGTGCTCCTCTGCTCCTTTAGAGGTAGTTGTTTCTCCGATCTTGGCTGCAGCGCTTTCGCTTGCCTCCGTGGACGATTCAGGCGTCGAATCAGGTGACGAAGCGCTAGGTTCGCCACCATGTGCTTCCGACGCCTCCGTCGAGGCTGGTGAAGCACTCTCACTAGAAGAGTTCGTCTGCGCGTCCTGGCCTGCATCGAGAGCGCCGTTTCGGGCAGCGTCCGCGTCCTTTGAATTCGTCGAATCCGTCGAGACAGATGCTTCCGCCTGTTCGCCAGCGGGCGACGGCTGGGACTGAGTCTCGTTGCCCAATGCCGAGGCAGCTTCTGGGCGGTGTTCGACAAGTTCGTTCTGCGCCTGCGACAGTTCAGCCGAGACCGCATCCCGCTGAGCCAATTGAGTTTCCAGGGATGTCACGGACGACTCCAGCGTCGCCCGCGCGCGGGTTTCAGCTTCTTCGGCGGCGGTTGCGCGATCGTCGGCAAGCCTGCTGGCTTGACGCAAGGTGGATTCGTTGTTTGCTGCCGCCGTACGGACACGCTGCAGATCCTCGATAGCACGCTGCTTCTCCTCGGACTCCTTGCGCAGATACGTCTGGCGGTCAAGGGAATCCTTTCGGGCATCCGCACCTGCGTGGACCGGTGAACCGTTAGCACCGGTGGCGCGATAGGCGGAACGGGAAAGCTGGTCGAGTTCGTCCTGCGCCTTTTCCACCTCCGCCTGCGTCTCGTCGAGACGCTGCCGTGCTTCATGGGCGCCACGCCGAGCCTGTTCCGCGAGAGACTGAGCGTCGTGCAAGTCCACGAGGGCCTGGTTGACTGCCTCGCGAAGATTGCCGATCTCGAGGTTGATCCGGTTGATGTCCGCCTCGTGCTGAGAGATCTCGGAAATGATCGCTGTAAGCGGCGACTCTTGGGCGACCGCTTCCACCGACGCGCTCGCCATGGACAACGTAGCCACGCACGCAGCCGCCGGAAGAATCGTACGGAGACTGAACTTGTTCGGTTTGCTCAATGCCTTTGAGCGCTTCTGGGGCAGTTGGGGCCGCGTACCCGCGGGATGGACGGTGAAATCCACGGAGGTTTTCCTCTCACCGCACACGTCATCAACGGCTTGCCTGTAGCTGCCCAGCCTGTTGTGCCAGCCAGTGACAAGCCGTGAATACGCCAGGATGTCAAGCCTGGAGTGCGGACGATTGAACGATCACGGTTGTGGACCCGCGGGCTGGTGTGCCGCTACTAGCCGCCCGGCGCAACGTGATCATTCTTGGCGTGCTTCCCCACATGCCCGAATGCTGCGAATGTTGCGTCTGCGATACTTGTGTTGGCTGTCAGCCCACGAGCCGACATGGAAACCATAGGCCACACAGTGTGTCTGTCGCACACCCTTTACCAATTTTCACACGCGTCAAGCTGAATCACATGACTGTGAGAAATGCGCATGCTGCGGTTATGTATCGAATGCGAATCAGTGTGACATCGGACACAATTTCTGGCTACCTCATAGCACTAGGGCAACAGCAAGACGGGAAGGCGCGCCGATAGCGCGATACACAAGAAAGGCCGGCTACGTTTCATCTAGTCTGAATCCTTGACGCCTGCGCGGAACGTTGCCGCCGACGCGACCACGGCAACACCGATAAGAACAATGAGCGCCCCCGCAACAAGACCCCAAGGGACTGAGAACCCGTCCGCCTCGGCACCGAAGGCTCGGATACCTGCCGCGTAATCCGGTTCAGAGATGAGTGCGTACTGCCCTCTTTCCACCTGCGCTCGCGTCAGAGTGTCGCTGACTGCAGCAGTGGACGCAGGCGTGCGGACAATGACTGTGTCGAGATCGGTCAATGCCTGTGTGTCTTGAGCGAGGTCGCGGAGCTGCCCCGCCGGCTGGCCAGTCTGCTCGAGAATAATGACCCCGGTACGGCCGGTGGCGGTCGGCGCCACGTCAGCGACGGCTGCCTCCAAGTCCCCACGCAGAGGGACGTTAGCGGGATTATCGGTACCGAATGCAACGCCGCCGTCGGCAAGCTGCTCCGCAAGACCATGTACATCGGGGGCGCTTTGACTCATAGATGACAAGGCTAATGTTCGGTCCCCTCAATACGACGTGGGCGCGCCGTTGCCGCTCGGGGTAGCTGAAAGTCTGAAAGGGGTAAATGTGCACCACCAAATACCACCGAAACAACGTGTGTGGCTTAACATTGTTCCTTAGGGACCCTTATGGGTCACACACCCAGATTTTCAGTTCTTAACAACGAGAAACGGAGCTCACGTGTCTGAAAGCAAGAACTCCTTCGGCGCCAAGAAGACCCTGGAGGTCGGCGACAAGTCTTATGACTACTACGCCCTCGACGCCGTCGAAGGCATGGAGAAACTGCCCTACTCGCTCAAGGTGCTGGGCGAGAACCTCCTCCGCACCGAGGACGGCAAAAACGTCACCGAGGAGCACATCAAGGCCATCGCCAACTGGGACCCGTCGGCAGAGCCGTCCGTGGAGATCCAATTCACTCCGGCCCGCGTCCTCATGCAGGACTTTACCGGTGTGCCCTGTGTCGTCGACCTTGCCACCATGCGTGAGGCCGTTTCTTCCCTCGGCGGCAACCCGGATCAGGTCAACCCGCTGAACCCGGCAGAGATGGTCATTGACCACTCTGTCATCATCGAGGCGTTCGGCTCCGAGAACGCTCTGGACAAGAACGTCGAGATCGAGTACGAGCGCAACGAGGAGCGCTACCAGTTCCTGCGCTGGGGTGCGGAGAACTTCTCCAACTTCCGCGTCGTTCCGCCGGGAACCGGTATCGTCCACCAGGTCAACATCGAGTACCTGTCCCGCGTTGTCTTTGACAACGAGGGCGTCGCCTACCCGGACACCTGCATCGGTACCGACTCTCACACCACCATGGAGAACGGCCTGGGCATCCTGGGCTGGGGCGTCGGCGGCATCGAGGCCGAGGCTGCAATGCTCGGCCAGCCGGTGTCCATGCTCATCCCGCGCGTCGTCGGCTTCAAGCTCACTGGCGAAATCCCGGTCGGCGTGACCGCAACCGACGTCGTCCTCACCGTCACCGAGATGCTCCGCCAGCACGGTGTGGTGCAGAAGTTCGTCGAGTTCTACGGTGACGGTGTCAAGGAGATCCCGCTGGCCAACCGCGCCACCATCGGTAACATGTCTCCGGAGTTCGGTTCCACCTGCGCGATCTTCCCGATCGACGAGGAGACCATCAACTACCTGCACCTCACCGGCCGCGACCAGGAGACCATCGACCGCGTCGAGGCATACGCCAAGGCTCAGGGCATGTGGCTCGAGCAGGGTGCTGCAGAGGCTGAGTACTCCGAGTACCTCGAGCTCGACCTGTCCACCGTGAAGCCGTCCATCGCTGGCCCGAAGCGCCCGCAGGACCGCATCCTCCTGGCAGAGTCGAAGGACACCTTCCGCAAGCAGCTGCCGGACTACAACACCGCTGGCGACGGCCAGTCTGAGCCGGTCCGCGCAGAGAAGGTCGAGACCGTTTCCTACAACGAGTCCTGGCCGGCAAACGGCGAGTCCGCTGCTGAGGGCGCGCAGGGCCGTGCATCCAAGCCGGTCATCGTCGAGTCCCCGCAGGGCGGCGAGTACACCCTCGACCACGGCATGGTCGCCATCGCGGCAATCACCTCCTGCACCAACACCTCGAACCCGTCCGTCATGGTCGGTGCTGCACTGCTGGCACGCAAGGCTGCAGAGAAGGGCCTGAAGGCGAAGCCGTGGGTCAAGACCATCATGGCTCCGGGCTCCCAGGTCGTCGACGGCTACTACAACCGCGCGGACCTGTGGAAGGACCTCGAGGCTGTCGGCTTCTACCTCTCCGGCTTCGGCTGCGCGTCCTGCATCGGTAACTCCGGCCCGCTGCCGAACGAGATCTCCGATGCGATCAACGAATACGACCTGACGGCTACTGCTGTGCTGTCCGGTAACCGTAACTTCGAGGGCCGCATCTCCCCGGACGTGAAGATGAACTACCTCGCGTCCCCGCTGCTGGTCATCGCTTACGCGATCGCCGGCACCATGGACTTCGACTTCGAGTCCCAGCCGCTCGGCCAGGACCAAGACGGCAACGACGTGTTCTTGAAGGACGTCTGGCCGTCTCCGGACGAGATCGAGGGTGTCATCGCCGACACGATCTCCCGCGAAATGTACGAGAAGGACTACGCTGACGTTTTCAAGGGCGACCAGCAGTGGCAGAACCTCGACGTTCCGGAGGGCAAGACCTTCGCATGGAACGAGGACTCCACCTACATCCGCAAGGCTCCGTACTTCGACGGCATGCCGGAGCAGCCGGAGGCAGTCGAGGACATCACCGGTGCTCGCGTTCTGGCGAAGCTGGGCGACTCGGTCACCACCGACCACATCTCCCCCGCTTCCTCCATCAAGCCGGGCACCCCGGCGGCGAACTACCTCGACGACAACGGTGTCGCTCGCCACGACTACAACTCCTTCGGTTCCCGTCGCGGTAACCATGAGGTCATGGTCCGCGGCACCTTCGCGAACATCCGCCTCCGCAACCAGCTCGTCGAGGACGCTGGCGGCTACACCCTGGACTTCACCCAGGACGGCAACCCGCAGGCGTTTATCTACGACGCCGCCCAGAACTACGCCGAGCAGAATATCCCGCTGGTCGTCCTGGCTGGTAAGGAGTACGGCACCGGTTCTTCCCGCGACTGGGCTGCGAAGGGCACCAACCTCCTCGGCGTTCGCGCCGTGATCACCGAGTCCTTCGAGCGCATCCACCGCTCGAACCTGATCGGCATGGGCGTGCTCCCGCTGCAGTTCCCGGAGGGCGAGTCCCACGAGTCCCTCGGCCTTGACGGCACCGAGACCTTCGACATCTCCGGTATCACCGCCTTCAACGACGGCGACACCATCCCGGAGACCGTCCACGTCACCGCCACCAAGGACGGCGGCGAGACCGTCGAGTTCGACGCCAAGGTCCGCGTCGACACACCAGGTGAGGCTGAGTACTACCGCCACGGCGGCATCCTCCAGTACGTGCTGCGTCAGATGGTCAAGAGCTAGCAAGAGCACTCGCGCCTAACTGAGCTCTGAAAAGGCCGGATCCCTCAAGGGGTCCGGCTTTTTGCTTTGCATGCTTATCGACGCCGCACCGCCCCGAGCCCCGGATTCACGCACAATAGACCAAGCGGTATAGAATCACCGTCATGTCTCGTCTGCTCTTTCTGTCTCTGCGCGACGGCGCAATCGGTCCTGAAGTCTCTCGCGCCGAGTACAACGATGTCCTAAACGCAACGAGGCTGCGTCCTGAGCAGGTCGAACGACGAATGATCCCGGACGCGGAGACACCACTGGGCAGTCTCGACGGCTTCGACGGCATCATTGTCGGCGGCAGCTCCCTCAACATCACCAACGCTGAATGGTCGCCGTGGCAGCGCCATGTCGACGAGGTACTCTCCGAGGTGGTTTCCGGTCCTCGCCCGGTCTTCTTCGTCTGCTTCGGGCTGAGCTGGCTCACCCACCATCTCGGCGGCGCTGTCGCGCACACGCATCCGGAGGCGGCGGGGCCGACCGTGGTCAAGCTGCTCCCCGCAGCTGAAAATGACCCGCTCACGGCGGGTCTACCAGAGCATTTCACGGCTCTGACCGGGCACACGGAGAATGCGGAGCCGCACCCGGCGCAGCTCGAGCTGCTGGCCAGCGGTCCGACGTGCTCCGTGCAGATTGTCCGCTACGGCGACCACGTCTGGGCGACGCAGTTCCACGCGGAGATGGACCACACGGCGATGAAGGCCCGGATGGACTTCTTCTTCGATTACGGGTACTTCCCCGCCGCGGAATACGACACGATTGTCGCGTCGCTCCCCGGCGTGGACACCACATACGCCAACGAGTTGCTGCGGCGATTTACCGCGTACTGCGGTGTGAACTAGGCCTGCGACACAGGGGTCGTGCCGTCCTCGAATTCGAACGGGTTCGGCTGCAGCCCGCCGCGGTCCACAGCCTCGACGATGACTTGAGCGACAAGCTCGCGCGAGGTGGTTGAATCCGCGTTGCGCAGTTCGGTGAGAACGGTCAGGCCCTTCGACGGCTCGTCGGTCAAGCGCGTCGGTCCAAGGATCGTGTATGGCAAGTCCGAAGTGAGCAAGCGCTGGTCCACAGCCTTCTTCGACTCCACGTACGCGTACCACGATCCACCGTCATCCTCCGCCGTCGCCTCAGCGGCGCCGGCATAAGACACCATGATGAAGTGCGGGGCGAACTCGCCGAGCTCTTCCAGCGCATCAACGGCCTTCAGCGCGGCGTCCCGGTCGACTGCGTAGGTGCGCTCCGGGCTGCCACCGCCCGCACCGGCGGACCACACGACAGTGTCGAACGGGGTGATCAGGCGGGCCCAGCCTTCCTCGTCGAGGGTGGTGAGGTCCTGGATGATGACGGTTGCACCGGCGTCGATAAGCGATTGCGCGTGATCAGGATTGCGCACGAGCGCGGCAACCTTGTGCCCCGACTCGATGAGCAGTGGAACCGTGTGCTTGGACACATTGCCGCCTGCTCCGAGAACGAGGACGAACTTGGATGTCTCTTGGGGTGTTTCTTCAGTGCTCATGGTTCCCAGGCTAGCGATCGCGTCGGCCGCGTGCCCGAGTCGTACTATTGGGCGCATGTACGCCATCATCACCACCACGGGGCCCGACCGCGTGGGCATCATCGCCGGCGTCGCACAGGCCGCCGCCGAGCACGACCTCAACATCGTCGACGTGTCCCAGACAATCATGGACGACTTCTTCACCATGATCATGCGCGCGCAGCTGCCTGCGGAGGGATTCGACCTCGCCGGCCTGCAAGACACCATGTCTTCACTTGGCAAAGACCTCGGCGTGGAAATCCGCGTCCAGAACGAGGCCCTGTTCACCGCCATGAACGAGGTGTAACGCCGATGGCGAACGACCTCAATTTCAAGGCCTCCAATATCGTCGATGTCATCTCGATGATCGAGGATTACCGCCTAGACATCCGCACCGTGACCATGGGGATCTCCCTCATCGGCTGCACCCGCGCCACGATGGAAGCCACCGCGCAGGCCGTCTACGACCGGGTGACACAGCGGGCAGCACGTCTCGTGGAAGTATGCGAAGCCATTGAACGCGAGTTAGGCATCCCCATCGTGAACAAGCGGGTGTCTGTCTCCCCCATTTCGCTCGTTGCAGCAGGCGTGGAAGGCAACCCCGCCGACATCGCGCGCGCCCTCGACCGTGCGGCGGTAGAGCTGGGCGTGAACTTCATCGGCGGGTATTCCGCACTCGTAGAAAAGGGTGCGACGGAAGCCGACAAGCGCCTCATTCAATCCATCCCGGAGGCACTGTCCGAAACCAACTTCGTGTGCGGCTCGGTGAACGTCGCTTCCTCGCGGGCGGGCATCAACATGGACGCCGTGAGGACGATGGGCGAAGTGGTCAAAGATGCCGCCGAGCGCACGGCCGACCAGTCCTCCATTGCCTGCGCGAAGCTCGTCGTCTTCGCTAACGCCGTCGGCGACAACCCATTCATGGCCGGCGCCTTCCACGGTATTGAGGAGCCGGACACCGTGGTCTCCGTCGGTGTCTCAGGACCAGGCGTTGTTGACTACGCCATCACGCCGCTCGATGGAGCGACGCTGAACGAGGTCGCCGAGGAGATCAAGAAAGCCGCGTTCAAAATCACCCGCGCGGGTCAGCTGGTGGGCACCCTCGCCGCGGAACGCCTCGGGGTGCCGTTCGGCATCGTCGACCTCTCGCTCGCCCCCACGGCGGAGGTCGGCGATTCCGTCGCGCACATTCTAGAGCACATGGGCCTTGGCCACGTGGGCACCCACGGGACGACAGCCGCACTCGCGCTGCTTAACGACGCCGTCAAGAAAGGCGGCATGATGGCCTGCTCCCGCGTCGGAGGCCTTTCGGGCTCTTTCATCCCGGTCTCCGAGGACCAGGGCATGATCGATGCCGTCCGGTCCGGCTCCATCTCCCTGGACAAGCTGGAGGCGATGACCTCGATCTGCTCCGTCGGCTTCGACATGATCGCTATCCCGGGTGACACACCCGCGTCGAGTATCGCCGGAATGATCGCGGACGAGGCCGCGATCGGTGTGATGAACCACAAGACCACCGCAGCTCGCCTCATCCCGGTTCCAGGTACGAAGCCCGGCGACGAGGTGAACTTCGGTGGTCTCTTAGGCTACGCACCGGTGATCCCAGTCAACGAGGTCAGCAGCGCTCCCTTTATCGAGCGCGGCGGGTTCATTCCCGCGCCCGTACACGGTTTCCGCAACTAGCGAAGCGGAAGCGGCTTATTTCTTCTTCTTGTCCTTGGAGTCGCCGCCGCGCTTCTTGCCCACGGTAAAATAGCTGGCCCAGCCGACAGTGTTCGCCGCACCGATGAACGTGGTCCAGAACCACTTCGGGCCGCGCAGCTGGTTGGAGTTCGTGCGGGCGAGATCCCACAGGGCGATGCCCTTGGCGGCGGTGTCGATCGCGCCGATGATGCCGGCTGCGGTCTTCTCCTTCTTGGTCAGAGACTTCCACGCTTCAAGTACAGAGTCAATCGGGTTCATGTGCTCTATCCTATGCGTCCGCTCGACCAGGCGACAGAAGAATCCATTTCCGCACCGGCCGATTCACGAAAATAAGTGGCTTGTTGTTTTCGGTCCGCATTGCTTGACCCGCTAAATTCAATGTGGTGACCACCCACCGTCCTTTCTTGTTGCTGAGCACACGCCCCGAAGACGAAGCCGCGGCCGAAGAGCTGGAGAGCTTCGCCACCGCGATGCGCCTGACCACGGGCGACATTGAGCAGCGCCGGCTCGAGATTGACCAGCTCGGCCCCGTAGACCTCGACCACTATTCCGGTGTTCTATTGGGTGGCAGCCCCTTCAACAACCTCGAGCTGCGCAAGTCTGAGCTGCAGCTGCGCGTGGAACGCGAGATCGGAACGCTCATCGCCGCATGCATCGACCGAGACTTCCCTGTTCTGGGGGCGTGCTACGGCATTGGCGCGATCGGGACGGTCATCGGGGCAACGCTTTCCGACGAGTTCGCTGAGGAAGCAGGGCCCGTTACGGTGGCGCGCACCAATGCTGAGGACGACGTTCTCGGCGACACCGCGGACACATTCGACACGCTCGTGGGACACAAGGAGGCGCTGGCCACGCTTCCCGACGACTCACGCGTCACCGTCCTTGTCACCGGCGAGGCCTGCCCCACCCAGATGTTTCGGGTAGGCAAAAACGTGTACGCCACCCAGTTCCACCCGGAGCTCACCGCCGAAGCACTCGAATTCCGTTTGCGGCTGTACGCGCACCTCGGCTACACCTCGACCGAGACGTTCGAATCGCAAATCTCCAGGGCATACGACTACGACTACACGGTCAATAACCAGATTTTGGCCAATTTCGCTGCCCGCTACAGGCGCTGAGCAGCTTTCACGGGAGCCGTATTAAACAAGCCCGGAAAGGTCCCGGGTGCATCATCGCAGTGCAAAGCAAGGAGTGCTCCTGTGTTTGCGCCAGCGCGTACGGCTACGCCAACTCGACAATCTCCATGTAGTCGTCGCTCCACATGTCTTCGTCGCCTTCCGGCATGATGATTACGCGTTCCGGTTCGAGGGCGCGCACCGCACCAGGGTCGTGGGTGACAAGCACAACGGCACCGGTGTAGGTCTTCAACGCGTCGAGAACCTGCTCGCGTGACTGGGGGTCGAGGTTGTTCGTGGGCTCGTCGAGAAGCAGCACGTTGGCGCGGGAGGAAACGAGCGTGGCCAATGCGAGGCGCGTCTTCTCGCCTCCCGATAGTGTGCCGGCTGGCTGCTCCAGCTTGTCGCCGGAGAACATGAAAGCGCCGAGGAGACCGCGGAGATCCTGTTGCCCGGCATCGGGGCATGCCTCGATCGTGTTCTCCCAGACGGTCTTATCGCCGTCGATGGTGTCGTGCTCCTGGGCGAAATAGCCGAGTTTGAGGCCGTGGCCGGTGACCAAGCCGCCTTCGCCGTCAGTGCGCTCGACTCCCGCGAGAAGTTTGAGCAGCGTTGTCTTACCCGCGCCGTTCGTGCCCAAGACGACGACGCGGGAGCCCTTGTCGATCGCTAGATCCACGCCCGCGAAGACTTCCAGCGAACCGTACATCTTGGTCAGGCCTTTGCCGAAGAGAGGGGTCTTGCCGCACGGCGCGGGTTCCGGGAAACTGATCGCCGCTACCTTGTCCGCGACCCTGACCTCGTCCAGTTCATTCATCATGCGGTCGGCGCGCGCCAGCATCTGCTTCGCGGCAGCTGCCTTCGTTGCTTTCGCACCGAGTTTGGCTGCCTGCTTCTGCAGTGCGGATGCCTTTTTCTCCGCGTTGGCGCGCTCACGCCGGCGGCGGGCTTCGTCCTCGGCACGGGCATCCTTGTACTTGGAAAAACCCATGTTGTAAACGTCGGCTTCGCCGCGAACGGCGTCGAGGAACCAGACCTTGTTACACACGGCATCAAGCAGCTCGACGTCGTGGGAGATCATGATGAGGCCGCCCTCGTGCTTGGACAGGAAGTCGCGCAACCACGTGATGGAGTCGGCATCGAGGTGGTTGGTGGGCTCGTCGAGAAGCAGTGTTGTCGTGGATTTTCCCGCGCCGTCGTTCGCGGCGAAGAGGATTTGGGCGAGTTCGACACGCCGCCGCTGACCGCCGGAGAGCGTCTTGAGCTGCTGGTCGAGGATGCGCTCGGGCAAACCGAGGTTGTCGCATATCTGTGCAGCCTCCGCGTCGGCCTCATAACCCCCGAGGGCCTGGAACCGTTCTTCGAGGCGGGAATACTTCGAGATTGCCGCGTCGCGTTTCGAGCCCTCCTCGACCTCCATGATCTCTTGCTGGCGTTCCATCGAGGAGCGGATCTGGTCGAGGCCGCGCGCGGACAGCACTCGGTCACGCGCGGTCTGCTCGATATTTCCCTCGCGGGAGTCCTGCGGCAGGTACCCGATTTCCCCCGACCGTGTCACCGACCCGCCGTACGGCTCCGTCTCGCCCGAGAGGATGCGCATCGTTGTGGTCTTGCCAGCGCCGTTGCGCCCGACAAGGCCGATTCGGTCGCCTGCCTGCACGCGCAGGTGCTGGCCAGGCGCGTGCAGCAGGGTGCGGGCGCCGACACGCACTTCGAGGTCGTTGGTGACAATCACAACCGGTCAGTGTACCGCCGCGGTCAAACCGGACGTGTTAGACCGCGAAGCCGAGGGCGCGCAGCTGCTCCCGGCCGTCCTCGGTGATCATGTGCGGACCCCACGGCGGCATCCAGACCCAGTTCAGGGTGATCGCGTCGACGGCGCCAGAACCGACAGCTGCCTGCTCCGCCTGCTCCTCGATGACGTCAGTGAGAGGGCACGCAGGCGACGTCAGCGTCATGTTGATCACGGCGCGGTTCTTCTCCCCCTCCTCCTCGATCCAGATGTCGTAGACGAGGCCCAGGTCGACAACGTTGATGCCCAACTCCGGATCAATCACGTCGTGGAGGTACTCGGCCACATCGGCGGCGAGCTGGATTTGCTGCTCGGACTGCTCCGGTCGCTCCCCCGGACCGGCAAAGCTCGAGTTAGAGGATGAGTCATCCGCAGCTTGCGCAGCCTCCGCGGTGGCGGGGTCAGTCGGGGCGAGCTCGCCGTTCTCGTCGACGGCGTTGTTGTACGTGTTATCGGTATCCATGCTGGCTCCTTTGGGTTAACGGGAATTCTCGAGGTTCGTGATCGCGTCGCTCGTCGCTGCTTGGAACGCCTTCCATCCCAGCAGAGCGCACTTCACACGAGCGGGAAACTTGGCCACACCCGCGAACGCGATGCCGTCGCCGATCAGGCCGGCGTCGCCTTCCTTCTCGCCTTTAGAGGTGATCATCTCCTCGAAAGCATCGAGCTTTTTCATCGCCTCAGACACCGGCAGGCCGATCACTTCTTCGGTGAGCACGCTTGTCGACGCCTGCGAGATCGAGCACCCCTCCGCGTCGTACGAAATGTCCTCGACGGTGTTCCCGTCCTCGGACAGGTGGACCCTGAGGGTCAGCTCGTCGCCGCAAGAAGGGTTGACGTGGTGCACTTCAGCCTCGTAAGGGTCACGCAGTCCTGCGTTCTGCGGGTTCTTGTAGTGGTCGAGGATGACCTCTTGGTACATCGACTCTAGGTTCATGCTCTTCTTTCTCTACCTTGGCGTTTATTGGCGTTGATCAGTTTCGGTTCCACCCCGCTGTAACGGTGCTAGGCGCCAAAGAATTCCTTCGCGGCGCCGATTCCGTTGACGAGGGCGTCGATTTCGTCCGTGGTGTTGTACAGGTAGAAGCTGGCGCGGGCGGTGGACTGCGCGTCGAGGCCGCGGTGGGCGGGCCATGCGCAGTGGTGGCCGACGCGGATGCACACGCCCTTAGAGTCCAGCACTTGGCCGAGATCGTGCGGGTGGATGCCGTCAACGAGGAAAGAGATCGCGCCGCCGCGGGATTTCGCGTTCTGCGGGCCGACGATGTGCAGGCCCTCGATTTGCGTCATCTGCTTGAGCGCGTATTCGGTCAAAGCGTGTTCGTGAGCGGCGATCTTGTCCATGCCGATCTCGCCTAGGAAGTCAACGGCGGCACCCAGTCCGACGACCTGGCTGGTCATTTGTGTGCCGGCCTCGAAGCGCTGCGGGGCGGGGGCAAAGGTGGAACCTTCCATCTTCACGACCTCGATCATGGAGCCGCCGGTGAGGAAGGGCGGCAACACGTCGAGAAGCGAGCCCTTGCCGTAGACGACGCCGACACCGGACGGACCGCACATCTTGTGGCCGGAGAATGCGCCGAAGTCCACGTCCAGCGCGTGAAAATCAATCGGCTGGTGCGGCACCGATTGGCACGCATCGAGCACGGTCAGAGCATCGACAGCCTTGGCGCGGCGGACAATCTCGGCGACATCCGGGATCGCTCCCGTGACGTTCGACTGGTGGGTGAAGGCGACAACCTTGACGGACTCGTCGAGCTCTAGCGAGTCGAGATCGATGCGGCCATCCTCGGTCAGGCTGTACCACTTCAAGGTGGCACCGGTGCGGCGCGCGAGCTCCTGCCACGGCACCAAGTTCGCGTGGTGCTCCAATTCCGTGATCACGATCGTGTCGTCGGAGGTGACTTGGAGGTCGCCCGCGCGGTCGTCGCCAAGCGTGTATGCGACAAGGTTCAAGGCCTCGGTCGCGTTCTTGGTGAAAGCGATCTCGTGCCCCTCCGCCCCGACGAATCGGGCGATCTTCTCGCGCGCGGACTCGTAGGCGTCGGTCGCTTCCTCGGCGAGCTGGTAAGCCCCACGGTGAACGGGAGCGAAGGTGTTCAAGACGAACTCCTCTTCCGTGCGCCACACACGCTCAGGACGCTGAGATGTCGCACCGGAATCGAGGTACACCAAGGGGATGTCCTCCCGTACGGTGCGCTGGAGAATAGGGAATTCCCTCCGGATCGCGTCGATGTTCAAGGTTCCGTCGGTGTTCACATACTGCGTCATGAGCTCAGTTTCGTCTCGTTCAGGTCAATGTGCGGGTGGGGATACAAAAACGGCCGGCGCATGGTGAGGCCGGCCGTCTGCTGGGGTTTAAACGAATGCTTCGTAACCCTCGGCCTCGAGCTTCTCTGCGAGCTCGAAACCGCCGGAGTGCTTGATCACGCCGTCGGCGAAGATGTGCACGTGATCCGGCTTCACGTAGTTCAGGATGCGCTGGTAGTGGGTGATCATGAGGATGCCGCCGTTGGTCTCGTCCTGGTAGCGGTTAATACCCTCGGACACGATACGCAGCGCGTCGACATCGAGGCCGGAGTCGGTCTCGTCCATGACGGCGAACTTCGGCTTCATCAGCGACAGCTGCATGACCTCGTGGCGCTTCTTCTCGCCGCCGGAGAAGCCCTCGTTGACGGAGCGCTCGCTGAACGACGGGTCGATCTTCAGCTCGTCGCGCACCTGGTTGAGCTCCTGGACCCACTCGCGCAGCTTCGGTGCCTCGCCGCGGACGGCGGTGACGGCGGAGCGCATGAAGTTGGAGGAGGACACACCAGGAACCTCGACCGGGTACTGCATGGCCAGGAAGAGGCCGGCGCGGGCGCGCTCGTCGACTTCCATCTCGAGGATGTTCTCGCCGTCGAGAAGCACCTCGCCGTCTGTGACTTCGTAGGACGGGTGGCCGGAGAGGGTGTATGCCAGCGTGGACTTGCCCGAGCCGTTCGGGCCCATGATGGCGTGGGTCTCACCGGAGTTGATGGTCAGGTTGACGCCCTTGAGGATCGGGGTGGGTTCCTGGCCTTCCTCGAGCGGGAGGACCGAGGCGTGGAGGTTCTTGATTTCCAGAGTAGACATAGAACTCGTTTCTCTTTCGTCTTTAAAGGTTGTTGCCTTGGCCAGGGCCCTACAGGTTGACCTGCTCGAGCTCGCCGGACACGCGGTTAATCAGCTCTTCGCGTACGGATTCGACCGGGATACGGTTGAGCACCTCGTTGAAGAAGCCGCGGACAATGAGGCGGCGTGCCTCCCCGTCGGGGATGCCACGGGACTTGAGGTAGAACAGCTGCTCTTCGTCGAAGCGGCCGACGGTGGCGGCGTGGCCTGCGCCCGGGATGTCGCCGGTCTCAATCTCCAGGTTCGGGATCGCGTCAGCGCGTGCGCCGTCGGTGAGGACGATATTGCGGTTGGCCTCGTACGTCTCGGTACCGGACGCGTTGGAGCGGATGAGCACGTCGCCGACCCAGCAGGTGCGGGCATCGGGGAGCTTGGAGTCCTTGTCGCCCTGGAGCGCGCCCTTGTACAGCACGTTTGAGCGGCAGTACGGGTGATTGTGGTCCACGAGCAGACGGTTTTCGATGTACTGGCCGTCGTCGGCGTAGTACACACCGGTCAGCTCGACATCGCCTCCGGAGCCGGCGTACTTAACGCGCGGGGTGTTGCGCACGACTTCGCCGCCGAAGGTGGCCACGGTGTGGCGGAGAACGGCGTCGCGGCCGACCACGATGCTCTGCGCACCGACGTGAACGGCGTCGTTGTTCCACTCTTCATCGACGATGACGTTGACGTGGGCGTTGTCACCGATGACGAAGTTGACGTTGTCGGCGTGGGTGCCGGAGCCGGTGTACTGGACGATCACGGTGGCGGTGGCGGACTCGCCCACCTCGACCTGAATGCCGGCGAAGGACGTCGCATCGTCGCCTGCGCCGGTGGTGGTGATGACGACGGGCTCAGTCAGCTCGGCGTTCGCCGGAACGGACACGACGGTCGCGTGCGGCATGGAGGTCCACGCCTGAGCGGCAATGCGGTCGGTGGGCGCGGTGACGGCCTTGAGGCGTTCGTCGTCACGCGAAACCTCCTCGACCGTGACCCCGGAAGGAGCCTGCACGTCCACCTTCGCGTCGGTCTGCTCGGCGAACTTGCCGTTGTGCAGTCCGCGCAGACGGCGCAGGGACACGAAGCGCCAGACTTCGTCGCGACCCTGCGGGACCTCGAAGTCGTTGACATCGTAGGAGGCGAACAGGTCGCCCTTGTTGTCGTGGAAGGTCGCGTTGCCCACGCGCTCCTTCTTCACAGCGGTGTCGGTCATATTTAGCCCACCGATCCTTCCATCTGCAGTTCAATGAGGCGGTTGAGCTCGAGCGCGTACTCCATTGGGAGCTCCTTAGCGATCGGCTCGATGAAGCCGCGGACGATCATCGCCATCGCGTCTTCCTCGGAGATACCGCGGGACATGAGGTAGAACAGCTGCTCCTCGCTCACCTTGGACACCTTCGCCTCGTGGCCCAGGGTCACGTGGTCGTTGCGGATGTCGTTGTACGGGTAGGTGTCCGTGCGCGAGATGTTGTCCACGAGCAGCGCGTCGCACTCGATGTTGGAGGTGGAGTTCTTCGCGTTGGCGTTGATCTGCACCAGGCCGCGGTAGGCGGCGCGGCCGCCGTTGCGGGAGACCGATTTGGACACGATGTTGGAGGAGGTGTTCGGTGCCATGTGGACGACCTTGGCGCCGGTGTCCTGGGTCTGGCCCTCGCCGCAGAACTGGGCGGACAAGACCTCGCCGCGGGCGTTCGGGCCCGTCATCCAGACAGCCGGGTACTTCATGTTCACCTTGGAGCCGATGTTGCCGTCGACCCACTCCATGGTCGCGCCTTCCTCGGCGCGGGCACGCTGGGTGACCAGGTTGTACACGTTGTTCGACCAGTTCTGGATGGTGGTGTAACGGCAGCGCGCGTTCTTCTTCACGATGATCTCCACCACCGCAGCGTGCAACGAGTCGGACTGGTAGATCGGCGCGGTGCAGCCCTCGACGTAGTGGACGTAGGCGTCCTCGTCGACGACGATCAGGGTGCGCTCGAACTGGCCCATGTTCTCGGTGTTGATGCGGAAGTAGGCCTGCAGCGGGATCTCCACGTGCACGCCCTTGGGCACGTAAATGAAGGAGCCGCCGGACCAGACTGCCGCGTTCAGGGCGGAGAACTTGTTGTCGCCGGCCGGGACCACGGAGCCGAAGTACTCCTTGAACAGCTCCGGGTACTCGCGCAGACCCGTGTCGGTGTCCACGAAGATGACACCCTGCTCCTCAAGGTCCTCGCGGATCTTGTGGTAGACCACCTCGGACTCGTACTGGGCGGCCACACCAGCGACGAGGCGCTGCTTCTCGGCCTCCGGGATACCCAGCTTGTCGTAGGTGTTCTTGATGTCTTCCGGCAGGTCTTCCCAGCTCGTCGCCTGCTTCTCGGTGGAGCGGACGAAGTACTTGATCTGGTCGAAGTCGATGCCGGTCAGATCCGGGCCCCAATTCGGCAGAGGCTTCTTGTTGTAGATGTCCAGCGCCTTCAGGCGCTGCTCGAGCATCCACTCCGGCTCATTCTTCGCCGCCGAAATTTCGCGCACGACATCTTCATCGAGGCCGCGGCGAGCGGCGGAACCCGCCTCATCGGAGTCGTGCCAACCGTAGTTGTACGGCCCCATCGACTCGATGATCTCGTCGTCGTTCATCGGCTTTTCCAGGCCGGGTGCGGGAGTCGTACTAGTCATCGTCTCCGCTCCTTTCGCATTGTTTTTCCTCCAGCTTGGTGCTCCTTGCGAGACTGATGTGCGTCGTGCACACCCCGTCGCCATTCGCGATCAGCGCTAACGGGGCGACAGTCGAGCCCACCAGTTCCGCAATTAACTCGTGCTCAGCCTCGCAAATCTCCGGATACTCGGCCGCGACCGCGTGAACCGGGCAGTGATGCTGGCACAGTTGCAGACTCGAGCCTACGTGGTTCGTTTCAGCGGCGTAGCCGTGGGTTGCGAAAGCTTCCGCGACATCGCTTGCGGCCTCCTCCACGTCCCGCGCATCGCGCGTTTTCCGCTTATCGACGTCCCCCGCTGCCCCCAGCAACCGTTCCGCACGCTTGCGCGCTAGCTTTTTCACGGCTTCGCGCCCGCCGAGCTCCTCAACTTCGGCGAATGCGGCGAGTGCGAGCTCGTCGTATCCGTTACCGAAGCTATCGCGGCCGCTTTCCGTGAGACGGTAGTGCTGGGCTGGTCGTCCCCGCGCGGGCTTATCCGCGGGCGACTGGGCTGGGGCGTTGCACGCCTCCACCAGCTCAGAGTCGAGCAGTTTGTCTATATGCCGGCGTACACCGGCAGGTGAAAGCCCCACTAGCTGCGCGAGGTCGGCCGCCGTCGCTGGACCGGACCGGAGCATGCAGGACATGATGCGGTTGCGGCTCTGACCGTCGGTCGACCGTTGTGCACCTGCCATGCCTAATCTCCGCTCCTCATATTCCGCGGTTTTCCGCGCGATGTTCCGGCCCGCGCATACACGGGTCTTTCTACCTTTAGACAACAATAGTGTGCGCTAATTTCGGCGTTTGTTCAAGGTCCGTATCTGGGTGGTGGTTCCGTGTCCGAACCTTGACACAGCACTGTTTTTGTACACTACGTCTGTGAAATTCGAGTCCCGCGCAGATGACCACGATAAGGGCCGCAATGCCCACCGTGGCCGTTCGCCGGTGGTATCCGTCACGCGCGAACTCCCCCGCTTCGGCCGGCCCGGGTCCCGATCCGCGGAGCTGCACACCGGTCCGCTCGGAGAGGCCTCGTCGTCTGAAACCGCACCGTCCATGCGGGAGCGCAACCGTTTCGAGGCACTGCGCGTCATCGGACTGACCGGCACTTTCCTCATTGCGCTCGGGGGTCTCGGAGGCGGAGCACTACCAGTGGTCGACGCATCAGCCACCTCCTTCGCTTCTCTTCCGCTGGGGGCGTGGATGGGGAGGATGATGTTGGCGTCGTCAAGCCTCGCACTCGTCGGCGTTGCTTTCCTGGTTTTCGCGTGGCTGCTCATGGGCGCGTTCGTGGGCGCGGACGGCGGACCGTCGCGCGTTGCGGCGCCCACGCTGTTGCAGACACTCGGTGCGTGGATCCTTCCCCTCATTTTCACGGCGCCGCTGTTCACGCAGGACATTTACTCGTACCTTGCGCAAGGGGCGATTGTCGCGCGCGGGTTGGACCCGTATTCGGCGGGTCCCGTTGAGCTGCTCGGACACGAGGATCCGCTGGCGCGCAGTGTGCCGTTCATCTGGGCGGAGTCGCCCTCGCCGTACGGGCCGGTAGCCCTTGGCATCTCGTCAGTGATCTCGCGTCTCACCGGTACATCTATTTTCTGGGGCGTGATCTGCCACCGCCTCATCGCCTTGATCGGGTTGGCTGCGGCGGCATGGGCGATCGTGGCGCTCACGCGGCGGTGCGGGGTCAACCGATCGGCCGCTGTGTGGCTGGGTGCCCTCAACCCCCTCGTCGTCTTGCACCTCGTCGGTGGCATCCACAATGAGGCCGTCATGATGGGCTTCCTGCTCGTGGGCCTCGAACTGGGTCTGCGCGGCATCGACCGGCTCGGCGGAGCTACGGGGTGGGGATTGCTGGTCGCATCCGGGATCCTCATCAGCTGCGCGGGCATGGTCAAGGTGACCGGCTTTCTGGCGCTCGGTTTCGTGGGAATGGCGCTGGCGCGGCGCTGGGGCGGCCTGTTGGGAATTGCCGGAGCGATCGCGGTTCAGACAACAGTGATGGTCGTTTCCATCGCTGCAGCCTCTGCGCTCACCGGCATCGGGCTCGGCTGGGTCAGCGGGCAAGGCGGCGCCGCGACAATCCGCAGCTGGCTGTCCCTCACCACAGATGTCGGGGTGATCTCCGCTTTCATCGGTCAGCTCCTGGGGCTCGGCGACCATTCGGAGGCCGCGCTCGTGGTCACCCGCACGTGCGGGTTGCTCATCGCGGCGGGGTTCATCCTCCGCATGCTGTGGGCCACGTACAAGGGCACGATTCACCCCGTCGGGGGGCTCGGCGTGTCCACCCTCGTCCTTGTCCTCCTCTTCCCCGTTGTGCACCCGTGGTATCCGCTGTGGGGCATCATGCCGCTGGCTGCGTGGGCCGACCGCGCATTCTTCCGCGCAGGTACAGCCGCCTACTGCGCGCTCTTCAGCTTCGTAGTACTCCCCCGCGGTTTGGCGCTGCCGCCCGCCGCGGTTGCGACGATCTACGTCAATGCGCTTCTCGCCGTTGTCGCAATTGCTGCCTGCTCATGGGCATGGTTCCGGATTCATGGACAAAAAGTTCTACACTGAGCGCGATGAAACCTGCACAATCCCCCGGTGAACCCGCCGCGACGCCGAGCGTAACTGCCCCCGCCCCGGCGAAAACGGCGCTGGAGGTCCGCGACGTGGTCAAGTCGTTCGGCTCTGTGAACGCCGTCGACCACCTCAGTTTCACGGCGCGCCGCGGCGAAGTCCTTGCCCTCCTCGGTCCGAACGGGGCTGGCAAGACCACGACCATCGAGATGTGCGAGGGCTTCACTGCCCCGACCAGCGGCTCGATCTCTCTCCTGGGCATGGACCCGCAGCGAGAGGGCGAGAAGGTGCGCGAACGCATCGGAATCATGCTCCAAGGCGGCGGCTCCTATTCCGGGATCCGGGTCAAGGAAATGCTCGAACTGACCGCCTCCTACAACGCGGACCCGATCGACCCGGCGTGGCTCATGGACACCCTCGGCCTGAACAAGGTGGCAACGACGACATACCGCCGCTTATCCGGCGGCCAGCAACAGCGGCTGTCACTCGCGTTGGCGTTGATCGGCCGGCCGGAAATGATCTTCCTCGACGAGCCGACCGCGGGGATGGACGCTCAATCGCGGCATGCCGTGTGGGGTCTGGTCGAAGCTTTGAAGCGTGATGGCGTCACCGTCATCTTGACCACCCACCTCATGGACGAAGCCGAACGCCTGGCGGACAACGTAGTCATCATCGACCGCGGATCCGTCGTCGCCTCGGGTTCGCCACAGGAGCTCACCGACACCGGCGACCACCCCGCTCTACATATCCGCACCGACCGTCCGCTCGACCTCACCGCCCTTTCCGCGGAGGCAACGCTTATCGACGACACCCCCCTCACATACCTCCTCCACTCCGCCGGCGACCCGCAGATTATCGCCACGGTCGCCGCCGAAGCCGCGCGCCAAAACGTCATGATCAAGGAATTGGGATTGCACCACCGCACACTAGAAGACGTTTTCCTTGATCTGACCGGCCGCGAACTGAGGGCGTGATTTGCCGTGAAACCTATGAATACTGCTCCGAACAACGCTTCCACTGCTGTCAACGCTGATGGGGCGGCCACGTCCGCCTCTGCCCGCACCAACGCGGAGGCCAGCGCAAACTCCGCCGCGAAATTTCCGCCCGGAACATTCGCTCCCGCGCCTCGACGGGCGAGCGCGGGACGGATGATCGCATCGCAAGGCCGCATCGAAGCGATCCTCTTGCTGCGCCACGGTGAGCAGATCCTTGTCAACTTGCTGATCCCTGCGGCAATCTTGGTCGGCGCCACCGTGGTTCCGGTGCTCGGCGACCAGACGAGCCTCGACCAGATCGTCACCATGGTCTTCTCCATTGCGGCAGCGTCAGCCGGCTTCACCGGACAAGCGATCTCCCTAGCATTCGACCGCCGGTACGGCGCACTGAAGCGAACCGGTGCCTCTGGTGTCCCCGCATGGACGATCATCGCAGGCAAAGTCCTCGGTGTCCTCGCTACAGTTCTGGTCCAGATCGTCCTTCTCGGTGGAATCGCCCTGGCCCTGGGCTGGCGTATCTCCGCGGGCGGCGCTGCACTCGGATTCCTGACGCTACTCGCCGGCGTCACAGCTTTCACCGCCTTAGGCCTGCTGCTCGGCGGGACGCAGTCTTCCGAAATCGTCTTGGCCGGCGCAAACTTCATTTGGCTGGTCATGCTTGCCGTCCTCGGCTGGGTGGTGTACTCGGGCAACCTCGGTACCACAGGTCTGTGGGATCTCGTCCCCTCTGTGGCGCTTGCCGACGCCATGGACGGAGCCCTCTCTGCCACCGTCCACCCCTGGGCGTGGCTGGCCCTGATCGGGTGGGCCGTTTTCGCCGTCCTGGGAACTATCCGGTGGTTCCGATTCGACGGATAGGCAGAACCCCTCAAGACTGTTCGCAATCCCTCCCAGACACACACGACCACAATCACGAGAAAGGCGCACTCCGACCGTGACAACCCCGACATCCATTCCACCCGCCGCGCCCAACCGCAGTTTCGGTGAGCGCCTGAAAAGCGTGCCGACGCTGAAGACCCAGCGCATTTTCGCCCTCATCGTGCTCATCGCGCAGGCCGGCATCACGTTCACCGGCTCCCTGGTGCGCGTAACCGGGTCGGGGCTCGGTTGCGACACGTGGCCACTGTGCCACGAAGGCTCACTCTTCCCAGTCCCGGGCGCTAACCCGTGGGTTCACCAGCTCATCGAGTTCGGCAACCGCACACTGACATTCGTCGTGGCGGCGGCGACCATCGTGCTGTTCATCGGGGTGCTGCGGGCGAACCGTCGCCAAGAAATCATCGCGCTCTCGGTGGTCTCCGGTCTCGGGGTCGTGGTGCAAGCCGTTCTGGGCGGCATTTCAGTGCTGCTCGACCTACGCTGGTGGTCTGTGGCAGTCCACTTCCTGCCGTCGATGATTCTGGTTTTCGTGGCGGCTGTTCTCTACATGCGTATCGCTGAGGCCGACGACATCGCGCCCACGCGCCGCTTCTCGCCGACCGCCCGGTGGCTCGTCGTGGCTGCCGCAGTCGCACTGTGCCTTGTTCTCGTGACCGGCACGATGGTCACCGGGTCCGGCCCCCACGCGGGTGATGCCGCCGCCGGCATGGAAGGGCGCCTCCAACTGCCCACCCGCACTCTCGCCTACGTCCATGCCGCATGCATGTACCTCTACTTGGCGTTCACCCTCTTCTCCGTGTACATCCTGCGCCGCGACAACGCCCCGAAGGACGCCTACAACACCTCCCTCGTCCTCGTGGCCATGATCGTGATCCAATGGGCGATCGGTGTCGGCCAGTTCTACCTCGGAGTCCCGCGCTGGACTGTGCCTCTGCACATCCTCATGTCCGGCATCGTCGTCGCATTCACCGCGTTCCTCTTCAGCCACGGCAACCGCCGGCTGCCGCTGCTGGAACCGGGGCAGTACAACACCTCGACGTCCTAAAGCGGCGGCGTGGTGCGTACTGTGCGGCGACTGCCGTAACGCGCCCCGGAAACCCGGCGAAGCCGGTCAAGTGCGCCACGCCCCTCGAGTCCCACGCGTAGCCTGGATACGTATGAAGGCTATCCAGATCACCGAAAACGGCGGGCCGGACGTGCTCGCGCTTGCCGACGTCCCCACGCCCACCCCCTCCAACACCCCCAACGGTCAAGTGCTCGTCAAAGTCGCTTATGCCGGCGTCAACTACATCGACACCTACTACCGCGAGGGCATCTACCACTCGGAGCTACCGTTCATTCCCGGCCTCGAAGGCTGCGGCGAGGTCGTGGAGGACCCGGCCGGTGAGATCGCCCCCGGCACAGTTGTAGCCTGGGAATCCACGCCAGGCTCCTACGCTGAATACGTGTGCGTGGACCGCAACCGCCTCGTCGCGGTGCCGGAGTCGATTCCGCCGCACGTGGCCGCAACAATGCTCCTCCAGGGAATCACTGCCCACTACCTCCTCTACGGAGTGCACGACACCCAGGCAGGCGACACCCTGCTCATCACCGCCGGAGCCGGTGGCGTGGGGCTGCTGCTCACTCAGCTCGCGGCGGCGCAGGGGGCAACCGTCTACTCCGTTGTTTCCACCGACGAGAAAGCGGAGCTGGCCTACGAGGCTGGCGCAACGGAAGTTTTCCGCTACAGCGACGACCTCGCGGAGATGGTCCGGCGCCACAACGGCGGCCGCGGCGTGGATGTCGTCTACGACGGCGTGGGCAAAGACACCTTCGGCGAGTCGCTTGAAGCCGTGCGTCCCCGCGGTCTCGTGTGTCTCTTCGGTGCCGCCTCAGGCCCCGTCGACCCCGTCGACCCGCAGCTGCTGAACACTCACGGCTCGATCTTCCTCACGCGCCCGTCCATCGGCGCCTACACCGCAACGGACGACGAGTTCCGCATGCGTGCCCAGGCTGTTGTCCGCGCGGTCGACGACGGAACGCTCAACCTTCAAGTCCAAGAACCATATGCGCTCGCTGACGCCGCGCAGGCGCACCGGGACCTGCAGGGCCGCAAGACGACCGGCTCGATCGTCCTCGATATCACCGGTTAACCGCTCGCGGTTTACGGGGCGTAATCAATAGCCAGGAGGCTAAAGCGTCCCATCTCACGGCAGCTAACCGAGCGAGCCTAAGCCCCCGCCGACGAGCTCGCCCAGGGTCTCCAACCCGAAGATGGCATCGACCGACAAACCGAGGAACAGCGCCGCGAGATAGTTGTTCGACAGAATGAACAGCTTGAGCGGTTTGACGTCGCCGCCGGCTTTCACCCCGGCGTGCAGGCGCGTCGCCATGATCAAGAAGGCACCACCGGAGAGCAGGGCCACCGCGAAGTACACCCACGACGCAGCCGGCACAAGCAGCAACGATGTGATGACGGTCAGCCACGAGTAGAAGACGATCTGACGGGTGGTGGCCACTGGTGTCGCCACCACAGGAAGCATCGGTACCTCGGCGCGGTCGTAGTCGTCCCGGTATTTCATGGCCAGAGCCCATGTGTGCGGCGGTGTCCAGAAGAAGATGATCATGAACAGGACGATCGCCTGCCACCACCGATCGGGGCTGCCGTCGGTGACATGGCCGCGGATCACGGCCCAGCCGACGAGCACAGGCATGCAGCCAGCGGCGCCGCCCCAAATCACGTTCTGCCACGTCCGGCGCTTAAGCCACTTGGTGTAGACGAAGATGTAGAACCAGTTCGTCAGCACGATGAAAAAGGCCGCGAGCCACGAGCCGCACACCAGTCCGAGCCACAGTACCGACAGAACCAGCAGCACCCAGGCGAAGATGCGGGCGCGTTCCTTGGTCACGGTATGGCGCACGAGAGGCCGCGCGCGTGTCCGGCCCATCTTCTGGTCGATGTCGTAGTCGGCGACCATATTGAATGTGTTCGCGGCGGCGGCGCCCATCCAGCCACCGAACAGCGTCGCCAGAATCAACCACACGTGCACTTCGCCGCGGTCAGCTTGCAGCATCGCGGGGATAGCGGCGACCAGCAAAAGCTCGATGACTCGCGGCTTCGTCAGCGCGAAATACGCTTTGACGGTCTCCAACACAACTCCTCAATCAGCGCGGTTTTTCACGTTGGGGACTAGTCGCAGCCGCGCGCGCGTAAGTTCCCACGCTTATCGACGCCCCGTCTCTTTACGTCCTTCGCATCCTAGTCCCCGCCTGCACCCGCAAGAAATCAACGCGCGAACGCGCGCAGCACATTGTTTAATGATTATTTATGTCTCTCAGTCGCTCCCCACGCATCGGCGCCGTGGCCGCCGCACTCCTCTCGTGCGCCGCGAGCAGTACGCCGTCAACCTCATCGACAATTCGACGAGCAGACCGAATTTGGCTGCGTCGGTGAATACACCATCACCCGCCACACCGACGGCTCGCTCAGCCTGGACCGCATCCGCTTCATGCCCACCTACACCGTGGGCATGACCTACACCCCGGATTACAAGCTGATTCCGCTTGCCGACGCCACCGAGCTCGGCTGGGTCGATGTCCAGCAGTCCCGCGCTCACATCACCTCGGTGATGAACACGTGCACGCCCGTCGAGGTCTTCGACTACCTCGACTGAGTCCCCGGCGGGCTGCTGCCACGTTTCCGCCGCGGCTGCTGCCACGTTTCTGCCGCGGTAGCTCTGCCCACCTGCGGTCCTGCGCAGACCCGTCAACGCGCAAACCCCGGCCTGCCGCGTCCCTCGCCCCCGCTTTACCACTAGTGTGTAAGAAGTTAGTTAGCTCCGACACACTGGTAAGCGAGGACACTGTGACTACCTCTCCCGATAACTCTTCCCAGCCGACGTCCGGCGTTTCCGATGCCGCCGCGTCGCTCCCCGTCGAGCTGCAGGCCATGACCGTGGCCCGCTATCCGGAGGACTGGACCGCAGAGGACACCCGCGCCGTGGACACCGTGCGTGTCCTGGCTGCCGACGCCGTGGAGAACTGCGGCTCCGGCCACCCGGGCACCGCGATGTCGCTCGCCCCGCTGGCGTACACCCTTTACCAGCGTGTCATGCGCCACGACCCAGCTGACCCGCACTGGGCGGGACGCGACCGTTTTGTGCTGTCCAACGGCCACTCGTCGCTGACGCAGTACATTCAGCTGTACCTCGGCGGCTTCGGCCTCGAGATCGAGGACCTGAAAGCTCTGCGCACCTGGGGCTCCAAGACCCCGGGCCACCCGGAGTACAACCACACCGCAGGTGTGGAGATCACAACGGGCCCGCTGGGCCAGGGCCTGGCATCGGCAGTCGGCATGGCTATGGCAGCCCGCCGCGAGCGCGGCCTGTTCGATCCGGAGGCCGCTCCGGGCCAATCCCCCTTCGACCACTTCATTTACGTCATCGCCGGCGACGGCGACCTCCAAGAGGGCGTGACCAGCGAAGCCAGCTCTCTCGCAGGCACCCAGCAGCTGGGCAACCTCATCGCATTCTGGGATGACAACCGCATCTCTATCGAGGACGACACCCAGATCGCGTTCAACGAGGACGTCCTGGCGCGCTACGAGGCGTACGGCTGGCAGACGCTCACCGTCGAGTCCGGCGAGGATGTCACCGCCATCCTCGCAGCCGTCGAGAAAGCCAAGGCTGAGACGTCGAAGCCGACGATGATCCGTGTCAAGACGGTGATCGGTTTCCCCGCCCCGAACATGATGAACACCGGCGCTGTCCACGGCGCCGCTCTGGGCGCCGACGAGGTCGCGGCGGTCAAGGAGGTGCTGGGCTTCGACGCTTCCGCTTCGTTCCCGGTCGAAGACAACGTCATCGCGCACACCCGCGGACTCGTCGAGCGCGGCGCGCACGCACACAACGAATGGCAAGAGCTTTTCGACGCCTGGGCTGCCGCAAACCCCGACCTTAAATCCCTCTTCGACCGCCTGGCCGCACGCGAGCTGCCGGAAGGCTGGGCCGACGACATGCCGACGTGGGAGCCGGATGCCAAGGGCATCGCCACCCGCAAGGCATCGGAGGCGTCCATCCAGGCGCTCGCCAAGACGCTACCTGAGCTGTGGGGCGGCTCCGCCGACCTGGCCGGCTCCAATAACACCCTGATCAAGGGCGAGCCGTCATTCGGCCCGGAAGCGATCTCCACCGACATGTTCACGACGAACCCGTACGGCCGCAACCTGCACTTCGGCATCCGCGAGCACGCAATGGGCTCGATCATGAACGGCATCGCTCTGCACGGCAACACCCGTGTCTACGGCGGCACCTTCCTCATCTTCTCGGAGTATCTCTACCCCGCTATCCGCGTGGCTGCGCTGTCGGGTATTGACGGCTATTATGTCTTCACCCACGACTCCATCGGCCTCGGCGAGGACGGCCCGACCCACCAGCCGGTGGAGACCCTGACTGCGCTGCGCGCCATCCCGGACCTCGCGGTCATTCGCCCGGCCGACGCCAACGAGACCTCCGCGGCCTGGAAGGCGGCGATCGAAGCCGTCCCGCAGCCGAAGGCGCTCGCTCTCTCCCGCCAGAATCTTCCCGTGCTGGAGGGCACCAAGGAGAAGGCCTTCGACGGTGTCGCCCGCGGCGCATACATCCTCGTCGAGGCTTCCACCGGCACCCCCGACGTGATCCTGATGGGTTCCGGATCCGAGGTCCAGCTCGCCGTCGAAGCGGCGAAGGTGCTGGAGGCCGACGGCATCGCCACCCGCGTCGTGTCCATGCCGTCCATGGACTGGTTCCTCGAGCAGGACCGCGAATACATCGACGAGATCATCCCGCGCGATGTCCTCGCCCGCGTCTCTGTCGAAGCTGGAGTGGCCATGCCGTGGTTCCGTTTCACCGGCGACCAGGGCCGCAACGTCTCCCTCGAGCACTTCGGTGCCTCCGCACCGGGTGCAGAGCTCTTCGAGCGCTTCGGCTTCACCACCGACGCCGTCGTCGCCGCCGCACGCGAGTCCCTCGACTCCGTGCGCACCCGCACCGCCGACTCCGCAGCCGATCCGGAGCGCGGCCCCGTGCGCGGTGACGGGGTGTAAAGGGCTTCAGGGAAACGTCGATAAGCGAAAACACAAAGGAGAACACCATGACCGCCATTGACCGCCTCGCCGAAGCCGGAACTTCCACCTGGCTCGACGACCTCTCGCGCGACCGCATCGTGTCCGGCAACCTCGCCGAAATCAAAGCCGCGAAATCTCTTTCGGGTGTGACCACGAACCCGGCGATCTTCGCCAAAGCCATGTCCTCCGGGACGGCCTACAACGAGCAGATTGCCGAACTCAAAGCTGGGAAAGTCGGCGTCGACGAAGCCGTCTACGCCATGAGCGTCAAGGACGTCCAGGACGCCTGCGACCTCTTCCTCGACGTCTTTGAGGCCACCGGCGGCCGCGACGGACGCGTCTCCATCGAGGTCGATCCCCGCCACGCCGACGACGAGGAACGCACCGTCGCCCACGCCAAAGAGCTGTGGGAGCTCGTCGACCGCCCGAACGTGATGATCAAGATTCCGGCGACCGACGCGTCGCTGCCCGCCATCACCCAGACGCTCTCCGAGGGCATTTCCGTCAACGTCACCCTGATTTTCTCCGTCGAGCGGTACCAGCAGGTCATCGACGCGTATAAAGCCGGCATCGAGCACGCCGCCGCGAACGGGCACGATGTGTCGCAGATTCATTCCGTCGCGTCGTTCTTCGTCTCCCGCATGGACACCGAGGTGGACAACCGCCTCGACGTAATCGGCACCGACGAAGCCCGTGCGTTGAAGGGCAAAGCGGGCATTGCCAACGCGCGCCTCGCCTACCAGCTCTTCCTCGACTCATTCGGCTCCGATGACGGACTGCCGGAGGGTGCCAACAAGCAGCGTCCGCTGTGGGCGTCCACCGGTGTCAAGAACCCGGACTACCCCGCCGACATGTACGTCACCGAGCTCGCCGGGCCCGACACCGTCAACACCATGCCCGAGCCGACCATCGATGCCGTGCTCAACGCCGACAACGTCCACGGCGACACTCTGACCGGCACCGCCGACGAGGCTCGCGAGGTCTTTGAGCAACTCGCCGCAGCGGGCATCGAGCTTGACGACGTCGTCTCCGTCCTCGAACGCGAAGGCGTCGAGAAATTCGTCGACGCGTGGCAAGAACTGCTCGAATCCATGCCCGAGAATCTGAAATAGCCAATTCCTTCGTCGCGGCCGTCCTTTTAGGGTTTAATCTTCTTAATTGGTTCACGGCCGCGACTCTTTTTCGCGGCGCCGCTCCAACGCCCCGCCCCACCGGACGAAAGGCCAACGCCTGTGTCGAATCTGGCACCTGTGTCGAATCAGACACCCGAATGGAAGAACCCCCTCCGCTCCTACGCCGACCGGCGCCTACCACGGATCGCAGGCCCCTCCGGCATGGTCATCTTCGGTGTTACCGGCGACCTTGCCAAGCGGAAACTTCTGCCCGCCATCTACGACCTCGCCTACCGCGGTCTGCTGCCCGCCGGTTTCACCCTCGTTGGCTTCGGACGCCGTTCGTGGTCGAAGGAAGAGTTCGAGTCCTACGTCCGTGAGCAAGTCGAAATCGGGGCGCGCACCGACTTCGACGAGCACGTCTGGGCCCGGCTCGCCGAAGGCATGCACTTTGTCCATGGCGCATTCGACGACGACAGCGCCTTCGACAACATGGCCGAACTCCTCGACCACATGGACACCACCCGCGGCACCGCCGGCAACTGGGCCTTCTACCTCTCGGTCCCGCCGGAGTACTTCTCCAACGTCATCGACCAGCTCGACCGCACCGGTATGGCGCAGGCCGCCGACGGGCAGTGGCGCCGCGTGATCATCGAGAAGCCCTTCGGCCACAACCTCGAAACCGCACGCGAGCTCAACGAGACCATCAACGCCGTCTTTCCCGAGCGCGCCGTTTTCCGCATCGACCACTACCTAGGCAAAGAAACCGTCCAGAACATCCTGGCCATGCGCTTCGCCAACCAGATGTTTGAGCCGCTGTGGAACGCCCAATTTGTCGACCACGTCCAAATCACCATGGCCGAAGACATCGGGTTGGGCGGTCGCGCCGGCTACTACGACGGCATTGGCGCCGCACGCGACGTCATCCAGAACCACCTGCTGCAACTCTTGGCCCTCGTGGCCATGGACGAGCCCGTCTCCTTCTCCCCGCGGCAGCTCCGCTACGAAAAGCTAAAGATCCTGCGCGCCACCAAACCCATCGGCCCGTTCGAAGAGACCACCGCCCGGGGCCAGTACACTGCCGGCTGGCAGGGCTCCGAGCAAGTCGTAGGCCTGCGCGAAGAAGACGGCTTCGACCCCGAATCCACCACCGAGACCTACGCCGCATGCACCCTCGGCGTGAACTCCCGCCGCTGGGCCGGCGTACCGTTCTACCTGCGCACCGGAAAACGCCTCGGCCGACGCGTCACCGAGATCGCCCTCGTGTTCAAAAAGGCGCCACACGAAGCATTCGGCCCGGGCCTCACCAGCCAGCTCGGCGCCAACACCCTAGTCATCCGCGTGCAACCCGACGAGGGCATCTTGCTCCGATTCGGTTCTAAAGTCCCCGGCTCCACCATGGAAGTCCGCGACGTCAACATGGACTTCTCCTACACCGAAGCCTTCACCGAAGAGTCGCCCGAAGCCTACGAGCGCCTCATCCTCGACGCGCTTCTCGACGAAACCGGCCTCTTCCCCACCGCCGCCGAAGTCGAACGCAGCTGGGAAATCCTCGACCCCATCCTGGACTATTGGGCCGCTAACGGCCGCCCGGACGAATACGCCGCTGGAACCTGGGGCCCGTCCTCCGCCGACGAAATGATGGCCGCCCACGGCAGGACCTGGCGCCGCCCGTAGGACTCATTTCTCGCCCCGCCCAGCTCCCTGCACGACGAACCAGCACCACGCACCTGCACCACTTACCTGCACCACACCCCCATCGCCCCCAGCCGACGCCACCGAACGCACCCCATCCACGAGAAGAGTCCCGCATGATCATCACCATGTCCGACACGTCCACCCGCGAAATCACCAAACTGCTGCTGGACACTCAAGAGAACTACTCGCTGGCCACAGGCCGCGTGCTCACCCTCATCGTCGTCGCCGACATCCACGACGACGTGGAGTCCATCCTCGACCACGTCCGCACCGCCTCCCACGAACACCCCTCGCGCGTGCTCATGCTCATCACCGGCAACCCCGAAAGCGGCGACGTCCTCGACGCCCAAGCAATTCTCGCCGACGATGCCGGCGCCTCCGAAATCATCGTCATGGATTTGCACGGGGACCTGGCAAACAATCTGGCGTCCGTCGTCACGCCTCTCCTGCTTCCCGACACCCCGATTGTTGCCTGGTGGCCGTCAACGGCACCCGCGCGCCCCGCCGAACATCCCCTGGGCCAGCTCGCGCACCGCCGGATCACTAACGCCCGCGAAAACGTCGACGGAAACGCCCTGCTGCGACTCGCAAACGGCTACTGCCCCGGCGATTCCGACATGTTGTGGTCCCGCATCACCCACTGGCGCGGCGTCGTCGCGTCCGCACTAGACCGCTACCCGCACGAACCCGTCACCGCCGTAGAAATCGACGGCCCCGCCGACGACCCCAGCGTCGACATCGCCGCAGCGTGGCTGTCGTCGTGCCTGGATGCCCCCGTCACCAGAACCTGCAGCGACGCGACCCGCGAAGAATCCAGCCGTCTGTTCCCTGTCCGCCGCCTGACTTTGGAACGCGACTCTGGGCCCGTTTCCGTCAGTGTCAAAGACGACAAGACAATTCGCGTGCGCGTCCCGGGACTGCCTGATTCATTCGTCGCCATGAGCACGCGCAGTGATGCCGACTGCCTCTCGGAAGAACTCCGTCATCTTGACCCCGACTGGGCCTACTCTCAGGCGCTGCGGTCACTGCCAGACGTGAAATTTGTCTAGAGTCGTAAGATAAGCAGTTTTTGAAGGAGCGATAGCAATGATTACCGTCGAAAACGTCCCCAATCTCGATGTGCTTATCGACGAAGCTTCCACCCGCTTCGTCGACACCGTCAGCGAGATCATCGCCTCCGACACCGGCGGCGTACACGGGGACGGAATCGCACGCGTAGTCTTCACTGGGGGCGGCGCCGGCATCAAACTGCTCTCACGCCTCGTCCGCGCCAAAAACCTTGACTGGACCCGCATCCACGTCTTCTTCGGCGATGAACGGAACGTCCCCGTCTACGCTCCAGACTCCAACGAGGGACAGGCCCGATACGCTCTGCTCAACCACGTGAGCATCCCAGAATCGAATATCCACGGGTATCGCCCAGGCAACCGTCCACTCGACGACACAGCCGCAAATTACTCCAACGCTATCCTCCAACACGCTCCCCGCGGCTTCGATCTGCACCTGCTCGGCATGGGCCCAGACGGCCACATCAACTCGCTGTTTCCCTTCTCCGCGCAACTCGACGAACAGGAAAAGCTCGTCGTGGGCGTGGCTGATTCACCGAAGCCCCCAGCTGAGCGCATCACTCTCACCCTGCCCGCCATTTCTCGCGCAAAGCAAGTCTGGCTCCTCGTCTCCGGTTCCGAGAAGGCCGAGGCAATCAGCCACCTCGTCGACGGCGAGCCCTCCGACGAATGGCCCGCTACACGGGTACCTGCCCTCGCCGAAACCACTCTCTTCGTGACAGATGACGCCTTCGCCACGAAATAGACGAACGAAATAGCACGAAACCGGTGATCCGGTTGGGGATCCCTGTTTCCGGATGCGGCCTTTAGAGAATTAGGGACGGAATGCTAGATACCGTACGCCTGAATCAGATTCAAACCGATGATGCAGACGATCCAGATGATGGCGACTGCGACGGTGTACCGGTCGAGGTTCTTCTCCACAATAGTGGAGCCGGACAGGTTAGCCTGCACGCCACCGCCGAAGAGGGAGGAAAGACCGCCACCCTTACCCTTGTGGAGCAGAACGAAGATGGTCATCAGCAGGGATGCGATTACCAGGATGATCTGCAGGGTGAGGGTCATGAGTTTGTGCCTCCAGTGTGGGTGACAATAAGTGCGCGTTGATTTCTGCGCGCCAGTACGTTGATGCTGAATAGTGCGCCGGTACGTGGGTACTCGGGTGGTGCAATCTGGCGCTCAACTGCTCACATACTACATGAACACCCGCTCCTCCCCAGCATCGACGTGCGAGCTGGCGGGAAGCGGGTGTCAGCGGGTTGGCGTGTCAGCTGTGGCGCGTGTTAGGCGCGGACGGCATCACCGGCTGCGGCAACAAGTTTGGCGAAGTCGTTGCCTTCGAGGGATGCGCCGCCGACGAGGCCGCCGTCGACGTCCGGCTGTCCGATGATGTCGGCGACGGTGTCTGCCTTCACGGATCCGCCGTAGAGGATGCGGATGGACTGGGCGACGTTGTCGTCGGCAAGCTCGCCAATGAGGCTGCGGATTGCGGCGCAGATCTCTTGGGCGTCTTCAGCGGACGCGCTCTTGCCGGTGCCGATTGCCCAGACGGGTTCGTAGGCGATCACGGTGCGGGACAGCTCTTCCGTGGATAGTCCGTCGAGAGATTCGCGCGTTTGCTTAACGACGTAATCCACGTGGTCCCCCGCCTCGCGCACCTCCAGGGATTCGCCGACGCAGACGATCGGGCTGATTCCATTGTCGAGCGCAGCCTTCGCTTTCGCGGCGACGAGCTCGTTGGACTCAGCGTGGTACTCGCGGCGCTCCGAGTGGCCGACGACAACCCACGTGCAATCGAGCTTTGCCAGCATTCCTGCGGAGATCTCGCCGGTGTAGGCACCGGACTCGTGCGCAGAGACGTCCTGGGCGCCGTAGGTGATCTTCAACTTGTCGCCCTGCACGAGGGTCTGCAAAGAGCGGAGGTCCGTGAACGGAACGGTGAGGGCGACATCGACGTCCTCGTAGTAGTCGGCAGGCAGCGCGAATGCGAGGCGCTGCGCCTGGGAGATGGTCTCGAGGTGGTCGTGGTTCATCTTCCAGTTACCGGCGATAAGCGGTGTGCGTGCCATGGTGTGCTTCCTTTCTTGTGTTGTGAACCCGAATCGTGTGAAGCTCTGCTCGTGCGCAGGTCATCTCGTGTACAAGGTATCTCGTGCGGAGTTTGAAACGCGCCGAGCTCAATACGGGTGGAGCGTGATTGACGTGGCTATAGGGCGAAGGCCCCCACAGCGGTGTTAGTTCTGCTCGAGGACAGCGACGCCCGGTAGTTCCTTGCCTTCGACGAGCTCGAGGGAAGCGCCGCCGCCGGTGGAGATGTGGGAGAATCCTTCTTCGTCGAGGCCGAGGGTGCGCACGGATGCCGCTGAGTCGCCGCCACCGACGACGGTGAAGGAGCCGTTGTTCGCGGTGGCGTCGATCATGGCCTGGGCGACAGCGCGGGTGCCGTCGGCGAAGTTGGACTTCTCAAAGACACCCATCGGGCCGTTCCAGAAGACGGTCTTGGAGTCGGCGATGATCTCGGCGTACTTCTTGGCGGTCTCCGGACCGATGTCGAGGGACATCCAGCCTTCCGGGGTTCCGTCGAGGCCCACGACCTTGCGGTCTGCGTCGTTGTCGAATTCGGACGCGGCGACGAGATCGACGGGCAGGACGATCTTGTCACCGTACTTCTCCAGCAGCTCCTTGCAGGTGTCCACCATTTCTTCTTGCAGCAGGGAGTCCTGAGTGTTGTGACCCTGTGCGGTGAGGAAGGTGTAGCACATGCCGCCGCCGATGATGACCTTGTCGGCCTTCTCGGCGAGGGCTTCGATGACGCCGAGCTTGTCGGACACCTTGGAGCCGCCGAGCACCACGATGTACGGGGAGGTCGGGTTGTCCTTCACGGCAGCGAGCTTCTCCACCTCATCCTGGACGAGGTAACCGGCGTAGGCCGGGAGGCGCTTCGCCACGTCATACACGGATGCCTGCGCACGGTGGACAACGCCGAAGCCGTCAGAGACGAATGCGCCGTTGTCAGCGGCGAGAGCTGCGAGCTCATCGGCGAATGCGCTGCGCTCGGACTCGTCCTTGGAGGTCTCACGGGCGTCGAAACGCACGTTCTCCACCAGCAGGACGTCGCCCTCAGACAGGCCGTTGGCGCGCTCGTGGGCGTCTTCGCCTGTGACGTCGGAAGCGAGAGCGACGTACTGGCCGAGCTTGTCGGACAGGGCCTCTGCAACAGGCTTCAGGGAGTACTTGGGGTTGACCTCACCTTTGGGACGGCCGAGGTGGGCGGTGAGGATGACCTTGGCGCCGCCGTCGATAAGCGCCTTGATGGTGGGCAGCGATGCGTCGATGCGGCCTGCGTCGGTGATGTTGCCGTCGTCGTCGAGCGGGACGTTGAAGTCGGAGCGGACGAGGACGTGGCGGCCGTCGACGCCTTCTGCGAGCAGTTCGTCAATGGAACGTACAGCCATGATGAATGAACTCCTTTATGTTCGGGTGAAACGAACGACGCCCGGACAGGGTGCGTGCAGCACTCTCCCCGGGCGGCGCGCTCGTGGCGGAATAGTGGTCTACAGGTTGTCCGCGACGTGCTTGGTGGTGCGGATGTACTGGGACGTGTACGAGAACTCGTTGTCGTACCAGGAGATGATCTTCACCAGGTTGCCGTCGATAACGCGGGTCATGCCAGCGTCGAAGATGGCGCCGTGGGAGTTGCCGATGATGTCGGAGGAGACGATCGGGTCCTCGGTGTACTCGAGGGCGCGGCCGAACTCGGCGTCCTGGACGGCGTTCTTGACGGCCTCGTTGACCTCGTCAACGGTGACATCCTTACCCAGGGTGACGGTCAGGTCGGTGGCGGAACCGGTGATAGTCGGCACACGCATGGCGAAGCCGTCGAGCTTGCCCTCCAGCTCCGGCAGGACCAGGGCGACTGCCTTAGCGGCACCGGTCGTGGTCGGAACGATGTTCTGGGCTGCGGCGCGAGCGCGGCGCAGGTCCTTGTGCGGTGCGTCCTGGATGCGCTGGTCGCCGGTGTAGGCGTGGATGGTGGTCATCAGGCCGCGCTCGATGCCGAACGCGTCGTTGAGCACCTTTGCCACCGGTGCAAGCGAGTTGGTGGTGCAGGATGCCGCGGAGATGACGTTGGCGTCGTTGGTGTAGTCGGTGTGGTTGACGCCCCACACGAAGGTTCCGTCGACGTTCTTGCCGGGTGCGGAGATGATGACCTTCTTGGCACCGGCGTCGAGGTGAGCCTTCGCCTTCTCGCCGTCGGTGAAGATGCCGGTGCACTCGAGGACGATGTCGACGCCCGCGTCGCCCCATGCCAGGTTTGCCGGGTCCTTCTCGGCGGTGACCTCGATGCGCTTGCCGTCAACGGTGATGGATTCGTCGTCGTAGGACACCTCGTGACCAAGCTGGCCGTACGCGGTGTCGTACTTCATCAGGTGCGCCAGGGTCTCGTTGTCGGTCAGATCGTTGATCTTCACAACTTCAAGGTCGCCTGCGTACTCGTTGAGGATAATGCGGAACGCGGAGCGGCCGATGCGGCCAAAGCCGTTGATGCCAATGCGAGTGGTCATGTAAGTGCTCCTTAGAGAGTATGGGTTCCTTCAGTTAGACCGTGTGCCGAGTTGGAGTCAACTCGCGGCCTTCCTGTCCCAGTGTAGAGAAATGCGCTGGCCCCTGCAGTGGAGCTTTCGCGGCTTATCGACGCCGCCATGCACCCGCCTACCGTGCCTATCCAGCGCCGGAACCGCGCGCACGGCGGGAGTGGCGGAAACGACGAGAGTGGCCGGAGCGGCGGCGGGTTCGTTTATTCGTCGCTGTCGACGGCTGCGTGGGTGTCGGGGATTCCCAGTTCTTCCGCGCGCTTGTCCGCCAGCGAGAGAAGGCGGCGGATCCGGCCGGCAACGGCGTCTTTGGTCATCTGCGGGTCGGCGAGTCGGCCCAGTTCTTCGAGGGACGCGTGGCGGTGTTTGACGCGCAGGAATCCGGCGTCGGCGAGGTGTTCCGGCACGTCGTCGCCGAGGATCTGCATGGCGCGGTCGACTCGCGCGGCTGCTGCCGCTGCTGCTTGGGCGGAGCGGCGTTGGTTGGCGTCGTCGAAATTGGCGTGGTGGTTGGCGCTGACACGCTCGTTGCGTGACTTGCGTTTCTCGTCCCACTCAAGACGAGTGCGGGGTGCGCCCATGCGTGACAAAAGGATGCCGATGGCTTCGCCGTCACGGATAAATACGAGCTCACTACCGCGGGTTTCTTTGGTTTTGGCGGGAACGGAGAGGCGGCGCGCCAGACCCACGAGTGCGAGCGCGGCCTCCTGGCATGGACACACGACTTCGAGGTTGGCGGTGCGCCCGGGTTCGGTGAGTGCGCCGCGGGCGAGAAACGCTCCCCGCCACGCACCTTCGACCTCGGCTGTCGTCCCCGAAATGATTGTCCGCGGAAGACCCACCACCGGGTGACCCGAAGCGGTGACGAGCTTCAAACGACGGATCACGTCCCGTGCTCCGTCAGTCACGGTAACTTCGTAGCGGGTTTCACGGGCGCTGCTGCTCGAGGTGACCGCATCGACAGAAACAGGAATCTCGCAAACCTCCCGAATTGTCACGGCCAGGTGTTCCGCAACCTGCAGCTCAGCGAAGTCCGCGCGGACTTCAAGGCCGTGGAGACCCTGGGTGAATTCACCCGCCATACGGAGCATCGCGGTCGCCTCGGCGATGCGGGCATCAGCCCCTGAGGGGTCTACTGCCAACAATTCGTCTTTGACATTCGCTGTCAACGCCACGTGTGGTTTCTCCCTTTCTGTGCCACGCTCGGCGCGCTCGATCGATTCGACTCTTCGCGCGACTCGTTGTGCGTCAGTCTAGTTTCCGCTGAGGAACGCGGTGATGGCAGCTGACAGTTTCGCCGGATCGTGTCTGTTGGTGGCGGTGCCGGAGGCGTCTGTTTCGCGGATATCGGCGAACACCATGCGCCCACCGACCTGTTCCGCGGTGCGGGTGAGGTACGTGCGCTCCCCTTCTGAGAATTCGGTGTTCTCGTCGACGAGGAACATGTCGACCTTCAAACCTGGGGCGTGCTGGTTGAAGACATGGATGTGCCGTTCGGTGGTGAAGCCGGGTGTCTCCCCAGCTTCCGGCGAGAGATTCAGGATGACTACGACAGGCGCCGCAGTGTCGTTGAGCGCGGTGACAATCTCCGGCACGAGTAAGTGAGGCAGCACCGAAGAGAACCAGGATCCGGGGCCAATGGTGACCACGTCCGCGTTCATGATCGCATCTACCGCCGCGGGGTTCGCGGCTGGTTGACTCGGAAGCAGCCGGACACGTCGAACAGAACCTGGTGTGGTGGCTACCGCGACTTGGCCGCGGACGGAACGGAGGACACGCGGGTCGTCGTCAAGCCCGGCGACCTCCGCTTCGATGTCGAGAGGCTCGAGTGCGACCGGCAGAACACGACCCGTCGCATTCAGCAGGTTCCCCACGGAATCGAGCGCGTGTTGGATGTCGCCGGTCAGCTCGGTGAGTCCAGCGATGATGAGGTTGCCCACGGCGTGTCCAGCCATGGCGCCGTTGCCGCCGAAGCGGTGCTGGAGAGCGTCACGGCATTCGCGTCCCTCTGCTGTGTCTGGTGCTAGGGCGGCCATTGCCATGCGTAAGTCGCCCGGCGGCACGACCCTGAGTTCTCGGCGGAGCCGGCCGGACGAACCACCGTCGTCTGCAACTGTGACAACGGCGTTGACGCGGCAGCGCTCGGCGGAGCAACCGTCGTTCTCCTGGGCGCCTGACACGATCTTTGCTGCCAGCAGTGTCTGGTGAAGGCCGTGTCCGCCACCTAGACTGGTGATGCGCAACTGGGACATTTCAAAGCTCCGTTCTAGTGGCGCTGCAGGTCGCGGTGCATGACAGACACGTCGACGGTGCCGCGTTGGCCGAGCCTGCGGCCGACCTCTTCCGAAATTGCGACGGACCGGTGGTGGCCGCCAGTGCAGCCGATGCCGACGGTGACGAAGTCTTTTCCTTCATGCTTGTAGCCGTCCATCATGGAGCCGAGGAGGTTGACCACGCCGTCGATGAACTCGTCTGCGCCGGGCCGCGAAAGCACGTAGTCGCTCACGGGTTTGTCCACCCCCCGGAAGTTGCGTAACTCTTCGATCCAGTACGGGTTGGGCAGGAAGCGCACGTCGAAGACGAGATCCGCATCGCGCGGCGATCCGTGCTTGAAACCGAAAGACTGGATGGTGACGTGCTGTTTCGCTGAGTCGAGGTCGCCGATGGATGCCTCGATGGCGCGACGCAGGTCGTGGATGGACAGGTTCGAGGAGTCGATGATGACGTCTGCCGTGTCGCGCACGCGGGCGAGCTCGGCGCGCTCGCGTTCGATGCCGACGCTCAGCGGGTTGTCGCCTTGAAGGGGGTGAGTGCGACGCACGCTGTCGAACCGCTTGATCAACACATCGTCGCGGGCCTCGAGGAAGAGAACAAACGGGTTGAAGCCGCGGTCGCGGGCAAGGTCGATCGTCTCCATGAGCGAGCCCTTGAAAATACGGGCGCGGACATCGGTGACTACCGCCAGCTTGTCCACGGGTGACCCTTCTTGCGCGGCAAGGTCCATCAGTTCGAGGATGAGTTGCGGCGGGAGGTTCTGGGAGACGAAATAGCCTTTGTCCTCGAAGACTTTCGCGGCCGAGGACAAGCCGCCTCCGGACAGTCCCGTGATGATGACGGGGCGCAGCTCGGTGTGGGTTGCCATGCGCCCCATCGTAACCAAAAGGACGCTTATCGACGTCAGCTTTTCCGCAGATGGTCGTACACCGTTTGCGCGAGCTTGGGGCCGATGCCGTTGACTTCTGTGATGTCTTCGACGCTGGCTTCCTTGAGCTTTTTCACGCTGCCGAAATGCTTGACCAGATCGCTGCGGCGGGCGGGGCCGAGCCCGGGAATCCCGTCAAGGGCAGATGCCCGCATCCGCTTCGACCGTTGCTGCCGGTGGTACGTGATGGCGAAGCGGTGCGCTTCATCGCGGATCTGTTGGAGGAGGTACATTCCCTCGGAATTGCGGGGCAGAATGAGAGGTTCATCGTCGTACGGCACCCAGATCTCTTCGAGGCGCTTAGCCAGGCCGATGAGGGTGACGTCCATGATGCCAAGTTCGTCGAAGACTTTCTGCGCGGCTGTCACCTGGGGCTTGCCGCCGTCGACGATGAAGAGCTGCGGTGGGTAGGCGAACCGCTTGTTGTCGGTCGATTCCACTTCCGCGGTGTCGGAAATGTCTTCATCGGAAAAGCTGGTCTCGTCGAGGTCGGGGTCTTCCGGGTTGGCTAGTTTGTCCTGGTTGTGGCGTTTGAAGCGGCGGCGTGTGACTTCGGCGATGGATCCGACGTCGTCGCTGCGGCCGTCGCCGGCCGCTTCCTTGATTCTGTAGCGGCGGTAATCGGACTTTTTTGGCAGACCGTCCTCGAAGACGACGAGGGACGCCACAACATCTGTGCCCTGGATGTGGGAGATGTCGGTGCACTCGATGCGCAGCGGAGCATCGTCCATTCCCAGAGCTTCTTGTATGTCTTGCAGCGCCTGGGAGCGGGCGGTCAGGTCGCCAACGCGCTTCAGTTTGTGCTGGCGCAGCGACTCTTTGGCGTTGCGCTGCACGGTCTCCATGAGGGCTTTCTTGTCGCCGCGCTGGGGCACCCGGAATTCGACGGGACCGCCGCGGAGCTTCTCCAGCAACGCGCGGGTCTCCTCAGGTTCCTCGGGCATGACATGCACGAGGATTTCCCGGGGCACGGGCATGGGAGGGCGGATCTTCTCGTGAGATTCCTGGTCGACGCCACGGCGGTGGACCTTCTTGGCGGCGAGCCGCTCGTCCTCCGCTTTCTCCTGCTCCATCCGTTCGACGGCGTCAGAATAATGCTGCACCAGGAAGTTCTGCATGAGGGCGGGCAGGGCGGGGTCAGCTTGGCCGTCGTCGAGACGCTCCATAGAGCCTGGCTCGTCTCCTGTTTTCTCGACAACCCAGCCGCGCTGCGAGCGGATTCGGCCCTCGCGCACGGCGAAGATCTGCACCGCCGCTTCCAGCTCGTCCGTGTCGAAGGCGATGATGTCGGCGTCCGTGTCGATGCCCAGCACGACCGTCTGCCGCTCCATGACCTTGTTCACGGCGCCGAGGTCGTCGCGCAGCCGCGCAGCTTTCTCGAACTCCAGGTTCTCGCTGGCGTCCATCATCTGGTTGGTCAGACCTTTGACCACGGCATCGGTGCGGCCGGACATGAAACCCATGAACCCAGAGACGATCTCGTCGTAGTCCGCTTCGTCGACACGTCCGACGCACGGCGCCGAGCATTTGTCGATGTACCCGAGCAGGCACGGCCGTCCCAGCTGCTCGTGGCGGTTGAACACCCCATTGGAGCAGGTACGCACGGGGAACACGCGGGTCAGTAGATCGAGGGTCTCGCGCACGGCCCACGCGTGGGAGAACGGCCCGAAATAGCGCACGCCCTTGCGGCGCGGACCGCGGTAGAAAAACGCTCGCGGGTACTTCTCCCCCACGCTGACGGCGAGCATCGGGTACGTCTTGTCGTCCCGGTACATGACGTTGAACCACGGGTCGTACCGCTTGATCCACGTGTACTCGAGCTGGAGCGCTTCGACCTCGCTGGCCACTACGGTCCACTCCACCTTGGAGGCGGTGAAGACCATTTGGCGCGTGCGCGGGTGCAGCTGCTCCGGCGGCTGGAAGTAGTTGTTCAAGCGAGCGCGGAGATTCTTCGCTTTGCCCACGTACACGACGCGTCCCGCCGCGTCGCGGAACTTGTACACACCCGGCTCGGTAGGAATCGTCCCGGGAGCCGGCCGGTAGGTTGCCGGGTTGACCACGGTGCGACCCGCCCTAGTCTTCCGGCATGTAGCGTGCTTCGAGGCGGCGGAATGCCTTGACGGACTCGATGGCGCGCTCCTTGTCGCCGGATTGAATCGCCCACAGCGGGACGTACTCAAATTCGGGGAGTTCGAGCCGCGCCATGCGGGAGCCTCGCGGAAAGGTCAGGCCGTACACGACTATCCACGGGTAAAAGCGTGTGCCAATGATGTTGCGCACCTCCACGCCGTCCTCGTTGGCGCGCACCCGCGGGCGGGAAAGTCCCCACCACACCAAGACAGACAAGATCAAGCCGATTGCAGGGAAAGCGAGCTTATCGGCGGCTGTGATCGCCGCGCCCGTGAATTCCAAATCCAGAACAGCACCGGCGAAAATGTGGGCCGCCATGATGATCAGGACCGCTACAGCGGCGACGCGGCGCAGGAAGTGCGAGACGATCTCCACCTCCCACGGTTTCGTCGATGTCGCGGCGTGCGGGTCGAGTGCGTTGAAGAGAGCGATGTCACGGTCGCTGGCCTGCGCTGTCCGCTCCACGGGTGCGTCATCTGCGCTGCTGTTGACGTTGCTCACTTGCCTTCTCCGCCTCTTTCGGTCTTTCTCGGTCCCTTTCGGTCCCTGTTGTTTCCTGTTGTTTCCTGTCGGTCTCTACCTGCTGCTGATGCTCGCCCTCGAATGCTGGCGGCTACCACGCGTCGTGAGCGTCGCCCCGGGTCAGCTTCATCAGCGGGAAGCGCTCAATCTCGCTCATGACGTTCGCGGCACCGATCGCGGCGGTGAGGGCCTCTGCTCCCTTGTCCTCGCGGGCATCGGGGCCACCGGTGCGGGCCACAGCCTGCTCGTAAGTGTCCACGGTCAGAACACCGTTACCCACCGGCACAGACATGTCGAGAGCCACGCGGGTGAGCCCGTCGGTGACGGCGCGGCAAACGTAGTCGAAGTGGGGGGTCTCACCGCGGATGACGCAGCCGAGGGCCACGACCGCGTCGAAACGCTTGGCGGCAGCTTGCGCGATGAGGGGGAGTTCCATCGCGCCGGAAACCGTGAAGACTTGGACTTTCGCTCCCGCTGCCTCAGCTGTTTCAACAGCGCGGGCGATCAGCATGTCCACGACCTCAGCGTTCCACTCCGTGCCAACGACGGCGACACGCATTCCCTTCGCGTCGATGTGCTCCGGGGAGGAGTCGGGTGCTCCGAAAATCATGGTTGCTCCTTAAGAATCAAGATTCCGACTTCTTCGTCAAAGAGTCGTCCGGCCCCATCTTAGATGCCGTGGGTTCTATCCCACTGTTCTACCGCTGGGAGGTCATGCCCCATACGGTCGCGTTTAGTCCGCAAGTAGGTGATGTTGTCGTGCGAGGGCGTGATTTCAATGCGGGTCCTGCCGGAGACAACCGGGCCGTATCCATTCAACGCCTCGACCTTCTCGGGGTTGTTGGTCAGCACATCAACCGAGGCGACACCAAGATCCGCGAGAATCTGCCCGGCCACTGAATACTCGCGCGCATCCACGGGCAGCCCCTGTTCCACGTTGGCGTCGACGGTGTCTAAGCCTTCCTCTTGCAGGCGGTAGGCCTCTAGTTTGGCCGCGAGGCCGATGCCGCGCCCTTCGTGCCCGCGGATGTAAATGACCACACCGCTCCCGGCCTCCTGGATGAGCCGCATGGACTCGCGCAGCTGGGGCCCGCAGTCGCATCGGAGCGAACCGAAGACATCGCCCGTCAAGCATTCCGAGTGGACACGCACAAGAACATCTGCCCCGCCGGAGATGTCGCCGGTGGTGAGGGCGATGTGCTCGGTGCCGTCGATAAGCGATCTGTAGCCGTACGCCGTGAACGCGCCGAACGAGGTCGGCAGCGACGTCTCGACGACGCGTTCGACAGTGCGCTCGGTGTGGCGGCGGTATGCAATGAGCTGGGCAATTGAAATCATCTTCAGCCCGTGCTGATCGGCGAAACGACGGAGTTCGTCGCCTCGCGCCATGTCGGTCGGGTCATCTTCGGAGACGATCTCGCACAGCGCCCCGACGGGTTGACACCCGGCCAAACGGGCGAGGTCCACCGAGGCTTCTGTGTGGCCATCGCGGATGAGGACCCCGCCGCGACGGGCTCGCAACGGCACAACGTGCCCCGGGCGGGTGAAGTCTGCGGCGGTGCGCGTCGGATCCGCGAGACGCTGGATGGTTTCGGCGCGGGAGCGGGCGGAGATCCCGGTGGTTCCCGTGGCTGCGTCGACCGTGACGGCATAGGCCGTGCTGCGGGCATCCTCGTTCACGGCCGTCATGGGCGGTAGCTCAAGGCGCGTTGCTGCCTCGTCCTCCATGGCCACGCAGATGTATCCGGAGGTGTACCGCACCATGAACGCGACCAGCTCCGGCGTGGCATGCTCGGCGGCGAAGATCAGGTCGCCTTCGTTCTCGCGGTCCTCATTGTCCACCACCACGACCGCTTCTCCGCGGCCTACCGCGGCAACAGCTTCTTCAACTGAATCGAGTCGCAGGGTGTCCGTCATGGGGACTAATGGTAGCCCCCCACCATTTTCTCGACGTACTTGGCCACCACGTCCACCTCGAAGTTGACGGGCTCCCCGACTCCCAGCTCGCCGAACGTGGTTTCCGCCAGCGTTGTCGGAATGAGCGACGCTTCCACGAAGTCCTCACCTACAGCGGACACCGTCAAAGAAGTGCCGTTAATGGCGATCGAGCCTTTCTCCACCACATAGCGTGCAAGTGCCTGTGGTAGCGAGAAGCGCAGCACGTCCCAATGTGCGGAAGATTCCCGGGCAAGCAGTTCTCCGGTTCCATCGACGTGCCCCTGCACGATGTGGCCCCCAAGGCGCGCTTCAGCCGCCAACGCACGCTCGAGGTTGACCCGCGTGCCGGGCTCGTAGCTGCCCAGGCGCGATCGGTCGAGAGTCTCCTGCATGGCGTCGGCGGTGAAGGCGCCGTCGACGGAACCAACCACGGTCAAGCACACCCCGTCGACGGCGATGGAATCACCGGGAGCGGCGTCTGAGGTGATTTTGGGGCCGCGGACAGTCAGACGCACTGCGTCATCAAGCCTCTCGAGGTTCTCCACGGTGCCGATCTCTTCCACCAGTCCTGTGAACATCAGTTTCCCTCTCTCCTCTGGGTCTGCGGGCGACGTAGCTCTATCACCGCATCGTCGCCGAGTGTGAATGCGTCGAATATGTCGTAGCGCGGTGCCGCCGCCAGGGTTTCTGCCAGCGGTCCGTCAATCAGGCTCCGTCCACCGCCGAGCAACATCGGTGCCACATAGGCGGTAATGTAATCGACGACATCGAGGCCGAACAGGCTGCGCATGAGCGTCGGCCCACCCTCCACCAAAACGTCGCGGGCACCCGTTTCATACAACGCATCAAAAGCTTCCTGCGGGGTCGCGTATTGCTCGAATCCGAGGCGCGTCAAGTTCCCCTCGGGCACTTTCCGCTTGCCGACGACCACCCTCCGCGGCTGGTTCCCCAACAGAGATCCGTCGCGATCACGGGCGGTCAGCGATGGGTTGTCCGCGATGGCGGTGCCGGTGCCGATGACGATCGCGTCGCGCATCGCACGGTCGAAGTGGGCGTATTGGCGGGCCTCAGGACCGGTGATCCACTGGCTCGTCCCGTCCGGTGCGGCGGTGAAGCCGTCGAGTGTGGCGGCGAATTTCGCGGTGACGGACACACGCCCATGTGCGACGGAGTCCAGCCACGGGAGCAACCCGTCGACGGGGTACTCGACGTGGGTGACCTCGATACCGTGGGCGCGCAGGTAGTCGGCGCCTCCACTCGCAATCGGGTTAGGGTCGGAATGGACGTAATAGACGTGCCCGACTCCAGCCTCGACGATCGCTTGGGTGCAGGGTCCGGTGCGCCCGGTGTGGTTGCACGGCTCCAATGTCACTGCCAGCATCGCTCCGCGGATCCGATCCGGTGCAGTCGAGCGTGCGGCATCGAGCGCAACCCGTTCGGCGTGCTTCCCGCCAGCGGGCTCGGTGGCGCCGGTGGAGATGATGCCGGTGGCGTCGAAAAGCGCGCAGCCTACCGGTGGGTTCGGGCTCGTCGTGCCGCGGACGCGTTGCCCTGCGTTGGCCGCTGCGATCACCGCCGACTCAACAGCGGGCGGTATCTCGTGGCTGAACTCGGCGGGCATGCTAGCGCTGCGCCGCGACGCGGGCGAGATCGCGGAGAGTCTCTACGGCCTCGGACGGATCCTCTGCCTCGAACACGGCTGAACCCGCAACGAAGGCATCGACGCCAGCCTCGGCTGCCAGGGCGATAGTGGATTGGGAGATGCCGCCGTCGATGCCGATGACCGTCGATAAGCCAGCATCCTCGATATGTTCGCGCAGTGCGGCGACCTTGGCGAGCACCTCTGGCATAAACTTCTGGCCGCCGAATCCCGGTTCGACGCTCATGACCATGACCTGCTCGAAGTGCTCGAGGTCGTCGAGGTACGGCTCGATCGGCGTGCCGGGCTTGATGGCGAAACCGGCTTCGACACCCAAGTCGTGGAGCTGCTTAGCGGCGGTGATGTGGTCGTCGGTCGCCTCAATATGGAAGACCAGACGGTCGCCACCGGCCTTGATGTAGGTCTCAAACCAGCGTTCCGGCTCCTCGATCATCATGTGGATGTCCAGGAACTGCTCGGTGACCCCGTCAACGGCCTTGGTCACATCGGGCCCGAAGGAAAGGTTGGGCACGAAGTGACCGTCCATGATGTCGACGTGGATCAGGTCCGCGGACGGCACTTTGCGCACGTCCTCACCCAGATTTGCATAGTCGGCGGCGAGGATCGACGGGGCGATGTAGATCATGGGCCCAAGACTAACGCTTGCGCAGCGCGGCGACGAACATCGCGTCCGTGCCGTGGCGGTGAGGCCACATCTGCGCGCTGAGGTGAGACCCGAGCTCGCCCATGTCCGGTAGAACGTCACGCACGTCGATCTCGTCGACATTGCCGTGCGCAAGCTGCTTATCCACGATCCCCCTCGTCTCCCTCTCATCCGGCGAGCACGTGGAGTACACGACGACCCCGCCGGGCTTGGTCAGGTTCACCGCGGAGGCGAGGAGCGCGGACTGCAGCTCGTTGAGCTCAGCGATGCCCGCTTCACTCTTGCGCCAGCGGGCTTCCGGCCGGCGGCGCAAGGCACCGAGACCGGAGCACGGCGCGTCCACCAGAACGCGGTCGAAGCCCTGCTCGAGACCCGGGTCGCGTCCGTCGGCGACGTGCACCGTCACCGGCATGCCTTCGGTGGACTTCCGGATGAGATCCGCACGGGTGAAACTGACCTCAACAGCGTCGACGTGCGCGCCGTCGATCGCGGCAAGCGAGCCCATCAACGCAGCCTTGCCACCCGGGCCGGCGCACAGGTCGAGCCAGCGACCACCATCGTCATCCACCGAAATCTCCGCTACAGCCCGGGCGATGAGCTGGGACCCTTCGTCCTGCACGGCCGCCATCCGGTCGCGCACCGGCTCGAGCGAGCCCGGGTCGCCGCCCTCGGTTAGGTACACGGCGTATGGGCTGTATTTCCCTTCCTCCCCGCCGGTGACAAGTGCGAGCTCCTCCGCCGACATTTCGCCGGGGCGGGCGACAAGGTGCACGATCGGGCGCTGCGAATCAGCCTCGAGAGCCGCTTCGAGTTCGTCCTCCCCCAGCACATTGGCGAAGGAACGGGCGATCCACTCCGGGTGTGCGGTGCGAAACGCGACTGCCGCGATCTTGTCTGCCGGAGTGAGCTTCTCCATCCAGCTGTCCAGACTCGAGCGGGAAATTGTCCGGAGAATACCGTTGACAAAGCCCTTCGCTTTTCCAGCGCCGGCAGCTTCCGCGAGGCGAACGGATGTGTCAACCGCCGCGTGGGCGTCCACTCGCGTGAACAGCAGTTGGTAGGTGCCCAGACGCAGCGCGGTCAGCACTGCGGGGTCGAGGTCTTCGAGTCTGCGGGAGGAGCAGTCGGCAATAACGGCGTCGAGCACGCCCAGGCTGCGCAGCGTCCCGTAGGCGATTTCAGTGGCGAAGGCGGTATCGCGGCCCTTAATCTTCCGTTCGCGCAGAATCTGGGGCAGAACAAGGTTGCCGAACGCATCTTCCGTTTCAACGCGCAGCACGGCGTCAAAGGCAGCTTGGCGGGCTGAATCACCGATATGACCGGCTCTTTGCGCCCATCGCGTCGCACCCCCACGCTTCACTGGGCCCTGCGCCTGCCCATGAACCGCTTCATTCTCCACCTGCTCTTTCGCGCGCCTGGTGCGCGACCGGAAACCTCCGCTCACTCGAACCTCACTCCCTCAGTGGCCTCAGTGCCCTCAGTGTCCTGGAGCCCGCGCGCCCAATCGGCGGCGGGCATCATCTTCTTTCCCGCTGGCTGAATCATCCTGAGCTCGACTGCCGTGGTGCCTGTGCCCACGCGCACGGCGTTCTTCGCCACCTCGATCTGCCCTGGTACGAGGATCGGCTCCCCAGAAGCTCCGCTCACAGTGGCGACGGGGCCGACCTTGATTCGATCCCCGTCAAACGTCGTCCATGCGCCCGGACCGGGGGTGTAGGCGCGGATCGCACGGTCGATCTCGGCGGCGTGTGTGGTCCAGTCGATGCGGGCGTCGTCCTTGCTGATCTTCGGCGCGTACGTGGCTTCCCCTTCCTGCGGAGTGAAGGTGGCGTGACCGCTGGCAAGGTCGTCCATTGTGCGCACGAGCAGATCGCCGCCCGAATACGCCAGGCGGGTGAGCAGGTCGTCCGCTGTGTCGTCCGGCCGGATGAGCTCCGGCTCCTGGAGCAGAATATCGCCGGTGTCCAGCCCGGGATCAATGCGGAACGTGGTGGCACCGCTGTATTCATCGCCGTGGAGAATGCCGGCCTGCACCGGGGCCGCTCCACGCCAGCGCGGCAGCAAGGAGAAATGGAGGTTGATCCAGCCGTGCACGGGGATATCCAAGAAATCCTCGGGGATGAGATTGCCGTAAGCGACAACTGGGATCGCATCCGGCGCGAACCTCTTCAGCGTCTCTTTGATCTCATCGTATCCCTTGAGCTTGTCCGGCGTAAGCACCTCAATCCCGTGCTCTTGGGCCAGCGCCTTGACCGGCGAGGGGTGGAGCGTGCGGCCGCGCCCCTTCTTGGCGTCGGGCCGGGTGAGCACCGCCACCACCTCATGATCAGAAGCGATCAACTTTTCCAGCGCCACCACCGCCGGCTCCGGGGTTCCCGCGAAAACCACACGCATCTATCTCGTCCTCTCCTGTTTCCCTGCTGTGGATGTCTTCTTTGTCCTCATCCTCGGGCTGCTCGTGGCTCACCCAAGGACTGCTGCAACCGGCTGTTGCGCGTTTTTACTCTTCAGCTCCGCTGAACCAGTCCATGCCGCGGATTATCTGCATCGCTTCCTGGCGCACCGCCGGATCCAGGCGGCGCAAGAACAGCACCCCGTCCAAGTGGTCGGTCTCGTGCTGGATGCAGCGTGCAAGCAGGCCGTTCGCACGCAAGGTCACCGGCCTGCCGTACTCGTCGCGGCCACGGGCCACCACTGTCTCGTGGCGTTCCACGTCCGCTTGGAGGTCAGGAATGGACAGGCACCCCTCCGGGCCGACTTGAACAACGTCGTCGATGGGCTCCCACTCAGGGTTGATCAGGGCCCCGCGCATGCCATCGCAGTCGTACACGAACACCCGCTGGGCCAGTCCGATCTGGTTGGCGGCCAAACCCACTCCGCCGGCATCGTCCATTGTCTCGAGCATGTCGCGGACGAGGCGGATGAGTGCGTCGTCGAAAAGCTCGATGGGCGCGGCCTGCGTGTTCAAGATCGGATCGCCGAAGATCCTGATGGGACGGATGGTCATGGCAGCCAAGTCTACGTGCCACCCGGCACGGTGGGCGCCGGGGTGCATCGGGCTAGCCGATGTGCATCGGATTGACCTGGATGCGCAACGGCAGGTCCTGCTTGCGGGTGGCCCGGTTCACCGCCGCGGCACGCAAGGATTTGCCCAGCGCCGTGCGCGTGGACAGCGGGGTGCGGATGAGAACGCGCTGCGCGGTGCCCGCCGCGCGCTCGTCCCATTCACCCGGCAAGTCCGCTCCCGGCGGGAGATCGACCGGGCCCAGGATGTCCACATCCGCGGGCAGATCGATGTGCTCGAGGAAATCGGTGAGCGAATCACGGGGACTGTCCACCGCGGCCATGTGGACGGCAGGAGGGAAACGCACCTCGCGACGCTGCGCGAGCTCGGCGGCGGCGTGCCCCGCGGCATCCCACCGGATCAGATGCTGGACCACGGGCAGCGCCGCATCGGCAACCACAACAACCTCCCCGCCCTTTCCGTGCGGGGCGACGAGTGTGGCGGCAGCCATCCATTTCGCCATCGTTTCTTCCTCGGCACGCAAGTCCGGGCGGCCGAGCAACGCCCATGTGTCGAGGAGCACGGCTGCGCCGTATTTTCCGCCGTCGGCGACGCGGGGCTCTGCCCCCGGTGTCGCCACAACGATCGCGGGGGCATCCGGCACTGAATCAAGAATGCGCTCGCCCCATGAGGAGATCACCTTCTGCGGCGCGAAAGCCCGACCCAGCTCTTCCGCAGTCCGCTGGGTGCCCACCACCACAGCGCGCAGACGGTGGGAACCGCAGTTCAAGCACACAAATGCACTGTCCATCCGCCCGCACCACCGGCACGTCGGAGCCGCCGCCTCATTGCCCGACGGCAACCCCAGCGGCCCATTGCACGCGCGGCACCGAGCCGGAGTGCGGCAGATCACGCACGCCAGGGACTGGACGTAGCCGGCACGAGGCACTTGGAAGAGGACCGGCTTGTCTGCGGCCAACGCGCGCCGGGCAGCCTCGAATGCGGCGGACGGCAACCGTGCCGCGCCGGAACGCGGGTCGCGCTCCAACTCGAAATCGCTGTCGCCAGCGGCGTGAATGTGCGGGGAGCGAGTGCGCAATGCCGTCCGTGGAGCGAGAAGATCGTGCGCCCAGCCGGATTCCACCAGCAGCTGAGTTTCAGCCGTGCGGGAGTGGCCGCCAATGACGAGGGAGCACTTCTCCACCGCCGACCGGGTTGTCAGCACCTCCCGCGCATGCGTGTACGGCGCCCGGGGATCCACCAACGAATCGTCGCCGTCGAACATCACCACAGCCAACTGGAGGTCGTTCACCGGCGCGAACGCCGCCGACCGAGTCCCCACAACCAACCGCCCCTGGCCGTGGAGCACCGACAGGAACCGGCTGTAGCGCGCCTGCGGTCCGAGCGAGGCGGTGAGCGTTGTGATCTGACGCGGCCCCACGACCTTCCGCAGGGCGGCATTCACCCGGTCCACGTCCCTCTGGTCCGGTACTACGATGAGGACGCCGCCCCCGCCTGAAGCGACCTTGGCGGCGAGCGCCGCCAACGCATCGGCCCAGTCGTCCCCAGGCGCGATCTGCCAGGCAGCGCGGGCCACAGTTCCGCTGACGACAGCGTCGACGAAGGACTCCCCGTGCGTGTAAGCGCTCCACCCAGACAGATCAGGCTCCTCGGCGGTCCCGAGTTCCTCCCAGGGCGTAGAAGTATCGGTCGCCTCCGCCTTCACGTGCCGCGCGGGAATAGCGGACCGGATGATGTCGGACCGCGTGCCGGCGTAGCGGTCAGCTAAGGCGTCGACCAGCTCGCGCATTTGGGCCGGATAGACCACCTCGGGAGACACCACACGCTCAATGAAACGCAACTTGCCCTCGTGTTCCGAGTCAGCTGCCCGGGCGAGCACCAGCGCATCCACCAACCTGCCGGCGAACCGGATGCGTACGCGAACACCCGCTTGGGCGTCGGCCGACTGCGCTTCCGTAACCAGGTAGTCGAAAACCCGGTCCAAATGCGGCAACCCCAGCAGCGGAAGCACACGGGCGACCGGGTCGACCGCGGCGGGCGCGCTGCTGGAGTTTTCCGACATGCACCAGAGTGTAACGGCCGCCTTGACCACACCCCCGTCCCCTGCGAATCTCCTGGGCCAACCGCGCTAATTTCATGTGCGCATGCTTGCAGAAAGGGGGTTTAGGACGCATAATCAACTCGTTTTCAACCATTCGTCGTTTGAAAGTACGCGCATCGCTGTGAAACGTTCTCTGATCGCCTCGTCCTTGGCAGTTCTGACTTCCGCTCTCATTGCCAACCCGGCTACCGCTGCCCCGTTGTCCTCTGCCCCGGGCCCGTCGTTGACTCCGGCCCCGACGGCGTTGAGTTCCACGGCTGCCCAGCACCTGGATTCCGGGATTCAAAGCGGGATGCGCCAGGCGTACAACGCGCTTCCCACCGACGTGCGCAAGGCAATCCCCGACGAGCTTCGCCCGTTTCAGCACATGCCGCTGCCCCGCACACAACCGCTGCCGCAGACAGCTTCGATGTGCTTCGACACCGACGGTCGCAAGAAGAAAGCACCCGAAGCGCCGCCGGCCTGCACAAACACGGTGGCCATCACGTACGATGACGGACCGTCGCCGGACACCACCACGCGGCTGCTGGACATTCTGAAGAGCAAAAACATCAAGGCCACGTTCTTCGCCATCGGCGGGAACTCCGACGCATTCCCGGAGATCCTCCGCCGAGAGCGCGACGAGGGCCACCTCGTAGCAAACCACTCCTACAACCACCCGCAGCTAAACGCCATCTCGGACGAGAGGATTTCAGCTGAGCTCGGCGAAACTGACAAGGCTATTGAGTCTGCGCTGGGGACGAAGCCGCACTGGCTCCGCCCACCCTACGGTGCAACCGACGAGCGCGTAGCATCCATCGCCGGCCAGCACGGCCTCAGCCTCGCTCTCTGGGACGTGGACACCGCGGACTGGCAGAACCGCAATGCCGACATCACGTGCCGTAACGCGGTGGACAACGCCACCGCCGGTTCGATCATTCTCATGCACGACATCCACCCGAGCACGGTGGACGCGACACCGTGCATTATCGACGGTCTCCGCGAAAAGGGTTTACGTCCAGTGACGCTCGATGAACTAGTCCAGCCGGTGCCGGGGCGCACCTACACCAACGCCGAGTAACCGGCTCGCGCTTGAGCGCCGCCACGTTGAAATAACAGTTTCACTCCCATAAGTTCGAGGCATGGGTGAATCGGTTGCGGTAGACGTCGATAAGCACGAAGAGCAGAAAGGCGCGCGGACGGGCGCACAGCGTGCCACGCCGTACGTCATGTTCGCGGTTTACTTACTCGGACCGCTGATTCTCATCCCCGCTGCTGGCGAAGATCACGCTGTAGCGGCGTCCATCGCGCTGATTTTCGGCGCGGCCGCGGTGTTCGGCTTCATCGACGGCTGGACGTACCGCCCGACCTGGTCCCTTCCTGTCCTGGCGGGCGTGGCGTTCCTGGCTGCGAAGCTGTTGTATTTCAACGACGGAACCGTCATCTATTTCTTAGGGGCCGTGCTTGTCGCCGCGGCGTTCACCTTCCTCGCTGGTCAGCTGGCGGGTGCCAGCTCGAAGGAAGGTTAAACGATGGAGACGTGGGTTCTTAACCACCCCGAATACGGCCCCATCGAAGTGCGGTCCGGCTTCGACAAAGACTTCCGCGCGCTCGATCCCGATTGGCCCGGTGAGCTGCCAAAGAAATTCGCGGACCAGCCCGGTGCCGGTACCCGCGCACCCGCCAGCGCGAAGCCGTGGCAGCGGTTGTCCGAATTCCGCCAGAACCCGCCGTTGCGGTTGCAGGTGCTTGTCGACGGCGCGGTGCAGCACCAGTACTCCAGCCTGGAACAGGGCTCCACGCGGATTCCCCTGTTCGGGCACCCCAAGCCGGATGCGCTGGAGACTTTCGTCGGTTTGGGCGTCGACCGCTCAAAACCCCACCTGCGCCTACAGGTGAACTACTTCAAGGACATCCTGCAAATCGAATTCCGTGAAGGCGACTCCATTGTCGAGTTCGATCCACCCGCCGGCTCCAAGGGCGAGCGACGCCGAGACATGATGCAGTCCAGCCCCGTGAAACGCGCGGTGATTCCGATGGCGGAAGGACTAGGCAAGGCGGGCTGGGCCATTGCCGTGATTGTGCTCGGGCCGCTGGTGGGCAAATTCTTCAACTGGCTGGCGCAATTTCTCCCTGATTGGGATGTCCCGGAGTTGACTCTCCCTCACGTGGACCTGCCTGTTCCGGAACTGCCTCAGGTGACGCTGCCGACGCCGAATATCGACCTACCCTCTCTTCCCGAGCTGCCGGAATGGGTGCAGGTCGCAATGGAGTACTCCAAGATTTGGGTGCCCATTGTCATCGGAATCGCGGTGGGCCTGATCGCCTTGCGTAATTACCGGAAATCCGAGGCAGAGAAAGAGCAGTGGCGCAGCAATAGCACCGCCGCCAGCCGCACAGTGCCGTCGAACGGTGCTGGCGCCTTGCCCGGCACGGAACGCTCGACAAACAGCGACGCCCCGGCTCACATGAAACCGGGGCGGTCAGAGCGCTAGAGACCTGCGGCGGCCTTCAAGTCGTCGACCTTGTTCGTGGCCTCCCACGGGAAATCCACATCGGTGCGTCCGAAGTGCCCGTACGCGGCAGTATCGGCGTAAATCGGTCGCAGCAAATCCAGCTCGCGGATGATCGCGGTCGGGCGCAGATCGAAGACCTTCTCCACCGCCTGCTGGATGGTCTCGTCCGTCTGCCCCTCTGCGGCAGTGCCAAACGTCTCCACGTACAAACCCACCGGCGCCGCGCGGCCGATGGCGTAGGCGACCTGGACCTCGACACGCTTGGCCAGACCCGCCGCGACGATATTCTTGGCCACCCAGCGCATCGCGTATGCGGCGGAACGGTCCACCTTTGACGGATCCTTGCCGGAGAAAGCGCCGCCGCCGTGGCGAGCCATTCCGCCGTAGGTGTCCACAATGACCTTGCGGCCCGTCAAGCCGGCATCGCCCATCGGTCCGCCGAGGACGAAGGAGCCGGACGGGTTGACCAACAGCGTGGTCTCAGGGGTGTAGTACTGCGTCAAGCCCGCATCCTCAATCACCCATTCCAGAACGTGCTCGCGCAGCGCGGACTCGAGAGCATCGCCGTTGAAGTCGGGGTCGTGCTGAGTCGAAATGACCACGGTGTCCAAGTAGACGGGTGTCTCGCCGTCATACGCGAAGGTGACCTGGGTCTTCCCGTCCGGACGCAGCCCCTCGACGATGCCCTGTTTGCGCACCTGTGTCAGACGGCGCGAAAGACGGTGAGCGGTGGAAATCGGAATGGGCATGAGTTCCTCGGTCTCATCGGTGGCGTAGCCGAACATGAGGCCCTGGTCGCCCGCGCCGGCTTGATCCTCTGCACCCGTTGACGCGTTGGAGCGGACTTCGAGGGAATCCGTGACACCGTCGGAGATTTCCGCGGACTGGTCGCCGATAGCGATGTTCACGCCGCACGTGCGGCCGTCAAAGCCGACCTCGGAGGAGATGAACCCGATCTCGACGAGCTTGTCCCGCACCAGTTTGGCAATGTTGGAGTATGCCTTGGTGGTCACCTCGCCAACGACGTGAACCTGGCCGGTTGTCACCAACGTCTCCACGGCGACGCGGGAAAACGGGTCCTGAGCGAGCATGTCGTCGAGGATCGTGTCCGAAATGGCATCGCAAATCTTATCGGGGTGCCCTTCAGTGACGGATTCGCTGGTGAACAGGCGGTAGTACGGGTCAGTCATCGTGTACCTGGTCCTTTGTGTGAGACGGCTGTCTGGTTCTCTGACAATCATTGTCACGCGAGGTTCGTTTCGCGCCCACCAGAATAGACCAAGCTGTCTAAGGATTCCAACCTCACGGTCTGCTTTGAGTCAACTTCTCGATGGCGTCCCAGATCCGCGCTGCCACCACATGCTTCGGACCATCGGTAATCTCTTCTATGGCCCCGTCGCGTCCGATGAGCCAACCACTGTTGCGCGCTTCACCGAACACGGCACCTCCCGCCACCGAGTTGACCATAAGCATGTCCGCTCCCTTACGCTCCAGCTTCGCCTGGCCGTACTCGAGCGGGTTGTCGGTCTCAGCCGCGAACCCGACAATAACGGCATCGGTCTCCCCCGCTTTTCGCTTGTCGACGAGCCCCTTCAAGATGTCCGGGTTTTCCACCAGATGCAGGGTGGCCAGTGCACCGTCGGACTGGCCCTTCTTCAGTTTCGAGCTGGCCTCATTCTCCGGGCGGTAATCGGAGACAGCAGCTGCCATGATGACAATGTCCGCGTCAGTCGATGCCGCATCAACGGCCTCTTTCATCTCGCGGGTGGAGCGGACTGTGACGATGTCGGCTCCCGGCGGGGTGTCCAACGCGTCAGTGTCCCCGGCGACGATGGTGACCTCTGCACCGCGGTGTGCTGCGATATCTGCCAACGCGTAGCCCTGGCGGCCTGAGGATCGGTTGCCGATGAACCGCACCGGGTCGATATTCTCTTGGGTTCCGCCCGCGCTGATGACGACCTTCTTGCCCTCCAGTGAGCGGGAGAACGAACCGGCTTCGAGCACTGTAAGAGCCATCTCAGCGATCTGAGCTGCTTCGAGCATGCGCCCTGCCCCGGAGTCGGTGCCGGTGAGACGCCCGCGTGCCGGTTCAAGAACCGTGATCCCGCGGCCGCGGAGAGTCGCCACATTGTCCTGGGTCGCGGGGTTTTCCCACATCTCCGTGTGCATTGCCGGGGCGAGCACGACCGGGCACGTGGCGACGAGGACCGTAGCCGTCAATAAATCATCTGCGCGCCCCGCCGCGATCCGCGCGATGGTGTCCGCAGTGGCCGGGGCGATGACAATGAGATCCGCTTCTTTGCCGACCCGGACATGCTGCACCTCATCCACCCGGGAAAACACCCCGGTGTCCACCGGACGCCCGGAAAGGGCCTCGAAGGTGGCCGCACCGACAAAGTTCAAAGCGGCGGGCGTTGGAACAACGCGGACGTTGTCACCTGCCTCGGTGAACTCTCGAACAAGGTGACAGGCTTTGTAAGCGGCAATGCCGCCCGCCACTCCGACGACGACGTTCCGGGGGGTGTGCGTGTTCTTTTCGGGCTCTGGGCTCATGGCCCCCGAGCTTACCCACCGGTTCTAGGTCCGGGGCTGACGCACCCACGCCCCGATCACGCCGGGCACGACTTCGGGTGCCTCGCCCAGCAGGGCTTTGAGGTTGCCTTCCCGTTCCACTGCAGACGTCACGGCTTGCACCTTGCCGCGCTTATTTTTTCCAGTACCTTGCTGTCCCGCGCCGTACATTCCCGGACCTCCCGCGACTCCTCCGCGTGCGCCCGATTGGGAATTTCCGGCTTGAGCACCACTGATGACAGTGTTCCCACCTGGGCCGGCACCGCCTGGCCCCATGCCAGTGCCTGAACCTGCTCCCATTCCGCCGACGGGGCCGGCGACACCGCCGCCCGCGCCGAACGCTCCCGAGGAACCGAGAGCACCTCCGGTTCCAGCGAATCCCCCGAGACCGCCTGCCCGGCCCCCTCCGACAGCGCCGGAGGCGCCGCGGGGACTGGCCAAGGAGTTTCCACTTGGACCCGCACCACAGGCCCCCGCTCCCCCGGGCCCCGCCGCACGAGTCACCGACCCTGCAGACCCCGGTTGGGGCGCACCCAGGCCGTTGAGTTTGCTCATTGCTCCGGGTCCACCCTTAGCCCCACCTGACCGTGTGGCTGGACCGGCGGCCGGGACCGCAATATGCCCTGGCGCATTGCCCATTAATCCCGTGCCCGATCCAGCTCCCGGCACAGCCACGGTTCCCCCTCCGGGCAGTGCCCCCGCCGGTGCAGCGTTCAATGACGGTGGCAGACTCGGCGCTGCTGCGCTTGCCGCTTGAGTCGGTGTTGCACCTGCAGCGATCGACTCCAGCATGTCTGGGTTCGGTCGCCCGAATTGCTCCACGACCTGTGTTGGAGTCGACGCGTAGGCCAAGTCCCTGTACCCGGCGTTGGACAGTGCCTGTTGCACGACCTTTGGCAGCGGTGAGTTGTCGAATGCCGGTGCGGCGGGAGCGAGCGCCCCTGATTGATCCGTGCCGGCCCCATTCGGTGCGCCGAGTTCTGGCAGCAGTTGTGTGAAGAGCGGCGTGACCGGTACGAGTTCAGTGGTGAGTTTCGGTGAGAACGCAGCCAGGAAGGATTCCTCCAAAGCCTTCGCAACACCCGGGTTAGGTGTACTCCGCACCACCGCTAGCGCTGCCGCTGCTTGGAGCGAATTCGCTTCCGCCACAGTGACGAGATTGGCGGTGTGCGCTGACAGCGCACCGGCATTTGCCATGTACTCGGATCCAGCCGCTTCCACCTGTCCGAGGTGTTGGATGGCCCGCGCGATCGATTCTGTTTCCGCTGAGCCTTGGAGATCCCCGATAGCCGCGGGAATGTAGGACAGTGCTTCACCAATCGTCGCTGCGGTGTCTGCCCAGTCCAAAGACATCCCAGACATCGACGCTGTGTCTGTGGCCATCAGCTGCACGTTCAACGATTCCAAGCTGTTGGGCCGACCCGCAACCGGGTTCGTCGCGTCGAATGCGTTAACGATCGGGTCCGCTGTGCTTACGTCATCGATCACAGCCCGGTAACCGCCGTTCATCACCTTTCCCCCGACGTTGCCCAGCACGTCCGCAAAGCTAGCGTCCGCCATCTGGAACCCCAGCAACTGCGCTGTCAGCAAGTCGACTGCATTATTAAAATGCTGCGCCAACCCCTTGGTCGCCTCCGGCTCACTGTCCGACCTGATACTGCCGTGCATCAGTCCTGATTCGTCTAGACCGGACACTTGCGAGAAGGATCTTCCACCAGCCAGCAATCCGAATAACGAAGCCTCAGTGATTGCGCCAACTGCTTGATTTAACTTGTCGATCCCGCTCTGGATCTCACCACTTACTATTTTCATAATCCCCCCTATGGTTCGAGCTGGTAAAACGCCTCTAAGACTTCTATTGCCCGCTCACAAAATGCTTCGCGTGGTTGTGCTCCTTCGATCTGGCCAACGCCAATCCCGAACTGGCCTCTCGAAGTATCCACGGCAGCACCGCAAACATCATCATCACGATCGAGATGCACGTACGTGTAGGCGTTAGGCAAAATCGAAGATGCATTTTGCCTAACTAACTTCCTGTCTGCTTTGGTGCTCTGAAAGTTTCCAGATCCACCGGTTATGACATAACTGCGAAAATCGGAAACCACAGGCTTAAGAGCGCACCCTCGTAACCCCTTGGTCTCGTCACTCCGTGTCCTCCCATCCATCTCAAACCCGATCGCGGCGAACTCCTCGGCGGTGATCTCCTCGCAGGGGTTGAATATGTTCCCGGCGACGTCGTCGTAGGTGAAGTCCCCGAGGATGAGATCGCCGCTGCGGAAGTGGAAGGCAGGTGGTTCGTCGGGGGCAGGACTGGGTTGGTCATCCGCGGATTGGGTGACAGCAGACGACGGGCTGGATGGAGCGGCTTCGATACCACCGAGAGTTGAGCCTCCCAACGAGCAGCCGGCCAGCGCCACTACCAACACAGCCCCCGATGCGGCGGAGAACACGCGGTCAACCTTGGTCCCCCAACCTGTGGTCATGCCGCGTCGCATTCTCATCTCCCCCGTCCCCCTTAGCGGCGGATGCGCCTGTATTCGTAGTGGTGCTGGCCGACAGCACCAAGGATGGCATGCGTCAAGGGAAAGGGAAACGGAAAGCTGTCCACTTCAGTAGACATCGCTGGCAAAGCAAGCACCTGTCGGGCGGTTCAATACTGGCGATCCAGAACATGTGGTCGACGCCACATTTCCGGGCAAAAAATAGGCGAAGGAACGCTTCCGGCTGGAGGTCGGATCAGAACGCTGAAAATTGTGGAACACGCGTCGGCGACTTCCCTGGAAAGCCCGATCGAAAGGACACCACAGTCTCCGTATGGCGAGAGATTCCAAGAAAGAAACACCGACTGCGCATAAAAAACCGGGCACCCAACTGAAGTGCCCGGAAAACAAAGACGGGGTTGAGCCGCCGCGAGAAGGCTACTGGCCTTCCTCGTGCTCCAGCAGACCGTGCTCGATCTCACGGAGGGCAATGGACAGCGGCTTCTCACCCGGCTGCGGAGTGACCAGGGGGCCGATGAACTCGAACACGCCCTCGTCCTGCTCCTGGTAGTAGCTATTGATCTGGCGGGCACGCTTGGCCGCGAAGATCACCAGGGCATACTTGGAGGACACCTTGGTCAGCAGCTCATCAATAGGCGGGGCCGTGATGCCTTCGGGTGCGTCGTACACCTGCTCATTGACATCGGCGGTCTCTGCCGAATTAGCCAGATCGTTGGTCACGTTGCTCACTCACACCTACTCGTTGTTTGGACGCTGGACGCACAAGAGAATATCACTGATCCCCTGCACAGCCTCATCCAGATCGTTGTTGACAATGACATCATCGAACTCGTCCTGAGCGGCGAGCTCAGCGCGCGCCGTTTGCAATCGACGTGCAATCACATCCTCGGTCTCCGTCGCGCGGCCGGTCAGCCGCTGCACGAGAACCTCCCACGACGGCGGGGCAAGGAAGACCGTGACCGCCTCCGGCATGATCTCCTTGATGTTTCGGGCACCTGCAAGGTCGACCTCGACCAGCACCGGGCGGCCCGCATCGAGGGCCTCCCTCACCGGGGCAGCGGGAGTGCCGGAGCGTTGAAGACCACCGTGAATGTCAGCCCACTCGAGCATCTCGCCCGCATCAATCCGGTTCTGGAAGTCATCGCGGCTGACAAAGAAATAGTCTTTGCCGTCCACTTCACCCGGACGCGGATCGCGTGTGGTCATGGAGACGGAGAAGTACAGGTCCTCGACTTCCTTGCGGAGTCGCTGCACCACCGTGGACTTTCCAACGGCGGAAGGGCCAGCCAAAACAACCAGCCGGCCCTTCCCTTTCGTGTTTGACACCGATTATTCCCCGAAACCGAAGCGCTCGAGCAGAGCACGACGCTGACGGTCGCCGAGACCGCGGAGACGACGGGTCTGAGCGATCTCGAGCTCCTCCATGATCTCGCGGGCCTTGACTTTGCCCACCTTCGGCATCGCCTCGAGCAGAGCGGAGACCTTGGTCTTGCCGATGATCTCGTCGGACTCTGCCTTCTCCAGCACTTCCTTGAGGTTCGTGTCGCCGCGTTTCAGGGACGCCTTGAGCTCAGCACGCTGCTTGCGTGCTTCCGCAGCCTTAGCGAGAGCTTCCTGACGCTGTTCCGGGGTCAATTCGGGAAGGGCCACTGGGTTCCTCCAATGTGTTAGGGGTTAAATTCTGATCCAGCTTATGAACCGATTCGACACTGTCGCAAAAGAATTACACACTTGCAACTCGTCGACGTGGGACAACTGTACCACCGAGCGGTTCCAGACACGATGATCGTCGACGTATTTTGCCACGTCATCGCATCGACGCCTATAACCTACCAGCAGTTTTCGGGTTCGCGATATTTAGGGTGAGATTAGCCGTGAAGCACCAGCAATTTCGCAGCTTCACGCAGGCCAGAGACAGCGGGGCCCGTGGACAGCACGGAACGCGACACATTAGGGAAAACGAGGTGCGCGTTCGCCCCGGCGATGCGCGCAACATCAGCCATCGTCGCTCCCTGCGCACCGACTCCCGGCATGAGCACCGGAGCATTGAGATCGTCGAGCGCCGGAGGATGAGCCAGCGTCGCACCGACTACGACACCCACGTGCCCTACGAGGGCAGGTTCCGTCCCGCTATCCGCACGCTTATCGACGTTGTACTCCGCACATTCGTCCACCATCTGCTGCGCCACGGTGACACCGCTACGGTCGAGGACCTGCGACTGGAAATCTTCAGCTTCCGGGTTGGAGTTGGCGGACATAACGAAGACTCCGCGGTTCTCCCGGCCGGCCAGCTCAATGGCTGGGGCAAGTGAACCGACACCGAGATACGGAGTCAATGTCACGGCGTCGCAACACAGCGGAGAGTTCGAGTCGAGCCAGGCCAAGGCATAGCCCTCCATTGTCGAACCGATGTCACCGCGCTTAGCGTCGGCAACCACGAGCGAATCGCTCTCCCGCAATGCGGCGATCGTTTCCTCCAGCACGGCGAATCCGGCCGATCCGAAGCGTTCGTAGAACGCCACCTGAGGCTTGATCAGCGCCACGTGGCCTGCGAAAGCTTCGACGCAGCGCAGCGAGAATTCCCGCAGCCCGTCGATGTCGGCGTTCAACCCCCATGCGCTGAGCAGCGATTCGTGTGGGTCGATGCCGACGCAGAGCCGGCCGTACTTCTCCCCTGCCTCAACGAGGCGGTTGCCGAAGTTCCGCGGGTGCGTGTGCTCCGCCATCTACTTCGCCGCCTGCGCGTTGTGCTCGATCTCCTGCAAGCTGGTCACGGTGATCTCATTCGCGCGCAGCGATTCGATCCCCTGGACCGCTGCGGTGACACCCTGCACGGTGGTCATGATCGGAACGCTCGACACCACCGCCGCTGCGCGGATGTCATAGCCGTCGTGGCGCGCACCCGCGGACCCCGCCGGGGTGTTCAGCACCAAATCGACCTCGCCTTCCAAGATGCGGTCCACGATCGATTTGCCTTCCGCGCCCTCGCGGACCGCCGACGCCTTGAGCACCACCTCACACTCGATGCCGTTGCGGCGCAGCATCTGGGCGGTGCCTTTGGTCGCCAGCACCTTGAAGCCCATGGTGGAAAGGCGCTGGATCGGGAAGATCAGCGTGCGCTTGTCGCGGTTGGCCAAGGAGACGAACACGGTGCCCTCAGTGGGCAGCTCGCCGAACGCGGCGGCCTCCGCCTTCGCGAACGCGACGCCGAACGACGGCGCCAGGCCCATAACCTCGCCTGTGGACTTCATCTCAGGGCCGAGAATGGTGTCCAGCAGAGCTCCGTCCGGGCGACGGAAACGGGTGAACGGGAGCACCGCTTCCTTAACAGCGATCGGGTGCTCCAACGGCAGGGACCCGCCGTCGTAATTCGACGGAATGAGCCCTTCCTCGCGCAGTTCCTGGATGGTCAAACCGAGCATGATGCGCGCCGCAGCCTTGGCCAGGTGCACGCCAGTGGCCTTAGACACGAACGGAACCGTGCGGGAGGCGCGCGGGTTAGCCTCGATGACGTAGAGGATGTCGTCCTTCAGAGCGAACTGCACGTTCATCAAACCCTTCACACCGATCCCGTGCGCGAGCGCCTCCGCGGAGCGGCGGACCTTGTCAATGTCGTCCGGACCTAGCGTCATCGGCGGCAGAGCGCAGGCGGAGTCGCCGGAGTGGATACCAGCTTCCTCGATGTGCTCCATCACGCCGCCGAGGTACACGTCGTTTCCGTCGCAAAGAACGTCGACGTCGATCTCGATGGCATTGTCCAAGAAGCGGTCCACGAGCACCGGGTGATCCGGCGAGAGCTCCGTGGCGCGCTCGATGTAGTCGCGCAGGTTGTCCTCGTCATAGACGATTTCCATGCCGCGTCCACCCAGAACGTAGGAAGGGCGCACGAGAACCGGGTAACCGATGCGGTCGGCGACTTCGCGGGCGCCTTCAAAAGACGTCGCGGTGCCATAGGCCGGCGCCGGCAGCTCGGCGGCATCGAGCACCTTGCCGAATTCGCCGCGGTCCTCGGCCATGTCGATGGCTTCGGGGGTAGTGCCCACGACGGGCACGCCTGCGTCGGCAAGCTTCTGCGCGAGACCGAGCGGGGTCTGTCCACCGAGCTGGACAATCACGCCTGCGACGGTGCCGCTCGCGGATTCCGCGCGGTAGATCTCCATGACGTCCTCGAACGTCAGAGGCTCAAAGTAGAGGCGGTCAGCGGTATCGTAGTCGGTGGACACCGTCTCCGGGTTGCAGTTGACCATGACGGTCTCGTAACCGACGCGTGAGAGTTCGAGAGCCGCGTGCACGCACGAGTAGTCGAACTCGATGCCCTGGCCAATGCGGTTCGGGCCGGAACCGAGAATGATGACCTTCTCGCGGCCCGACTCCTCCACCTCAGATTCGGCGTTCGGGTCGTACTCGTACGCGGAGTAGTGGTACGGCGTCTGCGCCTCGAACTCGCCCGCGCAGGTGTCCACGGTCTTGTACACGGGGTGAATGCGAAGCGACCAGCGCAGGGAGCGCACTCCGTCTTCACCGGCGAGCTCCGGGCGCAGCGCAGCGATCTGGGAGTCGGACAACCCGTACACCTTGGCCTCGCGGAGCAGTTCGGCGTCGAGCACGGGGGCGTCGATAAGCTGCTGGCGAAAGTCGATGAGTGCCTTGAGCTCGGCAAGGAACCAGGGGTCGATGCCGCTTGCTTCGTAGACCTGCTCGATGGTGGCGCCGAGGCGCAAAGCCAGCTCGACGTCGTACATGCGCTTGTCCGTCGGACGGGTCAGATCGTCGAGCACGGCTGCGACATTGTTTTCGCGGCCGTCCGCGAAATAGTGGTCGGGCTTGGTCCAGAAACCATTCGGCTTATCCTCCATCGACCGCATGACCTTGTTCAGGCCCTGGATGTAGTTGCGGCCAATGCCCATGGCCTCGCCCACTGCCTTCATGGAGGTGCCCAGGGTCTCGTCGGCACCCGGGAATTTCTCGAACGCGAAGCGCGGCATCTTCACAATCACGTAATCGAGCGTCGGCTCGAAGGCAGCCGGGGTGACTCCCGTGATGTCGTTGGTGATCTCATCGAGGGTGTAGCCGATGGCCAGCTTCGACGCGATCTTGGCGATGGGGAAGCCGGTGGCCTTGGACGCGAGGGCCGACGAGCGGGACACGCGCGGATTCATCTCGATAGTGATGATGCGGCCGTCGACGGGGTTCACCGCGAACTGGATATTGCAGCCGCCGGTGTCCACGCCAACCTCTCGGATGATCGCGATGCCCTGGTCGCGCATCGTCTGGAACTCGCGGTCCGTCAGCGTCAGCGCCGGCGCGACCGTGACGGAGTCACCCGTGTGGACGCCAAGCGCGTCGACGTTCTCGATCGAGGCGATGACCACGACATTGTCGTCGCCGTCGCGCATAAGCTCGAGCTCGAACTCCTTCCAACCGAGAATCGATTCCTCGATAAGAACGTTCGCTTCCGGGCTCGCCTCCAAACCGTCGCCCGCGATGCGCTCGAGATCCTCCATGGTGAACGCTAGGCCAGAGCCCAGACCGCCCATGGTGAAGGACGGGCGCACAACGACGGGTAGGCCGAGCTCGGCGACCGTGTCTTTGACCTCGTCCATGTTGTAGCAAACGCGGGAGCGTGCGGACTCACCGCCGATCTTGGCCACGATGTCCTTGAACTTCTGGCGGTCCTCGCCGCGCTCGATGGCATCGATATTGGCCCCGATGAGCTCGACACCGTGCTTGGACAGGATGCCCTGGCGGTCCAGCTGGATCGCGGCGTTAAGCGCGGTCTGGCCGCCGAGGGTGGCCAGAATTGCGTCGACCGGAGTTCCCTGCTCGGCCTCGCGCTCCAAGATCTTGTCGATGTATTCCGGCTGGATTGGTTCGACGTATGTGTGGTCGGCGAACTCCGGATCGGTCATGATCGTCGCCGGATTCGAGTTAATCAGCGTGACGCGCAGGCCCTCTTCTTTGAGCACGCGGCACGCCTGGGTGCCGGAGTAGTCGAACTCGCATGCCTGGCCGATCACGATCGGGCCGGAGCCGATGACCAGGACGTGGTTGATGTCGTCGCGTTTCATTGTTTCCCTTCCTGGTTACTTCGAATCGGTGGAATTCTCTGCGGACTTGTGGTCATCCATCAAGGCCACAAACTGGTCGAAGAGTGGGTTAGCGTCGTGCGGTCCGGCGGCGGATTCCGGGTGGTACTGCACCGAGTAGGCCTTGCCGGACTCCAGGGCCACACCCTCAACGACACCGTCGTTGAGGCAGGTGTGGGTGACCACTGCGGGGCCGAAATCGGTGGCGAAGGTCTCACCGGGTCCGATGTCCTCGCCCGACTCGTTCTGCGGTGCCTTCAACGCGAAGCCGTGGTTCTGCGAGGTGATGTCGATTTTTCTGGTCAGGTGGTTCTTCACCGGGACGTTCACGCCGCGGTGACCGAACTTCAACTTGTACGTTTCCAGTCCTAGGGCACGGCCGAGAATCTGGTTGCCGAAGCAGATGCCGAACAGCGGCACACCGTTCTCAATGACCTCCCGGGTGACGGCAACCATATCGTCGGCGGTGGCTGGGTCGCCCGGCCCGTTGGAGATGAACACGCCGTCCGGATTGTGCTGCTGAATCTCAGCGAACGGGGTGCCGGCGGGAACGACAATTGTCTCGATACCGCGCTGCGAGAAGTGGCTGGGGGTGGCCGTCTTTATGCCCATGTCGAAAGCGACGACGGTGTAGCGCTTGTCCCCCTCCGCCGGGATCACGTACGGCTCGTCCGTGGACACCTCTGCGGACAGGTCCGCACCCGACATCGCGGGCTGATCCTTGACGCGGGAGACGAGCTGGTCGATGTCACTCTTGGCGTCGTCCCCGGTGAAAATGCCGGCGGAGATCGAACCGTAGTTGCGCAGGTGCCGCACCAGCGTGCGCGTGTCCACCCCGGAAATGCCCAGGATGCCTTGCTTGCTCATTTCTTCTTCGAGGCTGCGCTCGGCGCGCCAGTTGGAGACCCGCTTGGACAGGTCGCGGATGACCAGGCCTGCAACCCAGATGTTGTTGTCGTGGGACTCGTTGTCCTCGTCGTTCCAGCCGGTGTTGCCGATCTGCGGTGCCGTGGTCACCACGATCTGGCGATGGTAGGACGGATCCGTCATCGTCTCCTGGTAGCCGGTCATGGCGGTGGTGAAGACGGCTTCGCCAAAGGCCGGTTCGCCCGTTACCGCGCCGAATGCGGTGCCGGGGAATGTCGTGCCGTCGGCCAGAACCAGCACGGCGGGAATGCGGTCAGTGCTCATGTGTGTTTCCTTTGTCTTTCGCTTGATTCACGCTTGGTATGCCCCGCGCTGATGGCCAGTGAGGGGCCGTGTGCTGGTCAGTGGTTGCCGTTGTCGTGTGCGTCGAAAGTCTGCTCACCCCGCAGCCAGGTGCCCACGACGCGGCAGGAGAAATCTGTGCCTTCGTAGGGAGTGTTCTTCGACTTGGACGCCATCTCGTCGCCCCGGGCCGTCCAAGCTGCGTCAGGGTCGACGAGTGTGAGGTTGGCGGGCTCCCCCACCTGGATCGGCCGGCCGTGGTCCGCCAGACGGAGGATCTCGGCTGGCCGCTCGCTCATGACCTTGGCCACGAAGCGCCAGTCAGCAAGGCCCGATTCGACGAAGACCTCTGCGACGATGGCCAGCGAAGTCTCGAGGCCGATCATGCCGGGCTTGGCGTTTTCAAATTCCACGCACTTGTCTTCGGAGCCGTGCGGGGCGTGATCGGTGGCAACGACGTCAATCGTGCCGTCCAGCAGCGCGTCGCGCAGCGCGACGGTGTCGCGGTTCTCCCGCAAAGGCGGATTGACGCGGTAGACACCGTCGTAGGTCTCCAGCTGTTCGTCGGTGAGCAGCAGGTGGTGCGGCGTGACCTCAGCAGTGACGTCCACACCCTGATCTTTCGCCCAGCGCAGGAGGGACACCGAGCCCTCGGTGGAAGCGTGGCAGAGATGGTAGCGCCCTCCGTAGTCGCGGGTCATGATCAGGTCGCGGGCCACGATGGATTCCTCGGCGACACGCGGCCAGCCACGCAGGCCCAAACGGGCCGCGTTCTCCCCCTCGTGGGCGCATGCACCGTCGGTCATGCGGTGGTCCTCCGCGTGCTGGGCCAGCACCACGTCGTAGGCCTTCGCGTATTCGATCGCGCGGCGCATCAGCTGCGGGTCGTTCACGCAGCGTCCGTCGTCGGAGAACATCTTCACGTGGCCGCGGGACATCAAGCCGATCTCGGTCAAGGACTCTCCCTTGAGCCCCTTCGTGATAGAACCGACGGGGTAGACATCGCACTTCCCGTAGGCCTGGCCCTTCTCCCACACCGCGTCGGCGAGGAACGGCTGGTCGATCACGGGCTGGGTGTTCGCCATGGTGAACACCGCGGTGAAACCGCCCTTGGCGGCAGCATCGGAACCGGTCGCGATGGTCTCGGTGTCCTCGCGCCCCGGTTCGCGCAGGTGCACGTGCATGTCCACCAGCCCCGGCAGGAGCACGTTCCCGCCGCAGTCCACGACCTCGTCTGCGTCGTCGAACGGGGTGTCGCCCATCGAGTCGATGACGCCGTCGGCGACATTGATCAGAATGTTGGTCTCGTCTTCGCCGTAAGGGCGGACATTATTCAAAGCAAGTGTCGTCACTGCCCTACTCCTTTCCTTCCAGCGCGTCCTCGCCGCTCGCCAGCAAGGTGAACAGGACCGCCATGCGGGTGTACACGCCGTTGGAGACCTGGTCGAGCACCACGGTGTTACCGCGGTCCGCGACATCGAAGTTGATTTCCATCCCGCGCAGCATCGGGCCCGGGTGCATGATGAGGGCCTTATCCCCCAGAGCGTCGGCGCGGTCTCGGGACAGCCCGTACAGGGTGGCGTATTCACGGTGTGACGGGAAAAAACCGCCGTTCATGCGTTCCGCCTGCACGCGTAGCATCATCGCCACGCTCGGAGTGACACCATCGATTCCTCCGGCGATCTCCGCATCGAGATCGTAGGCCACACGGCAGGGCCAGTGCTCCACTCCGGTGGGAAGGAGCGTCGGCGGGGCGACGAGCACCACATCCGCACCAAGAGTGGACAGCAAGTCCACATTGGACCGGGCGACGCGGGAATGGAGAATGTCGCCGACGATGAGGATCTTCTTCGCGGCCACGTCGCCGATGTGCTGGCGCATTGTCACAGCGTCGAGAAGCGCCTGCGTCGGGTGCTGGTGCGAACCGTCGCCCGCGTTGATGATGCTGGCACCCGGCACCCACTCGCGGAGCAAGTTCGGCGCACCGGAGGACGGGTGGCGCATGATGACCGCGTCCGCGCCAACGGCCCGCAGCGTGGACGCGGTGTCTTTGAGGGACTCCCCTTTCTTCACGCTCGAGCTGGACGCGGAGACGTTGATCACGTCGGCGCTCATCCATTTGCCGGCCGTTTCAAAGGACGAGCGGGTGCGGGTGGAGTTCTCGTAGAAGAGCGTGAACACGGTGCGGCCGCGCAGCGTGGGCAGCTTCTTCATCTCGCGCCCTTCGAGCGCTTCGCGGAACCGGTCCGCCTCATCCATCAACCCGATGATGTCGTCGCGGCCAAGATCCGCGATGCTGATCAGGTGCTTCATGCTTCCTCCCCCTCTTTGACCAGAAGAACGGCATCAGCATCATCGAGCGGAGTCAGCGTGACGCGCACGTCTTCGGTCAGAGCCGTCGGAATGTTTTTGCCCACGTAGTCCGCGCGGATCGGCAGCGAGCGGTGGCCGCGGTCCACCAGGACTGCGAGCTGGATCGCTTCCGGTCGGCCGATATCGCTCAGAGAGTCTAGAGCCGCACGGATCGTACGACCGGAAAACAGCACGTCATCGACCAGCACGATAGTTGCGCCATTGATATTGGCTGGAATATCGGTCGGGGACAGCGCGCGGTGCGGGCGGCCGCGGAGATCATCGCGGTAGAGCGTCACGTCGAGGCTACCCACGGGAATGCTCACGCCCGAGAATTCCTCGATCGCCGCCGCGATGCGCTGGGCTAGGGGTACCCCGCCGGACGGAATACCCAACATGATCAGTGGTGGAGCACCATCGGAATCAAGTGCAGTTTTCTCGATGATTTGGTGCGCGATGCGTGCAATCGTGCGCGAGACGTCACTGGCGTCAAGCAACTCAGTGGCACTCATCGAACCTCCTTCCCCGCCTCTCTGTGCGGAATTTAAAGGATGCTTCTTTCAGAGCCTGCCTATGCTCGGCATACGCAAGCAACACTAGCACTTCCGCACACACTTACTTGAGCAAAGCAGGTCGTCTTTTGTCTCTCCACACCACCTACGCCATTCCCACCCCGCTTGACGACGTCTGGCGCTGGCACACCCGCCCCGGTGCGGTGCAGCGGTTGACTCCCCCGTTCCTCCCGATGACCGTTGTTTCGGGCGCTGATTCTCTCCGAAACGGCACCACTGTCTTTTCGCTCCCAGCGGGCCAGAAATGGGTTGCCCGCCACCAGCCTGACGGGTACGTCGAGGGCGAGCGGTTCGTCGACGAGGCGGCTAACACGCCGATCAAGCAGCTGACCAAGTGGCGCCACGAACACCGCTTCGAACCGGACGGCGACAGAACTCGCATCACCGACACTGTTCACACGACTGCCCCGGGAAAGGTTCTCGCCCCGGCTTTCGCATACCGCCAGCACCAGCTCGACGAGGATTTGGCATTCCTAGGCCGGATGCGCCAGCTCGGCGGCGACGAAGCGCCAAAGAAGCTCACCGTTGCCATGACTGGTTCCCGCGGATTGGTGGGCACGGCGCTTACCGCCCAACTCACCACGGCCGGCCATGAGGTGATCCAGCTTGTCCGCGGCGATGCGTCGGACGGCCAGCGCCACTGGAACATGGACGAGCCCGACCCGGAGCTTCTCCGCGGCGTGGACGCCGTCGTGCACCTCGCCGGCGAGTCGATCATGGGGCGGTTCACCGACGAGCACAAAGCGGCGATCTATTCCTCCCGGATCGGCCCCACGCGACGCTTGGCGCAATGCGCGGCTCAAGCAGGCGTGAAAACCTTTGTGGGGGCATCGGCTGTGGGCTTCTACGGCACCGATGCCGGCGGCCGCATCCACACCGAGGCAGACAGCCGCGGCGACGGCTTCCTCGCAGACGTCGTTGACGAATGGGAGCGCGCCACCTCCCCGGCTAAAGAAGGCGGGGTCCGCACCGTGAATATCCGCACCGGTCTCGCCTTCTCCGGAGCGGGTGGTCTCCTGCCGCTGCTAAAGCTGTCGGCTCAGACGGCGATGAGCGCCCGCTTCGGCGACGGGGACTTCTGGATGTCGTGGGTGGCACTCGACGACCTCACGGACATTTATTTCCGCGCGCTTATCGACGACTCCTTGTCCGGCCCCGTCAACGCCACCGCACCGAACCCGGTGACAAACGCCGAACTCTCGTCCACCTTGACCCCGCTTCTTCACCGGCCTGAGCTCATTGGCATCCCGGAATTCGGCCCGAAGCTCCTCCTCGGCGACGAGGGGGCCCACGAACTCGCTCTGGCCGACCAGCGCGTGGAACCAGCGCGCCTGAATGACCTCGGGCATCACTTTCGCTACCCCACCCTCACTGCGGCGCTGAAGCACGAGCTGGGCAAAGAGACCTACCTCAACGACCTCAGCTGAGACGAGCTGAGATAGGTAGCCTGGAGTGCCATGACCACACCGAACGATCATTTCTCCCCCGAAGGGGCATCCCCGGGCAAGGAGCCGAATCCGGATACTGTCCGCGATGTCGCGCTCGCTGACATCGCCGCTGTCCTAGAGGGCGAGGAACTCGAATACCGCCTGGAAGAACCCGTTGTGCGCACCGGATTCGTCAACGCCGCGATGGTCTTCACCTTCGACGAAGGCACGCTCGTTTTCGAGTCCGTGTGGCGCGGCGAATTCGCGCCGGCGGATGTCGCCTCCCTGCTGTACGCCACAAACGAATTCAACCAGACGCACTTCACGCCGACTCTGCGCTTTTTCCAGAGCGAGGAAGACACCCTCGCCATCACAGGCATCCGCACACTCGACGCGAGCAAAGGCTTATCGACGAATCAGCTTGGCGCATTCGTTGTCACCTGCATCCACTCCACAATGCAGGCGTTCGACTTCTTGGCCGAGACGTTCCCGACAGCCGTGACGTGGGAGGAGAACTAATGACGACCCCAGAAACAGCTCACACGGCCCCCGGCGATGCCCCGAGCATTGTCACCATTGACCGGATCGTCGATGCTGCGTCCCAATCCGGCATCGGGCTGGCCGCGGACGGATCCGGCCGCGCCGCCCACGGTTCCCATGAGGAGCTCGAGCTCATGGTGGTGCTGCTCGATTCCGTTTTCATTGTCCGCACGGACTCCGTCACGGACACCGCAGCAGATTCCCCGGATGCGACCTATTACCTGGCAGCCAACGAGGTCAACTCCACTTTGAACGGTGCCCGCGCCATCGTGGGTAACCGGACTGAGAACATCGTCATCCGCATCGAGGCGGAGGAATCCGTCGCAGCCGGCATGACCGACGAACAGCTACGTTCCGCCGTATCGACATCGGTGAATTCCGTCGTCAGCGCCCACGACGCTATGGCCGTCCTGTCCGAACAGATCACTCAGGCCAAGGCGGAAGCCACCGAGGACGACCGCGAAAGCTAGTCGCCGTACAAAGCTGTATCAGAGGTACCCGCGCAGTTCGTGGTTGAGAGCCTCGAGCTCCGCACCGCCCGACATCTCGCGGGTCAGCTCGTCGAGGCTCACCTCATCGCGGGCGGCACTCAGCTCTTGGCGCCCCAGCTTCAGAATGGTGAACCGGTCGCCCACCATGTACGCGTGGTGCGGATTATGGGTGACAAAGACGACAGCGACCCCGCGGTCGCGGGCCGACGCGATGAACTTCAACACCATGCCGGACTGTTTCACGCCGAGCGCCGCAGTCGGCTCGTCGAGCACGACCACTCGGGCCCCGAAGTACACGGCACGGGCGATGGCGACAACCTGGCGCTGACCGCCGGACAGATTGCCGGCTTCCACATCCACGTCGGGGATGTCAATGCCCATGTCCGCGAGCTGCTCCGAGCAGATCCGCTTCATCTCGCCTTGCTTGAGCGTTCCAAAGGCACCAGTCAGCTCCTGGCCGAGGAAGAAATTTCGCCACACGCTCAGCTCGTCCACAATGGCGAGTGTCTGGTACACCGTCGCGATTCCGGCGTCGATGGCCTGGCGGGGGGAAGAGAAGGTGGCGGATGTGCCGTCGATAAGCAGCTCCCCGGACGTTTGCTCGTGCAGGCCCGCGAGGATCTTGATCAGCGTCGACTTGCCCGCGCCGTTATCGCCGAGGACGCACGTGACCTCCCCCTCGTTGATAGCTAGGTCGATTCCGCGCAACGCGTCGAAGCTGCCGTAGGACTTAGTGATGTCCCGCAATTCAATGATGGACACGTGGCCTACCTCCCCTTCGTGATGTTCGCGAACGACGTGTTGGTGAACACGGCGAAGAGCAGCATCGCGCCGAGGAAGAACTTGAACCAGTCCGGATTCCATCCCGCGTAGACGATGCCCTGGTTGGTCATGCCGAAGATCAGCGCTCCGATCATGGTGCCCACGGCGGTGCCCCGTCCGCCGTTCATGGCGCACCCGCCGATGACCGCCGCGATGATGTAGAGGAACTCGTTGCCAACACCTTGGCCCGCCTGAATGGAGTCGAACGCGAACAGCGTGTGCATGCCCACGAACCACGCGGCGAAACTGACCCCCATGAACAGCGCGACCTTGACGCGGCGCACTGGAACGCCCACCGCCCGTGCGGCGTCCTCGTCGCCGCCGACCGCCGTGATCCAGTTGCCGAATTTCGTGCGGAAAAGGATGAATGAGGCAAGGGCCACAAAGACCAGCCACCAGACGACCATGACGCTGACGCGCACGTTCCCGATGTGGAAGCTACCGGCAAAAAAGGCCCGCGCCGACGGGAACCCTTCCATGTCCGCGATCGACGGGGTGGCCACCTGACCGGTGACCAGTTTGGTCACCGCGAGATTGAGGCCCTGCAGCATGAGGAATGCCGCGAGGGTGATGAGGAAGCTGTCAATGCCGGTGCGCGAAACGAGGATGCCGTTGAGAGCGCCGATGCTCAGCGCGATGACCAGCGCCAGACCCGCCCCCACCCACGAGTTGAGGTGGAGGTTGTAGTTGAGCATCGTCGCCGCCAACGCCGCGGTGGTCACGGCCACGCCCGACGACAGGTCGAATTCCCCACCGATCATGAGCAGACCGACTGCGAGGGCCACGATGCCGAGTGTGGAACTGGCGTAGAGGATCGTCGTCATCGCCTCAAACGAGCGGAAGGCGGGAGCGACTGCGTAAAACAACGCGAGAATGACCAGAAAGCCGAGCAAGCTTGCTAGCTCGGGGCGGCGGATGAGCCGCCCGAATCCCGAGCGGCGTCGAAGCCTGTCGTCGGATACAGCCGTGCTCATCGCAACCCCGCCTTCGCGGCCTCGGAAATCTGCTCAACATTGGACTTATCGACGAAACTGGGGCCGGTGAACACCGCTTGCCCGCCTCCGAGCGTTCCGCCGTTGCGTTTGGCCACCCAAAGTGAATCGACGGCGAGATAGCCCTGGAGGTACGGCTGCTGGTCGACGGCCCAGGCGATGCGGCCGTCCGCAATCGCGTCCACGAGCTCAGCATTGGTGTCAAAGGTGACCACCTGAGCCGAAGAACCAGACTGCCCGACAGACTCCGCGGCGCGCATGGCCACCGGGGCTTGCAGGGCGAAGACCGTGTCGAAGCTCGGGTCCTGGCTCAGCTTCGAGGCGAGAGTCGACTGCACTGAGGTCAGGTCTTGGCCGTTGACGTACACCAACTCCACGGTTCCGCCCGCCAACCCCTTCTTCACGCCGTCGCACCGCGCCTCTTGGGAGGAATTGCCCTGCTCATGAATCACGCACAGGACTTTCTGTTTACCGTCGTCCTTGAGACGTTTTCCAGCATTCTCGCCGGCGACAGTCTCGTCCTGGCCAAAGAAACCGCTCATGCCGTAGTCGCGGTAAGAATCCATGCCCGCATTCAGTCCGACGGTGGGAATGCCCGCGTCCACCGCGTTCTGAGCAGCGGGGCCTATGGCCTTCGCATTGGGCATGGTCACCGCGATGCCGTCCACTTTGGAGTCCACCGCGTTGCGAACCAGATTCGCTTGGTTCGGCGCCTGCGGGTCGGATGAATAACGCAGTTCGATGTTGTCTTTCTTGGCGGCGTCTTCGGCTCCCTTACGCACGAGGTCCCAAAAGGTGTCGCCGGGAGCGCCGTGCGTGACCATGGCAACCACATAGCGCGGTGTGTCCACACCACCTGCGGTTGCCTCGGTGCCGGTGTTGCGCGGTGCCCCTCCCGTAGCCGAGCAGCCGACCGCAGTCATGGCCACAACAGCAGTGATAGCCGCCGCCTTTGAGAACTCACCGATTTTAAACACCCATACAGTGTGCCCCCGCCGTCCTCAAAGACCCGCATCCGTCGGCGGCTTTACCGATTCAGAAAGACTCTGAACAGGGGTTGTTCCTACCGTGCCGTAACGGCTTAGGACTCCTCGAGGCGCTTCAGCTCCAGCTCCGGGTCAAAATCAGGCTCCGGCCACTGCAGATCAAGTTCGCGCAGCGCCTTGAGTAGCAAGGTCTTCACCACCGTGCGGCAGTAATCCTTGTCGTCGGAGGGAACGCAGTACCACGGCGCAACGTCGGTGGATGTGCGCTTCATCGCGATCTCATAGGCCTCTTGGAACTCATCCCAAAGCATCCGGTCATCGATGTCGCCTGGGTTGTATTTCCAATGCTTGTCTTCGCGCTCAATGCGCTTGCGCAGGTTCTCCCCTTGGAACGCCTTGGAGATGTGCGGCATCACTTTGATGATCTTGGTGCCGTTGGCAGCGGCTTGAGCCTCGAAGTCCACGATGGCACCGTAACGCCGCTCGATCTCTTCTGGGGGAGCCATGTCGCGGACGCGCTGGACAAGCACATCCTCGTAGTGGGAGCGGTCGAAAACGCTCACCATTCCGGGTTCGGGCAAGTGGGGTGCAATCCGCCAGAGGAAGTCGTGCTGCTTCTCTTCCTCCGTCGGTTTGCCGAAGGCCTTGATGTGCACGCCCTGCGGATCGAGCAGATCGCCGACGACGTGGCGAATGATGCCGCCCTTGCCGGAGGTGTCCATTCCCTGCAGAACGAGGAGGATCGACCCCGCGTTCTCATTACCTGCACGCCCATTCGCGTACAGACAGTCTTGCAGCTCGGCGATCTCCTCGTCGTATTTCTCGAAAGCGTCGTCGACATCGTCCTCGTCCACACCCGGAGTGGTATCGGGGTCGACGTCCGCGAGCACGAAGTCGTCCTCGACGCGGAGCTTCTCGGCTTCCTTGATGGATACTTTGGCCATAGTGGTGAGAAACTACTCTTTCTCGGTTTCGACGTCCGGTTCCGTGGTCAGCCCAATGAGAGCGGTGCCGCCGCTCAGTTCCGTGTTTTCCGTGACCTCCGGCGCGACTGCGTCGTCCGCCGGTGGAACTGCCCCGTCAGGGGCCGTGGCCGGGATATCGGACGTATCGGTGGTGTCAGCGGCGGAGTCCGCATCCGCGTCGCCTGTCACCAGGTCGGGTGCGTTATCGGAGTTCGCCTGGATGATGTCGTCGAGCACGGCGTGAATATACGGGGACGCGTTGTCTCCCGCGTACTCCGTGGACATCTCCATGGCGTTGGCGATGGAGATCGGCGGGGCCACATCGTCGTTGTAGAGAATCTCCCACGTAGCCACACGCAGAATGGCACGGTCCACGGCGGGAATCCGGTTCAATTCCCAATTTTCCGACAAGAAGCGCTCAATGGAGTCGTCGATCTCGTCGAGGTTCTCCGCCGCGCCAGCAATGATCTCGCGCGTGTAATCCGCAATGGGGGCCACAGCATTAGCGGGGTCCTGTGCCAGTGCGACGCGGTCCTCCACAATGGCGACCGGATCGAGGTCGCGGGTCTCGGCTTCGAAAAGAATATCTACTGCGCGGCGGCGCGCGCGGTAGCGCGCTCCATGACGTTTGTAATCAGGCATGTTCGCAAAAAGAAGTCAGATACAGGGAAAATAAGAATGAGGTGGACTCGATGCCGAGTCCACCTGTAGCGGGAGCTTCGGGCGAAGCACCCGGGGAAGGCATCGCCTTAGTTTTTCGCGTTTTAGTTGTTCACGCGGGAGAGGTACTCGCCGGTGCGGGTATCCACCTTGAGCACGTTGCCAGTCTCGATGAACAGGGGCACCTGAATCTCGGCGCCGGTCTCCAGCTTCGCCGGCTTGGTGCCGCCGGTGGAGCGGTCGCCCTGCAGGCCCGGATCGGTGTGCTCGACCTTCAAATCCACGGAAACGGGCAGCTCGGCAAAGAGCGCTTCGCCCTCGTGAAAGGAAACCTGCAAGCGCATGTTCTCCAGCAGGAAGCGTGCGGCATCACCGAACTTTTCCTCGCCGAGCTCGTACTGCTCGAAGGTCTTGTCGTCCATGACGACGTAGTTGGTGCCGTCGTTGTAGAGGTAGGTCATGTCGCGGCGATCCACCGTCGCGGTCTCCACCTTCACGCCTGCGTTCCAGGTCTTGTCCACGGTCTTGCCGGAGACGACGTCCTTGAGCTTCGTGCGGACGAACGCGGGGCCCTTGCCCGGCTTGACGTGCTGGAACTCAATAATCTGCTGCAGCTTGCCGTCAACCTTGAGCACAAGGCCGTTCTTGAAATCAGCGGTCGTTGCCACGATCTTCTCCCCTTAAATCGGCTCGGTGGGTGTTTTGAACATTGCCATGTTACACCACAGCTCGGCGAATGAAGCGGGGTGTCGCGTTCGGCCCGCGGGAGCCTACGGTGTGCGCCCTGTTAGAGAACGGTCAGTTCTTTCGGTGCCGGGGTGATCACCTTCGGGGCACCGGTGGTGATGATCAGGGTGTCCTCGATGCGGACGCCACCTTTGCCGGGCACATATATGCCGGGCTCAATGGTCAGCGTCATGTTTGGTTCGAGAACGCCTTCGCCGCGTGTCGACGCCGCCGGGCCCTCGTGCACCTCCAGCCCGATTCCGTGACCTGTGGAGTGCACGAAGTATTCGCCGTACCCCGCCTCAGTGATGATGTCGCGGCACGCCTTATCCACGTCGACAAGAGCTCGCCCCGGCGTCGCCGCGGCGATGCCGGCTTTCTGTGCTTCGAGGACGATGCCGTAGATCTCCCGGTTGAAATCCGACGGCTCGCCAATGCAGAACGTGCGGGTCATGTCGGAGTTAAACCCGCGGTAGTGCGCCCCGAAATCAATGGTGACCAAGTCGCCGTCAGTCAGTTCTCGGTCTCCCGCCGAATAGTGCGGCAACGCCGAATTCGGCCCGGATGCGACAATGGTGTCGAAGCTGACGCGCTCTGAACCCAACAGGCGCATCCGGTACTCCAATTCGGCGGCCACCTGCTTCTCGGTGCGGCCGGCGCGGAGCTCCCCAGCGTCGATAAGCCGCTCGAGCGCGACGACGGCAATGTCCGCGGCTTCCTCGAGCCGACGAAGTTCGAAGGAGTCTTTGATCAGGCGGATCTGCTCAACCACGCCCTTCACAGGCACGAGACTGACGGAATCTCCCGCTGCCTGCTCGAGGCGCCCGCACTCGTCGACGCTCAATGTCGTCGGGTCAAAACCGACGCGCCACCCCTCGGGCACGGTGGCGAGGACAGCCATGCCGGCGTCGCGCTGAATGATCGCCTCAATGTCTGGCACTTCCTGCGCGATTTGCGTGGTGTACCGGCCATCAGTGGCGATCGCCGCGGACAGGTCCTTGTTCATCAACAACGCACCGTTGGAACCGCTGAATCCGGAGAAGTACCGGACGTTGATCGGATCGGTGAGCAAGAACGAATCGATCCGCTTTGCCGCGAGTGTTGCCGACAGTTTCCGGCGGCGGGTGAGAAAGCGGGAATCGGCGAAGCCCATTTATGCCCTCCTCAAGAAGTAATCCAATGCCAACTCGTAACCGTCCACGCCCATCCCAGCAATGACCCCGATGGCGATCGGCGACAGGTACGAGTGGTGTCGGAACGGCTCACGAGCGTGAACATTCGAAATGTGAACTTCAATGAAGCCCGGCCCGTCTTGCAGCTCGACGAGCGCGTCACGCAGCGCCACAGATGTGTGGGTGAAACCCCCCGGGTTGATGATGACAGGCCACGAGTTGTCAGCTGCCTCATGTGCGGCGTCGATAAGCTCGCCCTCGTGGTTCGACTGCAGGAACGCGATCTCCGCTCCTGCTTGCTCGGCGCGCTCGCGCAAGCGCTGCTCGATGTCGGCCAGCGTCGTCGCACCGTACACATCGGGCTGCCGCTTGCCCAACCTGTTCAGGTTCGGGCCGTTGAGCACCAGGATTTTCACGTCGGGGCCTCCTCACCGCAGATCTGAAATGGTCTAGCGCCGGGGCGCGTAGGCCACCGGCGCGAAACTCACTGTGACAGCTCAGTGTACGCGGTACGGAGCTCCTCGATGGACGCATCCTCGATTCGAGTCGTGCTGCCGATGCCGTCGAGCACGACGAACCGGATCTGCCCGTTCTTATTCTTCTTGTCGTGGGTCATGCCCTCGTAGAGCTCGTCGAATGCGCCGGCTTCGTAGCTCGTGGGCAGGCCTACTCCTTCGAGAATCTCCCGGTGCATGTTCACCACGCTCGGCTCGATGAGGCCGCGGTTGCGCGCGAGAATGGCGACAAACATCATTCCGACGGCGACGGCGTTCCCGTGACGCCAGCGGTAGTCTTCGCGTTTCTCGATTGCATGGCCAAGAGTATGACCGTAGTTGAGGATCTCGCGCAGAGATGACTCTTTGAGGTCCTGCGCCACGACGGAGGCTTTCACGGCGACGGAACGCTCGATGAGCTCCGCGATCTTCGCTGTCGGGACGCTTCCGCCTTCGCGGTAGATATCCAAGATCACCGGGTCGGCGATGAAGCCGGTCTTGATGATCTCGGCGGAACCAGAGATGAACTCTGCCTCCGGAAGCGTGTCCAGCCGGTCGAGGTCGATGAAGACGGAATCCGGCTCGTGGAAAGAGCCCACAAGGTTCTTGCCTGCATTCGTGTTGATGCCGGTCTTCCCGCCGACCGCCGCGTCGACCATAGCCAACAGGGTCGTGGGAACCTGAACGACTTTGATGCCGCGCATCCACGTTGCGGCAATGAAACCGGCCAGATCCGTGGTCGCTCCGCCACCGAGACCGACAACGGCATCCTGCCGCGAGAAATTCTGTTCCCCGAGCGTGTTCCACAAGTGACCGGCGACGGCGAGGGATTTGCCGTCCTCAGCATCCGGGATCGGGGCGAGCACACTTAGCACCCCGAGATCGTCGAGGCGTCGACGCAGACTGTCGGCGGCGCCACCGAGCGGACCCTGGTGGACGATGAGCGCCTTGCACGCACCTGATTCCTGGATCCGCTGGGCCACCTGATCATCGAGGCCGCGGCCAATGCGGACGGTGTACGGTGACGGACCTGCGACCTGAATATCGACCATGGCGGCTCTCCTTGTTGTGAGTGTGGTGAGGTGTTGGACGCGTCTAACGCGACTCAATGAGCGAGAGAATCTCGGCGACCAGACGCTGCGGCGGACGAGAGTCGGTGCGCACGCGGTGCATGGCCACTTCGCGGTAGTACGGTTCGCGCGACTCCAGCAGCACGCGGTAATGCGCTTCCGGGTCCTCGGCTTTGAGGACCGGCCGGGAATCGTTGCCCGACGTGCGGCGCACGCCTTCCTCAACGGACACGTCGATCCACACCACGTTGTGGGCTTGCAAAAGTTTCCGGGTCGACTCCGTCAGCACTGCCCCGCCGCCCAGGCTGACGACACCGCCGGATGCTAGGGAGCGCGCCACGTACTCGGCTTCAACGTCACGGAAGCGTTCCTCGCCAAGCTCGCTGTAGACCTCGCCAGTGGGTTTGCCTTCTCCTTTGGCAATGAGGTCATCCGAGTCGACGAGCGGCAAATTCATCGCGCGCGCGAGCCGGCGGCCAATGGTGGACTTTCCTGCACCGGGAGGGCCCACCAGCACGACGCGCGGGGAGCCGTGCACTACCGGTTCTCCCGGAGCACCGAACGCGGCGGTGTCGCCGTGCGAGCCCTCCGGTTCGTGGCCACCCTGCAGCACTTGACCGTGCTGTTGGGTGCTCGGGGTGGGGGTTCCCGCAGTGGCGGGGAAACGCGAGGGGCGCGGCGGGTGCGCAACGGGGTTAGTCATCCTCTTTACCTCCAAACGCGAGTCGGTCGGACACGTACTGCTTATACGCCTCCACGTTCCGTTTCGTTTCTTCCACGCTGTCGCCGCCGAATTTCTCCAGTGTCGCGCGCGCCAGCACCAACGCGACCATTGCTTCCGCAACCACTGCCGCGGCAGGAACCGCGCACACATCGGAGCGTTGGTGGATCGCAGTAGCAGCGTCACCGGTGGCCATATCCACAGTCTTGAGCGCGCGCGGCACCGTGGAAATCGGCTTCATCGCGGCGCGGACGCGGAGCTGTTCACCGTTGGTCATGCCGCCTTCGAGCCCGCCCGCACGGTTGGTCTCGCGGTACACACCTTCATCCCCGCGCAACATCTCGTCGTGAGCTTCGGAGCCCCGGCGGCGCGCTTCCTCAAAACCGTCACCGACCTCCACGCCCTTGATCGCCTGGATGCTCATCAATGCGGCGGCAAGCTGCCCGTCAAGGCGCGTCTCGCCGGACACATGGGACCCAAGACCGATAGGCAGCCCCTCCACAATGACCTCGACAATGCCGCCCAAAGTGTCGCCAGCCTTCTTCGCCGCTTCAATCTCCGCGATCATGCTGGCTTCGGCGTCTTTGCCGAACGCGCGGACCGGCGATGCGTCGATGGCATCGATATCGCTGAATTGCGGCGCAGGACCGTCATACGGGTCGGACGGGCCAATCGAGATCACGTGCGAGTACACCTCGACGCCGAGAACCTCGCGGAGGAACGACCGAGCGACCGTCGCCGCCGCCACGCGCGACGCCGTTTCGCGTGCCGACGACCGCTCCAGCACCGGACGCGCCGCATCGAAGCCGTACTTCACCATCCCGGAGAAATCTGCGTGGCCCGGGCGCGGGCGGGTCAAGGCGGCACCACGGCCGGAATTCATCGCTTTGACTACGTCTGGGTCGTCATAGTCGAGCTCCTCGGCCGACATGATCGTTGTCCACTTCGGCCACTCCGTGTTGCCGATCATGATGGCGATCGGGCTGCCGATGCTCTTGCCGTGCACCACACCCGTGAGCAGAGTCAGCTCATCCTGTTCGAATTTCATGCGGGCGCCACGGCCGTAGCCGAGGCGGCGGCGCGCGAGCTGGTGACCGATCTCTTCAGCGGAGACGGTAACCCCGGCCGGCATGTTCTCGACCAGTGCGACGAGCGCCTGACCGTGGGATTCACCTGCGGTAGTCCAACGAAGCATGCAGGCATTGTCTCATACTATTAGCAGGAAAGTGCTAGCGAACCCCACGATCCATGCCGACGCAAGCATTGAAGGCCCGTGAGGTGCGGTTTTCGCCCGCCTCAGCAGCAGGAAACCGGCAGTGAAGGCACTGGCCAGCAGCATACCGGCTAGGACAGCCTCCACCCCACCCATGATGGCCAGGACCACTCCAAGAGACACAGCGAGCTTCACGTCGCCGCCACCGAAGCCGCGGCCGGCAATCAGATAGGCCGCGGGCCAGACAAGCCCGACCCAGCCGCGCGGTTCGAACCAGCACACAACAACAGCGGTGAGTGCTGCCGGCAACGTCAGCGCATCCGGCAGGCGCCGCTCACGAACATCCACTAAAACAAGCTCCACCGTCCATACCGCGGCGGCCGTGCATAGAAACGCCGACAGCACCGCTGCAGCAACTGCGGTTGCGGTCTCCGCTGAAAATTCCCCCATGCCCAGAACTCTAAGACAGGAGTAGCCGACACCGGCCCGGTCGGGTGCACACTGAAGTAAGCAGCCTAGCAGTAATGCGGTGCTCCTAATCAGCGCTCGCGGCGCACAACTCCCGGCGGAGTGTCCCAGCCGACATGACGGAAAAGTGCGTCCCGCATTTGCTCGCGGGGAGCCTTCACACCCGTGAACTGTTCGAACTGGGAGTAGGACTGGCATGCGAGCATCACCAGACCGCCGACAGTCAGGTGCCCGTTGGAGGCGGCCCGGGTGGCCAACGGGGTCGGCCAGGGGTTGTAGATGACATCGAGAAGCGGAGCGTGGCCCAGCTCCTTCACGCGTCCGGCGAGCGCCGCCGACGGGACGGTGGAAACGATCAGGTCCACCGACATGGCCAAGGGCTCCAAGTCCCGTTCGAAATCGACGAAGTCCGCTTCGATTCCTTGGAGCAGCGGTAGCAGCTCGGCAGAGCGATCGGAGCGGTTGAGCACGGTTACCTTCTCCGCACCACGCTCCGCCAGGGACCACAGCACCGGACGTGCGGTACCGCCGCCACCGATCACGAGAGCGTGCCCAACGCGCGATTGCTTGCCGACGAGTTCATCCAACGCACCCGCGATTCCCTCGCAATCGGTGTTATCGGCGCGCCACTTCGAACCTTCGCGGACGAGAGTATTCGCGGACCCGATAGCCTGCGCACGCTCCGTCACCGTGTCGGCGAACTGAAGCGCGGCGAATTTACCCGGCATGGTGACGGAGAATCCGCGGTAATCCTCCCCGGCACCGCTGACGATGTCTGGAAGCTGCTCCGCATCGCATTCGATGCGCTCATACGACCACCCATCAAGGCCCGCGGCTTTATAGCCGGCGTTATGGAGAACAGGCGACAGGGAATGGTCTACGGGGCTACCCAGTACAGCGGCTTTCCCGCCGCCGGTGATCGCAGTGCTCATCTAGGTCAAGTCCGCCCTAGCGCCGGGAATCGAGGATGCCCGAATCGTACGCCTGCTGGACGTTCGCCTGGTGCTCTTCGAAGGTGTTGCTGAAGATCGTGGTGCCCTTGTCGTCGACAGTGACGAAGAACAGCCACTGACCGTCTGCCGGGTGCTCCATCGCCTGGATCGCCTCTTCCGATGGCGATGCGATCGGGGTCGCCGGCAGGCCGTCCTTGGCGTACGTATTCCACGGGGTGACCTTCTTGCGGTCCGTGTCACCGGTGGCGAGCTCGACGGATTCAAGGCCGTAGTTGACCGTGGAGTCGAACTCGAGACGCATCGGCTCCTTCAGGCGGTTAAGAATCACACGGGCGACTTTGTCGAATTCACCTTCGGGGGCTTCGCGCTCCACCAGCGATGCCGCGGTGAGCAAGTCGTACGGGCTGAGCCCGACAGCCTGGGCACGGCCCACGATGTCCGTACTGTTGTACTGCTCCGCCGACCGTGTGATCAAATCGGTAAGGATGGTTTGAGCATCGGCGTTAGGGTCGACGAGGTACTCGCCCGGGGCGATCAGGCCCTCGATGCGCTTCGGGTCTCCCCGGTGCGCATTGACCGGCTGAACAGCCCAGTCCGGGACGCCGAGCGCGGCCGGATCCGCGTTGGCGGCGACATTGTGCAGATCTTTGACGCTCACGCAGTTATCTTTCTGGCCCTCGGAGCCGCAGGACACCTTAGAAATGTTGCTGTAGATACCGAAGCGGGTGTCGCCGCCGACCACCTTGACGTCCATGAGGGTCGACCCACCCGGAATCTTGAGCATGTCGACCTTGTTTGCGGGGTCGAGCAGTGCGGAGACCGCGTTGTCAGCACTCATCTTCTCTTGGAGGCGGTAGAAGCCCGGCTGGACATTGTCGGCATCCGGGTGCGACATGACGGCGTTCTGGAACGCCTTATCTGAGCGGACAATTCCCTTATCGGCCAAGGTCGGACCCATAGCGGTCAAGGTGGAGCCCTCGGGAATTTCAACGACCTGCTCGACACCGTTTCCGGCTCCGTTGAAATCGCCACCGGAAGAATTGGAGCGTGCGAAAGCAATATAGACGACAGCGCCGATGATCAGCAGAATCGACGCCACCAGCACCGCCACTCCGCGGGTACGCCCTTGAGACGAGGTTGCCGAGCTCACGTTTTAGGTCTCCTTGGGTTCGGGCGACGTGCCCGCGCCGGTAACCAGTTCCGGCGCGCCCATGTCGCGGTAGTTGTTACGTCCGTCCAGCCAGGACTGGAGGATGGCCACTGCCGCGGCCTGGTCAATCACGGAACGCCCAGCGCGCTCACTCACGCCGGAGGCGCGCAGCGCGTGCGTAGCTTCCACAGTGGTGAGACGCTCATCGGCGTACCGGACCGGAACATCACTGCGACGCGAGATCCGGAATCCGATTTCCTTGGCGTGCTTCACACTGGACGAACCATTGCCCTTCAAATCGCGCGGGAGACCCACAACGACTTCGACGGCTTCGTATTCGGCGATGATATCCAGCAAACGCTCGATGTCGTCGCCGTCCCGGTCCTTGAAACCGGTGACGCGCGGAACTGTCTCCACTGGAGTAGCCAGTCGCGCATCGCGGTCAGAGGAGGCGACACCAATCCGGACGGTGCCGACATCGAGACCGATGCGGCGGCCGTTTCCCGGGTCATCGACCCCGGGTGTGTCCGGTTGAACTTTCATCGTGCGCGGGAACCTTTTCTCGTGCTGCAAATGCCGTCGATTCCACGGTAGTGCCCCAAAGCACCCCCGCGAAGCACAGCAGGGCGTGTCACGTGATCAATTCGTGACCTTCTTGCACCCTATCCTATATCTCCGAAATACGATCGCGGAGGGCACTGAATCCCGCCTCTATCCCAGCTGCATCCGAACCGGAGCCCTGAGCCAAGTCCGGCTTTCCGCCGCCCTTTCCGCCGACGTACTGGCCGAAGAACCCGACGAGCTCACCGGCCTTGATGCCTTCGCTCACCGCAGACTTTGTTGCAGCCACTGCGAAGGGGACCTTGCCGTTGGCATCGGCAGCCAACACGATCACTGCTGGAGCATCGCCAAAGCGGCCGCGCAGATCCGTCGCGATCGTGCGCATGTCACCGCCGGTGGTGCCTTCCGGAAGCTTGACGCTCAGGTAGCGGAACGCGCCCGCATCCTCGGCCTTGTTCACAAGCTCGCCCGTCTGGTTGGCCAATTCCTTCTTGCGCAGGTTCTCGATTTCCTTCTCCGCCGCGCGGAGACGCTCGGCAAGCTGAGCGATGCGCTCGGGCAGATCCTCGGAGGGAGTCTTCATCTCGCCGGCAAGGGCATTGGCAATGGCCGCTTCCTTGGAGAAGTACTGGAAGGAATCCAGCCCGGAGTAAGCCTCGATACGTCGCGCACCGGAGCCAACGGAGGACTCACCGAGCACAGCGACCGGACCGATCTGGGACGAGTGGTCGACGTGGGTGCCGCCGCACAGCTCGATGGAGAACGGCCCGCCGATCTCCACGACGCGCACTTCGTCGCCGTAGTTTTCGCCGAATAGCGCCATAGCCCCCATGGCCTTCGCTTTGTCCAGGGAGGTTTCAAAGGTGTTGACAGCGAAGTCCGCGTCCACGGCCTGGTTGGTGATGGTGGCGATCTCTTCGAGCTGCTCCGGAGTCAGCTGCTCGGTGTAGTTGAAGTCGAAGCGCAGGTAGCCCGGCTTGTTCATGGAACCTGCCTGGACGGCCGTGGGACCGAGCACCTGGCGGAGCGCTGCGTGGATGAGGTGGGTCGCCGTGTGCGCCTGGCGGGCACCGTGGCGCCACGCCGGGTCGACCTCCGCACGGACGGTCTGGCCGACATCGAGGCCGCCGTTGGCGACGGTCGCCTTGTGCACCCAGAGCTTCTTGTTGCCCACCTTCTGCACGTCGTGGACGTCCAGGATGGTGCCGCCGACAACGATGCGGCCGCGGTCAGCGAGCTGCCCGCCGCCTTCGGCGTACATCGGGGTGACGTCGAGGATGACCTCGACCTCGTCGCCCTGGGATGCCTCCCCGACCTTCTCTCCGCCGCGCACCAAACCCAGGACTGTGCCCTCGTGCTCGAGTTCGGTGAAGCCGACGAACTCAGTCGGGTGGCCATCGATCCACTCGCGGTACAGGGATTCGTCGATATTTCCGTGCTTCTTCGCCTTGTTATCGGCCTTGGCGCGCTGCTTCTGCTCGTCCATTGCGGCGTGGAAGGCGTCCATGTCCACGTCCAAACCAGCCTCGGCGGCCATTTCAAGCGTCAGGTCGATCGGGAAACCGTAGGTGTCGTGCAGCTCGAAGGCCTTGTCGCCCGGGACGGTCTTCTGGCCGGAGGACTTCAGGGCCGTCGCGGTTTCGTCGAAACGCGTGGTGCCGGACTCGAGGGTCTTCAAAAAGGCCTTCTCCTCAGCGAGCGCCACACGCAGAATACGCTCGCGGTTGTCGGCGATCTCCGGGAAGGAGGGGGTCATCGTGTCCATGATGGTGTTCATGAACGTCTCCAGCGTGTTGCCAGCCGCACCAAGCAGGCGAGCTGAGCGGACGATGCGCCGCATCAGGCGACGAAGGATATAGCCGCGGCCCTCGTTCGACGGAGTGACACCGTCGAGAATGATCATCATCGCGGTGCGGGAGTGGTCGGCGATGACGCGGAAGCGGACGTCGTCAGCCTGGTTGCCCGCGCCGTACTCCGTTCCCGTGAGGTCTTCCGCCGCCTTGATCACGGGCGCCAAAAGGTCCGTCTCGTAGACGTTGTCCACGCCCTGGAGAAGGCAAGCGAGGCGCTCGATGCCCAGGCCAGTATCGATGTTCTTCTTCGGCAGCTCACCGACAATGTCGAAGTTGCCCTTCTTGTCGCCCTCGCCGCGGATGGACTCCATGAACACGAGGTTCCAGATTTCCATGTAGCGGTTGTCGTCGGCGATGGGTCCGCCGTCTGCACCGTACTCCGGGCCGCGGTCGTAATAGATCTCGGAGCACGGCCCACACGGGCCCGGAATGCCCATGGACCAGAAATTGTCCTCCATGCCCATCCGCTGGATGCGGTCGACGGGCACGCCCACCTTGTCGCGCCAAATTGCGGCGGCTTCATCGTCGTCGTTGAAGACGGTCACCCACAGTCGGTCCGGATCGAGCTCGAAACCGCCTTTGTCCTGCTCTTTAGTCAGCAGATCCCACGCCAGCGTGATAGCGCCTTCTTTGAAGTACTGGCCGAAGGAGAAGTTGCCGGCCATCTGGAAGAACGTGTTGTGGCGGGTAGTAATGCCTACTTCCTCGATGTCAAGGGTGCGCACACACTTCTGAATCGAGGTGGCCTTGCCCGTCTCGAACGGCGGGTTTTGCTGCCCCAAGAAGTAGGGCTTGAAGGGCACCATGCCTGCATTGACGAACAGCAGCGTCGGATCGTCGAGGATCAGCGAAGCGCTGGGCACGGGGATGTGGCCGGCGTCGACAAAGTGCGCGGTGAACCGGTCGCGGATCTCATGGGTCTGCACAGAGGAATCCTTAATTGTGTGATGCGTTGACAGTGCGTTTCTCGTCGTTACACTCTACCCGCGTCGCACGCGCACACGATCACCAGTTCAAAGGCCAATCGCCCCATGCGCGGCTAGGTACCCCGGATTGTCTCTCTCAACCGGTCCGAATAACTCTGGATGCGTTTCTCCGCACCGTGGTCGGTGGGTTGGTAGTAGCGAGCATCGTCGAGACCCTCAGGAATGTAGCGCTGCTCGACTACCCCACGGGGATCGTCGTGCGGGTAGATGTAGCCGACGGCGTGGCCGATCTTCTTCGCTCCTTCATAGTGTCCGTCGCGCAGGTGTGGCGGGACGGCGCCGGAGCGGCCTGCGCGGACGTCGGCAAGTGCGGCGTCGATGGCTTTGATCACGGACGGCGACTTGGGTGCTGTGGCCAAATGAATAGTCGCTTGCGCGAGAGCGAGTCGGCCTTCCGGCATTCCAATGAATTGGACTGCGTTCGCTGCGGCGGTCGCGGTCTGCAATGCGGTCGGGTCCGCCATGCCGATGTCTTCGGAGGCGTGAATGACCAGCCGGCGCGCGATGAACCGCGGGTCCTCCCCCGCCTCGATCATGCGGGCGAGGTAATGCAGCGCGGCATCCACATCCGAGCCTCGGATAGATTTAATGAAGGCCGAGATCACGTCGTAATGCTGGTCGCCGTCGCGGTCGTAGCGCACCACCGCGCGGTCGACGCTGTTTTGCACCACTTCGAGCGTGATTTTTCCGTCCTCGGCGCCTTCAGCTGCGGCCTCGAGGTAGGTCAAAGCGCGGCGTGCATCTCCCCCGGCTAACAGAACGAGCTGGTCGCCAGCATCGTCGTCGAGCGTGATTCGCCCGCCCAAGCCGCGTTCGTCCGAGACAGCGCGGTCGAGAACAGTCCGGATATTATCCTCACCCAACGACTCGAGCTTCAGTAACAACGACCGCGACAGCAGCGGGGCCACAATGCTGAACGACGGATTCTCCGTGGTAGCGGCGACAAGTAGTACCGTGCGGTTCTCCACGGCGGCGAGCAACGCGTCTTGCTGCGTCTTGGAAAAGCGGTGGACCTCGTCGATGAACAAGACGGTGCGCCGTCCACGCAGGAGATCCTGCTTGGCCCCCTCAAGCACCTCACGGATCTGCTTCACACCTGACGACAACGCGGACAATCCAACGAAGTTCTGCCCCATCGCGCCGGCGATGAGCGACGCAATCGTCGTCTTGCCCGTTCCCGGCGGGCCGTAGAGAATAACGGATGCCTCGCCCGAGCCTTCCACCAATCGCCGCAGTGGCCGCCCCGGGCCGAGCAGATGCTCCTGCCCCACCAATTCATCCAGGCTGCGCGGGCGCATCCGTGCTGCCAGCGGCGCCGCGGAGCCTGCATCGAAGAATGCGGTTCCCCGCGATGCACCTGCTCCTGCCCCAGCCTGCGACCCACTCGTGTTCCCTCCTGCCGGATCCGTGAACAGCCCGCCCTGGGTCATGTCAACCACTCCACAACGCGGCGGGCGAAATCGGCCACGACCGCGTAGGCGGGTTCGGTCCCTGTTTCGGCATACCGTGCTAGCGCGTCGAAGGTGCCGGACACATCGCGGCGGATCAACCGTGCCTCGGCCTCCTCAGTGCCCTCTCCTTCCGCGCCGGAGCCACCGCTGAACTGCACAAAGTCAAGGATTGACGCACTGAAGAATGCCCAGCCGACGAGCGCCGCCGTGATGCGCGCCTGCAGGGTGTCCTGGTTGAGCACCGACGGCCACACACCGCCGACTTCCGCCACCCAGGCTTCAAGAAACACAGCGGTTTCCTTCCCGCTGATAGGGCGGGCAGAAATGTATTGAGGGAAACCGGCGATCACCCCGGCGATATCGAAGATGACGTCGCGGAAACCCGCCCACTCGTAATCCAGGAACTGCGCGCGCTCGGCGTAAATGATGTTGTCCGGCGACAAGTCGAAGGGCGTGAATGCGCGCGAGCCGCCGTGCAGCATGCGCACTTGGACGGTGTCGGCGACCGCCGCAACATCAGCAGGCACATCAATGCCCGTCTCGCGGATGATGTCCACACCCTCCTGGATGCGGTTTTCCAGCATCGACTCGCGCTGAATTTGAATGTCGCGCGCCCCGTCGACGGAGCGCACCATCCGCGCGAGCAAGATATTGAAGCTGGTCTCCGCTCCCGCAGTGCCAGCGTGCATCTTGCCCAACGATGTCCCCAGATTCCGCAGCAGGCGCACACGCTCGTCATCGTCAGATTGCTCGAGCAAATCCGCAAACGTTTCGCCGTTGCCCACGTCCGACAGAATCAACGTCCGACGTTCGATGTCGTAACCGAGTAGGACAGGGCCAGGGCGCACATCTTCGCCTAACGACGTTGTGAACTGGTACGCAACCACTTCTCTCAAGAAAGCCGCGTCGTCCACCACATCGTCAGTGTGCGGGGAGTATTTCACCACCACAGACCGGTGCGGGAAGACCGGGTTATTGGCCACCCGCAACCGCAAGACTGTCGTGCCGCCAGCTCCGCTCAGCTCCTCCGGCTCAGTAAGCTGCTGTTTCCCGCCGTAGCGGTGATTCAGAATCGCTTGAGCGGTGGCGATGATCTCTTCAGTGTCCAGCATGCTTGAACAGCCGGCGCGGCGGGCACACGCCGCCGTGGCACCGGCCTTGTCCTTCTTAGTTCTCCGGCTCGGCGGCGCTGTCAGTCTCCTGCGCCGCGGCGTCCTTCTTCTCCGGCTTGAAGTCCACGCCGGTCTCCTTTCGCTGCGCTGCAGGAATCGTGCCAGGTGCATCGGTCAGCGGGTCGACGCCGCCGCCCGACTTCGGGAATGCGATGACGTCGCGGATGGAGTCGAAGCCTCCGAGCAGGGACACGATGCGGTCCCAACCGAAAGCGATGCCGCCGTGCGGAGGGGCACCGAAGGAGAAGGCGTCGAGGAGGAAGCCGAACTTCTCCTGAGCTTCCTCGTTGGTGATGCCCATGACATCGAAGACGCGTCTTTGCACGTCCTGGTTGTGGATGCGGATGGAACCGCCGCCGATCTCGTTGCCGTTGCAGACGATGTCGTAGGCGTACGCCAGTGCCTCGCCAGGCTCCTTGTCGAAGGTCTCCAGGTACTCGGGCTTCGGCGACGTGAACGCGTGGTGGACCGCAGTCCACTGGGAGTGGCCAAGGGCGACATCGCCGGAAGCGGTTGCGTCAGCGGCCGGCTCGAACATCGGCGCATCCACAACCCAGGTGAACGCCCAGTCGCCGTCCTTGATCAAACCGAGCTTGTTGGCGATCTCGCCGCGAGCGGCACCGAGCAACGCGCGGGAGGACTTGGTGTCGCCGGCGGCGAAGAAGATGCAGTCGCCCGGCTTCGCTCCGACGTGCTCAGCGATGCCGGCCTTCTCCTCGTCAGTGATGTTCTTCGCCACAGGACCGGTGAGTTCGCCGTCTTCCTGAACGAGGATGTAGGCAAGGCCCTTGGCGCCGCGCTGCTTCGCCCAATCTTGCCATGCGTCGAGTTGGCGGCGCGGCTGGGAAGCGCCGCCCTCCATGACCACAGCACCGACGTATTCGTTCTGGAACACGCGGAACGGAGTGTCCTTGAAGTACTCGGTGCAGTCCACTAGCTGAATGTCGAAGCGCAGGTCCGGCTTGTCCGAGCCGTACTTCTCCATTGCTTCCTTGTAAGTCATGCGCGGGATCGGAGTGGTGATCTCGTAGCCGATCAGCTTCCACAGCTCCACCAGGATTTCCTCTGCCAGGGCGATGACATCGTCCTGGTCGACGAAGCTCGCCTCGATGTCCAGCTGCGTGAACTCGGGCTGGCGGTCGGCACGGAAGTCCTCGTCGCGGTAACAGCGTGCGATCTGGTAGTAGCGCTCCATGCCCGAGACCATGAGCAGCTGCTTGAACAGCTGCGGGGACTGCGGCAGCGCGTACCAGGTGCCTGGGCGCAGGCGGGCCGGAACAAGGAAGTCACGTGCGCCCTCCGGGGTGGAGCGCGTCAGTGTCGGAGTCTCGATCTCGACGAACTCGTGCTTGTTTAGCACATCACGGGCTGCCTTGTTCGCCTTAGAACGCAGGCGCAGAGCTTCTGCCTGGCGCTCGCGGCGCAGGTCGAGGTAGCGGTAGCGGAGTCGGGTCTCCTCGCCGACCTCGCTGGAGGAGAAGTCCTCCACCTGGAACGGCAGCGGCGCGGAAGTGGACAGCACCTCGAGCTCCGTTGCGTTGACCTCGATCTCGCCGGATGCAAGGTTCGGATTGGCGGACCCTTCCGGACGCGGCTCCACCACACCCGTGACCTTCACGCAATACTCGCTGCGCAGGTCGTGAGCGGCCTCGGCCACGTCGGACTCGCGGAAGACCACCTGGGCATAACCGGAGCGGTCACGCAAGTCGATGAAAATCACACCGCCGTGGTCACGGCGTCGGCCGACCCAGCCAGTCAGCGTGACGGTCTGGCCGTCCATTTCTTTCCGGAGATCCCCTGCAAGATGAGTGCGCAGCACGGTGTCCTCCACGTCCTTCCACGTGTCGTGTATCTATTGCTCAACTCACGCGAGTCTACCCAATGGGCTTCACACGTCTTCGCAGAAGTCTCACTCCTTCGCCCCATCTCTATGAGCCGCGGCCCCCTCATGGTCCGGCTTATATGGCATGATTTGCCCCATGACCTTCAAGAGCGGTGTGACGCCCTCCGGGCGTGGAGTCAGTACTAGCCGGGGATCCCGCGGCGGCGGTGGCGGAATGCCCATCATGATTGGCGGCGGCGGCCTGGGTACCTTGATCTTGATCGGCCTCTACTTGCTGCTCGGCGGCGGTTTCGGTGGGGGCCCTACCGATTCGGGCCAGCAAGCCCAGAACCAAGGCGGCGGGGAATACACCCTGGAGCACTGCAGCACCGAGGGCGCAGTCAACGAATACGCAGACTGCCGCGCCGCTGCAATGGCGGACTCGTTGAACGCCGTGTGGCCGACGGTGCTGCCAGAACAGGCCGGCATCGAGTACCAGGAGCCGTCGATGCGCTTGTTCGAGAACAACGTCCAGTCGGCGTGCGGCAACGCCTCCTCTAACACCGGTCCGTTCTACTGCCCACGCGATCAGCGGATTTACCTCGATGTGAGCTTTTTCAAACAACTCGAGCAGCTAGGCGGCAGCTCCGGCCCGCTGGCGCAGATGTACGCGGTGGCGCATGAGTGGGGCCACCACATCCAAAACCTCGAGGGAACCCTGGGTTTGAGCGACTACAACAACCCGGGTGAGGAGTCCGCAGCCGTCGCCATCGAGCTGCAGGCTGACTGCTACGCCGGTGTGTGGGCATCCCGCGCCGACAAGGGCGAAGATGCGCTCCTCGAGCCGATTACTGAAGAGCAGCTTTCTGACGCGATTGAGGCCGCTCGCGCCATCGGCGACGACAACATCCAGAAGCGTTCCGGCGGCGAGGTCAATCCGGATGCGTGGACGCACGGCTCCTCCGAGCAGCGCCAGAAGCTGTTCCTCGCCGGTTACAACAGCGGTTCCATGGCCAAGTGCGACACGCTCAACCGCGGCGTGTACCAGGGATAAACAGTCCGGGCACGAAAGCACTAACACCAACGACCTAATACAGGAGCTGATCACCGGGATGGTGAAGGATGAGGGAGCAGCGGAGGCGTCGATTAGCGGTACGCCCCGCAATCGAGCCGTACCGTTTCTCGCCGCCTTCAACGAGATCGAGAGTTTCCTGCGTACCGCGCTGGACGCGAAAAAGACCGACAGCTTCAACTGGATGGTGTCCAAGGCCGAGAAACGCCACATTGTCACTACTGCCCAGGCCAACGACCTGAAGGAGTTCGCGGGGCTGCGTAACGCCATCAGCCACGGCGAATACCAGGACTTCCGCCCGATCGCGGAACCGCTGCCGGAAACAGTCGCTGAGATCGAGGCGATTCGGGACCAGCTCCTTCACCCCGCCTTAGCTTCCGAGGTTATCGGGCACCAGGACGTGGTCACCTTCGCCCCCGACGAAGATGTCCACGAGGCTCTCAAGGCCATACGCGGCACCGGGATCTCCCAGTTCCCCATCTACCAGGGCAAGCAGTGCGTGGGTGTGCTGACCACGAATACCATCGCTCGTTGGCTCGCTGACGAGCTGAAATCCGGCGACTCAATCACCACCACTGCGATCGGTGATGTCCTCGCATTCAACGAACGCAAGGACAACGCCGTGTTCCTCCCGCGCACCGCCACGGCTGTGGAAGCGATCGCAGCTCTCACCTCCCCCAGCGAGACGCAGACGCTGCCCCGCCTTGTCATCATCACCGAGCACGGGTACGACAACCAGCGACCGCTGTGCGTGATCACTCCGTCGAATCTGGCGGCGCTGTACGAGGCCTCTTAGCGCGCCTCAGGTCGGACACGCGGTGGACGAGCTGCGCTCTCACCCAATGCTCCGCCACCCCAGGCATTACTGGCCATTCCCCCGAGGTGAATTTGTCTACACTGTTTGTATTGCTTGAGCCTTATAGACCCTGGTCACAAAGTTTGTTGGAAGCCAGCCAAGGCAGCGAGATGTAAACAAATTCACCCGGGCTTGCGCGTCCGCGACCGCGATGACCCCCGACCAGCCTGTCCCCAGGCGAGACGGATGAGCGCTGCCAGAGCAGGGCCCTCGCACACGAGGCAGCCCGAGCTACTCGCTGAGCTCCTGCCCTAGCGGCCTATTTCACCTCCCGCGACACCTGCGCGGCAAGGACTAGATCCTCTTTCCGGTCGCTTTGGAGAACACGTGGAGGCCACCCTCGTTCACAGCGACGTGAATAATGTCGCCTCCCTTGATGCCGGACATCGGTGCCACGCGCACCACTATCTGGCCGGCTGTGGAATCATCGGTGTCCTCCTCGCGCCAGCCGCCGCCGACGAGGTGACCGTACAGGTATGAATCGGAACCGAGTTCCTCGGTGAAATCGACCTCGACGGGCACAGTGTGCTTCGTGTCCTCGGAGACAACGGTAAGAGCCTCTGGACGGAACCCGACAATGACCTGGTTTTTGTCCTCGGAGGTCAGCGCTCCGACGTGCTCGGGCGAAAGCGGGATCGAAGCGCCGCCGAGTGTCGCCACATCCCCCTCGACATTGAACGTGGAGAGGTTCATTGCCGGAGAGCCGATGAAGCCGGCGACGAACACGTTATCCGGTTGTTCGTACAACTCGCGCGGAGTGCCCACCTGCTGCAGCACGCCGAAGTTGAGTACAGCAATGCGGTCTCCCATGGTCAAGGCCTCAGTCTGGTCGTGTGTGACGTAGATCGTGGTCACACCCATGCGGCGCTGAAGGCTGGCGATCTGTGTGCGGGTCTGCACACGCAGCTTCGCATCCAGGTTGGACAGCGGCTCGTCCATCAGGAAGACCTGAGGTTCGCGCACGATCGCGCGGCCCATAGCCACGCGCTGGCGCTGCCCGCCCGATAGTGCTTTCGGCTTACGCTCGAGGTATTCAGTCAGGTCGAGGGTCTTCGCCGCCTCCTCGACACGGCGGTCGATCTCGCCTTTCTCCATGCCGGCGATCTTCAGGGCGAAACCCATGTTCTCCCGCACGGTCATGTGCGGGTACAGCGCATAGTTCTGGAAGACCATCGCGATGTCGCGGTCTTTCGGGGACTCATGGGTCACGTCCCGGTCGCCGATCAGAATGCGTCCCTCGTTGGTCTCCTCGAGGCCCGCGAGCATGCGCAGCGCGGTCGACTTGCCGGAGCCGGAAGGCCCGACGAGGACGAGGAACTCACCGTCCGCAATCTCCAGATCAAGCTTATCGACGCTCGGTTTATCCGCCTTCAGATAAATCCTCGTCGCCTTGTCGTAGGTCACTGTTGCCATGTATCTCTCCTCTATTGACCTGCGCGAACACAGCAGAATGTTCTCTTTCAGACCTATTTTTGAGCTTAACATCAGCCTTCTTGCTCAAAGAACCTGCGCGGTGAGGCGTTTGTGCCTCTTCACCTCCGCGTTTACCCTCGTTGTCATGTCATCGCACCGCGTCAGCGTCATCGATCTGTTCAGTATCGGTATTGGCCCCTCGTCTTCCCACACGGTGGGTCCCATGCGGGCGAGCGCCGCATTCGTGGAAAAGCTCGGGCATCTGCCGGCGGAAGTGCATGTGGAGCTACGCGGATCCCTTGCCGCCACCGGCGTCGGCCACGGTACGGACCGTGCTGTTCTGCTCGGGCTAGTCGGCTACACTCCGCTGACCACAGACCAGACCGTCGAACCGGTTCCGGGCACGCCCATCCCGGCGAAGGGCACTATCTCCGGCCCCGACGGCACCGTGAACTACACGATCACGTTCAACCCGAAGCCTGTTGCAGAGCACCCCAACTGTCTCATCTTCGATGCGTGGGATGCCGAAGGTACCCGCCTGGCCAGCCGCAACGAATACTACTCAGTCGGCGGCGGGTTCATCATGGACCGCGCTGAAATGAACGAAGCGAGCGAGGAAGGCGCAAGTACCGGCATCGCCGCGGCGACAGCAGTGGCAGACGAGGAGACCAACAGCAAGGGCGGGGACATTTACGTCTACGATTCGTCTGCCGACCTTCTGGAGGTGTGCGAACACACGGAGCTGTCTATCGCAGAGGTCATGGCCCACAACGAACGGATTCTACGGGGCGAGACCGAGTACACAACCCACCTCGACGAAGTGTGGGCGGTCATGCAGGAGTGTGTGAAGAACGGCATCACCACAGACGGTTCGCTACCGGGCGGTCTGAATGTGCGCCGGCGCGCACCACGCATGCACGCGATGCTCACCAGCGAGCAGCAACGCCACAATTCCGAGGGACTCGACGCTATGGAGTGGGTGAACCTCTACGCCCTGGCAGTCAACGAGGAGAATGCCGCGCACGGACGAGTGGTCACTGCGCCCACCAACGGCGCTGCCGGAATCATCCCCGCGGTGATGCACTATTGCCGTGACTTCACGGCGGATTTCACTCCTGAGCGCGCACGAGAGTTCCTGCTCACCGCCGGGGCAATCGGCGCGATCATCAAGACGAACGCGTCCATCTCCGGCGCAGAAGTCGGCTGCCAGGGCGAGGTCGGCTCCGCGTCCGCAATGGCCGCCGCCGGAATGTGCGCCGTTCTCGGCGGCACCCCCGCTCAAGTGGAGAACGCCGCCGAGATCGCTCTCGAGCACAATCTCGGCCTCACCTGCGATCCGGTTGGCGGACTCGTCCAAGTGCCGTGCATCGAGCGCAACGCCATAGGCGCTGTCAAGGCCATCAACGCCGCCCGCCTAGCCAAATGGGGCGACGGTACCAACATCGTCTCCCTCGACGACGCCGTGGAAACGATGGCCACCACAGGACGCGACATGATGACCAAATACAAAGAGACCTCCATCGGAGGTCTCGCTGTTCAGCTGGGATTCCCCGTGAATATCACCGAGTGCTGATAATTTCGCCGCCCGTGCGCCCGCAGCCCTTCCTCAGCACCGCTGACCCTCACCGCCCGCGCCTCCGCAGACGAACTCTCGGCCTCCAATAGCCAAATACCTATTCCTGGATACCTATTGACAGGTATGACGGCCATTACCGGTTTGAACCGACCTTGTGAATAGGCATCCAGGAATAGGTATCTAGAAATAGGCATCTAAGAACCGTGGCGGCAGGTCGTCCGCCACGGCTCCACGGCCACTATCCCACCAGCCGATCCGCAGACGGATCAGCCGTGGCCGCGAGTGCTTAATTGATCGCCCCGGTGATCGCGTCGATGATCGCCCGGTGATCGAGAGCGACGGTCTGTTGGGACTGATCAGCCAGGTTCTTCACGGTCACCTCGCCCGCTTCCAATTCACGGTCACCGAGGACGAGCGCGGTGCGGGCACCAGAACGGTCGGCTCCCTTCATAGCTCCCTTGAGGCCGCGGCCCCCGTAGGCCATGTCGGCGGACACGCCGTTGGCACGGAGTTCGTCGATAAGCGCGGCCATGCGCTTCGTAGCCTCGGCACCGATCCCCACGCCGTAGATGTCGACGCGCCGCTCGACTCCCTTGAGCGCGACCCCTTCAGCTTCGAGCGCGAGAACAGAGCGGTCGACACCGAGCCCGAAACCGATGCCGGAGAGGTCCTGGCCGCCGATCTGGGCCATGAGGCCGTCGTAGCGTCCGCCGCCGCCGATGCCGGACTGCGCGCCAAGACCGTCGTGGACGAATTCAAAGCAGGTCTTGGTGTAGTAGTCCAAGCCACGGACCATGCGCGGGTTGATCACGTATTCGATGCCTAAGTCGTCGAGGGAGCCAGTGACAGTTTCGAAGTGTTCGCGGCACTCGGCATCGAGATGGTCGAGCATGATCGGGGCGTCCGCGGTCATTTCTTGGACCTCGGGACGCTTGTCGTCCAGCACACGCAGCGGGTTGATCTGTGCTCGGTGACGAGTCTCTTCATCCAGCGGCAAGTCGAACAGGAATTCCTGGAGTTTCTGGCGGTACTCCGGCCGGCAATTCTTGTCCCCCAAGCTCGTCAACTCGAGACGGAAACCGGTGAGACCAATCTTGCGGTAGCAGCGGTCGGCCAGTGCGATGACCTCGACATCCAGGAGCGGGTCGTCCACGCCGATCGCCTCGACACCTACTTGCTGCAGCTGTCGGTACCGTCCTGCCTGGGGGCGCTCGTAGCGGAAGAACGGGCCATAGTAATTGAGTTTGACGGGCAGCTGTCCGCGATCGAGGTTGTGCTCGATGACAGCGCGCATGACACCGGCAGTTCCTTCCGGGCGCAACGTGACGGAACGGTCCCCGCGGTCAGCGAAAGTGTACATTTCCTTAGACACCACATCAGTGGACTCGCCCACCCCGCGGGCGAACAGCGTAGTGTCCTCGAAAATGGGTAGCTCGATATGCTGGTACCCAGCCAAATGGGTCTGTTTCACGAACTCCGAGCGGACCGCGTGGAACGTGGCGGACGTCGGTGGGACGTAGTCCGGCACTCCTTTCGGGGCGGACAGGGGTTGAAACTTCTCGGCTTTCGGCTGGGTATCGCTCACGTCGGTCGATCTTAGCGCGAACGCCCAGCTGCGCTGAGATACGGGTTTGTCTCGCGTTCGTGCGCCACGGTCGTCGCGGGCCCGTGACCGGGGAGAACGGTAAGCGCGTCGTCCAAGTCCCACACGGGGCCGGCCAAGGTGCGGTCCATCGCGGACGGATCGCCCAATGGCAGGTCGGTCCGCCCAATTGAACCCGCGAAGAGGACGTCGCCGGCGAAGACGACGTTCTCATCCAAAGCGACGAGCAACGACGATCCGGGGGAATGCCCCGGTGCATGGACGATGCGGAAGTCCATCCCGGCAAAGGTCATGGTCTCCCCCGCCTCTAGGTGGCGGAGATCATCCGGCTGTTTCATTGAGTCGACCTCGAAGATTCTGCCGAAGTCGCCGGGTGCACCCCACTTCGGGTCGAGCATAATCTCGTCGTCGGGGTGGATGTGCACGGGCACGCCGAATTCGGCGCAGTCGCGGGTGTGGTCGATGTGGCCGTGCGTCAACACGACTGCGACCAGCTCCGCGCCAGCCTCCTCGACGATCGTGCGCACCTGGTCGTGGGAGTCCTTGCCCGGGTCGATGACGAAGGCCTCGGGCTTCGAGCCCTCCTGCGCCGCCTCGCCATCGGGGGAGACAACAACGTAAGTGTTAGTTCCGAATGGTCCAGCGGTGAATCCTACGATCTGCATGGCTGCCAGTGTAGACAGTGGCTGCGCGGCCCCTGCTAGCGGCGAAGAGATCAGCTATTGGGAAAGAGCTGCCTTGGCGGCCTCGTAATCCGGTTCCTCGGCGATCTCGCTGACAAGCTGCGTGTGAACGATATTGTGCTCGGGGTCCGTGACTACCACGGAGCGCGCCAGCAACCCCTTGATCGGCGAACCTTCCATGACCACTCCGTAGTCTTCACCGAAGCTCGACCTGAACGCGGAAGCGCTCACGACGTTCTCAATCCCCTCGGCCCCGCAGAAACGCTGTTGGGCAAACGGCAAATCCTTGGACACGCACAGCACGACCGTGTTGTCGAAGCCTGCGGCCATCTCGTTGAAACGGCGGACCGACTGGGCGCACACGCCGGTGTCCACCGACGGGAAGATATTCAAGACAATGCGTTTGCCGATGAAGTCAGCGTCAGTCAATGTCTGCATGTCGCCGCCGACGAGTTCGAAAGGCGGCAGTGCGCTCCCCACCTCAGGTAGCTCCCCGGAGGTGGTCGTGGGTTCGTTGCGGTAGGAAATGTCAGCCATGCCGCCAAGCTTAAATAAAGGTACGAGCGCCCGCACGGTCCGAAGCTCGCGTGCTGATACTGTATTTACCCATCTGACCACCTTTACTTATTGATGGAGGCCGAAGTCCGTGAGCAATAACGCGCAGCGCGGCAAGGACGCCCTGAAAGAACTTGACCGCGAGCTCAAGGCCCGCGACCGGAAAGAGCAGAATAAGCCGTGGATGATCGCGGCCATGGCGCTGCTCATCATCGCTCTCGTCGGCGGAGGCATCTACCTTGCCGCGACGTGGGGTTCGGACGAGGATGTCGTCGCTGAGGACGAGTCAACGGAATCGACCGCACCGGATGAGCAGAACGAGGACATGCAGCCTGTTGCGCTGCAGAAGGAGCGGTCCACGGCCCTCGACCCTACCGTTACGTGCACCTACACCGAAGACGGACAAGGTGAGTTCTATAAAGGCCTGCCTCAAATGGAGAATGTGTCCACGGAAGGCACTGTCGATCTGACCTTGGACACCACCGCCGGCCCTGTCGGGATGACGCTCGATCGTTCCGTTTCTCCGTGCACGGTCAACGCCATCGAATTCCTGGCGAAGGAGGGTTATTACAACGACACCATCTGCCACCGCCTGACGACGGAAGGCATCCACGTTCTGCAGTGCGGCGACCCGAGCGGAAGCGGCAGCGGCGGACCGGGCTTCTCCTTCCCGGACGAGTACCCCGCCGACGATGACGCTGAGAATCAACAGCCGACCGTCCTCTACGAGCGCGGCACCATCGCGATGGCCAACTCCGGCCCGAACACGAACGGCTCCCAATTCTTCTTGAACTACGGTGACTCTCCGCTGCCGCCGGCGTACACGTACTTCGGAACGATCAACGAGGAGGGCTTGGCCACCCTGGACAAGATCGCGGAAGCCGGCATTGCCGAAGACGGCGAAGCCATGAGCATGGGCCCGGGCGACGGCGCGCCGAAGGAAGAGGTAAAGATCAACAGCGTGAACATCGCCTAGTACACGGAGCCACCTCAGCCTTCGCTAGAGAGTGGATCTCCACGACCCGCCTCAGTGTGATTTCGCCACACAGGGGCGGGTTTTCTGTTGAATTTTGAGCCCATTTCTACCTGCATTTGACCCGCCCGCCGCTTGACGACGCAGCCTGCTCCCTTAGGTTCTCCCCATCCCATCCATCAGTGGATTCCACCGATTCAGCTTCGGCATCAAGCTGTCACGCGGTAAACGTCGAAGACGCCTTCGATATTGCGGACTTGATTCATCAACGTACCCAGCTGCTTGGTATCGGATACTTGGAAAGTGAACCGGACGGTGGCGATGTGGTCGTCGTCGCAGTGATGGTTGAAGGCGATCACTGGAAGCTTCTGGTCGTTGAGAACGCGGGTCAGCTCCGCGAGCAGCCCCTGCTTATCCAGAGCTTCAAGCTGCATCGTAGCCAGAGACGCTCCCTGACGGGAGCCGCTGTCCCACTCCACCTGAATCAAACGTGCAGACTCTTGCTGGAGCTTCTCGGCGTTTGTGCAATCCACGCGGTGGACAGACACTCCCCCTCCACGGGTGACAAACCCGAAGATCTCGTCGCCGGGCACCGGTTGGCAGCACCTTGATAGTTTGGCCATCACATCGGGGGAACCCTCGACGAGGATGCCGGGGCCGTCGCTACGCGAAGGCGTTTTGGTGAGCTCCGACATGGGTGTGCGCGCAGCGAGAGCGTCGACCGCGTCGTCCTCGTCGCCAAACATTTCCACCAACATGCCCACGACGTGCTTCGCGGACACCTGGCCGGAGCCAATTGCGGTGTACAGCGCGTCGACACTGTCGTAATGCAGCTGCACCGCCACTTTGTTCATGGAATCCGCGGTAAACAGCCTGTGCAGAGGCAAGCCGCCCCGCTGGACCTCTGTGGCCAGTGCGTCGCGGCCCGCCTCCAGGTGTTCCTCGCGCCTCTCCTTGGCAAACCACTGGCGGATTTTGGTGCGGGCGCGCGGAGACACGACAAAGTCCTGCCAGTCGCGCGACGGACCCGCGTTCGTGTCCTTCGAGGTGAACACCTCGACGCGGTCGCCGGACTTCAGCGTTGACTCGAGCGCGACCAGCTTCCCGTTCACCTTCGCCCCGATGCAACGGTGCCCCACCTCCGTGTGGACGGCGTAGGCGAAGTCCACTGGAGTCGAGCCTGCTGGCAAGTTGATCACATCACCTTTCGGCGTGAAGCAGAAGATCTGCGCCGACGTCAGGTCGAACCTCAAGGAATCGAGGAACTCGTTCGGGTCCGCAGCCTCCTTCTGCCAGTCCAGCAGCTGACGCATCCACGTCATCTGGTCCAGCTCCGCCTGATCGCCCTTGTGCGAACCCTTTGTCTCCTTGTAACGCCAATGCGCGGCGACACCGAACTCGGCGTTGTAATGCATCTCGTGGGTGCGCACCTGGATCTCCAGGGGGCGGCCGGAATCATTCATCACCGTCGTGTGCAACGACTGGTACACACCGAAGCGCGGGTTGGAAATGTAATCCTTGAACCGGCCCGGCATCGCCGAATACAGCGAGTGCACCACGCCGATCGCGGCGTAGCAGTCACTGACGTTGTCAACGAGAATACGAATGCCCACCAGGTCGAAAATCTCGTTGAAGTCCCGGCCCCGCACCACCATTTTCTGGTAGATCGACCAATAGTGCTTCGGGCGCCCCATGACCTCCGCTTTGATCCCGTTTGACTTTAGTTCGGCCTGGATCTCGTTTGTGATCTCTTTCAGGGCACGGTCCCGCGACGGGGCGCGCTCCGCGACAAGTCGAACGATCTCCTCGTACTTTTTCGGGTACAAGATGGCAAAGGAGAGATCCTCCAGCTCCCACTTCACCGTCGCCATACCGAGCCGGTGAGCCAGCGGTGCAATGACTTCGAGCGTCTCACGCGCCTTCTTCTGCTGCTTCTCCGGAGGCAGGAAGCGCATGGTGCGCATGTTGTGCAGCCGGTCGGCCACCTTGATCACCAAAACCCGCGGATCCTGGGACATGGCCACGATCATCTTTCGGATTGTCTCCGCCTCGGCCGCGGCCCCGAGTGCGACCTTGTCCAGCTTGGTCACACCGTCCACAAGCCGCGCCACTTCCGGGCCGAAGTCATTTGTCAAGTCATCGAGCGAATACTCGGTGTCCTCGACCGTGTCGTGCAGCAGCGCCGCCATGATCGTGGTTGTGTCCATGCCGATTTCGGCGCATATCGTCGCCACGGCCAACGGGTGAGTGATATACGGGTCACCCGACTTGCGCTGAACGCCCTCGTGGAGCCGTTCCGCGGTGTCGTAAGCGCGGGAGATTTCCTCAGGATTCGCCTTCGGGTGGTACTTCCGGTGAATCGAGTACAAAGGCTCGATCACTGGGTTCGTTTTGGGCCGCCCTCCTGTGAGCGAGCGGGCGAGCCTCGCCGACACGCTGCGCATCGACGCGCCCGAACGCCGTTGCGGTCTGTCTTGGGACGTCATGCGCCTACCTTAAGCCACGCGAACACGTCTACGCCGCGTTGCCCTCGCTCTGGTTGAGGACCACCAGCGGAATGCCGTCGAGACGCTCGCGCCCGCCCAAGCCCGAGACCTCGAGCACAACCACGCACCCCGCGACGATGCCACCAGCCTGCTCAATCAGCTCGCGGGCCGCCATCAACGTGCCGCCGGTGGCCAACACATCGTCTACGAGCACGACGCGCTTGCCCTGGAGGTTCATTCCTTCGGCCGGGATCTCCAGCGCTGCCTCGCCGTATTCCAAGGAGTACTCTTGGCTGATCACCGGCGGCGGGAGCTTGCCCTTTTTGCGGATAGCGAGGATACCCAGGCCCATGTCGTAGGCGACGGCAGAGCCGAGGAGGAAACCGCGGGCATCCAGGCCACCGATCATGTCAGCACCGAGATCCCGGGATGCCTCAGCCATCTCAGAGATGACGACCTTCAGTGCTTCTCCGTCAGCCAGCACGGGAGTCAAATCCTCAAAGAGCACTCCCTCTTCCGGAAAGTCCTGCACATAACGCATGCGCGCGGCGAGTGCCTCACGCGCAGTCCGGTAAGTGGGTTGAGTGGAGTTCTCAGGAGCAGTCATGGGTTATTCGTCGTCCTTCCGTTCCGGCGTGGTTCCCAAACCGGGAACGTGCCAGCGGTCCATGTTCCAGCCGATCCCGACAGGGCCAGTGTAGACCACAACGTTTTTGATGCTGTTGTCCACGATGAACGTGCGAGGCTGCGGGGACAGAGGAATCGACGGCACCTCCTCCCACAGGCGCTTCTCCTCGGCGCGGAGGCTCTGCAGCTCCTCTGACCGAGATGTCGCAGTCTCGTACTCCATCATGGGGTCCACCGCGCCAAGGAAAGCATCGATCTTTCCACCACGGTCAATCTCGCCCTGGTCGTTCCACCCGGGTTCCTCGGTCATGAGGTCGCCGCGCGTCTTACCGTTGCCGGTCACGTCGGTGACGGTGATGCCAGCTGGCTCACACGACCTCTTGATCGACTCCACCATCGCGGCCAAGCGCTTGCTGGGCACCGGGTAACCAATCTGCAACTCAAGACCTTCGGCGACGCGCGCACCCTCAACATCGACGGCGAGATGCGGATTTGCAATGTCGTCGAGATGCCGGGACATCGGGTCATTGTGTGTGAGCACGTGGACGGGCGACGGTGGCAATTCAATGCCGGCTTCGCGTGACGACGCCGCCGCGACACCCCGCAAATCCACGCACTTGGCCAAAGCCGAACGATTTTCCTGGTACGCCCATGGGCCCGCTGAGGCAAAGATCAGTGTGTCCGTCATCTCACCGATGACGGTCTGGAGCTCCTGGTGGCTCTCCGGCGACTCCGGATCAACAGATTCAGTCGACGGTGTCTCCCCCGCAGCGCTTGCCTCGGACGCTTCTGCATCTTTACCGTCCCGGCCGGTCCGAACGTCGTCGGCGTTCGCGCCCTCGTCGGCCTCCGGTGGTGCGTTGTACCACTCCGGACTGTGGTTGTTTAGGTCCCCCACCATCAGCGCGCCGGCTTGCTGCAACTCTGCTGAATCCTTTGTGGACGGCCACACCACGATCTTGGGGACCTCTGGGGCATCTCCGTAGTACGTCTCGTTGGCCACGAGAACGACTTCGCCTTCTTCCCCAACCGACTCGATCTTGTACGGTCCGTACGACACTTGGAGCTCAGGATCGAATTTCTCCAGTGCGAACCCGAAACGCCACACCTGCGCAGCACGGCCCATGAGTTCAGGGTCGCCGGCCTCCAACGCCCGGGTGAAGTCAGCCGTCTCCATCCCCACGCGTTTCGCAATCACGTGAGCAGGAAGAACCGTGCCCGCACTAAAGAGCTCGCGCCAGCGTCCGCCCTTGCCTTGCTGGTAGACAACAGTGAACTGCTTCGAACCGGGCGTGCAATCAACGCGTTCCACGTCTTGCATCTGCGGCATATGGGACGCGAAAATCTCCGGGTGAGAGCCAGCGGCAAAGGCCAAGGCGTAATCATCGCATGTCACAGGCACACCGTCAGAGAACACCGCCTTATCTGACAAGGTGTAAATCACCTGCCGCTGAGGAGCAGGCAGCAGCTGAGTGGAAACAAGGTCGGTGTTTGGGATCCGCTGACCCGAAGGCCCCGGAATGAACGCACCCGGAAATATGCGCCCGGACAGACGCTGCATCTTCAACGAGTCGCCGATCTGCGTGGCGGCATTGGTGGTCACCAACGGGACCGATAGCTGGTAGCCAAAATAGTCCAGAGTGGTCGAGTCCTTCGGCGAATCTCCAGAACCCGAGCACCCCGCCACGAACGCTCCCACGGCCGTCAACGCCGCGGCCAGCCGCACCAGATGCTTGCGTCTCACGATAATGTCCTCTTCCTTTTCCTATCTGTGGTCCTAGCCGCCGCGCCTTAGTTCTGATTCGGACGCCACGTCGCGGCCGAATGGCGGGACTGCTCTGCCGATGTGTCGTGCCCGCTCCACGGGGAGGAAACAGTGCGCTTGGCAGTAGCAGGGGCAGCACTATCTCCATCAGGCAGATCGGTGGCGGGATGAGCGGTGCCGTCGATAAGCGAGCCCCCGCTCTTTGCCGAGCGGTACTCGGCGACCTCCTTGTTGTGCTCCTTATACTTGCTTTGCGCGTTCGTCAGAGTGACCAGGAGGGATGTCGCGAGCAACAGAGAGGAGATGACACCCTCGACGACGCCGATGAGCTGAATCAGTGCGAGGTCCTGCAATGTGCCCACACCGAGCAACCACACAGCCACGACCATGAGTGCGATGATCGGCAACGCCGAAATCACCGAGGTGGAGATAGAGCGCATCAGTGTTTCATTAACCGCGAGGTTCGCCTCTTCCGCATATGTGGACCGGCGTGAATCCAGAATGCCTTCGGTGTTCTCTTTGACCTTGTCGAAGACGATCACGGTGTCATAAAGGGAGAAGGTCAAGACGGTCAGCAGACCGATGATCATCGCCGGGGTGACCTCGAGACCGAACAGGGCGTAAATGCCGAGGATGACCACACCGTCGAAAAGCAGCGCGACCATCGCCGCAATGGCCATGTTGCGTTGCAAACGGATTGCGACATAAACCGCGGCGGTGACCAGGAAGATCAGCATGGACAGCAGCATCCGGTTGGTGATCGTCGAGCCCCACGACTCGGAAACCGTGGAATCACCGATAGCGTCCGGAGACGGATCACCCGATGCGTCGAGCGGCTTGTACTCGTTGTAGATCGCCTCACGAGCACTGTCGATCTGCTCCTGCGACAAGTGCTCGGAGTTGATCTCCAAGGTGCGGGAGTCCCCCGCACCCACGATTTGCGTCAGCTCCGGAGTCACACCCGTGGCGTCGACGAAGGTCTCCTCGACCTGCTCGGCGACGAGGTCGCCCGCGGGCATGGACATCTTCGTGCCGCCCTCGAAATCGATGCCCAGGTTGAAACCGCGCAGCAACATAGCCGCAGCGGAAAGAAGGACGAGGACAACAGCAATCGTGTACCACAGCTTGCTGCGGCCAACGAAGTCGATGGCGCCCTTGCCTTCATAGAGACGTTCGATGCCCCTTGCATGCGTTGCCGTCTCAGTTTCGGTGTCGATCTGGTGTGCGCCGTCGCTTGCCGGCGACGGGGTGGCGGAGTTCAGTGAGGTGCTCATTGTTATTTCTCCTCTTCCCTGGGTGCCGTGGGCGTGACGGCGTCATTGTCCGTGTCAAACGGCTCTGCGCCGATCCTGTCGGCGACAACCGTGGTGGTTCCGTTCGCGGCCGCTGGCTCCGCCGGTGCGGAATGCTCCGAGGCGACCACAGACGAAGCTGCGGCGCGTTTCTTTGTGCGTGCCGCAACCGGCTTGGAGCGGCCAGCCTCGAACGCCTTGCCCATACCGTTGACCGAGGGCTTGGCCCAAAACGCGCTGCGGGAGGCCAGAATCATCAGCGGTGCGGTGACCAGGAACGTGACCAAGAGGTCAAAGACTGTGGTCAGGCCCATGGTGAACGCGAAGCCCTTGACCTCGCCGACAGCCAGGAAATAAATCACAACTGCACCGATCAGCGTGACCATATTGCCTGTGACAATGGTGCCCTTGGCGCGATCCCAACCATTCATCGTCGCTGAACGGAAAGTCCTTCCGCGGCGCACTTCGTCCTTGATGCGCTCATAGAGAACCACAAACGAGTCCGCAGTTGTACCAATACCGATAATCAGACCGGCCACCCCCGAAAGGTCGAGCGTGTAGCCGATCCACCGGCCCAGAAGAACGAGAGCGCCATACACGAGTGCACCTGCGGCGAACAACGTGAACAGCGAAATCAGACCGTACAGGCGGTAGTACACAAAGACGAAGATGGAAACGAGAGCCAGACCGACCAAGCCCGCAATGATGCCTGCCTTCAACGACGCAATGCCCAATGACGGCGGAACCGTCAGAGCCGTGCCGCCGGGCTCGCCGTTCTCGCCGGCGAAGGACAGCGGGAGCGCACCGTAACGGAGGTTATTAGCCAGATTCTCCGCTTCCTCCTGAGTGAACTGGCCGGTGATCGAGGTGGTCGAGCCCACCGGTGTCGGAGACTGGATCTGCGGCGCGGAAATCACCTGAGAGTCCAGAGTGATGGCGATCTGCTGCTGCAGCATCGCGGCAGTAAGCTCCGCCCACGTGGACGAGCCGTTGTGCTCTCCGTCCTGCTTGAACGCGAAGTTGATCTCCATCTGGCCGGTCTGAGAGTTGAATCCGCCGGTTATCGGACGGTTCGTGTCAATCTCACTACCCGTCAGACGCGGACCGTTGGGATCCTCGACGCCCTGAAGCAGCGGAACCGGGTCGAGGAGCAGAGGCTGACCCGAGTTCGAATCGCAGGCAACGAGAGGACGGGCCGGATCGTCAGTACCGGCCAAGGGGTCGACCGGAGCGGGCCTCTCAGGCTCAGCAGGCGTGCACTTCATCAACCATGACGCAGCCTGCAGCTTCGTCGGATCCTCAGACTGGCGGTCCTCCCGCAGCATCGCTGTCGCTTCTTGGCGGAAATCTGCCGCCTCGAGGCTGTTATCCGGCTCCGGCTTCGGTTCCGACGTGATCTGCGGGACCTCAATTGGCTCCACGTTGGTCGTCGTCTGGCCTTCGCCACCCTGTTCCTCTTGCGCCTTGTTCAACGCGTCCACCTGCTGGTTGAACGTGTCAGCGAACTGCTGCATCGTCGCCTGAGCATCATCCTTGGAGATAACACGGTACTCGACCCAGCGGTTAGCCATGTCCTGCATCACCTGCGGGAAAGACACCACGTCCGCCTGCTGGTTGGGTTGAGCCACCGGACGGAACATCAACTGGGATGTCTGACCGATGTTTCGGACGTCTGCGGAATCCTCGCCCGAAACAGTGATCACGAGCGTGTTGCCGTCAACGACCACGTTCGCGTCCGAGACACCCATGCCGTTCACGCGGTTCTCAAGAATGGTGCGTGCCTGGTCCAGCTGTTCCTTTGTCGGCTCTTCACCCTGCGGCACGAGCGTGACGCGGGTACCACCACGAAGGTCGATACCCAGTTTCGGCGTCGCCTCACGGTCCCCCGTAAGGAACACGAGAGCGTAAGTGGTCACCAAAATGAGTGCGAACAGCGCGAGTGCGCGCTTGGGCCAAGCCCGCTTCGATCCTCCCTCGCGGGCTGGTCGCCTACCTGCTGTTTTCGAAGTCACGTACGAGCTCTCCTCATTAACCTGCTCTATCCACCCAGGCGGTTGCATGTCCGCAGGCGTGGCCGCACGCCTGCGGGGTTACCCGTGCAAGGTGGTCCTTGTCGTCTCTTCCCGCCTAGCGCACGGCTGCGCAGCCGCACCAGCTCCAGTCCGGGAAAGGTCCAGTCAGTGATCGTACGTCATGGACGCGGAAATGATTAAGCTCGGCGTGCCCTTTTTCTTTGCACACCGAGCTATCTCACACACTCACGGACGTTCTAGCGCACCTCATCCTCCGGGTCACGGCCCGTGAGACTACCGGTGACGTTGTTTTGCTGCCCTTCTGCCGGGGCTTCGGCAGGATCTGCGGGTTCGGCGGGTTCTGCAGGTTGGGCGTCAAGCACCTTGTACACGCCTTCACGCTCCATCGTAGCCACCACGCCCGCGGCGAGTTCAACATCCACAGTGGTCTCGCCCGCGGCGACAATCCGGCCATGGAACCCGGACACCGTGATGATCCGATCGCCGGGCTGGGCCGCCGCCTGCACCGCGCGGGCCTTCTCCACCCGCTTCCGGTTCGTGCGCGACAGGAGAATGCCGGGCAACGCGAACAGGACGAAGACTAGGAGAATCAGTAGGTATTCCATGGTGAACCATTGTGACACACCGCCGCGAAACCATTGCTTCGCTCTCGTGAACTTAATAGAGGTGCAACTGTCCCGGCGCCTCCGGCGGAGGTGTCATTCCGAGATGGTGCCATGCGGCAGCGGTGGCCACGCGGCCGCGACCTGTGCGGGCCATGAGGCCGGCGCGCACGAGGTACGGTTCGCACACTTCCTCCACGGTGGATGGTTCCTCCCCCACCGCGATGGCTAACGTGGACACACCGACAGGTCCGCCGCCATGGCTGCGGATCAAAGAGTCCAGCACCGCCCGGTCGAGCCGGTCCAGCCCGAGCTCATCCACGTCGAAGACATCCAGCGCTTGCTGCGCCGCCTCGACCGTGACCGTCCCGTCACCGTTGACCTCCGCCCAATCACGGACACGGCGCAGAAGACGGTTGGCAATGCGCGGGGTGCCACGCGAACGTGAACCGATCTCCACGGCCGCATCATGCTCGATCTCGACCCCGAGAATCGAGGCTGCGCGCGTGATCACGTGCGTCAGATCCTCGACACCGTAGAACTCCATCTGCGCTGTGAAACCGAAGCGGTCGCGCAACGGGCCCGTGAGCATGCCCGCTCGAGTGGTCGCGCCCACGAGAGTGAAGGGCGGGATTTCCAGGGGAATCGAGGTTGCGCCTGGCCCCTTGCCTACAATGACGTCGATGCGGAAATCCTCCATGGCCATGTAGAGCATTTCCTCGGCCGGACGCGCAATACGGTGGATCTCGTCGATGAAGAGCACGTCGCCTTCCATCAGGTTCGACAGCATCGCTGCCAGATCGCCAGCACGCTCGAGTGCAGGACCGGAGGTCATGCGTAGCGACGTCCCGAGTTCCTGCGCCACGATCATCGCCATCGTGGTCTTTCCCAGCCCCGGCGGCCCGGAAAGCAGAATGTGATCGGGGGTGACGTTGCGCTTCTTAGCTCCGGTGAGTACCAGGCCAAGCTGCTCGCGCACCTTCGGTTGACCGATGAACTCGTCGATGGACTTGGGGCGCAGGGATTTCTCAAAGTCTTGTTCCCCGGTGTGCTCATTCGCATCCACCGGAGAGTTCACTTGCCGGGCCAGGTCCGCCGGAAGTTCGAATTCTGTCTTCTCCACATCAGACATCCGCTGCGACCTCCTTGACCGGCTTATCCACGTATCCCACGCGCCTACTTCTTACCTAATCGGTTGAGCGCATCGCGGAGCAACGCCGACGAGTCCACGGTCGCCACGGCATCCGGGGCCGGGGACTCCGCAATCACAGCGTCAACGGCTGCTCGGGAGCTCTTCTCCGGGAAGCCGAGCCCGACGAGCGCTTCCACCACCTGCTCGGTAGCCAAGGACGTGTCCTGGTTCTGAGGAGCCGCCGTCAGCGCGGCCGCGCCCGGCTGCGCTGCATACACCCCGGCCAGCTTATCTTTCAGCTCCAACACCAGACGGTCGGCCATCTTCTTGCCCACCCCCGGGATCGACTGGATCGTCTTCGAGTCCCCCGCGGTGATGTGTCCAGCAAGCTCCGCCGGTTCAAACACCGACAGCGCGGCCAACGCCAGTTTGGGGCCGAGCCCGGTCACCGTTGTGAGGCGGTGGAACATTTCGCGGGCATCATCGTCCGTGAAACCGTAGAGGGTCATGGCATCTTCCTTGACCACCAGGGTGGTCAACACACGCGCTTTCTCACCCCGTGTCAACCGGCCGAGTGTCGGCGGTGTGGCCAAGAAACGGTATCCGACTCCGCCACATTCGATCACCCCGTGATCCAGCCCGATGGAAACAACCTCGCCGTTGAGTGAATCAATCACAGTCCCTGACTCCTTCTTCCAGTCAACGCAGCAGCAGCTTGAGTGCGCGCGAGCAACGGGGCACGCCAGCAGTGACAGACAGCAATAGCCAGCGCATCAGCGGCGTCCGCTGGTTTCGGCGGCGCCCCCAAACCGAGAATGCGCGTGATCATGGCAGTCATCTGTTTCTTGTCCGCCCGACCGTTGCCTGAGATCGCTTTCTTCACTTCGGACGGGGTGTACATATAGACCGGAATGTCCCGCTGCGCGGCGGCGAGCACCATGACGCCCACAGCGTGCGCGGTGTGCATCACGGTGGACACGTTGCTGCGCTCGAAGATTCGCTCCATTGCGATGACATCCGGCGCGTAGTCATCGAGCCAATCGTTCACGGCATTTGACAACCGCAGAAGACGTTCCGGCAACTCCGCGTCCGACGGAGTGCGCACCACACCGACCGCCACAGGAATCACCTGCCGGCCCTTGCCGGTCTGCAGCACAGAAAGACCGCACCGGGTAAGCCCCGGGTCGATCCCCATCACGCGCAGCCCTTCTGTCGTAGTCACACATTTGTTCTACCACACGGCCCCGTCACCGACCGGCAGCGACGTTGAAAAGCGAAAACGGACCCGGCCGGCACCGGGTCCGCTCGGCCGTAGCCATCGCCGGGATCTACTCGTCGGCCAGAGCCTCCGCGACCTCGTCCGACACAGTCATGTTGGTGTAGACGTTCTGGACGTCGTCGGCATCCTCCAACGCGTCGATAAGCTTCTCCAGCTTCTTTGCGCTCTCCAGGTCCAGATCGACCTCGACCGAAGCGCGGAAGTCCTGCTCGGTGTCCTCGACCTCGATGCCCGCCTCACGCAACGCGTCGCGCACGGGGTACAGATCGGTCGCCTCAGAAACGACCTCAAACTGATCGCCGAGATCATTGACTTCCTCAGCACCCGCCTCGAGCACCGCCAGGAGCAGGTCGTCCTCGGTCAGGTCACCCTTGGCCACAGTGTTCACGCCCTTGCGGCTGAACATGTAGGCCACGGAACCGGATTCGCCCAGGTTGCCACCGTTCTTGGTCATCGCGGTGCGGACATCGGTGGCCGCGCGATTGCGGTTATCGGTCAGGCACTGGATGAGCATGGCCACACCATTCGGGCCGTATCCCTCGTATGTGACATCCTCCCAGTTGGAGCCGCCAGCTTCCTCGCCGGAGCCGCGCTTGCGCGCACGCTCAATGTTGTCTTTCGGGACAGAGGCCTTCATGGCCTTCTTCATCATGTCGTCGAGCGTGGGGTTACCCGCCGGGTCACCGCCACCAGTGCGCGCCGCGACCTCGATGTCCTTGATCATTTTCGCCCACAGCTTAGAGCGTTTCGCGTCGTTAGCGGCTTTCTTGTGCTTGGTAGTAGCCCATTTTGAGTGGCCTGCCATGTGCCATCTCCCCTTTCTCCGGCTGAAGTGTCGGCTGTCGAGTATACGCGTGCCCCTATAGCCGCCTGGGCTGGCGTTTAGGAAAAGGCGACGCCGCCTTCTTTCAGCGTGCGCGTAAGACCTTCTTGGACGGTCATGGCCACAAGATTGCCCTGGCGGTCGAAGATACGGCCTTGTGTGAGAGCGCGCGCGCCGTGGGCAGAGGGGGACACTTGGTCGTACAGCATCCACTCGTCGGCGCGGAAGGGGCGCATGAACCACATCGCGTGGTCGAGGGACGCCATTTGAACCTTGTGGCCGCGGTGCGGAACAAGCGCGGAGTGCAGCAGAGTTAGGTCGGACATGTACGCCAACGTGCAGATGTGGAAAGTCTGGTCGTCCGGGAGCTGGCGCTTGGATTTGAACCACACAACCTGCTGGCTCGGCGTGTACGGGTTGTGTTCGAATTCATCGTCCGGAACCACCCGGACATCCCAGTCCTTCGACCACATAGAGAAGAACTTCAACGGCCCGTCCGTCTCTTCGAGCGGTACGACGTTCTCAGGATCCGGCACGGCGCGCATCTTGTCTGAGTGCTCGATCCCTTCATCGTCGGTGATGTGGAAGCTCGCCTCGAGCGAGAAGATCGTCTTCCCGCCCTGGACAGCGTCGACGATGCGGGTGGAGAAGCTATGGCCGTCGCGCACGCGGTTGACCACGAAGACGATATCCCGGTCTGATTGCCCCGGGCGGATGAAATAACTGTGCAGGGAGTGCACGAGTTTTTCCTCACCAACCGTTTTCGTGGCGGCGGACAGCGCTTGTGCCGCCACCTGACCGCCGTAGGTGCGCTGCAAACCGGAGTAAACGCTTGCGCCGCGGAAGACATTGTCGTCCAGCTGCTCCAAGTTCAGAATGTCGTCGATGCTGGGAATATCGAATTGCATGGGACAAAGCTTAAACGTTTCCACTATTACGGCTCCCCGGAATCCAGAACGGATTTCGCTGGGCCAGATTATCTGCTCAATTCCCGCGCGCTGCCGTAGAACTCCGGCATTGGTGCCGTGCCAGCCAGCCTCAGTGCGCGCACGCCCGGCTTCAGCCGCACCACTCGGGTGGCCACGACAGCGTCATTGTACAAACGAAGAGACAGGTCCACTTTTTCCTCTGCCTCTGCCAGCGCTTGACGGGCCGCGTGGTCGTCCCGGGTGCGCGCGACAATGTCCGCTATAGCGTCCCTGTGCTCCACTGCCGCTTCGTAGGACGCACCTGCTCGATCCAGACGAATGTGCAGCCGGTCCAGCCGACGGGCGGTAAGAACGGCCCACACCGCTACGACGGCGACAACTGCGGCGGCGAGAACACCGATAAGCGCCAGGGTGGGACTCATTGCACGCTCCCCTGTCCGCCAGCGACCGCCTCGTACACCGCCTCCACCCGGTCGGCGACGACGTCCCAGTCATAGAGCCGAGCTCTCTCAGACCCCGCCGCGGCGAGAGCTTCGCGCAGTGCCCTGTTGCGGATGAGTTTCTGCAGTGTCACGGCGAGGGCGTTCGCGTCGCCCACCGGGAATAGCGCCCCGGCGGGTGCGGCCGTCTCCGCACCGCACACGTCGGCGAAAGCTTCGAGGTCACTGGCCACCACAGCACATCCAGCTGCCATTGCCTCGACGAGGACAATGCCGAATGATTCCCCGCCGGTATTCGGGGCGACATAGATGTCGGCCTGTGCAAGCAGCCGGGCTTTCTCGTTCTCGCTGACGCGTCCGACAAACTCCACGTCCTCGTACTCCCCGACGCGGACCGGGGAACCTCCGCCGATGACTGTCACGCGAGGAGTCTCGTCCATCATGGACAGAGCCTCCAGCAGGACCGGAAGGCCTTTGCGGGGTTCGTCGTACCGCCCCAGGAAGACGATGTGCACCCTGTCATCATCGGTGCTCTCGCCCCGCGCACCCCTATTCATAACGTCCCGCGCACCCCTATTCATAGCTGCCCGCGCGGACGCGAAGCGTTTCGTGTCCACCCCGTTGGGAATCAGAAGCGGGTCGCCGCCAAGTTGCTCAACTTGCCAGCGGCGCGACATCTCGCTAACGGCAATGCCCGCCTGGATCTTCTCCAGTGCAGGCCGGAGCACAGGTCGGGCCATCCGCAAGGCGCGCGACGCTGACGCAGATGCATGATACGTAGCCACGACCGGCTCCTCGGCCAAAATCAACGCCACAAGTGAATAGCTGGGGGCATTCGGTTCATGGATGTGCACGACGTCGAATTCACTTTCGCGCAGAAAGCGACGCACGGTAGCGAAGGTCCGTGGCCCGAAGGAGATCCTGGCCACTGAACCGTTGTATGTCACGGGAACGGCCCTGCCGCCCACGGTCACATAGTCCGGCAGCTCGCCACGGCCCTGGCCCGAACCGGAGCGGGTACCTGGCCCCACAATCCTGACATCGTGGCCCCGGTCCACCATTATCCGCGCAAGGTCAAGAATATGAGCTTGAACCCCGCCTGGATGATCGAAGGAATACGGGCACACCATGCCAATACGCACGAGCCATCACCGCTTTCGCCCCGCGCGGTCGGCGGGCCACATTGGCTGCAGGGCATGCCAGTCCGCCGGATGGGCGGCGATATTCGCAGCGAAACCGTCGGCGATGCGCTGAGTGGTCTCGGCCACATCCGTCACCTGAAGGGCCGGCGACACCGAGTGCCCCCAATCAGGATCCGCGGCGGTGCCGGTGAACCAGGAATGAGCCACGTGCAGGCCTGCACCGGTATCGATGGCCAATTTCGCTGGCCCCGCCGGCAGCGTCGTTTCCTCACCGAAAAACGACACCGGGACGCCCCGCGGCGTCATATCGCGCTCCCCCATCAGGCACACAATGCCGCCATCGGCGAGCACTTCCCGCAAGCGTTCGTACGGGGGAACATCAGAGCCCGTCGCGGCGAGAACTTCGAAGCCGAGACTCTCGCGGTAGGCCACGAACGCGTCGAAAAGCGCCTCCGGGCGCAACCGTTCCGCGACGGTGGCGAAACCGCTGTAGCGGGAGACGAGCCACATTCCGGCCATGTCCCAGTTGCCCGAATGCGGGAGGGTGAGAATCAGCCCCCGGCCGCGCGAGAGAGTCTCGTCGAGGCGTTCGCGTCCGTGGACACCGGCATCAAGCCGCGCGAGCAGTTCCGGATCGCCCGCGATCGCGGGAAGGCGGAATGCTTCGTTCCAGTACCGCGCGTACGAGCGCATCGAATCGCGGACGAGCGCTCGCGTGACGTTCTCCGCCCCGACGACGCGCGTGAGGTTCCGGCGCAGCATTTCTGCCCCGCGCCCCTGATCCGAAGCGAGATCCGCACCCGCGTTGAACAACGCAGCCGCCGTCCGGGGCGGTAGGTGACGCACGACTTTCCAACCAGCGATGTACCCGGCCGCGGCGAGACGCTGGGCGACAATGCCCTCGTCGGAACCCTCGTCCGACGCCATTACCGCGCGGCCCCCGGGTCCGGGACCCCGGCAGGCGGGGCGATGCGCTGGCCCGCCTTCGGATCGCGCGATGCTTTGAGCAGACGCTGCACGACGGTGAAGACGGAGCCTAGGGCGAGGATCCACATGGCGGTCTCCAGAGCGAGGTGAACGCCGAGACCTTCAAGGAACAGCCCGCCAACAGCGAGAATGAGCCGCTCGGGCCGTTCGATCAGCCCGCCGTTGACCTTCAAACCGCCCGCTTCGGCGCGCGCCTTGATGTAGCTTATCGTTTGGGACAGCGCCAGCACCACCAGCGTCACAGCGACAGCTGCCCGGTCAGCATGCTCGACATAGACGAGCCAGTACACGATAGCGCCGAACAAGGCGCCGTCGGAAAGCCTGTCGCACGATGCGTCGAGTGTCGCACCGAACGCTGTTCCGCCGCCTTTGAGCCGCGCCATCGTGCCGTCGATCATGTCGAATGCGGCGAAGAACGCGGTGAGCACAGCCGCCCACACCAGGTGGCCGGTAGGAATGAGCGCAACGGCAGCAGCGATGGTGGCAAGCGTGCCCAAGACCGTCACGGCATTCGGGGTGAGACCAAGGCGCAAAAAGAGCTTTGCGACGGGCTCTGCCACCGTCGCCGCCGGTTTTCTCCCGTGAAGACTGAGCATCAGACTCCGTCCTCCCCCTCACCGGGTTCATCTTCGCGGACTGTCTCCTGCCAGCCCTCGGCGAGCAGCTCTCGAGTCTCCCGCAGCAGCTGTGGCAGCACCTTGGTTCCGCCGATGACCGTCATGAAGTTCGAGTCACCCGCCCAGCGCGGAACCACATGCAGGTGCAGGTGATCACCGACAGATCCACCGGACGCTTTACCCAAATTGAGCCCCACATTGATCGCTTCAGGGTGGGACACCCTCTTGAGGGTGCGCACGGCGAGTTTGGCGAATTCCATGAGCTCGTGCGTTTCCTCAGTGGTGAGGTCCTCCAACTCCGCCACCTTGCGGTACGGCACCACCATTAGGTGCCCCGCGTTGTAAGGGTAAAGGTTGAGCAGCGCGTAGACCGTCTTTCCGCGCGCGACGATCAGCGCATCTTCGTCAGATTGCTCCGGCGCTGCCAGAAACGGATCCGCGTTCTGGTCCTTCTCACCCGGAATCGAGGAAATGTAAGCAGACCGGAACGGCGCCCACAGCCGGACCAGGCGATCAGGAACGCCGACACCGGTGTCGACGTACTCGTCGGGTGCCGCCGCCTCCCCCGCACTGGGTGAGGTGTCGGTGCTGTCCAGATTGCTATCCGCGGCGGGCCTCAAAAGACACCTCGTTCGGTTGCTCGTTAAGCTGGTCGCTCACCCACGCGGTGATGAGCTCGATTGCCTCGTCAACCGGCACACCGTTGACCTGACTGCCGTCGAGGAAGCGGAAGCTTACGGCGTTCGCTTCGGCGTCGCGGGCACCGGCCAGCAGCATGAACGGCACCTTGGACTGCGTGTGGGTGCGGATCTTCTTCTGCATGCGGTCGTCCGAGTGGTCGACCTCCGCGCGGATGCCGCGAGCGCGCAGCGCATCCACGATCCCGTCTAGGTGCGTCGCGAAGTCGTCCGCGACCGGAATACCGACGACCTGGTGCGGCGCCAGCCATGCCGGGAAAGCTCCGGCGTAGTGCTCGAGCAGCACGCCGAAGAAGCGCTCGATGGAACCGAACAAAGCGCGGTGAATCATCACCGGACGCTTCTTCGTGCCGTCGGAGGCCGTGTACTCGAGGTTGAAGCGTTCCGGCAAGTTGAAGTCCAGCTGCACGGTGGACATCTGCCAGGTGCGGCCGATGGCATCGCGCGCTTGCACGGAGATCTTCGGACCGTAGAAGGCCGCACCAGCCGGATCCGGCACGAGCTCGAGACCGGACTTCTCTGCGACTGCCTGGAGGATGCTCGTGGAGCGCTCCCAGATCTCATCGTCGCCGATATACTTCTCCGGGTCCTTGGTGGACAGCTCGAGGTAGAAGTCGTCGAGGCCGTAATCCTTGAGCAGGGAGATGATGAACTCGAGGACATCGGTGAGCTCCTGCTCCAGCTGGTCCTCAGTGCAGTAAATGTGCGCGTCGTCCTGGGTGAAGCCGCGGGCTCGGGTCAAGCCGTGGACAACGCCGGATTTCTCATACCGGTACACAGTGCCGAACTCGAAGAGGCGCAGCGGAAGCTCGCGGTAGGAGCGCCCGCGGGAATCGAAGATGAGGTTGTGCATCGGGCAGTTCATCGGCTTGACGTAGTAGTCCTGCGCCTGCTTGGTCACTTCACCCGCGTCGTTCGTCTCCCCGTCGAGCTGCATCGGCGGGAACATGCCGTCGGCGTACCAGTCGAGGTGGCCCGACTGCTGGAACAGGTCGCCCTTGGTCACGTGCGGGGTGTTCACAAAGGAGTACCCGGCCTGGATGTGGCGCTTGCGGGAGTGGTTCTCCATCTCCATGCGCACAATGCCGCCGTCCGGGTGGAAAACGGGCAGACCCGAGCCGACCGTATCCGGGAAGGAGAACAGGTCCATTTCGGAGCCGAGGCGGCGGTGGTCGCGCTTCTCAGCCTCCTCGATCATGTGCTGGTATTCCTCCAGCTTCTCCTTGGACTCCCAGGCGGTGCCGTAGATGCGTTGCAGACCGGCGTTGGCCTGGTCGCCGCGCCAGTACGCCGCGGAGGAGCGGGTGAGAGCAAAGGCCGGGATGTACTTGGTGGTGGGCACGTGCGGGCCGCGGCAGAGGTCGTGCCACACCACTTCGTCGGTGCGCGGATTGACGTTGTCGTAGTGGGTCAAATCGCCGGTGCCGACCTCGGTAGCCTCGTCGGAATTCGGGTCGACGGAACTTTTGTCCTGGATGAGCTCGAGCTTGTACGGCTCGTTCTTCAGGTCCTCGGCCGCTTCCTCTGCGGATGCGTAAACGCCGCGGACGAATTTCTGGCCCTGTTTGATGATCTTCTTCATCCGCTTTTCCAGCGTCTTAAGATCCTCAGGGGTGAACGGCTCTTCGACGTCGAAGTCGTAGTAGAAGCCGTCGTTGATCGCGGGGCCGATGCCCAGCTTGGTGTCGGGGAATTCCTCCTGCACCGCCTGCGCGAGAACGTGGGCGCAGGAGTGGCGGATGACGCTGCGGCCAAGCTCGGTATTGGCCGCGACCGGCATGAACGTTTCGGTCTCCTTCGGCACGTGGGAAAGGTCCTTGAGGTTTCCTTCGGCATCCTGCACGCAGACAATGGCGTCGTCGCCCTTATTGGGCAGTTCGAGCTCACGCATCGCCGCGCCGACGGCTGTGCCGGCGGGAACCTCGAAGGGCTCGTGGTTCAGTGCAGTTGGGGCAATCCCGCTGGACATATGCTCTTCAGCGCTCCTTTTGCGCTCGTGCGAGACGGCATACCTGGCCGCGCCCGCGGTGTGTTCATGTCAGACCCACGCGCGCCTCAAAGACAGCGCGTGGGCACTGGGGGCGATCTTACCCCTGCGGGGCATGCCCGTTATTCTGGGCACTATTTAGTCGCGGTCGGTGCGATCCGCGTCATCCAGCCCATCCATGTCGCGCACGCGCTGGTTCGCGTCGTCGTTGCGCTGGCGCCGGCTCAGCGCCGCAATGACCACGCCGCCGAATAACAACGCGCCTAGCAGCAGCCACAACCAGGCGTAGCCAGCGCCCGTTTCGTTCTCAGCTTCATCGCTTGTCGACGTCGTGTCGCTCCCTTTTTCCCCCTGCTCGCCTTGCGCAGACTCGGTGCCCGGCGCGGCGGTATCTCCCGTCGTCTGCTCCGGCGAAAAGGTGAAGCTCGTTGTTCCTTTCGTCGCGTGTCCGTCGGACGAAGTGATCTGGTATCCGATCCGGTACTGCCCCGGCTGGGCATCGATGTCGGCGGGCACCGCGATGCTGATCTCCCGATCGTGGACCTTGGGCTCCCCGCTGAACAGGACCTCCTCGTCGGCGACGCGCGACAACGCCACAGTGTTGAAGTCTTCCTTGGGCTGCGCCGAGAATTCCAGCACGAGTTCCGCCGGGAATTCGGCGACCACCTCTTCAATGCCGGGGCGTGCGGAGATGACTGAATCGTGCGCGGATGCCAGCGGCGCGGCACCGAGGGTGAGTGCCGCTGCGGCTGTGGCTGCGAGCAGTGCGCGGGTCCCGGTGTTCTTGGTGCGTGCCATGTGCGTGCTCCTTTTTCGACTCTGGTTTCTTCTACTAGTACCCAAGCTAGCCGTGAAAGTTCCCGCCAACTTTCTGACCATCGTCGCTGAGTACCACGCCGAGGAACGCGTCCGCTCCGCAACCGCATAGGGTTTCAACGGCCGGGGCATGTCGTCAACGGCGCTGCTGCTCGGCTCATGGCCCTAAGATCCAGCTACATGGATCCAGCTAAACACACCTTTGTATGCAATTAGCTGGACCCAAGTAGCTGGATTTGACCCTTGCGCGGGTCCACATGCAATTCATTCGGCAATGAGTCCTGCCGCCGTCCGGGGCAGTTGCCAGCTCCGTGACAAAGTACAGGTCGAGGGGTAGGTTGACCGGCGTGCTTCCCCATGACCGTCCCCATCGACGAAAACCGGCCAACCCGAACCGGTGGCCGTTCTTTGCAGTCGTCTCGCTGGGTCTGCTCATGGTGGCCTTGGACAACTCGATCCTCTACACCGCGCTACCGGCTCTGAACGAGCACCTCGACGCGACCGCTTCGCAGTCCTTGTGGATCATCAACGCGTACCCGTTGGTGATCACGGGTTTGCTGCTGGGGTCGGGCTCGCTGGGCGACCGGATCGGTCACCGCCGCATGTTCATGGTGGGGCTAGTCATTTTCGGTCTGGCCTCTCTAGCTGCCGCGTTCTCTCCAACTGTGTGGTCCCTCGTTGCCGCCCGTGCTTTCCTGGGTGCCGGTGCAGCGACAATGCTCCCTGCAACGCTCGCTCTGGTCAATCAGATCTTTCCGGGCGAGCGGGAGCGGAACTTGGCAATGAGCATCTGGGTTTCCGCGGCGGTGCTCGGTGCCGCGCTCGGCCCCGTCGTCGGCGGCGCGCTACTTCAGTTCTTCTGGTGGGGTTCGGTCTTCCTCATCAACGTCCCCGTTGTCGTGATCGCCGTGGCGCTCACGCTCCTGATCGGGCCCCGCAACAAGCCCAACCCGGACAAGCATTGGGATCTCGTTTCCTCGGTTTTCGCGCTGTTCGCCCTCTCGGGGTTGACCATGACTATTGAGGAGGCGGCGCGGCTGGACACCCACCCGGTGGTGCTCGCCGTATCAGCAGTTGTGATGGCGACGGGTGCGATCCTTTTCCATTGGCGCCAGAAGAAGCTCGATGATCCGCTTCTCACCCTGGACATCTTTCTTAATCCCGTTTTCACCGGTGGCGTGGTCGCAGCCGCAGGCGCCATGTTCGTCGAGATCGGTGTGGAGATGACCACCACTCAACGCCTTCAGCTTGTCGACGGCTTCTCTCCTTTCCACGCCGGCCTCGCCGTCGGTGTCGTGGGGTTCGCCGCGCTGCCGTTCTCCGTTGCCGGGGGCGCGGTGCTTCACCGCATCGGGTTCCGCACCATTATTTCCGGCGGGTTCGCCGCCTGTGTCGCCGGAGCACTGTTTGCGTGGTGGGGTTCTGCGATCGACAGTTTCCCGGTGTTTCTCGGCGGTGTGATCATCCTTGGAGCCGGAGCGAACTTCGCCATGTCGGTGTCCTCAACCGCCATCATCGGTGCCGCCCCACCGAAGCGTTCCGGCATGGCTGCTGGCATCGAAGAAGTCTCCTACGAGTTCGGCACACTGATCACGGTCGCCGTGTCCGGCTCCATGTTCACGTCTCTCCTGCTCACCTTTCTTCCGCCTGACCTCGCGGCCACCGGCATGGACGCCATCTACGATCCTTCCACTCACGACGCCGCCGCCCCCGCCTACGCGAACGCCCACGAGCTGTTGATCGCCTTCCACGCCCTTTCAGCCGCAATCCTCTGCGCAGTCACCGCCTGGTGCTTCCGCGGGAACCCGAAAAGCCCGAGCCCCAACGCTTCATCTTGAAAACAACAAAACCCCGCCTAAGCGGGGTTTTGTTCGTGTGGTCCCAGCTGGGATCGAACCAGCGACCTTTCCGGTGTGAACGGAACGCTCTTCCACTGAGCCATGGGACCGTTGCCTTTTTGGCGCGAGGGATACATTAACACCGAGACGGCTCAAGACCATAATCGCGCCCCTGGCACCGGAAATCGGCCGGCTTTCACCCGGTGGTTCTACTACCTTCCAGCGGCGGTTGTTGCTGGGGTGGGCGCGGCGGACTACCGGTGCGGAAACCGTCGATAAGCGGATGCCGCAGGCACCCGCGAACTGGCCAAAAACGAGTCACAACGACGGGATTTGGTCGAATGCGGGGCGACACATTAGAGTTTCTAGTCGCACAAGTTCACAGCGAACGAATGCATGCGGATGTAGCGCAGTTGGTAGCGCATCACCTTGCCAAGGTGAGGGTCGCGAGTTCGAGTCTCGTCATCCGCTCCAAGTCCCCTCGCGGGGGCTTAACCCTTAAGCGCGATTAGCTCAGCGGTAGAGCACTACCTCGACACGGTAGGGGTCACTGGTTCGATCCCAGTATCGCGCACGGAGAGTCTCATACGGATTCTTCTGTGCGGACAATTTGCCCGCACTGCGGATGTAGCGCAGTTGGTAGCGCATCACCTTGCCAAGGTGAGGGTCGCGAGTTCGAGTCTCGTCATCCGCTCCATGTGCCAGTTAGCCCCGCGCTGGTTGGCACAGTGAAAGAGGCGGAAATCGCCCGCGGTGGAATGGCCGAGTGGTGAGGCAAAGGTCTGCAAAACCTTGTACACGGGTTCGATTCCCGTTTCCACCTCCATATTCATAGGAATATATTGCGCGATTAGCTCAGCGGTAGAGCACTACCTCGACACGGTAGGGGTCACTGGTTCGATCCCAGTATCGCGCACAAGGACGCAAGTCCTTTGCGGATGTAGCGCAGTTGGTAGCGCATCACCTTGCCAAGGTGAGGGTCGCGAGTTCGAGTCTCGTCATCCGCTCCAAAAGCCCCGCCGGCCGGAATTCTTGTCCAGTCTGCGGGGCTATTCTTTGTGCCATGGCAGCTTCACCACCGTCATCGAAGACCCACACCGAAATCATCGGACCGAGCACCACTACAGAGGAAGTCCGCGCCGTGGCCATTACCACGGCGTTCGGGTCTTTCACCGCTAACGGCACGTCTGGCAGCCTCGGCAACGACGCGGATAAGGACGTCATGCTTGCGCTGCGCGAGTGGGCCGACGTCGTGCTGGTCGGCTCCGGGACGGTCAAAGCAGAGGACTACGGGCCGGCGGACATCCCCATCGCGGTCGTGTCCCGCTCCCTGAACTTCGACACCTCGTCGAAGCTCTTCTCCGGCCCTCCCCCGCTGATCCTCACGCCTAACGAGTCGCTTGTCCGCGCCGACCTCACCGAGCAACGCGAGACCCTTAGCCGAGCCGGCGCTGAACTCGTCGGCACGGGCGCCGGAAGTGCTCGAGAGATCGTGGATGCGCTCCGCACTCGGGGACTCGGCCGCATCGTGTGCGAGGGAGGCCCGTCGCTGTATGCCGCGATGTTTGAAACATCGCTTATCGACGTCCTCCACCTCACCTGCTCCCCCCACGTGAACGGCGAGCCCGCCGGTTTTGAGGGCGACATCGACGTGGAGCTCACGCTGGAGAACGTGTACTCTTCCGGTTCGCACATCTTCGCCCGTTACCGGCGGGTGGGCACGGGAAGCTGATGCCCGTTTAGTAGTTTTGGGGGCTGTGACTACCCGCATGAATGCTTACCGCTCCGCCTGGTCCTTCCCCACACCGGAGGGGCCCCAGCGCTGGCGGGCTATCGCGAACGCGTTCCTATGGCCCTTGGCCCTCTTGTTGGTCTTCCACCGCATTTTCGTGGTGGCACTGCCGGGAACCGTGACTGACGACTTCACCACCGTGTGGTCCGCCGCACGGCGGTTCGTCCTGCGGGAGCCGGTCTACAACGAGGTCTACCACCACGTCGACCCGCACTACCTGTACAACCCCGGGGCCACGCTGCTGCTGTCTCCGCTGGGGTTGGTGGACAACATGGGCGCTATCCGGGCCCTGTTCATTCTCGTCAACGCCGCCTGCATCATCGGGGGGCTCGCCTGGCTCACGCGGTTGGCGGGGCGGGAAATTTCCTCCCCTGTCTTTCCTGGCGCAGTCGCGCTGGCTTTCGCGACAGAAGCTGTGACGAACACCCTCGGCTTCTCCAACATCAACGGGATCCTCTTCCTCGGTCTCGTGGCATTCCTCGCCGGGCTGCTGACTAAAGGACGCAGTTCCTCGTGGGCAGCGGGCGTGGTCCTCGGTCTATGCATCCTGGTCAAGCCGATGTTCGCCCCGCTGCTCCTGCTACCGCTGCTGCGCCTAGATTGGCGTGCACTCGCCGGCGGAATCGCGGTGCCGGTCCTGTTCAACGTGGTGGCGTGGCCGCTGACACCTGGAGCACGCGACTATATCGACATTGTCGCGCCGTACCTCAAGCAGACCCGGGACTACGCCAACTCCTCGCTGGCGGGTGCGGCCGTTTACTTCGGTATGCCAGGATGGCTTCACGCCGTCCTGCTCGTGGTGTTCGCGGTGGCGGTGCTCGCCGCTGTGGTCGCGCTCGCCAGGTTCCGCTACACCGCACCGTGGGTGTGGGCCGCCACCACAGCCGCCGTCTTACTGGCCGGTGTGTGCCTGCTCTCCTCACTGGGGCAGGCGTACTACTCGATGATGCTCTTCCCCGCCGTGTTCACATTGAGCAGCAGACTCAGCGTCTTCCGCTCTCCAGCCGCGTGGGTGGGAATAATTCTCTGCCTGTCACCGCTGAGCTGGGTAGCGGACAGCCACTACCTCACTGGCCGCTGGCTGGACACGTTCCTGCCCACCGCCGGCTGGGCGATCTTCATCGTCGCCGCTGCCGCATGGGCTATGGCTGCAGCCCTGAGTGCACCGACGGCAGCACCTGCCGCTGAAACAGCGCACTCCCACTCCCCGAACCGAACTGAAAGGACGCAACGCCATGACGGAAAACACGAACTACAGTGACTGGACCGAACAGCAATGGCGCGAGCGCCTGAGCCCCGAGGAGTACCACGTACTCCGCGAGGCCGGCACCGAGCCACCCGGAGTGGGTGAGTACACCGACACCACCACCGAGGGTGTCTACCGCTGCCGCGCCTGCGGCGAGGAACTGTTCCGCTCCACCGAGAAATTCCAGTCCCACTGCGGCTGGCCCTCCTTCTTCTCCCCGCTCGCCGGCGACAAGATCATCGAGCGGGAAGACCACTCCCTGGGGATGGTGCGCACCGAGGTGCTGTGCGCCAACTGCGGCTCCCACCTCGGCCACGTATTCGCCGGCGAGGGGTACGACACCCCGACCGACCTGCGCTACTGCATCAACTCCATCTCCATGACGCTGGAGGAAAAACCCGTCGAGCAATAACGGGCGAACACAGCAAATGCCTGCACACGCGGTGAGCGTGGGCAGGCATTCGTCGATAAGCGCGTGCTGCTTAAGGCAAAACCTTGATGAGCTCTGCGACGTCAGCGACGCGGCGGCCGGAGAAGAACGGCAGCTCTTCGCGCACGTGCAGGCGCGCCTCGGTGTAGCGCATCTTGTGCATCAGGTCGGAGATCCGCTCGAGCGACGGCGCCTCGAAAGCCAGCATCCACTCGTAATCGCCGAGGGAGAACGCCGACATCGTGTTGGCGCGGACATCCTTGTACTCGGCGGCAGCTTGACCGTGCTCAATGAGCAGCCGGCGGCGCTTATCCGCGTCCATGATGTACCAGTCGTAGGAGCGCGTGAACGGGTAGACCGTGATCCAGTCCTGCGGCTCCTCACCCATGATGAATGCCGGCAGGTGGCCACGGTTGAACTCGGCCGGGCGGTGCAGGCCCACGCCGATCCAGAAGACCTCGAGGCACTGGCCGAGAACCGTCGTGCGGCGGAAATCGTTGTAGGCCTTCTGAATGTCGGCGAACTCTTCCGCGTGCCACCAGATCATCACGTCCGCTTCCGCACGGATGCCCGAGATGTCGTAGATGCCGCGCACAACGACCTTGCCCTCGTCCTCGAGGCGGGCAAAGAAATCCTTCACCTCGGCAATGATCTCCTCGCGCTCGTGGCCCAGCGCCCCTGGGATCGCGCGGAACGTCGCCCACTGGGCGTAACGCTGAGTGTTGTTGAGCTTTTCAATGTCCGGCTGAGTCATCGCGGAGCATCCTTTCTTCCCGCACACGGGAGGTCCACCAAAAGTTCTACAAGCCGATCCTACCGTGCGGCCCGCGGCGGGCAACGGCGCGCCTCCACGGAATGGCGGCGAGCTCTGGATAGCTTGGAACGCGTGACACATTCGGACCACCCGCAGCTCTCCGCCGCTCCCTCTCCCGCGACGACAACCGAGAAGGACGGGGAGAACGCGACCATCCCCTCCGAGTTCAACGACGCTGTGGAATCGATGCACCGGGCGCAACTGCGGCCGGAGATCAGCTTGGGCACCATTCGCCCGCCGCAGCGGCCCGCACCCTACAGCCACGCCGTGGGGCTCGAAGTGCAAGAGCTTGACGACGACGCCCCCGTCCCCACCGACTCCCAAGGCGACGCCTTCGGGCGCCTGATCCTCTTGTACTCCCCGTCCACCGAAGAGGCGTGGGAAGGCTCGATGCGCCTGGTCGCCTACATTCAGGCCGACATGGACGACGCCGTTGCTTCCGACCCCCTGCTGCCGGATGTGGCGTGGCAGTGGCTCGGCGAATCCCTGGCGGAAGCCGGGGCCGACTACACCAACCTCGGCGGCACAGTTACCTCAACATCGTCGGTCCGCTTCGGCGAGATCGGCGGCCCGCCGCGCGCCTATCAGATTGAGATGCGCGCGTCCTGGACTGCGACCGGAACCGATCTGTCCCACCACGTCGAGGCCTTCTCCAAAGTCCTCGCTCACGTCGCCGGCCTACCTCCCGAGGGAGTAGCCGGCATCGACAGCCGCCGCTAAACCATGCCCCATCCCCACCGGCATTCCCCAGGTGCCGAGTACGCGCTGGCGACGACGCCGGAGGAATACCAGCGAGCCGCAGGTGCCCTTGCGCGTGGCCGCGGCCCCTTCGCCATCGACACCGAGCGCGCCTCGGCCTACCGCTACGACGACCGCGCTTTCCTAGTTCAGATCTTCCGCCGCGACGCCGGAACGTTCCTCCTCGCCCCCGAGGGTCACAGGGATGAGCTCCGGCAGGCCCTCGCACCGGTCATCAACGGCGGCGACTGGATCGTGCACGCCTCACCAGAGGACCTGCCCAGTCTGGCTGAGCTCGGTCTTTTTCCCGGCACGCTTTTCGACACGGCTCTTGCCGGCCGCATCGCCGGATACGACAAACCAAATCTCGGGGCAATGGTTGAGGAATTCTGCGGTGTGCAGCTAGAGAAAGGGCACGGCCGCGAGGACTGGTCCGAAGTCCCGTTGCCGCAGGAGTGGCTCGAGTACGCCGCCGAGGACGTCCTCTACCTCAACGAGCTGGCTGAAGCGCAAGCGGAATTGCTCGCTTCCACCGGGAAGTTGGACATTGCCGACGAGGAATTCGCGTTCATAATCGCCGAGTACTCCGAATGGGAGCCGACCCGTAAGACGTGGCGTGACCTCAAGGGGATTTCGCACCTGCGATCCCGCGAATCCCTCGCTGTGGCCCGAGCTGTCTGGGAAGCCCGTGACCGCACAGCCCGCGAGAACGACATATCCCCCTCCCAACTGCTGCCTAATAAAGTGCTCCTCGCAATAGCAAAGGAGCTTCCCCGCACTCCGCGGGAGCTCGGCGCACTCCCCGGGTTTCCGCGGCGTCGCCGCGGCGCAGTGCAATCGTGGTTTTCCGTCCTAGAGGCAGTCTACGAGTCTGACCCTGCTGGATGGCCCGCAAAACTCCAGCGCAGCGGCGACACCGAGCCACCCGGAAAATCCGCCTGGCAGAGACACCATCCCGACTCATGGGAGTCCATGCAGGCCATGCGATCGGCTGTGGCGTACACGGCCGGGCAGCTAGACATGCAGCCTGAAGTCCTGATCACCCCCGCCATCCTCCGGCAGGCGGTGTGGACGGTCACCAACGAGCCTGGCCCGTGGAACACCCACCGTGTAGCTGCGATGCTGCGTGCGCTTGGGGCACGCGAATGGCAGATCGCGGAAGTAGCGCCCCTTTTCGGTCTGTTAGACGCTTGAGCGCACTAGAGATTCGCGATCCACGCCTCGACCGACTGGCGGGCTGATTCCGCATCCAGCCCCACGCTGGCGATGAGCTGCGAGCGAGAGGCGTGCTTCGGGAACACATCCGGGAAGGCCAAGTGGCGCAGCGGAGTGTCCACCTCAGCAGCGCTCAAGACTTCCGCGATCGCCGATCCGATACCGCCGCGCACTACGCCGTCCTCGTAGACCACGACCATGTCAGCGCTGTCCGCGAGCTCGACTAGCTCCGGATTCACAGGAACGATCCAGCGCGGATCCACGACGGTGACACGGTGGCCCTCTCCATTCAACTGCTCGGCGATGTGAACCGCGTTCTCCGCGAACTCGCCCACCGCCACGATGAGCACGTGCGGTGCCCCAGTCTCAGCGGCGCCATCATCCCCAGAGTTTTCCAGCTCAGCCTTCGGCTCCACCAGAATGTCGCAACCTCCGGGAGTGCGGCGTACCGCCTCGATGGACGGACCGACATCGCCCTTGGGGAAACGAACCACAGTGGGGCCGTCCTCGACCGCGATTGCCTCGCGGAACTCTTCACGCAGACGGTCGGCATCCCGAGGCGCCGCGATCCGGATGCCCGGGGCAATAGACGTGATCGCCATATCCCACACACCGTTGTGGCTCGCGCCATCGCTGCCGGTAACTCCGGCGCGATCGAGCACGAGTGTGACCGGCTGCTTGATCAGGGCCACGTCCATGAGGAGCTGATCAAAGGCGCGGTTGAGAAAGGTGGAGTAGATCGCCACCACGGGGTGCAGTCCGCCCAAGGCCATTCCCGAGGCGGACGTCACCGCATGCTGCTCTGCAATGCCGACATCGAAGAACCGCGACGGGAATTTTTCGACGAACGGTGTCAGCCCGGTGGGGCCAGCCATCGCTGCGGTCAGTGCGACGATGTCTTCGCGGTCGTGCGCTGCGCGCAGCAACTCCTCGGAAAAAACGGAGGTCCATCCAGGACCGGCCTTGCCAAGCGCTTCGCCGGTCACCGGGTCAATCACACCGGTGGAGTGCATCTGGTCCGCCTCGTTGTTCACCGCCGGCGCGAAGCCATGCCCCTTTTCCGTAGCCACGTGAATGATGAGCGGACCGTCGTGCTGCTTCGCATAGGCGAACGCTGTCATCAACGCGCCGATGTCGTGGCCCTCAATCGGGCCGACATACTTCAGCCCCAAGTCTTGGAACATTTGCGTGGGCACCACTTGGTGTTTGATGCCCTCCTTGACGGCTTGCAGCGCACCAAAAGCGCGTTCGCCGACCCAGCCCATGGATTTCAGGGTCTTCTTCCCCTGCTCCATGACTTCGTCATAGCCCGGCTGAATCCGGATCTGCGCGATCTGGGATTTCAGATCGTCGAGGTTGCGAGCGAAACCGCCAATTGTCGGCGAATAAGAGCGGCCGTTGTCGTTGACCACAATGACGACGTTGCGGTCACCTTCCGCAATGTTGTTCAAGGCTTCCCAGCACATGCCGCCGGTCAGAGCGCCATCGCCGACGACGGCCACCACGTTCTTGTCGCCGTTGCCGTGAAGAACTTTGGCTTTAGACAGGCCGTCGGCGTACGACAATGCGGCGGAGGCGTGGGACGATTCCGTCCAGTCGTGCTCGGATTCACTTCGGCTGGTGTAACCCGACAGACCGTCTCGCTGGCGGAGGGTGTCGAATTGGCCGGCGCGACCGGTCAGAATCTTGTGCACGTACGACTGGTGCGACGTGTCAAAGATGATCGGTTCCTCGGGAGAATCGAACACCGCGTGCAGCGCAATGGTCAATTCGACGACCCCCAAGTTCGGGCCCAGGTGCCCCCCGGTCGCGGACACCTTCTGGACCAGGAATTCGCGAATGTCGCGTGCGAGACGGTCGAGCTCATCCGCCGACATGCTTTTCAGGTCAGCGGGAAGGTTGAGGTGGTCAAGCCTACTCAATGGTCGTCTTGGCTCCTTCGCGGCGAATTCTCCCCGCCACCGGAAACATACCTGCGAGCATCCCTGTACTGGCTACCGGCGGCGGACTCATGCGTTCTGAACGAGTTTACACCCCAGGGAGCCAAAACCATTATTCATCGGTCGCGGAAACCGCAGGAACGAGGCTCGTGAGAACCTCGAAGTGGTGGGTGTTCGGGAAGGCGTCGATAAGCGCCATTCGTTCGACGACGTACCCTGCCTCACCCCATGCTGCGAGGTCGCGCGCGAACGTCGCTGGATCGCACCCGATATGGATGGCACGCTGCGGAGCGCGCGCGGCAACCGCCTGGACAACCTCCGTCCCCGCTCCCGTGCGCGGAGGATCTAGAACGACGAGACCCGGGTCCGGCAACCCATCGATGCTCGCCTCCACCTTCTGGTTGCGTACCTCCACATCGAGATTGTCCAACGCCGGCTGCGGGTCACGCGTCGCGGCCGCGGAATAATCCACGCTGACCACATGTGCGCCGGAGCCGAGGACATCACTGATGTGCGGAACGAAAAGACCGACTCCACCGTACAAATCCCACCCGACAGGGCGCGCGTACGTGTCCTGCGCCCACTCCGCGATGTAGCGGCAGTACGTGGCAGGTGCGGTGGTGTGCGCCTGCCAAAACGCCGTCGGCGGGAAACGGAACACCGCCTCCTCCACCTCACTTCCGGCAAGCGCCGGGACGGCCTCAGTGACCGCCGCATCGCCCTCAATCCGGGTCTCGATGTGCTCGATGCGCTTCCCGCGCTGTGCACGCTGCGTCTCCACGACGTGGCGCTTGCCGCGCGAATCCACAACGACAACGAGCTCTGCCCCCGGCGTGAACAACCGGGCATCCGGTCCGACAATGCCGTCAAGAGCTTCCTGGTTCACCTGGGCGCACCGCACCCCGGCGATCACGTCGTGGCTGCGAGACTGACGCATCCCCGCGCGACCGTCCTCCCCGACACCGAGACGAGTTCGTGTGCGCCAGCCAGTCAGCGGTGACAAGGTGTTCTGCTCCAGGTCGATAGCGATGTCGAAACCGTCGAGCACCCCGCTTGGGCGGGCGAACTTGTCAAGCTGGCCGACGAGGATTTCCCGCTTGAGGCGTTCTTGCGCCGCCGGCGTGATGTGCGAGTAATCGCAGCACCCAGCGCCCGCCGCGGCTGCGGGGCACACCGGATCCACGCGGTCCGGTGATGCCTGCTCGATGGACGCGGCCTCGCCCCGCGCCCAGTTCTTCTTCACCTTGGTAAGCGTGACCCGCGCGGTGTCGCCGGGGATAGCACCGGAGACAAAGACCACTCGGCCATCAGGAGCGTGCGCGATTGCTTCGCTTCCGTGCGCCATTGTGGTGGGAGTAAGCGTTAGCTCGTCGCCCGGTTCCAGAGCGGCTGCGTGACCCGCCGTGCCGTTATCAACAACTCGGCGCGTCCGGGTGTCGGTGTTGGAGATTCCTTCGTCCATTTCTCGTTGTTTCAACTACTCGTTTCTCTATCGGTTCTCATTCTCCGGGTTCTGGCTCTGCTGCTGTTGCTGCTGCGCCATCGCCTGCTGGAGTTGTGCCGCGAGCTGCGCAGGCAGTTCAACCGGAAGGGAGTTACCCGCCAGGACAGGGGCCGTGCCGCGGTAAATGAAAGAGCGTGCGATGATCTCGCGCGCCAGATCAGCCAGCTGGTCTTCCTTGCCGTGTGGTGCCGCCAGGGTGACGCGGTAGAGCCACCGCGGACCTTCAACTCCGATAATGCGGATCACACCGTTATCGCCCCGGCCTACGACCTCTCGGCCCCACGGCCCTTCTTCATAGGTGGCGGGCATGCCGTCTCCGCGCATGCCCTCGGCGATCTCGTCGCTGGATTCTTCCCACATGCCGCCCGAGTTCGGCGCAGCGAACGCCACTGGGGTGATGCGCCCGAATTCGGTGACGACGTGCAGCATTCGCGGCCCCTGCTCGCCCATCTCTACCTGCACCTGCGACCCCTTCGGCAGCGGCAGCTGGATCGAGCCCAAGTTCAAGATGCCCTCGGCGAAGTCGGAGAAGTCGAATTCCTGAATGCTCACCTTGTCCCCGTCGAAGGGGCCGGACTCGCCGCCTATGGCGTCATGCTCCTTCGTCACCGGGCCGGTGTAGGCATTCTCGGCTTCCGTCACCGCGTCCGTTGCCGGCGCATCTGCGGTAGAGGCTGCTGCCGCGTCTGCCGGAGTATCTGCAACCGCCGGCTCAACAACCGGATCAGCGGCCGGTTCACTCTCACGATCGGTCTTCTCCTCGTCGGAGCGAGTCGCGGTGTCGTCCGACAGCTTCTCAACTGAGTCACCCGCGGATTCACCCGCTGCAGGGGCATCCTTCTTCTTGTTCTTCTTGCCAAACGGCCAAAGTGCCATGAGGTTCAATCTCCTTCGCTGGAACGAAGCTGCTAAATATCTTCTGCTTTACTATTTTTCGCGGCCGACGAATCCGCCTTTTTCACCGGCCTCGTATCCGCTTAATTCACGCCGGTTGAACCGTACCCGCCGGAACCACGAACCGTCTCGTCCAGCTCGTCGACTTCCACGAACTCGGGTAGCTCCACGCGTTGGACGACCAACTGGGCAATGCGCATGCCGCGGGTCACCTCGAATGGAGTGTCTTTGTCGGTGTTAAGGAGACACACCATGAGCTCGCCGCGGTAATCTGCGTCCACGGTCCCCGGGGCGTTGACGATTGTCAGTCCGTGCTTGGCGGCCAGGCCCGAACGTGGATGAATCAACCCCACGGTTCCTAACGGCAGCGCGAGGGCTACACCCGTTTTGACAAGGGCACGCTCCCCTGGCGCGATAACAAGGTCTTCCGCGGAATGCAGATCGACGCCGGCATCCCCCCGGTGGGCACGCTTGGGCAGAGGCAGATGGGGGTCGACCCGTTTCAGCGGGATCGGCCCGATCCCGGCTGTTCCGGCTCCGGTTTCAGTCGCTTGATTAGTCACGGCCCCACACTACGTCAGGTCTATGGTGCACCGTCGCCTACGGCCGGGCCCTCCCACGAAGCGCGGGCACGGAGTGTTTTTCATCCCTCACCCAACCCCCTGCTTAACATGGAGGACGTGACTGACAACTCCCGCGACAACGTTACTACGCCCGCCGCCGAATCTGGCTCAGAGCCGACAGCGGCATCATCCTCATCGGCACCCATGCGTCCAGCGGCTCCGGAGGAGCTGTACGCGGAACGCCAGTGGGTTCCCGCGTGGTGGTGGATCGTGGGAATCGCATTCGCCGCGCTACTAGGCGGCCAAATGGGAAACAACCGCGGGGTGTGGTGGTTTGTGATCACGTTTGTCCTCGCCGGAGCCATGATCGTGTGGTTCCTCTGGCATCTGTCGTCGACGGTGGTGAAGGTTGAGCGCGATGCCGACGGGACGCGGTGGCTCGTAATCGGGGAGGCCAACTTGCCGTCTAGTGTCGTCTCGCGATCGCTGGCAGTGCCTAAAACCGCAAAGCGGAACGCGCTCGGACGCCAACTGGATCCGGCGGCGTACCTCGTGCACCACTCATGGGTGGACGAGCTAGCTTTGTTCGTTCTCGACGATCCCGAGGACCCCACCCCCTACTGGCTGGTGTCCTCAAGGAATCCCGAAGCGCTCCTCCACGCATTCGTGCCGGATCAAGCCGACCGCGCATCAGAGCCGCTGCAGAAGTAACTGCCTGTCACCTATTCGCAGTCGAGGCAGATCTTGGAACCGTCCGGTTCGGTGTGGCCGAGCCGGTTGTTCTTCTGCACAAGGAAGCACGAGGCGCAGGTGAATTCGTTCTCCTGCTTCGGCACCACGGAGACGTTGAGTTCTTCGCCCGTCAGATCCACCTGGGGTGGGTCGAATGCGTCGACGACTTCACCGTCGTCGTCCATGCTGCTGCCGGCAACCTCTTCAGCTTTGAGCCCCTCGAGGGAATCAGTCTCAACGTCGTCGTCAAGCCGGCGGCGGGGCGCGTCGTAATCGGTGGCCACTGGTGGGTCTCCTTTGCCATACGTTTCCGCAGTAGTAACCACACTTTTGCGGGTGCTGGACCACCCAGGGGCGGTAGTTACTGTTCTACTTTCGAGGCGATCCTAAATCAACGCCTTGCATCTGTCATGTTTCCCCCGCGCATTGGCCTTTCGGCGTGTCGCGGCAGTGCCGGTTTCAACGTCGGCCCACACCCGCAGCAGCGGATCGCTAGACTGTTTCACCATGGATGATGGGGTCACCGGCACCAGCGAAAACCAGTCCCGAACTACATCTGAAACCGGGGTTGTGAACGCAGACAACCTCTGCTGCGGCATTGATATCGGCGGCTCGGGTGTGAAAGGCGCGATCGTCGATATGCGCACTGGCGAGTTCATCGGCGACCGCATCAAGATTGAAACCCCGCAGCCAGCAACTCCGGACGCTGTCGCCGAGACGACCGCAGCGATTGTGCGCCGGCTCGAATGGGACGGCCCCGTGGGAATCTGTTTGCCGTCGGTCGTTGTCGAGCAAGTCGCACGCACAGCCGCCAACATCGACGACTCGTGGATCGGTACACATGTCCACGACCTTTTCGCTAAGCATCTTCCGGGGCGTCAACTTGCCGTGCTGAACGACGCCGACGCAGCCGGCCTCGCCGAAGTCGCATTCGGCGACGACACTGCAAAGTCCGGAGCGGTCATCTTCCTGACCTTCGGCACCGGCATCGGTTCCGCTTTCCTCATGGATGGCGAACTCTTCCCCAACACAGAACTCGGGCACATGATCGTCGGAGAGAAGGAAGCGGAGCACCAGGCATCATCGGCCGTTCGGGACCGCGAGGAGTTGAGCTACAAGAAGTGGGCGAAACGCGTGGACACCGTGCTCGCCGAATACGAGCGACTTTTCAACCCCGCCGCATTCGTCGTCGGTGGCGGGATCTCCCGCAAAGCCGACAAATGGGTGCCGCTGTTCACTGTTGATACGCCCGTCGTCCCGGCGACTCTGCGTAACCGCGCCGGAATCGTCGGCGCTGCGATGGCTGTGTGGAAGCACGTCACGCCCTAACCCACGCGGTGCGCCGCCACGGCATGGTGCGAACCGCCTGAAAGTAAAATTGTGATCGAGGTGGCGCACACCGAGATCGCGTGCGTATGCTGTAGGGTTGTTCAATACTCAGAGGTACCGTCACTGGCAGGACGTGGTCGTGCTCGGTCTCGGTACCGCGCCGTAACTCATGGACGTAGGAATAGACTCCGCCTCTCACCGTGTTGACACTGCAGTCCCGTATTGTGGTGGGACACCGACGGAGAGAAGCGACGAGCTCATGAAAGGTCGTACGTGGCAGCGAGCAGCTCATCTGACAACAAGACCCCTGAGACCAGCACTGACGCATCAGGAGATGCTGGCGCTACTTCGCCTGCCCGCAAGACCGCTGTGAAGAAGGCGGCCAAGAAGTCAGCGAAAAAGACCGCGAAGAAGTCAACAGCGAAGAAAACTGTCAAGAAGACCGCCAAGAAAACGACGAAAAAGACGGCCAAGAAGACGACGAAGACCGCCAAGAAAACTGTGCGGAAGTCGGCCGCCAAGAAGACTGTGCGCGCGTCCGCGGCCGCCTCGCCTGAAGCTCCGGAGACCGACGAGCTTGAAGAGTCGACCGAAAACGACAACGAGCTTGACGACGACATGCTCGATCCGGACATCGAGAACGATGACCTCGACGACGATGTGGACGGCGATCTCGACGAGGACTTGAACGACGATGAGTTCGACGAAGACCTCGACGACGAGGAGGTCGCCGATGCCGCCATCGAGGACGATGACGAAGACGATGATGCCGAGGATGTCGTCCCCGAACTCGGCGAGGAAGGCGACTCCGAAAAGGCACCCGCAAGCTCCGACGACGATGAGGACGAAGAGTCGTCCGCGCCGTCCGTGTGGGACATCGAAGAATCCGCAGCACTGCGCCAGGCGCGCAAAGACGCGCAGCTGACTGCTTCGGCTGACTCCGTCCGGGCATACCTCAAGCAGATCGGCAAGGTGGCGCTGCTCGATGCCGAGCAAGAGGTTTCCTTGGCCAAGCGCATCGAGGCCGGCTTGTACGCACAGTACCGCCTCGACGAAATGCAGCGCGCCGCAAGCGAGGGCGATAAGGACGCCAAGCTCAGTCCGGCCATGAAGCGCGACCTGCGTGCCGTGGCGCGCGACGGCCGCAAGGCGAAGAACCACCTGCTGGAAGCCAACCTCCGCCTCGTGGTCTCTCTAGCCAAGCGCTACACCGGTCGCGGCATGGCGTTCTTGGACCTGATCCAGGAGGGCAACCTCGGTTTGATCCGCGCGGTGGAGAAATTCGATTACTCGAAGGGCTACAAGTTCTCCACCTATGCGACGTGGTGGATCCGTCAGGCCATCACCCGCGCCATGGCCGATCAGGCCCGCACGATCCGTATTCCGGTCCACATGGTCGAGGTCATCAACAAGCTCGGCCGCATCCAGCGCGAGCTGCTGCAGGATCTGGGCCGCGAGCCGACGCCGCAGGAGCTGGCGAAGGAAATGGATATCACCGAGGAGAAGGTCCTCGAGATCCAGCAGTACGCTCGTGAGCCGATCTCGCTCGACCAGACGATCGGTGACGAGGGTGATAGCCAGCTCGGCGACTTCATCGAGGATTCCGAGGCAGTCGTCGCCGTCGATGCCGTGTCGTTCACCCTCCTCCAAGACCAGCTGCAAGATGTGCTGCACACCTTGTCCGAGCGTGAGGCTGGCGTTGTGCGGTTGCGCTTCGGGCTTACCGACGGCATGCCGCGCACCCTCGACGAGATCGGCCAAGTCTACGGCGTGACCCGCGAACGCATCCGCCAGATCGAGTCGAAGACGATGTCGAAGCTGCGCCACCCGTCCCGCTCTCAGGTGTTGCGCGATTACCTCGACTAAAAGCCATCTGATTACGCCTGCGGGGCTGACCGGTCCGACGCAACGACCGGTCAGCACCGTTTCGTGTTCTCGTCGTTTCCGCTAGCGTTCGCATCCTCGGAACCGTTCAATGTGGACCCCCTATAGTCGTGCGCCCAGGTCATCGCCCCAAGGCCAATTTCGGCTTAAGTACTTCTCTGGATATGGGGAAGAAACGCGCATTTTCGCCCTGGGAAACGGCGGATCCCCGTGCGCGCGGAGGTTCGTCAGGTGTCTTCGGTGTAGCGGCTGTTGGGGCGCCGGAAAATGCTCTCGTTCACGCCGCCGGGGGCGGACGTGTCGCCGGAATCGTCGTACGCGCTCGAGCTGGGGTCATTGAGCATCGAAACGAACACAGCGGCGAAGAACAACGCGATGATCATTGCACAGCTGTTCAGCACGATTCCGAGGATGCTTTGCACCAAACCGCCGCGCCGCAAACCCCGCCGGTTCTGGCTGATGCCCATCACACCGAAAATGATCCCGCAGATTGCGGTGATGGAGCCCGCAACAATGAACCACCACGAGGACAGAACCGTGAGAATGCCGAGGACCAGCGACGCGGTACCGAAACCGTTCCCTCGAAGCGGTCCAGGGCCCTGGGCGGAAGGGCCACCGGCGGGCAGGTAGGAGTTCGGCCCGTGCGGGTTATAACGCCCATAAGCGTCCACCGGCCCCTGATCGAACGGCCGGCCGTAACCGTCGAATTGGCCCGCGCGCTCGTGGGAGTAGCCTCCGTACGGCTCATTCAAGGGATCCCGGGGGCTGCGCGGGTACCCTTCGCCGAATGGGTTCGGGTGCACCATAATGCGGCCGAGCCTACCACTGCGTCAGGTACTTGATTCTTTCCCTGAGCTGGTCTGCCGTGCACAGCGCCGTGGGTGGGCCGCCGCACGCTTTACGCACCTCGGTGTGAATCGCGCCGTGCGGGCGGCCGGTGCGCGACGCTGCGATGGCCACGCGGGCGTTCAGCTCCTGACGCAGCGCAGGGATGTCCTCCGACGCGACACCGCTGCCGCGTGAGCTTTCCGGCGCGGCGGACGGCCCTTTGAACGGTGAAGGCTCCTTGTCCCCCGCTGCATCCTGCGCCCGGCGCGCCTTCACCTCGGCCTCACGGACATCGAGCTGTTCGGATTGCCGTTTCCGCAGCAGCGTCTTCACCTGCTCGGCGTCGAGAAGCCCAGGTAGCCCCAGGAAGTCCTGCTCCTCGTCGGTTCCTGCGAGGGTGGGCGTTCCGTACGTAGAGCCGTCGAAGATGAGTGAATCCAGCTCCGCGGAGGCGCCAATGGATTCGTACGTCGGGGCCTCGTCGGGCTCGCTGCGCTTCTTGTTTGCTTGCTCCAGCAGTTCATCGGACCAACCCGATTCACGGTGCGGTTTGCCCAGCACGTGGTCGCGGGACACCTCCATCTCTTCGGCCAACCGCAACAGGACCGGAACAGACGGGAGGAAGATAGACGCCGATTCGCCTGGCATGCGCGAACGCACAAAGCGACCGATGGCCTGGGCGAAGAACAGCGGTGTTGAGGCGGATGTCGCATACACGCCTACCGCAAGCCGGGGCACGTCCACGCCCTCAGAGACCATGCGCACCGCCACGAGCCATTCGTCCTGGGACGCCGAGAATTCGGCGATGCGCTTTGAGGAACCGGGTTCGTCGGAAAGCACGACCGTGACAGGCGTGTTGCTAATGGTCCGCAAGATCTTCGCGTACGCGCGGGCCGTGGTCGTGTCGGTGGCGATGACGAGTCCGCCGGCATCGGGCATGTGGCCGCGGATCTTGGTCAGCCGGGTCTGGGCCGCTTGCAGGACAGCGGCGATCCAGTCGCCTTTCGGATCGAGTGCTGTCTTCCAGGCGCGCGCCGTTTGCGCGGCGTCGAGCGGCTCGCCGAGCCGGGCGGAGTACTCCTCCCCCGCTGAATCCTTCCATTGCGCCTCGCCGCTGTAGGCGAGGAAGACCACGGGGCGCACGACACCGTCCGCGAGTGCCTCCGCGTAACCGTAGGTGTAGTCGGCTTGGGAAACCAAGTGCCCTTCGCCGTCTTCTTCGTAGGTGACAAAGGGAATCGCGGAATCGTCGGAGCGGAACGGCGTACCCGTCAACGCTAGGCGGTGCTCGACGTCGTTGTAGGCCTCGCGCACACCGTCGCCCCAGCTCTTCGCATCGCCGGCGTGGTGGATCTCATCCAGGATCACCAGCGTGCGGCGTGACGACGCCACCGCGTGGTGCTTGAACGGGTGCATGCCCACCTGCGCGTAAGTGACCACAATCCCGTCGTAGGCAGGGTTGACCGCCGAGGAGTTGGTGAACTCCGGGTCCAAAGACAACCCGAACTTCGCCGCAGCCTGCGACCATTGCACTTTCAAGTGCTCTGTGGGCACCACGACGATGATGCGTTCCACGGTCTTTTCCGCGTGCAGCGTACTCGCCAACGTCAACGCGAACGTTGTCTTACCAGCGCCGGGTGTCGCCACCGCGAGGAAATCCTTCGGTTTCCGGGCAAGAAAAAGGTCGAGGGCCTCCTGCTGCCATTGACGCAGAGACGGCCCCGAACCATGGACGGCTGAAGTCACTTGCGGCGCAGCCCCTTGTAGATCCGCTCGCAGTCGGGGCACACCGGCGAACCGGGCTTGGCTTGCTTCCGCACGGGGAACGTCTCACCGCACAACGCGACAACCATGGCACCGCTGACCGCGGAATTCACAATTTGGTCCTTCTTCACGTAGTGGAAGAACTTCGGGGTGTCATTGTCCTGCGAGGTGTCTTCGCGGACATCGGGGCGTTCAATCGTCTTCGTCGTTGTCTGCGTCACGCACACCATCATGCCTCATTGCCCGGAACGAGTTTAAAAACGCGCGGTGGGCAGCCCAGCACGGCCGGGTCCAGTCGCACGAGCACACCGGGCGCGTCTACCCTGGGGTCCCATGAGCACAGCAGGCGGTTTCAGCGACCCACACGTGGTGGACGCGGATGCCGTGAGCTCGCCGGGAAAGCGCTTTAGACGGCGCGAAGCCGCGTTGATCACGTCCGCAAAGCGTTCGCCGATGGAGAATCTCCGTTCGCGCGAGCGGGCGTACCTGATCATGCAGGGCATGCGCTTGCCATTCGTGTTCCTGTCCATCGCGGCGGTCATGTGGTGGCACAACTGGGTTTTGGCCATCATTTTCTTCGCCATCTCGATCCCGCTGCCGTGGATCTCGGTTGTGGTGGCCAACGATTCGAACGAGGTGCGGGACAAGCGCACGCGCAACGTGTACAAACCCGCCGCCGCGCGGCACGCCCAGCTGGCAGCGACACAGCAGCAGGAGTTGCTCGCCGGGTCCGGAGGCGACACCGGCTCTCCGGCCGCGAATACCCCCTCCACAATCGACCACGAAGAGTGACACGAGGATCAAGGAGAACACACCGTGCAGCCAACCGACATCGCGCGCGATCTCGTCCGTGAATTCGACGACGCCGGCTTCACGGCGGATTCCATCGCCGCGCATCTCGGCCCCGACGCGGTTGAGGCACTCTTCCGCGGGGAGCCGGGCGCTGTCATCGAGGCCTGCGACGATTCGCGTCTCTCCGGCCTCATCCGGTTCTTCCTCGTGCGCGAGAAGATGACCGCGGAGGAGCTCGCCGAGTACCTTCCGGCACGGCTCGTTGTTTCGCTTATCGACGCCGCCGTGATCTCCCCCACCCCCTCCGGCGAGGTGCAGATCGCGCTGGATGTCCGGCCGCACATCATTGCCGGCCGCGACCGCTTCATCTTCTCGGACCTCGATGCGTCGATGACCGATCACGTGCCGGGACCCGACCATGTGCTCGGTGTGGGGGCGGCCAGTTTGTCGCTGCTCTCGGCTACGCCGCTGAGCCCGGTGGAGACAGTGCTCGACCTTGGCACCGGTTCCGGAGTGCAAGCGCTGGCTCAATCCGGGGCAGCTGAGCGCGTTATCGGAACCGATGTCCACGAGCGCGCCCTTGATCTCGCACGGGCAACCATGGCCGGAGCAGGTGCCGACAACGTAGAGCTGCGCCACGGCTCCTGGTTTGAGCCAGTCGACGACGAGCGTTTCGACCGGATTGTGGCCAACCCGCCGTTCGTCGTCGGGCTGCCGGAGGTTGGGCACGTGTACCGCGACTCGGGCCTGGACCTCGACGGTGCGTCAGAACTCGTTGTGTCCGGGGTACCGCACCACCTAGCCCCCAACGGCTCCGCTTTCATCCTCGGTTCCTGGGTGCACACAAGCGACCAATCGTGGGAGCAGCGCGTGGCCAGCTGGTTCCCCTCCACAGGGGTCTCAGCGTGGGTCTTGCAGCGCGATGTCGTCGACCCGGCGTTGTACGTGTCCACGTGGCTCAAAGACGAGTCCATCGACCCGCGGTCCGCCGACGGCATTGCCCGCACCCGCCGCTGGCTCGCGCATTTCCGCGAGCAGGACGTCCGGGCCGTGGGCTTCGGCTGGATCTTCATCCGCGATATCGGCGACGCGCCGACAGAGGTCACCACGGAGACCCTGTCCCAGCCGTTCACAGACCCGCTCGGCCCCGAGGTCGAGGAGTACTTCGTGCGGATGGAGTGGTTGCGGGAAACGTCGATAAGCGACGTGCTCGATGCGCGCTATGCCCTGCGGCCCGGCGTCGCGCTCGAAAACGTTAGCCTCGCGGACACGGAGACGGGCATGGGCTTCGCGCCGGAGGTCGCACGCGTCACACGCACCGACGGCCCTCGGTTCACCCACGATGTCGACGACGCCGTTGCCGCAATTCTCGCCGGGCTGAACCCCGACGGCCTGCCGCTGCGCGACATCGTCTCCCTGTGGGCCGCCTCCCACGGACTCGACGACAACGCCGAAAGCATGCTTCACGACGAAGCCGCAGGCGTCATCGTCGACCTGATCCGCCACGGCATCGTGCTGCCCGCGGAAATTGTCACCCTGAAGAATTAACCGCGCCACGAAAGGACACACCATGAAGGCAGTTCTCACCCGCGTCACCGAAGCATCCGTCACCGTCGACGGCGAGACCATCGGTGCCATCAACTGTCCCGAGACCGGAGGAATCCTCGCTCTCGTCGGAGTCGGAGCAGAGGATGCCGAGGATGCCTGGGAAACCATGGTGCGCAAAATCGCCGAGTTGCGCATTCTCGACGGTGAAGTCTCCGTAGAGGAGGCCGGCGCCCCCGTCTTGCTCATCAGCCAATTCACCCTCATGGGGCGGACAAAGAAGGGCCGCCGCCCCTCGTGGTCCGATGCCGCGCCAGGGGATGCCGCCGAACCCGTCATCGCGAAAATTGCCGACGGGCTCCGGCAGCGCGGAATCCATGTCGAGGAAGGCCATTTCGGCGCGATGATGGAGGTCTCTTCCGTGAACTCCGGACCGTTCACCGTACTGGTTGAAAGCTAGACCGGAACTGCTAAAGTCCCATTCACGGCAACCGCGCACCCGCACCCCCGGATGACCCCAAATGAGCTGCAAGAATGATTGCAGTCGCGAAAGGGCCCCGCGGCGGGAACAAACTGCTCTTGTCCGGCGTTAGAACGATAGATTCGCGAGACTTAAAGGAGCTTTCATCCATGACTCAGCCCAATGTGGATCATGTCGATGACAATGAAGAGAAAGTCGACCGCGGCAGCCGGCGAAACCAGACGAACGACAACCCGTCGGCCGACCTTGTGCGTGTCTATCTCAACGGCATCGGCAAGACCGCCCTGTTGAACGCTGAGGAGGAAGTCGAACTTGCCCAGCGGATCGAGGTTGGACTGTACGCGCAGTACCTGCTCGACGACCCGGACACCGAACTCACCCGAGCAAAGCACCGCGATCTGAAGATCCTGGCTAAAGACGGCCGTAAAGCACGCTCGCACCTGCTGGAAGCGAACCTTCGCCTTGTCGTCTCCCTGGCCAAGCGCTACACCGGCCGAGGCATGCCCCTGCTCGACCTGATCCAAGAAGGAAACCTGGGTCTCATCCGCGCAATGGAGAAATTCGACTACACCAAGGGCTTCAAGTTCTCCACGTACGCCACCTGGTGGATCCGCCAGGCCATCACGCGTGGAATGGCCGACCAGTCGCGCACGATCCGCCTCCCAGTCCACCTTGTGGAGCAGGTGAACAAGCTCTCCCGCATCCGCCGCGAGATGTACCAGTCTCTCGGCCGCGAACCGACGAATGAGGAACTGGCAGATGAATCCGGCATCGACGAGTCCAAGATCGAGATGCTGCTGCGCCAGTCCCGCGACCCAGTGAGCCTGGACATGCCGGTTGGCGCCGACGAAGAAGCCCCGTTGGGTGACTTCATCGAGGATGCCGAAGCCGCCGATGCCGAGGACGCTGTCGTCTCCGCTCTGCGCCACGACGACATCAACGACATCATTGCTGGGTTGGAGCAGCGCGAGCAGGACGTGATCCGTCTGCGCTACGGACTGGATGACGGCGTGCCGCGCACCCTCGACCAGATCGGCCGCAAATTCGGCCTCTCCCGCGAACGGGTCCGCCAAATCGAGCGCGAAGTGATGAGCAAGCTGCGTGTCGGCGACCGAGCTGACCGTCTGCGCGACTACGCACTGTAATCCCGCACGCCCAGACGCACCGCGGCCAACGAGCGGTGTGTTCTGGGTTACTATGTGCTCTAGCCATTATTGGATTGGTGACCGTGCTGAGCCCGCGGCCACATGTGAAGGATAGAGGGAAACCCCGTCGTGAGAGATCTCGTAGATACCACCGAAATGTACCTGCGCACGGTCTACGAGCTTGAAGAAGAAGGAATCATCCCGCTGCGCGCTCGCATCGCTGAGCGCCTCGACCAATCCGGCCCCACCGTCTCGCAGACCGTCGCCCGCATGGAACGCGACGGCCTCATCGTCGTGGAATCGGACCGCTCCCTCTCACTGACCGAGCGTGGACGTGAGTTGGCCACGTCCGTCATGCGTAAACACCGCCTGGCTGAGCGTTTACTCACCGACGTGCTCAACCTCGAGGTGAGCCAGGTCCACGCCGAGGCGTGCCGGTGGGAGCATGTCATGAGCGAAGAAGTCGAGCGACGTATGCTCAAGGTCCTCGACGATCCCACCCGCTCCCCCTTCGGCAACCCCATTCCCGCTCTCGACGAGTTGGGATACACCGAACCCACGGAAAAGGACTTGGGCACTCGAGCCAGCGACCTGACTCTGACGGAGCCGACCCGCGTCGAGGTCGTCCAGATCAACGAGATCCTGCAGCTTGATTCGGAGCACTACTCCTCCATCTGCCGCTTCGGCATCGAACGTGGGGCTGAAGTCACTTTGGAGCGCACGGACAACGGTTCGATCTCCGTAGTCACCGACTCCGGTTCCCGTGTCTATCTCGCGCCTGAGCTAGCGCATGCGCTGCGTGTCTCGCCGCTCGAAACGTAAGAGTTGAGCGCAGGACTCGCCAGAGCTACCACTGTTTTCGATCTGAAATCTGAAAGGAGACTCTCGCATGCCCCGTCTCGTTGTCACCGGTGGTGCCGGTTACGTCGGTAGCGTCTGTTCCAAAGTCCTGCTGGAAGCAGGCCATTCGGTCACCATCGTGGATGACTTCTCCACCGGCAACCGTGACGCCGTGCCTGAGGGTGCCACGCTCGTCGAAGGCCACATCAACGATGTCATCGATAACGTTCTCGCCGACGGCCCCGTTGACGGTGTCCTGCATTTCGCAGCTCGTTCCCTCGTGGGTGAATCGGTGGAAAAGCCGGACGAGTACTGGCGCGACAATGTGGGCACCACGTTGAAGCTGCTGAACTCCATGAAGGACCACAATGTGTCGTCCCTGGTCTTTTCCTCCACCGCCGCAACCTACGGAGAACCGGAGCGCGTGCCCATCACCGAGGACATGCCCACGGCGCCCACCAACGCCTACGGTGCAACCAAGCTGGCCATCGATTACGCGATCACCTCCTACGCCACCGCTTTCGGCCTCGGGGCGACGAGCCTGCGTTATTTCAATGTCGCAGGCGCCTACGGCGGCTTAGGCGAGAACCATGCCACAGAGACCCACCTCATCCCTCTCGTGCTCCAAGTCGCCCAGGGCAAGCGCGACAAGATCCTCATGTTCGGCGACGACTGGCCCACCGCAGACGGAACGTGCGTCCGCGACTACATTCACATCCGCGACTTGGCGGACGCGCACCTGCTCGCCCTAGAGTCGAACGCCCCGGGCAAGCACCGGATCTTCAACCTGGGTTCCGGCGACGGCTACTCGGTCAAGGAAGTTGTCGAAGCGTGCCGCCGAGTCACTGGCCACGAGATTCCCGCCGAGGTGGCGCCCCGGCGTGCCGGCGACCCAGCAACGCTCATCGCCTCGTCTCAGCGCGCCAAGGACGAGCTGGGGTGGACCCCCACCCGCACCGACCTAGACCAGATCGTGCGCGATGCGTGGGAGTACACCCAGTCCCGCTAATTAGGCGCTCGCCGCCTGATCTCCGTATTCCTCGCCGGGGTCCTCAAAATCCCCGTTGGATGCTCCATGGTTCCGGTCATGGGGCCCGCGATAGTTCCCGTCACCAGTCCCAACGATGTGCGCGCACGCCAGCTCGCACCCCTGCAAAATCGTGGTGACAAGGTGCTGCTGCTCGCCGCCGGCGAGGATCTCCAGGCAGATCGCCGACATCGAATGCTGCGGGAGTTCCTCCTGCGCGACGGCGAGAGCCGCCGATGCCCACGACGACAGGCCCCGGCTAATCGCGACAATGCCCCACAGACTCAGCGCGTTGGCGCGCACAACACCGTCGAATGCCCGGGCCACGGCAAGGAGAGCCGCGGCGGATTCCTGCGGGTGACGCACCGCTGTCCCGATGACGCAGTCGCGCAACATCGACCGGGACAAAACCGTGACCAGTGCGCGAAGCGCGCCGCGATCGGCAAAGGTCTGCTCCAGGCTGTGGCGCTGATCTAAACCGATCAGTGGCTGCGCCGGGGCATCAACCAACGCCTGCATGGCATCGCGCACCACTCGCCCAGGTTCATTAGAACCGCGGTCGATCTGGCGCCGCAGCGAATCGGCATAGAGCTGGGCATCGCGAGTGAGCGCCGTGATGTCCACGCGTTCGCCGCCGACCGTCGCGCCACCCGGGTAACTGTCAGGCTGGAAGAAGTCGAACGTGTCCGAACGATTCAGTGCCGGCAAGATGCCGTTCTCCCGCCACGCCCGCATAGCCGGGGAGGTAACCACTGATGCGACAGTGCCCCGCCCCCACTTCAGCTCCGGCCACTGGCGTTCCATGTTCTCCGGGTCCGGGCCGAAGACCATTTCGTACGGGGTTCCCTGCGCGATTTCGGATACGTGCCACAGAACATCCACCACAGGCTCGCCGCATGGACGAGTCAGATCCTCAAGCTCCTGCACCGCCGCCTCGGCGCTTTCAGAGTGCGGCATCCGAGTGACCATCACCCCCAAGAATGCAACGCACTGCTCGACCGGCGCCGTCGAAAGGAAGTCGGCGAGCTGCCCGGCGTGCACGATGTCGGCGCGCAGCATCGGGCCCAACACGAGTTCTCCCCCGCACTCCGGGTCCGGCACCAGCCCGATCACGATGATGGATTCCTGCGGGTAGTAGCCGAGTGTTCCCGGAATGGTAGCGATAATGGTCGAGGGGTCATCGACGGAGCCGACGTTGTCAGTCCACGCGTCGAATGGCGATTTCTGAGGTTCTGAGAATGAATTGTCCATGCCTATTGGACTTCCTCCACCCCGCCCACGGTTCCCCGGTGAACCTCAACGCCGACGTAAACACGGAACAGGGGAATTCCACAGGCGCGGGGAGGCGTCGATAAGCGAAGCTGTGCTTTTTCGGGCAATGCGGCGGTGCTTTAACGCACAACGCGCCGGGTCCGTATGGTTGGAATGAAACTGTGCACCCGTGCGGTTGAACGTGGTGTTAGACGGTTCAGAGGACAAGGAGGATGTCAACAATGACGTCAGACGACCAGCGGCACATGTACGAGCTGGAGTACCCGGCTCCCGCCGTGAATGACGGCGCGTCTTCTGGCCCCACCCTCATCGTTGCAATGCAGGGCTACGCCGACGCGGGCCACGCGGTTGAAGGCGCCGCCGGGCACCTGAAGGCTGCGCTCGATTCGCGCACGCTGGCCACATTCAACAACGACGAGCTCATCGACTACCGTTCGCGCCGTCCCATGGTGACGTTGAACGAGCACGAAATCAGCGATGTCGACGAAATCGACCTGGACATCCGCGTGTTGCGCGATTCCAAGGGTGAATCTTTCCTGCTGCTCTCCGGACCTGAGCCGGACCTGCGCTGGGAAGCATTCTCCAAATCCGTCGCCGACCTCGCCGACCGCTTCAACGTGGACAAGACCATCTGCCTGTACGCCGCCCCAATGGGTGCCCCGCACACCCGCCCGCTGGTCGTGTCTGCGCACGGCAACGACCGGGAACTCGTGGGCTCGATGTTCACGTTTGACGGCATGGTCTCCGTCCCGGGGGCCGCCGCCGTCATGATCGAACGCGAGCTGCACTCCCGCGGCCGCCGCGTCGCCGGTTACACCGCCCACGTGCCGCACTACGTCGCGTCCTCGCCCTACCCGCAGGCCGTGTACCAGCTTCTGCAGTCGGTCTCGGATACCTCGAACTTGCATTTCCCGTTGCGGTCTATCGAGCGCGATATGGAGCGCGTGGCGCAGCAGCTCGCAGAGCAAACCAGCAGTTCCGAGGAGATCGCCCAGGTGGTCGAGCAACTCGAGCAGCACTACGACTCCGAGATGGCCTCGTACCGCGAGAAGAACCCGCAGAAGATGATGCCGGGCGAGGCCCAGGTTCCTAGCGGGGAGGAAATCGGCGAAGCCTTCGAGAACTTCCTCGCCGCCATCGACGACCGCGACCGCGGCAAGACCCTCGGCCCCGGCAACGAGCGCGACTCGGGCATGTGGGACGACGACAACCAGATCGACATGCCGGACCTCCCGGACGACGACGAGTAAGCCCTGCGCCTCAAGTACCGTGGGGGAGGTGACTTCCAACACCTCAGCACCGACGCTCGCCGACCATCTCACCGACCTTGGGGACGTACCGAGCTCGCTTATCGACGACGCCGTCTGGGATGCCTTCACCTCCTGGACCACCTCGCGCGGGATTAGGCTCTACCCGGCACAGGAGGAAGCGTCGCTGGCGTTGTTGGCCGGGGACAACGTCATCCTGGCCACCCCCACCGGCTCCGGTAAGTCCATGGTGGCCAACGCCGCGCACTTCATCGCCATGTCGCGCGGCCAGCGGTCCTTCTACACCGCGCCGATCAAGGCACTGGTGAGCGAGAAATTCTTCTCCCTGTGCGAGATCTTCGGACCCGAGAATGTCGGCATGATGACCGGCGACGCCACTGTCAACGGCGACGCCCCCATCATCGCCGCCACCGCCGAGATCGTGGCCAATATCGCACTGCGCGAAGGCGCGAAGTCCGACATCCGCCAAGTGGTTATGGACGAGTTCCACTACTACTCCGAGCCGGACCGGGGCTGGGCGTGGCAGGTGCCGCTGCTCGAACTGCCCAAGGCGCAGTTCCTGCTCATGTCCGCAACGCTTGGTGATACAGCGTGGCTCGAAGACGACCTCTCCCGCCGTACGGGGCGCAAAACCACGTTCGTCGGCGGTTCCGAACGCCCGGTCCCGCTCGACTTCCGCTACGTGTTCACCCCCGTGCACGAGACCATTAAGGAATTGCTGGCTGACGGCAAAGCGCCCATTTACGTCGTCCACTTCTCTCAGCGGGAGGCGACGGAGCGGGCGCAAGCGCTCACATCCATGAAGATCGTCAGCCCGGAGGAGAAAGCGGCAATCGCGGAAGCGATCGGCGATTTCCGCTTCACCACCACCTTCGGCAAGACCCTGTCTAAGCTGCTGCGCCGCGGCATCGGCATCCACCACGCCGGCATGCTGCCGAAATACCGCCGCCTCGTCGAGCGCCTTGCGCAGGCGGGGCACCTCAAGGTCATCTGCGGCACGGACACCCTCGGGGTGGGCATCAACGTGCCCATCCGCACAGTCTTGATGACGGGGCTGGCTAAATTCGACGGGACGAAGCAGCGCATCGTGAAATCCCGCGAGTTCCACCAGATCGCCGGACGCGCGGGCCGCGCCGGGTACGACACGGAAGGCACTGTCGTTGTCGAGGCACCCGAGCACGAGATCGAGAACGTGAAGCTGCGCCGCAAGGCCGGCGACGACCCGAAGAAGCTGAAGAAGATCCGCAAGAAATCTCCGCGCGACGGCGAGATCTCCTGGTCCGAGAACACCTTCAACCGGCTCACTGAAGCCGAGCCGGAAGAGTTGACCAGCCAATTCGCAGTGTCCAATTCGATGCTGCTCAACGTGGTCGCCCGCCCGGGCGACGGGTACGAGCACATGAAACACCTGCTGCGCGACAACCACGACACCCGGGCTAAGCAGAACCGCGACATTCTCACGGCCGTCGACTTGTTCCGCGGCCTCATTGCCGCCGAGGTGGTCGAGCGCACCCCGGACTCGCCGGCGTTCCGCCCGTACACGTTGACCGCGGAGCTCGACCGCGACTTCGCGCTCAACCAGCCGCTCGCGCCTTTCGCGCTGGCGTTCCTGACGTTGCTCGACCCCGCGAGCGAGACCTACGACCTCGACGTCATCTCGACCTTCGAGGCGATTCTGGACGATCCGCGCCAGTTGCTCCAGGCCCAACAGGCCGCCGCGCGTGGCGAGGAGATCGCGGCGCTCAAGGCTGACGGGGTCGACTACACAGAACGTATGGCGCTCGTCGAAGACGTCACGTACCCCCAGCCGCTGCGCGAGGAGCTCGAAGACGCCTACGAGACGTTCGTCCAGGGCAACCCGTGGGCGAAAGAATTCGACCTGTCCCCCAAATCCGTCGTGCGCGACATGCTCGAGCACGCCATGACATTCTCCGACGTCATCGCCACCTACGGTCTCGCACGCAGCGAAGGCGTCGTCCTGCGCTACCTCACCGACGCATGGCGCACCCTGTCGCACTCCATCCCCGACGCCTACATGACGCAGCGTCTCGACGACATCATCGTCTGGCTCGGCGAGCTCATCCGCCAGGTCGATTCATCGCTTATCGACGAATGGGCCCACATGACCGACGACACCACCCCCATCAGCCGCGACGACCTAGAACGCGAACTGGCCTTCGGTGTGGAGGATCCGACAGCGCTCACCGCCAACCGTCGCGCCTTCACCATCATGGTGCGCAACTATTTCTTCCGTCTCGTGGAACTCTTCGCCTACGAGAAAGAGAAGGAACTGGCGGACATGCTCGACTACATGGACTTGGCCGACCAACCGGACTGGCCAGCTCTCATGGACGACTACTTCGACGAGTACGACGACGTCGACCTCGATGCCGACGCCCGCGGCCCCGAATATTTCGCCCTCACCGATGCCGATCCTGGCTCACGTTCGTGGACCGTCACCCAGATCATTAAAGACCCAGATGGCGACAACGCGTTCCAGCTGCACGGCACCGTCGACCTTGATGCGTCCGACGCCGCCGGCGAGGTTCGGCTGAGCTCGCTAGAAATGTGCCACTGACCCGCGACAACCCTGGATTGAGCCACGAACACCCATGATTGAGTCGCGCGCGTGCAAAAAATAATTCCTAATTTCGTCCTACAACCTATCAATCCTTGTACTTTGAGAACATGAACAACAAGGAGTACCGCCCGACGCTGGCTCAAATCCGCACATTCGTCACCATCGCGGAGCACCGTCATTTTGGAACCGCGGCGAACCAGCTGCAGATCTCCCAGCCCTCGCTATCCCAGGCGCTCGTCGCCCTCGAAACAGGTTTGGGAATCCAGCTCATTGAGCGCTCCACCCGCAAAGTCATTGTCACCCCGGTCGGCGAGAGACTCCTGCCCTACGCGCAAGCGACGCTCGAAGCCGCCGAATCCTTCGTCCAGCACTCCCGCGGGGCACAGGGCGTGCTCACCGGACAGCTCACCCTGGGCATCATTCCCACAATCGCGCCGTACCTCCTTCCTGAGCTCCTTAGCATCGCCCAGGACCGCTACCCCGGCCTCGAGCCGAAGTTCGTGGAGGAGACCACCCCGGCGCTCATGGAGCAACTGCGCAGCGGCCAGCTAGACGCCGCCCTCATCGCTTTCCCCACCGGCGCGACAGGCTTGACCGAAATCCCCCTCTACACCGAGGACTTCGCCATCGCTGTCGCAGACAACCACCCACTAGCTGGCCGCGACGATGTCACGCTTTCTGAGCTTGACCAGTTGAACATGCTGCTCATGGACGACGGCCACTGCCTGCGCGACCAGATCATGGACCTGTGCCGCACAGCCAACCTCGACATGGCAGGAATGGCCGATTCCGTCACCCGGGCATCCTCTCTCACCACCATCATCCAGCTCGTCTCCGCTGGCTACGGTGCCACCCTGCTCCCCGTTAGTGCCGTGCCCGTCGAGTGCGCCCGCCCCAACGTCTCCGTCGCGCGCTTCGCCCCTAACGTCACAGCATCCCGAAATGTCGGTCTCGTGCACCGCTCCTCCTCCACACGCTCCGACGACTTCGTCGCCCTCGGAAAACTCATAGCGGATGCCTTCCAGGCGACCGTCGATAAGCGTGCCTAAGGCAGTTACGCGCTAGCCCCGCGCTGCGTGCGGGTACACTCGCGCGTTGACTATGACGAAACCTGACATCACCCGCGACCAGCTGTACCGCCGACTCGACGAGCTACCCATCGCCAGCGTCCGGCGATTCCAACGTCGCCTGAAAAAAGCGCGCTCCCAGCACGCACTCAGCCAGATCAGCGCGGACATGGATGCGGAGGCGGGAAAGGTCGCGGACGTCGATAAGCACGTGCCCGCGATCACGTACCCCGAAAATCTCCCCGTCTCCGCGCGGCGCGACGACATCAAAGCACTCATCCGCGACAACCAAGTCGTCGTCATCGCAGGTGAAACCGGCTCCGGCAAAACCACCCAGATCCCCAAAATGCTGCTCGAACTCGGGCGTGGACGCCGCGGGCTCATCGGGCACACACAACCGCGGCGCATCGCCGCGCGCACCGTCGCCGAACGCATCGCCGACGAACTCGGGCAAGACATCGGCGAAACCGTCGGCTACGCCATCCGCTTCGACGACCGCGTCAGCGACACCACCGCCGTCAAACTCATGACAGACGGCATCCTGCTCGCCGAAATGCAGCGCGACCGCTACCTCAACGCCTACGACACGATCATCATCGACGAGGCCCACGAGCGGTCCCTCAACATCGACTTCCTGCTCGGATACTTGAAGCGACTCCTGCCGGCGCGGCCCGACCTCAAAGTCATCATCACATCCGCGACCATCGATCCCGAACGCTTCGCCGCGCACTTTGCCGACGCTTCCGGCGAACCCGCCCCCATCATCGAAGTCTCCGGGCGCACCTACCCGGTGGAAATCCGCTACCGTCCCCTCGAAACGGAAATCGCCGGGAAAAACGGGGAGACCAAAGTCGTCGACATCGACATGCTCGACGGGCTTGTCGACGCCCTGAAAGAACTCATGGCCGAAGGCGACGGCGACATTCTCTGTTTCTTCGCCTCCGAACGCGACATCCGCGACGCCATGGAAGTCATCGAGAAACAGCACTGGCGCGGCGTCGAAGTGACGCCCCTGTTCGGCCGCCTGTCCAACGCCGAGCAGCACCGCGTATTCTCCCCACACTCTGGCCGCCGCATCGTGCTGGCCACCAACATCGCCGAGACCTCCCTGACTGTTCCCGGCATCCACTACGTCGTGGACACCGGGCTGGCGCGCATCTCCCGTTACTCCACCCGCACCAAAGTGCAGCGCCTCCCCATCGAGGAAATCTCCCAAGCCAGCGCCAACCAGCGCTCCGGCCGTTCCGGACGTACCGCCGACGGTATCGCCATCCGCCTCTATTCCGAAGAGAATTTCAACGCCCGACCCGAATTCACCGACCCGGAGATCCTGCGCACCAACCTCGCCAGCGTCATCCTCCAGATGATCAACCTCCGGCTCGGAGACATCGCCGACTTTCCCTTCGTCCAGCCGCCCGACGCCAAAGCAGTGCGGGACGGACTGCTGCTCCTCCACGAACTCGGCGCCATCACCGACAAAGAAGACCACGATGCGCCCGTCCTCACCGGCACGGGGCGCGACATCGCCCGCATCCCCGTCGACCCCCGCATGGCGCGCATGCTCGTCGAGGCAAACCGCCTCGGCGTGCTTCACGACGTCACCGTCATCGTCGCCGCCATGACCATCCAAGACGTCCGCGAGCGACCCCTCGAATACCAAGCGCAGGCGGATCAAGCCCACGCCCGATTCAAGGACAAAACCTCCGACTTCCTCGCGTCGCTCAACCTTTGGGACTACATCAAAGATTCCCGCGACGAGCTGTCCGGCAACGCCTTCCGCAAGCGCATGAAGAAGGAATTCCTCCACTACATGCGCATCCGCGAATGGTTCGACCTCGTGCGCCAACTCCGCGACGCCGAGAAGCAGTTGGGGTGGAAGAATATTTCCTCCGGTCCGGTTGATCCGGGCCAGTCGGCTGCTTCCGTCCCTTCCGCATCTTCCGACCGCGACTCGAACGCCATTCACCAGTCCCTGCTCACCGGCCTGCTGTCCAATATCGGGGCGCGCGACGGCAACTCGAAAGAATTCAAAGGGGCCCGCGGCACCCGCTTCATGATTTTCCCCGGGTCCGCCCTGGCCAAGAAGCCCCCCGAGTTCGTGATGGCCTCCGAGCTCGTCGAAACGTCCCGCCTCTGGGCCCGCGATGTCGCCGCTATCGACCCGTCCTGGGTGGAAAAGGTCGCGCGTGACCTGCTCAAGCACTCCTACTCGGAGCCAGTGTGGTCCCAGAAGCGCGCCGCACCGATGGTGCACCAGAAATCCATGCTCTACGGTGTCACCGTCGTCGCCGACCGCCTCGTGCCCTACCACCGCGTCGACATGGAGGCTGCCCGCGACCTGTTCATCCGCCACGCCCTCATCGAGGGCGAATGGAATGCCCACCACGCCTTCCTCAAACACAACGCCGCGCTTCTCAAGGAAGCGGCAGCCGTGGAGGAAAAGGTCCGCCGCCGCGGCATCGTCGTCGACGAAGACACCCTCTTCGAGTTCTACGACGAACGGATCCCCTCCGACATCGGCACCGGCCGGCACTTCGACGCATGGTGGAAAAAGAAGCGCCAATACGACGCTTCGTTCCTCGACTTCGACCCGGAGGCATTGCTTAACGACGCCTCCGCCGACTCCTCCGAAGCCGCCTTCCCCGACAAATGGCGCCAAGGCTCCATCAACTACAACCTGCAATACAAATTCGAGCCAGGAGATCCGTACGACGGTGTGACGGTGCTCGTTCCTGTGCCTCTGCTCGCAGGGTTGGAAGACATCGACTTCGACTGGCTCGTGCCGGGCCTCCGCGAAGAACTTGTCACCGAGCTGATCCGCTCCCTGCCCAAAGCGTTGCGCAAAACCGTGGTGCCAGCGCCAGAATTCGCAGAACGTGCAATGGGCAAGCTTGTCCCCTTCGAAGCTCCCATCGTTGAACAGCTTGCTGAGGTGCTCCGCTCCTTCGGGGGCCACGGCATCAACGGCATGGACTTCCGGCCGGAGGCCCTCCCGCCCCACCTGACCATGACCTTTGCAGCCGTCGACCGCCGCGGGAAGATCATCGACCACGACAAGGATCTCGCCTCCATGAAGAACCGCCAGGCAGGTCACATCACCTCCTCGGTGGCCAAGGCAACAAAGATGGCCGAATCCGATTCAGTCGCCGACTGGACCATCGATAGTCTCGGCTCGGTTCCCGAGACCGTCACCACCGAGATCGAAGGCAACCACATCGATGCCTTCCCGGCTCTTGAAGCCACCGCTGACGGCGTCCGAGTCAAAGTCTTTCCTACCAAAGCCGCCGCCGACGCGTCCATGATGACCGCGACACTTGCCATGCTCATGCGCAAGATCCCGGTCAACGTCACCCAAATGACGAAGGGGCTTCCACTCCGCCAGCGCGTGGCCGTCGATAAGTACCCCCACGGTGGTGCCGCTGGCCTTGTGGAAGATGCGCGTGTGTCAGCGATTCGCGACTTGATGTTGGCCAACGGCGGCCCCGTCCGCAGCCCCGAAGAATTCGACTCACTGCTGAACACCATCAAGCCCCAGGTACCCGGTGCTGTCCGTCGCGCCGTCGTCGGGATCGCAGGCGGCATCGTCGAATACGTCAACATTGCCGCAGAACTCGACAACTGGGACGGCCCCGCCATCGACGATATCCGGCAGCAAATGAAATTCCTCCTGCCCAACAACGCAGTCACCATTCACGGCATGGAGAACCTCCAACATCTTCCGCGGTACGTGTCCGCGATCCGTTTACGCCTCGACGACATGAAGCTAGATCCCGACCGCGATGCCGACCGCCAAGCAGTCGTTGACGATGTCAAGGCTTACCGTGATGCGAAACTTCAGCGTTTGCCTGCGCAACGAGCGAAATCCCGTGCCGTGAAGGACATCAATTGGCGAATTCAGGAATTAAGGGTGAGCCTTTTCGCGCAGCGCCTCGGTACTTCAAAGCCAGTCAGCCCCCGCCGGATTGAGAAGATGATCGACAAGCTGTAGAACGCCGTGCATGGGAAAGCCCAATATCGTGCGCCGAATGCCCGCGCGAAGGAACTCGATCGCTCTAAAGCTCAATCGGTATAGAGTTCAATCGACATAACGAGAGCGAACAGGTCGGGAGAAACTCGAGAACGATCCATCGCGGGCTACACATCAGCCCCAGCGGCCGCAACCCGAGCCCCAGCGCACGCGTGTCAAACCGCCAAATCTAACGCACTTCCTGGATACCTTTCCAGTGTGCGTGAACGGGGCTAGAGACTCTCCATTCCGCGGTCCTTCCGGCGCATGAGACGGATCTCGGATTCGAAGTCATCGGCGCTTTCAAACGATTTATACACTGACGCGAAGCGCAGATACGCGACTTCGTCGAGTGCCCGGAGAGGCTCCAGAATCGCCAGTCCGATTTCATTGGACGGGATTTGCGAGCTTCCGTGGCTGCGGACGATCTCTTCGACTTCTTGAGCGAGACGCTTCAGTGCATCGTCGGAAACATCGCGACCTTGGCATGCTCGGCGCACACCCACTATCAGCTTGTCGCGATCGAACGGTTCGCTGACACCGTTACGCTTCACAACCGTCAGTACGGCCTTTTCCATCGTGGTGAAGCGTCCCCCGCATTCCGTGCATTCGCGGCGGCGCCGGATGGCCGCCCCTCCGTCGACGAGACGAGAGTCGGACACACGGGAGCTGTCATTCTGACAAAAAGGGCAGTGCACGAAGAAAGATCCTACCCCGTTTGACTGACCGCTATATACGGTCAGCCCACCCCCAACCGTTCTCAGCACGGACCCCGGGTCCAAGCCCCGCCCCCGGGATCGGCTTCTACCGGATGACGGCTGCCATGTGCTGACTCGTCTCATCCGGGACGAATCCGGCATCCCCGCCGGCAAACGCACCGCCAAATGCAGATCCGACGATGAGCGCAATACCGAACAACGCCCCCATGATTGTGGCTCCGGCTTTCTCGTGGCGGCTTTCGACTCGTTCGTCTTCCTCCCGGAGATTTCCTACACGGCTCGGAACGACTGGTCCATATTTTCGATTCTCCGTGTCCAAGGTTCGAACACGCGATACATGCGCTCCATGTTCGCCGCCACGTTCAAGATCCCACACATCCGCGGGCGCGACGCGAAGAGTGCGGGTGGAGGAGTTAGCTTCAACAGTGTTGGGACGCGCAATTGAGATGGTCATTTGTCTTTCCTTTCCTTTGTTTGACTGCGATCTTATGAACCCTTCGAACCACACCCCACCAACCGTTCGAGCGCACGTTCGATAGATCCTATGTTCGATTTATAACAAGGGCCAGATTGTTTGTCCAACGATCGACGCTAAATTTCGAACAAGTTTGCTTACTCGTGGTAGACAAGAGACGAGGGAACCGAACGCAGGACAGCGTCGTCGAATTGTGCGAGGGGTTTCACCCCAGCCCGACGGACGATCTTCATCGAGAAGAAAGAGGACGCGGCCGATGCCGAAACGAGAAGACAACAAACCGGATTTGAAATCGTTAACTGTGCGCCAAAGGCGCATCCTCGAAGTGATTCAGGATGCTGTGGTCCTGCGCGGTTATCCACCAAGCATTCGTGAGATTGGGGATGCCGCAGGCCTGCAGTCCACGTCATCGGTTGCGTACCAGCTGAAGGAGCTCGAGAAGAAAGGGTTCCTCCGTCGGGACCCGAACAAGCCGCGCGCGGTAGATCTTCGCCACTTGCCGGAACCGGCAGGCCGCAAGAGGAAGAAAGCCGAGCCAACACCGGAGGAAGCCGCGGCACCGCGCTACATTCCCGTTGTCGGTCAGATTGCCGCGGGGAATCCGATTTTGGCGGAGGAGAACGTCTCCGATTACTTCCCGCTGCCCGAAGAACTTGTCGGCGACGGCGAGCTGTACCTGCTCCAAGTTGTCGGGGAATCAATGCGGGACGCGGGCATCCTCGACGGAGATTGGGTTGCGGTACGCACTCAGCCCGTCGCGGAGGAAGGGCAGTTCGTTGCAGCGCTTATCGACGGAGAGGCGACCGTCAAGGAGTTCCACAAAGACTCCACTGGCGTATGGCTACTGCCGCACAATGAGGCTTTCGCCCCCATTAAGGGCGATGACGCGGAAATCATGGGCTTGGTTATTTCCGTCTTCCGTAAGCTCTAGTCTCCCCGTCCGGGGGTGAAACGGACACACTCAAATTCTTTCAGACGCGTTTCGCCCGTCCGCGGGGGAATAATGGTCTCCGGAGCGTGACCGCCTCGCACGTGTCTTTTCGAGGCCCCGGAAGGAAGTGCCAATGTACGCCGAAGAACGGCGCCGCCAGATCGCATCCCTCACCGCTGTTGAAGGGCGCGTCAACGTCACGGAGCTTTCTGAGAAATTCGGCGTCACGGCTGAGACTATCCGCCGCGATCTCGCAGTCCTGGACCGCGAAGGCATCGTGCAGCGAGTACATGGCGGCGCTGTGTCGAACCGGTCATATTTGACCACCGAGCTTCCCCTCGACACCCGCTTGCGCTCAGCTACCTCAGCGAAGATGGCGATCGCAAAAGCTGCCCTCCGGTTCCTCCCCGACAAAGGTGGATCAGTCTTCCTCGATTCAGGCACAACGATCAATGTTCTTGCTGGCCTGATCAAGGACACCCCGGGGTCGTCGACGTTATCGTTCGTGACCAACTCCCTGCCTATCGCCGTAGATCTGTCAAGCGCTGGAGACCTCAACGTCCAGCTCCTCGGAGGCACGGTGCGCGCGATCACTCAAGCAGTCGTCGGCGACACAGCATTGCGCACGCTTGCGCTTTTGCGTGCCGACGTCGCGTTCATCGGCACCAACGCCCTCACCGTCGATCATGGTTTGTCTACCGCTGACGCGCAGGAGGCCGCGGTGAAATCGGCAATGGTGACAAATGCGGGCAAGATCGTGGTGCTTTGCGATTCCTCCAAGCTCGGCAGCGATTATCTGGTCAGTTTCGCTGCTTTGGACAGCGTCGACGTAGTCGTCACAGACACTGATGCACCTCCTTCATTCGTTGAGGAGCTCACCGAACTTGGTGTGGATGTCGTCCAGGCTGAATAGCACCTCCGCCCCTTTTCTCACCCGACTTCCCCGAATCGCATTTCGCGATTCGCGTCTGTGAAATCGAAGTAGGGGTTCGTTTTTCCTTCCTGTTCGGAAGCCGATCCTCGGCCGCACGGCCCGCCTTTTCTCCGTTCATGTAGCCATGCGGCTCGCCCCCCGTTTCTCTGGTAGCCATGCGGCTCGCGCCCCGTGCTCTCATAGCCTTGCGGCTCACCCCCCGTTTTTCTCGTAGCCTCGCGGCTCGCCTCCCCCGTCGTTCTCGATACCGTGCGCCCCGCATCCTTCCGACCCGCATTCCGACCCGCATTTGTTCCCGGCTATCTCAGCACCGCTTCTGTAAATCCGCGCCCACGCACCTCCTTGGTCGCTTCCATCCCCCACGACCCCCACTTATTCACCCCATTCTTGAGCAATCCCACAAAAACGGGCATAATCGGACATTAAGGAGTCATTCCCCGCACATGAAGGAGACCCTACCCCGTTCCGAATCGCTCCTCGACGGAGGGGAGCTGAAAGGGTTTTGTCCCGTGATCATCACGTTCACCGCTAATCCCAGTATCGACGCAACGATGAGCATCGACGCGCTCGAGGCTGGAGGTGTCCTTCGAGTTTCTGAGAGTCGCCGCGAAGCAGGCGGCAAAGGCATCAACGTATCCAACGCCGTTTTGAAAGCGGGTCACTCCACTATCGCAATCGCACCCGTAGGCGATAGCGATCCGTTCATCACATTGGTTGCCGCAGATGGAATCCCGCTTCATTCCGTCCCCGTCCCCGACCCCGTCCGCACAAACACTACCGTCACCGAAACCGACGGCCGCACGACGAAGTTCAATGAGTCGGGTGCGCGGCTGAACGAAACGTCGGTAAGGGGACTTGAAGCCGAACTCGTCGAGACTGCACGTGCAACGGGCGCTCGAGCCGCCGTGCTCGCCGGGTCTCTCCCTCCCGGTGCTCCGGCGGATTGGTACGCGACCTTGGTGCGCGCACTCCGTGAAGTCGGCAACGATCTGCTCATCGCTGTCGACACCTCCGACGAACCGCTCAAACAGCTGGGCAGGCAGTTGGAAGGGGGCGCACCGGACGTCGTTAAGCCGAATGCTTTCGAACTCGGTCAACTCGCTGGCCTCGACGGTGTCGAACTCGAGCGGCAAGCTGACCGCGGCAACCTCGACACCGTGGTCGCCGCCGGGCGGGAATTGGTCGACAAGGGCATCGGCGAAGTCCTCGTCACCCTCGGCGGCGCAGGCGCCTGCCTCGTCACCGCCGACGGGGCATGGCACGCCTCCACCCCACCTGCCAAAGTCAGCTCGACCGTCGGCGCAGGCGCCTGCCTCGTCACCGCCGACAGGGCATGGCACGCCTCCACCCCACCTGCCAAAGTCAGCTCGACCGTCGGCGCAGGCGACAGCTCCCTCGCCGGGTATATGCTCGCGCGACTCGACGGCCAGGACTTCCCCAACGCCCTCCGCAATGCCGTCGCCTACGGCACCGCCGCGGCAGCAAAACCCGGGACGGGAATCCCATCACCCGACGACATTGATCTCGCCCGCACCACCGTGCGGGAACTCTAACTGAAGGAAATACCGTGTCATCATCCACCATCACACCGGACCTCGTTCTTCGGTAGCACACCGGCCGAGGTCATCGGCAACCTCGCGGCGCTCGTCGCCGACGCGGGGCGCACATCCGACCCCAGCACGCTTGCCGACGCCGCCTCCGCCCGCGAAGAAAAAGCCGGCACCGGCGTCAACGGCCAAGTGGCCATCCCCCACTGCCGCACCTCCGCGGTCAGTGAGCCGACCTTGGCATTCGCCCGCCTGTCGCGGCCGGTCGATTTCGCCGGTCCCGACGGCGACGCGCAGCTCGTGTTCCTCATCGCCGCACCCGAGGGCGGGGGCAAGGAGCACCTGAAGATCCTTTCGAAGCTCGCCCGCGCACTCGTCCGCGGCGATTTCCTGGACAAGCTGCGCAACGCGGCCAAGCCGGAAGAGGTCGTTGCCGCTGTCGACGAGGTGATGAACACCGAGCCGAAGAATAAGAAGGCGGCCAGCGCAGACAACGCCGGAGCGGGCTCCACGGTCGCTGCCAGCGCGCCGACGGAGACCGCCCTGACCGCGAAGAAACGCATCGTCGCCGTCACCTCGTGCGCGACCGGCATTGCCCACACGTACATGGCGGCCGACGCACTCGAGCAAGCGGCAAGCACGCGTGACGACGTCGAGTTGTGCATCGAGCCCCAAGGCTCCTCCGGCGGCGACCGCGTCGACCCGGAGTTCATCGCGTCGGCCGACGCGGTGATCTTCGCCCACGACGTCGCAGTCCGGGACCGCGAGCGCTTAGCCGGTAAACCGGTCGTCGATAGTCCCGTCAAACGCGGAATCAACGAACCGAACGCGATGATCGACGAGGCGATCGCCGCGGCGGACAACCCCAACGCCCGCCGCGTTCCGGGCGGGGCGGCCGCGGAATCCTCCGGTGAGGCCAAAGGCGACGTGGGCTGGCCCAAGCGCATCCAGCAAGCCATCATGACGGGTGTTTCGTACATGGTCCCGTTCGTTGCTGCCGGCGGCCTGCTTCTGGCGCTCGGCTTCCTCGTCGGCGGGTACGACGTTGATAGCGGGTGGCAGACGATCCCGCTCGAGTTCTCTCCCGCAAACTTGCCGGGCAACGACGTGCTTATCGACGGCGAAATGGTCAGCTTCGACCGCTCCGGCTGGGCCCTGTACATGGGCGCGGTTCTCTTCGCCATAGGGCAGTTGGCGATGCAGTTCGTGGTGGCCGCGCTCTCCGGCTATATCGGCTACGGCATTGCCGGCCGCCCCGGCATCGCTCCGGGCTTCGTCGGCGGTGCCATCTCCGTGATGGTCGGCGCCGGCTTCATCGGCGGCTTGGTGACGGGTCTGCTCGCCGGATTCATTGCGTACTGGATCGGATCGTGGAAGGTGCCGCGCTGGCTCGGTTCCCTGATGCCGGTGGTCATTATCCCGCTCTTGACGTCGCTGCTCGTGGGCCTGCTTATGTTCCTGCTTCTCGGCCGCCCGCTGGGTGCCATTATGACGGGGCTGCAAAGCTGGCTTGAGTCGATGAGCGGTTCTTCGGCCATTCTGCTGGGTGTGATCATTGGCCTGATGATGTGCTTCGACCTCGGTGGCCCGGTGAATAAGGCGGCGTACCTCTTCGGTACCGCTGGTCTGTCCGCCGGAACGGACGCAGCCTACGAGATCATGGCTGCCGTCATGATTTCGGGCATGGTCCCGCCGATCGCTCTGTCCATTGCCACGTTCCTCCGCGCCACGCTGTTCACCCCTGCTGAACAGGAGAACGGTAAATCTGCGTGGCTACTGGGCCTGTCCTTCGTCTCCGAGGGCGCGATCCCGTTCGCCGCAGCCGACCCGTTCCGCGTCATCCCGTCGATGATGCTCGGCGGTGCTGCAGCTGGCGCAACGTCGATGGCTCTGGGCGTCGGCGCGAAGGCGCCGCACGGCGGCATCTTCGTCATTTTCGCCTACGAGCCGTGGTGGGGCATGTTCGTTGCTCTCGCAGTCGGCGTAGCCGTCGCCGCGATCGCTGTGATCGCCGCAAAGCAGATCTGGCCCAACAAGACGATCGAGGAAGCAGCTCAGAAGAGTTCAGGCGCTGCCGCGGACGCGCAGCTGGCTGCCGCTGGTGCCTCGGCCACCACGGCACCTGCCGCAACGACCACCACCCCGGCCGCAACGGGCACGACCGCCTAACACAAAAAGATCTCTACGATGGAGCATGTACAGCGCCCATCGAAAAGCCAATCAGAAAGGACATTTCACATGGCTTCCAAGACAGCCAAGGTCGGCTCCACCGTCGGCCTGCACGCCCGCCCCGCAACTGTGATCGCGGAGGCAGCCAGCGAATACGACGAGGACATCATTCTCACCCTCGTTGGCGGCGACGAGGACGACGAAACCGATGCCGCGTCCTCCCTCATGATCATGGCCATGGGTGCCGAGCACGGCGACGAAGTCACCGTCACCTCCGACGATGAGGAGGCAGTGGAGAAAATCGCGGCGCTCATCGAGTCCAACCTCGACGACGAGTAAGTCTTTGCGGACGCTCATCGCCGACCCCGCGCTCCAGCCTCTACGGGCTGGGGCGTTTTTCATTCCCGTGGGGCGTTTACGGTGGCGCGTTTTCCGGAGCGTCCGTTCGATCAATCCCGAACAGACTGTGCACCGCCCCGAACCGGTGGTACTTGTTGGGCACCGCGTAACCGCGGGGTGAGTTCCAGACCGGTGTCCCGTTAATTCTTTCGATGCGTCCGCGTTTGACGCGGCGCGGATCGTCGTCGTTGACCCTGTTGTGGTACCGGCACAGCGGCGCCAGGTTGTTCCAGTTGGTCTCTCCCCCGTGCCGCCATGCGGTGATGTGGTGGATTTCGCAGCAATCTGCGCCGTGGCGGCATCCGGGAACTGGGCACACCGGCGCGGCGACCCGTGCGAGGTCGCGCTGTTTCTTGTTCGCGAGTCTCTCGCCGCGGTAGAGATTCACGGGCCCTTCCTGAGGATGCACCGCGGCGATTTCCAGATCGGCACCGGCGCATTGCTGCAGAAATTCGGCGCCGGTCATGGTGGTGGCGTCGGTAAGTCCGAGAATGATGTCGTCGCCCTCGCCGCGCAGGATCCGCGTCCAAGCGGGCAGCGGCACGAGGACCATGGGCCGGGGAACGGCGGCCGGAACCCCTGCCCCGTCGCGACGCATGAGCCGCACGAAGTTGTCGAGCATTTGCGGCGCCACCGGTCGCGCCGGGTCGACACCCCGCAATAGTGCGTGTTCGAGGTCTGCGATGTCGCGTTCCTCACCCGTGACGGACATGGTGCGCATGCCCTGCCGCGACTTGGAGAAGCGCACTTGTTTACGCGGGGGTCGCGGATCCGCTTCGATCAACGCTTTCGCTTTTTGACGCACCGCCTCATATCCCCCACCCACCCCCAGCAGCGAGAACCGCATGCTCCACTGCTCGCGCGGATCCTTTACGGCCCGCACTTTCTTCTCGATGAGCACCAGCTGGTCGATGCTCACACTCCCCGCCCGCGCAAGGTCTACAGCATGGCGTTGCTGGGCTGTCCGTTTCGTGCTCCCGAAGTAGGTGTCGTGGACCAGCGCCCAGTCGTTGACGTTGCCGGGACGGATCCCAGCCTCAAGGGCAGCCTCGCGGTCGAATCCGGCGAGGGTGTCCAAAGCAGCGCCAGATTGGGCGACAAGAAATGAGGCGAATGTGCTCATGCCCCGCAGAGTAAAGGGATTGCGGCAATGGGGAAAGGCATCGCTTAAGTGCCTGTGGATAAAGTTCAGTTATCCACAGATTTTAGTCTCCGTCGGTGCTAGCACTTGACGGATGCGCGAGTCTCTGAAAAAGTGCGTGCCTCGTTGCGCCGCTGCCACCGCGCCACTGTTCCACTGTGTCGTTTCCCCACGCCATCGTCGTGCCGCTGCCGTGCCCTTGCGTCGGTGCCGCTGCCTCGTCCCTGCGTCGGCACCGTGGGGTCGCGCCGCTACCGCCGTTGCGTTTACTTGTAACTTGGTTCTGCGGTGCCCCTGCGCGATGCAGGTAGGAGACGGCCCTCGCCAAAGTTCGCGTACGCCCACTGCATGATCGGGTACAGAATGATGATGCCGATCGAGCCGAGCGCAATTCCCTCGAGAGTGACGCTGCCGAATTCGAAAGTCAGGTTCCCGATGCCGACGATCAGAGCCACCGCCGCCATGGTCAGGTTGACGGGATTATTGAAGTCAACGTGGTTGTCCTGCCAGATTCGTACACCGAGCATGCCGATCAACCCGTAAAGGACGAGACACGCGCCACCAAGTACGCCGGCGGGAATGGTGAAGATAAGCGCACCGAACTTGGGAATGAACGCCAGCATGATGGCGAAGACCGCGGCGACCCAGTACGCGGCCGTGGAATACACACGGGTGGCGGCCATGACGCCGATGTTCTCGGCGTACGTGGTGGTGCCGGAGCCGCCGAAGGCACCGGCAAGTGTCGTGGCCACGCCGTCGCCGATGAGTGCCGGGCCAGCAAGATCGTCGAGGTCACGCTGGGTCATCTCCGCGACGGCCTTGACGTGGCCGACGTTCTCGGCGATGAGGACAACGAGGACCGGCAGCGTGACCAAGATCGCGGAGAGGTGGAACTCGGGAGTATGGAACGTGGGCAGCCCGATCCATGAGGCAGCGGCGATGGTTGCTCCGGCATCCTCGGCCAGGTTGCCGGTCAGCGCCGCGAAGACCCACCCGGCGACGACGCCGATGAGAATGGATAGGCGCGAAGCCATTCCCCGGAAGCAGGCCGTGGCGATGAGGATGACCGCGAGCGTCACTAGTCCGACCGCGGGTTGCGTCTGGGTGTTCGCCACCGCAGTCGGCGCGAGGTTCAGTCCGATAAGCGCGACGATCGCTCCGGTGACCGCCGGCGGCATGACCGCGTCAATGACGCGCTTGCCCGCCCACGAAACCAGCAGACCGACGCCGATAAGAGCCAACCCCGTGACGAGAATGCCCCCCAGCTGCGCTCCGATTCCGTGCTGCTGCGATGCGGCCAACGGCGCGATGAAAGCAAACGACGACCCGAGGTAGCTGGGCAACCGGTTACGGGTGAACAGCAGGAAGATAATGGTGCCCAAACCGGAGAACAACAGAGTCGTATTTACCGGGAAGCCGGTCAACGTGGGCACAAGCAGCGTGGCGCCAAACATCGCGATGACATGCTGCATGCCGATTCCGATTGTCCTCGGCCAGCTCAACCGCTCCTCAGGGGCAACAACAGAACCGGGCAGAATGGTTTTGCCGTTGCCGTGGACGGCCCAAGAAGGAAGAAAGCTCACAGGCCCAAGAATCTATCAGGTCCAGCTCCGTCGCGAGTCGCGTGGATGCCGGTACGACACCGCCAAGACAGAGCAAGACAGAGCTACCACGCCAGCGCACCACCACCAACGGGGCCACAACAGTGGCCCGAGAAGGCTAGGACACCACGAAATCGGAGTACTGGCGGGCAAGGATGCGGGGGAGGCGGACGTCGATAAGCGTGCCCTCTTCCTTGTACTCCTCGCTTCGCACGGTGCCTTCTTCGTGGAGGCGCGAGATGATGTCGCCGCGCGTGTACGGCACAAGCAGCGTGACGTGGGTGTCGAGCGTGTTGAGGAACATTTCAATGCGCCCCTCGAGCTCCGCGATGCCTTCGCCCGTGCGGGCAGACACGAACACGACATCGCGACCGGAATCGGCGAACGCGTGGCGCAGCTCGGCGAGCACCACCGGATCCGCCTGGTCGATCTTGTTCACCACGACGATCTCCGGCGGAATTTCCTCCCCCGTGTCGCGCGTGATCTCCGCGAGCACCTCGTTCACAGCCTTGATCTGCTTCAGCGGGAACGGGTCGGAACCGTCCACGACGTGCAGCATGAGGTCCGCGCCAGCGACCTCCTCGAGCGTGGACTTGAACGCTTCGACGAGCTGCGTGGGCAAGTGGCGCACAAACCCGACGGTATCGGTGAGCACGACCGTGCGGCCGTCCGCGAGCTCCGCTTTGCGTGTCGACGGATCCAGAGTCGCAAACAACGCATCCTCGACCAGCACACCCGCATCGGTCATGGCGTTGATCAGCGAGGACTTGCCCGCGTTGGTGTAGCCCGCGATGGCGATCTTCGGGATGGGGGAGCGCTGGCGCTGGGCGCGCTTGATGTCGCGGGCGGTCTTCATGCCCGCCAGCTCGCGGCGCAGCTTCGCCATTTCGGAGCGCAGGCGGCGGCGGTCCGCCTCGATACGCGTCTCACCGGGGCCACGGAGACCCACACCACCGTTGGAGCCCGCGCGGCCGCCCGCCTGGCGCGACAGGTTGCCGCCCCAGCCGCGGGTACGGGTGTACAGGTACTCCATTTGCGCCAGACTGACCTGCGCCTTGCCTTCCTTGGACTTCGCGTGCTGGGCAAAGATATCCAAAATGAGCATGGTCCGGTCAATCACCTTGACCCTGAGTGCTTCCTCCAACGCCACCATCTGGCCGGGCGACAGCTCACCGTCGCACACCACGGTGTCGGCGCCTGTAGCCATGACGATGTCCTTGAGCTCCCCCACCTTGCCCGAGCCGATGTAGGTGCCCGGGTCCGGCTTGTCGCGCTTCTGGTACAGCATCTCCACGACGTTCGCTCCGGCTGTCTTCGCCAGGGCGGCGAGCTCGTTCATGTTCGCCTCGACCTCGGCCGTGGTGCCCTCGGTCCACACGCCGATCAGGATGACTTGCTCAAGGCGGAGCTTGCGGTACTCGACTTCGTAACCGTCCGCCTGCTCCTCGGCGCGGATCTCGGTGTCGCGGATGACGCGTCGGAACGCGTTGCGCTCGGAAAGGTCCAGGGCGCCCGTCGTGGGAGCGTCGCCTGCAACATCGTCCAAGTATGCGTCGAAAGAATCAACGGAGTGGTCCCGCCGTGCACCGTGAGCGCTGTCGGAGGCGTCGCCGCGGGATTCAGCGTGGTCGCGGAACGCCTCGGCGAGGAGTTCGTCGTGGGTCGTCTGGTCGCCGGAGGGGGCGGAAAATGGGGAAAAAGATTTCGTCATTGAGTCCTTATTGTCACATGCCTGCACATTTGGCCAAAGATTGGCGCTCATCTACCCCAACCCGGACGATCGTCGGATTGTTCCCCGGCGGCACCCCGGCATTAGGATTGGAGCTTATGAGCGACACGATCACGACAGATCTCTCCAGCATCGGCATGGGCTATTCGCGGTGGCAGGACGCTGTGGAGGCGGCCATCGCGTCGAACCAGCTCGCGGTCACGGGCGAGGTCCGCGGCGGCCAACTCATCCAGTTCGCGGACTCGTCGGGCGCGCAGCTGAACATCCTCGCGGTCGAACCGTTCGCCACATTCGCAGGCTTCGACTCGACGACGCGGACCTACGCGCACGTCACCATGGTCAATGACGTGGTGGGTTTATGCGACATCGTCGATCCGACGGGGGCGCCCATCGCGTCCGCCACGGCCAACATCGCACAGGGGCCATTGCTTGTCGACGAATCCACCCTCCAGTGGCAAGAAATGGGATTCACCGCTCTGGCTGTGTCCGTGCAGCACTACGGCAGCGTCGACGAGTTCTTGACCGCCACCGGCGAAACCCTGGGCACGATCGTGTCCGACGGTGCGGAGCAGATCGCTTCCGGTGCTGCAGCTGCCCCGGATGCAGCGGCGAAGTTCTCCGCTCGCGTGCTGGAGTCGGAATACCGCACGAACACGTTGACCGGTGAGCGCTTCATTCACGTATCCGTCGACGGCGCATTCCCCTTCGACGTGGTTCTTCCTGCGGGTGGAACGGCCGGCCAGGAGACGGTTCAGCTTCCGGAGCGCAATTCTGTGATTGCAGGCACCGCGGTACTCGCCGGCCAGGTCGCCATGGCTGCCGGCGGCGGTGGGTGCGGCTGCGGCGGCGGTGGGTGCGGCTGCGGCGGACACTAGAGGCACTAAAGGCACTAGAAACCCTAAACAGGCACCACGATCATGGCCGGGAATAACCGCAACAAAGAGGCAGCGATTTGGCTGACGCTCGCCCTCGTTGTCGCGATTTTGCTCGGCTCGCGCCTCGGCGTGCCCGGTCTGCTGATCGGTGTCGCCCTCGCCGCGGTGGCCTTTGTCGGGTACCGCAACGACACGGTCGACCCGGAGGTTGAGGCGCTTCGTTCTTCCCTTAGGGTCGCGCGCGACGACATTGCTCAGGTTGTCGACGAATACGACGAGCTGACTACCGGAACCAGCACGGACGCTGTCGCTGACCGCACGCTCACCTACCCCGTGCTCGCAGAGCCGCACAGTGATGTTCCCGCGATCGAGGACTTCCATCTTCGGCTCGGCTCGTCCCGCCGTTTCTTGTCGCGCGTCGACGCGCACCTGCGCAACAACGACCTCGACCGCCACGCGCTCGAGCGCCTCATCAACATTGCAGACCAGCGGGCGCTCGAGCTTTCTGAGTCCTGGGCTGACGCTCGCCGCGCCGCGCGCAAGTTGGGACCCGCTTAAAACAGCACGCTCACCGTCGTTTCGACGAGCTCACCGTCGCGCTTATCGACGCAACGACCCCAGCTCCACCTCTCCCCTCCCCACGATCACGGACGGTCCAGTCATCGTCGCTTCCCCGTCGGTGATGGCGATGTCCAAAGCGCCGCCAGGGACGTGGACGGTGACGGATCCGTTTTCGATGCCGGCGTCGGCAAGCGCAGCGCGAGCGGCGGCGACCGTGCCGGTTCCGCACGAGCGCGTCTCACCGACCCCGCGCTCCCACACACGCATGTGAACGGTGCCGTCGGTCATTTCGGTGAGAATTTCCACGTTGACTCCCGCCGGGAAGAACTCGTGGTCGAAGGCTGGCTGCACGAACTCCATGTCCACCAGCTGTCCAGCCGTCAGCCCGGGAATCACCGCGGCGAGGTGCGGATTGCCCACGTCCACGCCAAGGCCGGCAAAATCCACCTCGCCCATGCGCGCCGTGGACACACCGGTGACCTTGACCGGCCCCATGCCAACCTCCACCTGTGCGCGGGAAGGACCGTGCGGACCGTCGCCTTCCAACTCGTGGATGACGATGTGTTTCACCCCGGCGCGGGTGGCCACGTCGAATTCCCGCTCCGTCTCTAATCCTTGTGCGGCGAGGACGTGGGCGAACACGCGAATACCATTGCCGCACATTTCGGCGACAGAGCCATCGGCGTTGCGGTAGTCCATAAACCACCGGGCGCCGCTGCCATTGCCGGCGCGAGTGCCGTGGTCGCTGGTTGCACGGCCGGCGTTGCCGCTGCCGGTCACCCTCACGTTCTCCGCGGCAGCCTCACCGGAGGTGTCCGAGACCGTGACGAATTCCGTGGCATCAGGGGCATCAGGGGCACCAGGGTCAGCCGCGCGGACCAGGCGCAGGAATCCGTCGCCGCCGATCCCGGCGCGGCGGTCGCACAGAGCTGCCACAAGGTCGTCGGTGAGGACGCCGAGCGTTTCGAGCTGATCGTCGACATCGATAAGTACGACGAAGTCGTTCTCCGTGCCGTGTGCCTTGATGAACGGCAGGGAGGAAAGGTGCGGTTCGGTCTCGTTGTTGTTGGTGCTCACGCGAGCGAGTCTAGCGCGGCGCGCAGCAGCTCTTCGGCGGTCTGGTCCGCGTCAATCCATGTGATCCGCTTGTCGCGGTTGAACCAGGAACGCTGGCGGCGCACGTAACGGCGGGTGCCGGTAATGGTGGATTCAATGGCGTCGTCCAGCGTGCAGTCTCCGTCGAGGTAGTCGAGTACCTGCGCGTATCCGATGGCGCGACCGGCGGTCGAGTCCGCGACGAGCCCCACGCCGATCAATCCCTTAACCTCGTCGACCAACCCATTCTCGAACATCTGGCGGGTGCGCAGCTCTATGCGCGGATTCAACCACTCGGCAGTGGTCCTTAGTCCTACGATCCGGGTCCCCCAGCGCGGCGGGGCATGCTTCGGCGGCTGCGAGGCCTGGAATGGCTGGCCGGTCAGCTCGATCACCTCGAGCGCGCGGACGGTGCGCCGGGGGTCATTGTCCTCGATGACGGCAGCAGCTGCAGGATCCAGCTCGGCCAATTCAGCGTGCAGAGCCGCGACACCGATGCGATTTAGCCGCTGTTCGTATTTTTCCCGGACGGAGGGGTCGGTGGGCGGGAACTGCCAATCGTCGATAAGCGATTGCACATACATCATGGACCCGCCGACAAGGATGGGGACGGTGCCGCGCGCGGCGATGGCCTCGACTGCCTCGACCGCGAGTGCCTGGTACTCGGCGACTGACGCCGTGCGGGTGACATCCCAGATGTCGAGCAGGTGGTGCGGGATGCCGCCGCGGTCGTCAGGCGGAAGTTTCGCGGTGCCGATGTCCATGCCGCGGTACAGCTGCATCGAGTCGACGTTGACAACCTCCCCGCCGAGCGTGTGCGCGAGAGCGATGCCCAGATCCGACTTTCCGGAGGCCGTCGGGCCGACGACCGCGATAGGTGCGACAGGGAGATCAGGCATGATCCACCTGCCACGCCGCCACGAAACGACCGACGCCCAACGACGCATCGTGTGCGAGCAGCTCGCAACGCACCGGGCGCAACGCGGCGAGCTCGTGCCACAAAGCCGGCTCAACGACGCCGCGCACCGCGAGCTCGTCCGGCAACGCGTCATCCCCGGCCAAAAAACGCACCATGTGCTCGTGGGTCTCCTGCGCGCCGTCGACAAGCGCCAACGGCGCACGCCGCGTCAACCCCGCGGACCCGTCGACGACGACCACGGTGAGCGCCTCCGGGTCGAACGGTGCGAGTGTGGCGCGCGAATCCGTGACCCGCTCTGCGCCCGTACCCAAGCAGTAACGCGCAACGAGTTCCGCCAGGTAGTTCCCCCCGCCCACAGCGACGTTCGGCGCACCCCACGCCGCCAGCGAACCCGTGCGCTCCGTGCGCCACCGCCCGTCGCGAGAACCGACGATATGTACGGCGCGGGCATCCTGCTCAGCAAGTTCACGGATCGTGCGCACCATGGCGCGGCCGACGAAATCTCCCGGGGCGAGCTCCGCGACCAACGCCGGAGACCCCGGCACGACGCACACGTTGAACTGGTTCACGCCCACCACCCTATCCAGCCCGCTCCGGGGCATCAGCAAACGGTTCCAACGGCTGACAACCGAGCGCGCGGGCCGGTAAGGTTTCAAAGCATCACGGCAGCCGTGACGCGCGGCACACACAAGAAAGGACGTTCACCATGACGCAACCACCCACCGACGGACAGACGCCCAACACCACTCCGGCCCCGTCGCCGGGCTCGATGCCTTCCCGCGCCCCGAAACCCGGCCCGCGTCCAGGGGCCCGTCCCGCTGCACCTACTCCGTCGCCGTCGCCCGCGACCCCGGCCGCGCCTGTGACACGAGCCGACACCGCCGATGCCAAGAAGTTCGGTCGCGTCGCCGCGGACGGGACGGTGTATGTCACCCGCACCGGTACTGAGCGTGCCGTCGGTTCGTGGCAGGCCGGCACCCCGGAGGAAGGGCTGGAGCACTTCGCCCAGCGTTTCGGGGATTTGTCCACCGAGGTCGGACTTTTGGAAAACCGCCTCGCGGCGCGCCCGGAGGACGCGAATTCCGTGCGCACCCAAGCGCAGCAGCTCATCGATTCGCTGGATGAGCAGGCTGTCGTCGGAGACTTGGACGCGCTGGAGACTCGACTGAAGGAGCTTCTCGGCCAGGCCGACGTCGCAGGCGAAAAAGCCAAGGAGGCGAAGGAAGCCCGCCGAGCTGAGGCGATCGCGCGTAAAGAAGCTCTCGCAACTGAGGCAGAAGACTTGGCCGCGAATTCCACCGAGTGGAAAGCCGCCGGCGACCGCATCCGCGCGATCCTCGACGAGTGGAAGACCATTCGTGGCATCGACCGGAAGACGGACGACGCGCTGTGGAAGCGTTATTCCAAGGCGCGCGACTCCTTCAACCGCCGCCGGGGCGCGCACTTCGCAGAACTCGACCGCGGGCGCGCCGCCGCCAAGGCAGCGAAAGAAGACATCATCGAGCGCGCCGAGAAGATCAAGGATTCTACCGACTGGAACGACACCGCCCGCGCATTCCGCGACCTGATGAGCGAGTGGAAGGCCGCCGGCCGCGCCCCGCGCGACGTGGACGACAAGCTGTGGGAGCGGTTCCGTGCGGCCCAGGACCACTTCTTCGCCGCGCGAAACGCGGTCAACGATGAGCGCGACCGCGAGTTCGAGGCCAATGCCAAGGCCAAGGACGAGCTCATTGCAGAGTACGACCCGCTGATCGACCCGGAGAAGGGTCTCGGCGCCGCGAAGTCGAAATTGCGCGAGCTACAGGAGAAGTGGGAGGAGATCGGTTACGTCCCGCGCGGCAAGGTCCGCGAGTACGAAGACAAGATCGGCGAGATTGAGCAACGTGTCTCCGACGCCGAGGAGAAGCAGTGGCGCAAGTCGAACCCGGTCCAGCAAGACAAGGCAAACCAGTTCCAGGTCAAGGCGGACGACTTCCGCGCCAAGGCTGATGCGGCCGAGGCAAAGGGTGACGCGGCGAAGGCAGCGGAGCTCCGCGCACAGGCGGAGCAGTGGCAGGAGTTCGCAGACGTCGCCGCGAAGGCGCTCGACGACTAGGTTGCAGCCCCTCCTATACTCCCCGGCCAGCGCCGACTCCGATGAGGTCGTCGGCGCGTACGCGTTCTCGGCGACGTTGGCGATCCAGGACATCACCGGCGATGCGCATTCCGGGGTCACTGCGTCTCATCTAGCCAAACGCCTCGAGGGATCCGCCGAGTCCGAGGCGCTGCTGTTCGCGCTCACAAGCCGGCAAACACCGCGCCCGCTCAGCTCGCGCGGTTATCCCCTGATCAGCGTTGACGACCTCACCGATATCGACGCTTGGGTGTTCATCTCGCTGCCGCTTCTCGAGGACACCTCCATCATCGAAGCCACCGTCACGCTCGACGCTGTGGTCGCGCCAGTCCCCGGCTCCGGAGAGCCCGTTCCGCGTGAACCGTGGGGTGCGGCTTTATCGCTTATCGACGCCCTCTCCCACTCCCTTAACCGCCCCACCCGCCACATCTGGGAGACCCACCCTCCTGGCTCTCCGTCCCCTGCCGCGGAAATTCTCACCACAGCCGGATATTCCGAGGCCTACGCAGAAAAGCAAGCGACGTTCACGATCGGTGAGTACCCCGCAGCGGGATCGCGTGTCCGAGCCGCTCTGAGTGGGGAGTTAGCTGCGGGTGGGGAGCCTGCCGGCGTTGCACCGGGCGCCGAATCGGCAGTGAGCACCGAGGCTGGACAGGGAGCTTTCGCAGATCTTCCCGTCAAAACGATTGTCGCGGTCCACAACATGATTTTTGACCGCGCGGATCTACCGCAGTTCCGCGCCCTGCTCACCGCCGCATCCCAGGACTACCCGCGCGGAGATTTGGTTCTGGACACCGTGGAATGGACTGAGCAGCGCCTGCGGGATGCCGGTGCTCGTTTGATGGACCGCGGTGGCAACCAGATCACGATGATCGCGTTCACGGACCGCGCCAGCTCCGGGAACGAGTCCAGCGCCCGCTGCGGGGACGAGCCCAGCGCCAGCTCCGAGCGATTCCGAAAAGCCATTGGTTTAGCCGAAGCCGTCCATTACGATTCCGACGACGACTCGCTCATGAAGCTCGGGCTCGTCTACGTCCTGCCGGAGTACCGCAATGCCGGGGTAGGCACCGCTCTGGTCGAATCCGCGTTGGAAGCCGCGAAGAGCCAATGGCCGGGAGTGGGGACGGGATACAGCTCGTATCCGTCGAGAAGCGATGCTGCTGACGCGATAGTGAACAAGTACGGTGCTGAAACGATTTCTGCGACGTCGGCCTGGCAGAAGAATGGTTAAGGAGCGAACGAATGCCCCGCCCCGTTGTTGACGGTAGCGTAGGCGACACGTAGCCCCTACGATTCCTTTGACCCTGTGCAAAATGCGAAAATGGTGAGCTCAACGTGAAGAACCCGATGTCGTCGGTAGGAAAATTCGTCGTCAAGAAACCTGGGATTGTCGCCGCCGGAACCGCCGCCGCGGCCACCGCATCTCTCGCCGCCCGGGACCTGTACCAAAAGAACAACGCGATCTTCCGCAACTACCCCGTCCTCGGACACGCGCGCTACCTGGCACACAAAATCCGCCCCGAAATCCACCAATATTTCGTCGAAAGCGACTGGGACGGACGGCCGTTCAACTACCAAACGCGCCAGATCATCAACCAGCGCGCTGATGGTACCGAGGGCGAAATGTCGTACGGCACCGAACGCAACGTCACAGAGGCTGGCTTCGAGTACCTTGTCCACTCGATGATGCCGGCCGTGGAACCGTCCGAGCCGCCGCGCGCCCGCATCGGCGGCAACGACTGCACCCAGCCCTACGACATGTCGTTGATGAACATCTCCGCCATGTCTTTCGGCGCCCTGTCCGCCAATGCCGTCCGCGCATTGAACAAGGGTGCGGAACTGGGTGGCTTCGCCCACGACACAGGTGAAGGCGGCCTGAGCAGCTACCACATGGAAAACAACGGCGACCTGGTGTGGGAAATCGGCACCGGCTACTTCTCTGCCCGAACCGAGGACGGGAAATTCGACCGCGAGAAATTCAAGGAACTCTCCGCCATCGACCAAGTCAAGATGACTGAGCTGAAGCTCTCCCAGGGCGCCAAGCCCGGCATCGGTGGCGTCCTGCCCGGTGCCAAGGTCAGCCCCGAAATCGCGCGCGTGCGTGGCGTGCCAGAAGGCAAGACGTGTGTCTCCCCCTCCCGCCACTCGGTGTTCTCCACCCCGGCGGAACTCATCGAGTTCATCGCCGAGATGCGTGAACTGTCCGGCGGCAAGCCTGCCGGATTCAAAATGTGCGTCGGTTCCATGATTGACGTCCTATCCATCTGCAAGGCGATCCAGGAAGTCGGGACTGCCCCCGACTTCATCGTCATCGACGGTTCCGAGGGTGGTACGGCCGCCGCCCCGCTCGAATACGAGGACCACGTCGGGCTGCCGCTCACCGAGGGCCTCATGATGATGCACAACGCTCTCGTCGGCACCGGGCTGCGCGAACAGATCAAGATCGGTGCCTCCGGCAAAGTCGCCGCTGCCAATGACATTGTCAAACGCCTCATCCAGGGCGCCGACTACACCAACTCGGCCCGCTCCATGATGATGGCCGTCGGCTGCATCCAGGCGCAGAAGTGCCAGACCGGCCAATGCCCCTCCGGCGTGGCCACCCAAAGCAAGTGGCGCCAACGTGCCCTCGATATCGATTCCAAGGCGGTGCGCGTGAAGAATTACCACGACGCCACTGTGCGTCAGGCCATCTCCATGATGGCCTCGTGCGGCGCAAGCTCACCCGACGAACTCACCCCGAACATGCTGCGCCAAGTCATCGCACCCGGCGTCACCCGCTCCTATGAAGCCCTGTACGAGTGGCTTCAGCCGGGCGAACTGCTCGCCCAAGCGCCGGAAGCGTGGGCTGGGGCATGGGAGCAGGCGAGCCCCGACGAGTTCCGACTGCCGGTGATCACAAAAGTCCGCTAGACCATCGTCACCCAGTTATTCAGGCCTAGTGGTGATGTCCATAACGCGCGAAGTTGACTGATTGAACGGCTAACTCGATACGCAAGCCTGAACGCGATAACTCGCTTGCGACCCTGAAACACACCGAGACCATGCATTCAACTCACCTCACGGGGTGACCACTGCGATCAGTCTTGAAACCTACCGATCCCCCGCACGGCGGTGGCGTTCGGAGGCGCGGGCGCGGCGATCGTCGATAAGCGGGGCCGCATCTTCCGCACGGCGGACCGCCTGGTGTCCCGCGGCTTCCTGCGCTTCGGCGACGGGGTTGAAGTCGGTGCGCTCGCGGCGCAAAGCCTCCATCTTCTGCTGCTCCGGATCGCGGCGGGTCCAGGCGGCGGTGAGCAGCGGCACCGCGACAACGACGCAGGACACAGCCAGGTACATACCCGCACCGGTCGCGTCGCCGGTGTCCCCCGTCTGACGCAACCACAGACCGAGCAAAGCCGCCACGAGGGAGACACACCCGGCCATCCACGCGAAGAGCGCGAAGGCCGTGCGCTGCGTGACAGCCATCAGCAACGTGAACACCGGGAGACACACGAAGGACAGGATCGCGAAAACGCGCTCGCCGATCGAGACTCCGACGGTTCCCGGTTCCGTGAACGTCAGCATCCGCCACCCCGCGACATCGCCGGCAAACGGAAGTAGCAGCGCGGCAACATAGACCGCGACCACAGCTGCGAGGACCCAGCGGCGGGCACCAAGGTCGAGTTTTCCGGCGCGGTCTTTTTCGAGGGCGGCGAGGTCGTAGCCGGTGGCGTCGTCAAGCATGCGTGCTCCTTATCCGCACGTGCCGCACGCGTTGGCGGCGGGTTGTGGCTGGGGCGCGCCGATCGTTGGAATGCCGAGACCAACGCCGACGGGTGCGGTCGTGGGAACCTGGCCGGCTTCCGCGTTGTCGCCGGCGAGCGTGCGGCGGTGCGTGTGAATGCCGGAATCGGCGATCAGGTAATGCGGACGGGAATCCGTGACCGTGACGTTCACAATGTCGCCCGGGCGAACAGCACGGTCGATATTCCCCTCGACCGTGAAGTGGACTAGGCGGCCGTCGCGCGCGCGACCCGACATGCGGCCGGTTTCCTTCTTGTCGTTCGTCTCTTGGACGAGGAGCTCCTGCTCCGTGCCCACGAGTTTCGCATTCTCATCGGCGCTGATGCGTTCCTGCAGTTCAAGAAGACGTTCAAAGCGTTCCTGAACCACCTGCTTCGGGATCTGGTCGGCCATTTCCGCCGCCGGAGTGCCCGGGCGCGGCGAATACTGGAACGTGAACGCGGAGGTGAACCGCGCCTTCTCGACGACATCAAGCGTCGCCTGGAAGTCCTCCTCCGTCTCACCTGGGAACCCGACGATGATGTCGGTTGTGATTGCCGCATGCGGAAGCTTCTCGCGCACCTCGTCCAAAATGCCGAGGAATTTCTTCGAGCGGTAGGAGCGGCGCATGTCCTTGAGCACCTTGTCTGAGCCGGACTGCAGCGGCATGTGCAGCTGCGGGCAGACGTTCGGGGTCTCCGCCATCGCGTCGATCACGTCGGACGTGAACTCCGCCGGGTGCGGGGATGTGAAACGCACGCGCTCGAGCCCCTCGATGTCGCCGCAGGCGCGCAGCAGCTTCGAGAACGCCGACCGGTCGCGCTTCATGTCCGGGTCCACGAAGTTCACGCCGTACGCGTTGACGTTTTGGCCCAGCAACGTCACCTCAGACACGCCCTGATCCACGAGCGCCTTCACCTCAGCCAGAATGTCGCCCGGGCGGCGGTCCTGCTCTTTTCCGCGTAACGACGGAACAATGCAGAACGTGCACGTGTTATTGCACCCTACGGACACCGACACCCAACCTGCGTAAGAGGACTCTCGCTTCGCGGGCAGCACAGAGGGGAAATGCTCCAGAGATTCGACGACCTCGACCTGCGCTTCCTCACTGATCCGCGCGCGGTCAAGCAACGCGGGCAGAGCAGCCATGTTGTGAGTGCCGAAAACAGCGTCGACCCACGGTGCCTTCTCGACGACCGTGTCGCGGTCCTTCTGCGCCAGGCAGCCGCCGACGGCGATCTGCATGCCGGGGTGGTTCCGCTTCACCTCGCGGAGCTGGCCGAGCGTTCCGTAGAGACGCTGATCCGCATTCTCCCGGACAGCGCACGTGTTGAACACCACGAGGTCCGGCTCCGCGTCCGCGGGTGCCGCCTCGTATCCGGCGTCCTCGAGCAGACCGGACAGGCGCTCGGAATCGTGGACATTCATCTGGCAGCCGAACGTGCGCACCTCGTAAGTACGTGGTGCCGCATCGGTCCCCGCCTCCGTGTTACGCGTCGATCCCTGGGGGGCCGAATTGATCCCTGTCGCCGCATCCGTCGTCGCATCTGTCGCTATTGTCACGGTCCATCAGTGTATTGCCGACCGTGGCGAAGACATAACCGCTTCAACCTGCTCCAGGCGCTGTAGTCTGGAAAACAGTTCTAGGGTGCTGGACCGCCAGCCCGCAAACGGAGGCATTCATGTCCATCTCACGGCGATCCCGCCTGCCACGGATATTCTTCGGCGCGACAGCGGCGGTTGTGGCCGGTTTCACGATTGCGGGGTGCAGCTTCATCTCCGACGATGACGGCCCGAGCTTGCTGGAAAGCATCGAAGCGGGAAACGTGACCGTCGGGTCGGCGTTCACTAAGCCTGGATTGAGCATCCGCAACGAGGACGGCAGTGTCGAAGGGCTCGACACCGATGTGGCGCAGTACGTGGTCAACGCGATCGCGGATGACAACGGCTGGAACCACCCCCAGATTGAATGGCGACGCGTACCGGATGGCCAACGTGCGTCAATGTTGGATCACGCTTACGTGGACGTGATCGCTTCCACGTACTCGATCAACTCGCAGCGTGCGGCCCGCACCACATTCGCCGGCCCTTATCTGCTCACCCACCAAGCCCTGCTTGTGCGCAACGGGGAGAACGGGATCACCGGCTTGGACTCGTTGAGCGGCCGCAGCGTCTGCTTCGTCACCGGCACAACTGCGGCGAGCACGATCAAGCCGAAGCTTTCCGACGTGGCGCTGGAGGAATACGACTCCTACGACGCCTGCCTGAACGCGCTGCACCGCGGATATGTCGAGGCTGTGTCAACTGACGCCGCTATTCTCGAGGGCTTCAAGGCTCTTGAACCGGGCCTGTTCGAGGTGCTTCCCCTAGAAGTGGACGGCCGGCCGATCACCGACGAGCACTACGGCCTCGGCCTGCACGACCGCGACCAGAGAACGATCGATGCCGTCAATAAGGCTTTGCAACGGATGTACGACGACGGTTCATTCGACCGCTTTGTCACTCATCATCTCCAGGCCGACCCCGACTCGTTGCGGGACACCCCGGGTAACACGTCCTTCCTCAACGCAGAGAACTAAACCACGGACGCTGAATCTTAGATGTGCATGGTGGCAGGACCCGAGCTGGCCACCGTCGAACCACGTGCACGCCCGGGTACGAATCCGCACTTCAGGTCCAGGTACGAGTCCGGGTGTAAGTCACAGCCCAGATTCGAGTTCCCTGCACCTTTCATCGAGAGCGTCTTTGCCAATCTCCAGAGCCATGGACTGGGGGAATCCCCGTCGAGCGAGCACTCCGACGATACGGCGCAGTTCTTTATCACGCGCGGTGCGATCCGCCGGAACGGTTTTCACGCTGCGCGCTTTCTTCCGGGCTAGCGTACGAGCAAGTTGCTGCTCGTCGCGCTCGTCGATTAGCGATAGTGCGTTTTCACGGTTCGCAGCGGAGACGCCTTTCTCCTGAAGTTCGCGTCGCAGCACCGCCGAGGATTTCCCGCGGCGTTCGAAGCGTTGCCGGACCCATTGCTGAGCGAAGGCCTTGTCGTCGATGAGGCCGGCGCGCTCGAGGGCGTCCAGGACGTCGTCCACCAAATCGGGGTCGGGAGCGTCCTCCCCTTCCTTGACCCTGCGTGGGTCGAGGAGCCGATCACGCAGCTCGTGCCGTGACCGCGCGCGCTGGTCCAGCAGCCGCAGCGCCCGCTCCCGCACCTTCGCGGCGGCTTTCTCGTGTTCGTGGTCTATCAGTCCCGTGCCACCGCCGGCAGCATACGCGTCGAGGGCTTCTTGCAGCCGGTGGATTTTCTCTGGGTCCGGTTCACGCCGTTCTGGCATTCAGGGTTAGCCTTCTGCCCCAGACGCGCCCCCAGATGTCGCGCCCTCAGCCTCGTCGTCGAAGTCGATGTTGGGCACCATGTCGATAGCTTCGTCGCTTAGCTCATCGTCCTTGCCAGCGAATTCGCCGACGCCGAGCTTCTCAAAGATCTTCTGCTCGAGCTCGCTCGCCAGCTCCGGGTTGTCTTTGAGGAAAAGGCGGACCTTTTCTTTGCCCTGGCCGAGCTGGTCGCCTTCGTAGGTGAACCAGGAGCCGGATTTCTTGATAATTCCGTTGTCCACGCCCATGTCGATGATCGAGGATTCGCGCGAAATGCCCTCGCCGTACATGATGTCGAATTCGGCGATCTTGAACGGCGGCGAAACCTTGTTCTTGACCACCTTCAACCGGGTACGGTTGCCGATGGAGTCTTGACCGTCCTTCAGTGTCTGAATGCGGCGGACGTCGCAGCGCACAGACGAGTAGAACTTCAAGGCTTTACCACCGGTGGTGGTTTCCGGGGAGCCGAACATGACGCCGATCTTCTCACGCAGCTGGTTGATGAAGATCGCAGTGGTGCCGGAGTTGTACAGGGCACCGGTCATCTTTCGCAGGGCCTGCGACATGAGACGCGCTTGGAGGCCGACGTGGGAGTCGCCCATCTCACCTTCAATCTCGGCCTTCGGAGTCAGGGCGGCGACAGAGTCGATGACGATCATGTCGATCGCCCCGGACCGCACAAGCATGTCAGCGATCTCGAGTGCCTGCTCACCGGTGTCCGGCTGGGAGACCAGCAGGTTATCGGTATCCACACCGAGTTTCTTGGCGTAATCGGGGTCGAGCGCGTGCTCGGCGTCGATAAATGCGGCGATTCCACCCGCCTTCTGCGCCTGTGCGATCGCGTGCAGGGCCACGGTGGTCTTACCGGAGGACTCCGGACCGTAGATTTCTACGATGCGGCCCCGCGGCCAGCCGCCGATACCGAGCGCCACGTCGATCGCGGTGTTGCCAGAGGAAATGGACTGGATAGGCGGGCGCTTCTCGTCGCCCAGGCGCATAATGGCGCCCTTTCCGTAGTCCTTCTCGATCATCGCCATTGCCGCGTCAAGCGCGTTTTGGCGGTCATTCGCAGCGGAGGCAGCTTTCTTCTTCGTTGCCATGGCGTGGTTCCTTTCGTTTCGCGTGTTGTACCGATTGTCGGCGTGATGGGCGACGCTGGTGTCCCACCAGACGGTGTTATCGATCGATTGTCTATCGGTCGCCTAACGCAGTGCCTAGTTAGACCGTTCCCATCCGCGACCGGTTCCCCGTTCACTGGAAATCACACTAGTGGGGTTTGCGACACCACCCTCAAACATACACGCACGAATGTTCGAATACTTCATTCACTCGGCCGATCGACACCCAGTCGGCGCCCTTCGGGAATGTCGAAGGCGTCGCACAGGCGGTCCCACACGATGCGGGGGTCCACACCGGCGTCGATAAGCTCGCCCGCTGTTTTTCCCTCCCCGGGGAAAACGTGGGAGGACACGACCCACTTTCCTTTCGCGTCGCCGAATTCGTCCGCGACGAGTTGGTGGAATTCCGTCAAACGCATGCGCCCCACCTTACGCGCGCCTTTGCTGGCTTATCGACGTCTCGCCCCACCCCAATTGAACACCGTTCAACCGGGCGCTACTGTTTCCCCCATGACAACTACGCACACTCCGGGCGCACGCGGCACGAGCGTCGCCACCGATATCGCCTACATTGCGGTCTTCGCCGCACTGATTTCCGTACTCGGATTCGTCGCCATCCCTGTCGGATCAGCCGGCGTACCCATCGTGCTGCAGAACGCGGCGACGATCTTGGCGGGTCTGGTCCTCGGGGGCCGCCGCGGTTTCTTGGCAACAGGCCTCTTTCTGCTCATCAGCGTCGCTTTCCCTGTGCTCGCTGGTGGCCGCACCCTGATTCAAGCTTTCTCGGGACCAACGATCGGCTACCTGCTCGGTTATCTCCTGGGAGCAGGCGCGGCCGGATACATCACGTACCGCGCACCACGGAACAACAAAGCAGCCCTGATCGGGATGCTCATTCTCGGCAGCATCGTCGCTGTGTTCCTGCAGTACTTTTTCGGCACACTCGGCCTCATGTGGCGCGCCGACATGCATGTAGGTCCCGCCATTGCCGCGCAGCTGCCATTCATTTTGCCGGATATGGGCAAGCTCGCAGTGATGGTCGCGATCGCGTTCGCCGTTCACTCTGCTTTCCCCCAGCTGCGCCGCACCCAGTAACCTCGCACTGTGCCGACTATCTCCTTCGACCGCGCCAGCGTCGCCTACGACTCCGCTGTCGTGCTTCAGCCGCAGACTTTCGAGCTGACCGAACAGCGTATCGGCATCATCGGATCCAACGGCTCCGGTAAGTCAACGCTGGTGCGGTTGGTCAACGGACTCATCGAGCCTACCTCCGGTGCCGTGCACTACAACGGTCTCGATGTGTCGAAGAAAGGCAGGGACGTTCGCCGGAAGGTCGGCTTCATCTTCTCCGACGCTGAGGCGCAGATCGTCATGCCACGGGTGCGCGACGACATCGCGTTCTCCCTGCGCCGCTTCAAACTGCCCAAGGACGAGGTGAATGAGCGCGTCGACGACATGCTCCAACGCTTCCGTCTTGTCGACCGCGCCGAGAACTCGCCCCACACTCTATCCGGCGGCGAAAAGCAGATGCTCGCGCTGGCCGCCGTCATGGTGATCGAGCCCGAAACCGTTATCGCCGACGAGCCCACCACGCTGTTGGACATGCGTAATCGCCGCCGCATCATCCAAGAATTGACGTCGCTGGAGCAGCAAGTCATCGTGGTCACCCACGACATCGACATGCTCACGGATTTCGACCGCGTCTTATGCATGAACGACGGCGACGTGGCGTTCGACGGACCACCGAGCGATGCCATCGCGTTCTACACCGACCTGATGGAGCGTCTCGACGCCTCCGGTGAATCGGGTGTGTAACTGTGCGTATCCGAGAACTTCCCATGGGGGTCTACGTCCCTGGAACCACGGTGATCCACCGGGCCTCGCCAGCCAAGAAATTCGCGGTGCTTTTCCTGTTCATCATCCTGATCACCATGCTGCCGTCCCAGCCCTGGCATTCGCTCGTGGCGGTGGTTGGCGTAGGGGTCCTATATGCGGTTGCACGGATACCGCTTCGGACTGCTCTGCGCCAAGTCGCACCGATTCTTCCCTTCATGGCGTTCATTGGCGTGTTTCTGTGGTGGCAAAGCGGCCTGGAGGAGATGCTCACCACCGTCTTCGGGCTCATCGCCGCACTTATGGCTGCCAGCCTGTTCACTCTGACCACCACGATCGAGGCGCTCATGAAGGCCCTCGAATCGAGTATGGCACCACTCGAGCGCATCGGAGTACCCGTGGACACCGTCAGTTTGGCCATCGCGCTGACAATCCGACAGATCCCCGTCCTTCTCGGCACCGCGAACGAGTCATTGGACGCGCGAAAGGCCAGGGGTGCGAATCTCTCGCTCCTGGCCTTCGGTACGCCACTTGTCATCCGCAGTGTCCGCCACGCCCAGCTTACGGGCGAGGCACTCATGGCACGCGGTGCAGTGGATTGAGTCGATTTCTAGCGTGCTTCTAAGTCACGGTGTTTAGCGTTCGCCGCGCAGCTCCCGCATGCGCGCAGCGACGGCATCCTTGTCCACGTCGGAGTAGTTGCCGGTAGAGGCGGAAGCGTTCGACGAAGCAGAGTTCCCCTTCTCAATTGCCGGCTTCTGGCCGGACTCAAGCTGGCCACCCATTTCGGCGCGGAGCTGCTCGAGGCGGTTGTGGCCAGCCATCTGGATGCCAGCCTGCTCGACCTCAGCCATGCGGCCCTGGACGGAGTTCTGCGCAAGCTCAGTCTGGCCGAGAGCGTTGGAGTAACGGCGCTCGATCTTCTCGCGCACCTGCTCCAAGTTCGGGGAAGCACCGTCGGTGATGGAGTTCATGGACTGCAGGGACTCAGCGACCTTCTCCTGCATCTTTGCCTGCTCCAGCTGGGACAGGAGCTTCGAGCGTTCAGCCACCTGCTGCTGGAGCTTCATAGAGTTGCGCTCGACAGCCTGCTTAGCCTGCTCGGCCTGCTGCAAAGCTTGGTCGTGAAGCGCCTTGGTGTCCTCGACGCCCTGCTCTGCGGTGACGAGCTGAGCGGCGAACGCCTCGGCAGCATTCTCGTACTCGGTCGCCTTGGCGTTATCGCCCTCCGCGCGGGACTTGTCGGCGAGCTGCAGAGCCTGCTTGGTGTTCGCCTGCAATTTCTCCACGTCAGCCAGGCGACGGTTGAGCTGCATTTCCAGCTGACGCTGGTTGCCAATCACGGCCGCAGCCTGCTGGGAGAGCTCCTGGTGCTGGCGCTGCGCCTCACCGATCGCCTGCTCGATCTGAATCTTCGGATCTGCGTTCTCCTCGATCTTGTTATCGAAGAGGGCCATCAGGTAATTCCAGAATTTGGTGAACGGATTAGCCATGGTCGGGAAATCGCCTTTCTACAGCGTGGAGTTTCACCACGTCACGTGATTCGTCGCTAACGGTTCAATGGTAGCGGAGCACGGCAGACCGTGTGTGGTGCCCAGCTAGACCTCTGCAGCTGCCGGCGGGGTCTGGGCCAGCTCCTCCTCCATCGCCTGGAGCGACAGATTGGCAGCGGCTTCAAGCAGCAGTTCCGACACGGTGGTGTCTAGCGCGACGCACACGGCAGCGAGGAGCTCGGAGGAGACCTCTTTACGGCCGCGCTCAAGCTCGGAGATGTAGCCGGGGGAAACGCTCGCTTCGGCTGCGAGTTCACGCAGCGTCACACCTTTGTCCGCGCGGAACGCACGCAACGACATCCCTAAAGCCTCCCGCAGGAGTGGTTCACGCACCTTAGTCTTGTCGCGGACCGATGCGTTTTCCGGGGTGTGGCCAGGAGCAGAATCCGCAGGGCGGGCATCGTGGGCGGGCTGGTAATTGAGCGTCGTTGTAGTTGCCATCACGTCGTTCAACGGTTGTCCCCTCCGTTTTGTTCCCGCTCGATTTCAGACGTGCTCTCAAGCAGCACGGCAACGATGGCCGCGGCCACCGCGTACTCGCGGATCTCCTGACGCTCCCCCACAAGAACCCGCACTGGCTCATGTGCACCCGGCACGAGCGCGAATTGAACGAACTGCGAGAAGTCCGGGATTCCAGCCACGTCCGCTAGGATCTCGGCGGCTGGGTGTGAAACGGTGCGCGATGGGCCTGCGACCGCGATGTGCACCTCGCCCACGGGGTGCCCGTCCTGCGGGTCAGGGCCTGCCACACCTGTCAGCGCAACACCCCACGTGGTGCTGCACACCGACTGCGCGCCGCGTGCCATGTGCCGCGCAGTCACGGCGGAGACGGGGCCGTACCTGTCGAGAATCTTCTCCGGCACGCCAGCCAGCGATACCTTGAGGTCCGTCGCGTATGTGACTAATCCACCGCGCAAGACATTTGAAGCACCGGGCACCTCCGCCACACTCGCGCTGGCCAAACCAGCAGTCAGGGACTCGCAAAACGCGAGGGTCTCTCCGCGCGCCGTGAGGGTGCGGACGAGATCGGCGGCTGCGGAGGCGTCGCTAAGCGTGCCCTGTGTCATGCCGAAGTCCTGTTCGCCTTGGCACCGTCGACGAGGTACTGCACACCCGTGACCACGGTGACGACCACAGCAATGAGCATGGCCACCAACGTCGGTACATCCATCCATGCCGGCAACGGGCACAAGTACATGCCGACGCCGACAGACTGCAAAACGGTTTTGAGCTTGCCGCCCTTGGACGCCGGCACGACCTTGCCGCCCCGCAGCATACCCATACGCCAGAAAGTGATACCCAGCTCGCGGACGATGATCACGACAGTGATCCAGATCGGCAGCGGGCCTGCAATATTAAGCGTAACCAGGGCGGTGATCATCAACGCCTTATCCGCGATGGGGTCGGCGATTTTGCCGAAATCCGTCACCAGCCCACGAGAACGAGCGATATCGCCGTCCAGCTTGTCCGTGATCATCAGCGCGACGAACACGCCGAACGCCCACCACCACCGCTCCGAGAGCACCAGCCACGCGAAGACTGGAATGAACAAAATACGCAGCGAAGTCAAAAAGTTGGGCAGATTCCAGTTCGACGGCTTTTGCTGGGTCGGAGCGTTCACACCCTCAACCCTACATACCCGCTTCGCACGCTAGACTTCGCGCCCATGACCTATTTCATTGTCACGTACACATATGGCGAGAAAGATCTCATCGCGCAGACGCGCCCCGCACACCGCGACTTCATCACCGGCCTCAAAGAAGCGGGAAACGTTATCGCTGCCGGGCCATTCGCTGGCGACAAGCAATCCGTAATTATCGTGCGCCTTGCTGACGGCGCCACCCAGGCCGACGCGGAAGCATTGCTTGCCGACGACCCCTACCTCGCCGCCGGCGCCCTAGCCGACCGGGACTTCCGCGAGTGGACCCCGGTCATCAACGTCTGGGACTAATCCTTCCCGCCGCCGCGGGCGACGTCGAGGTGATCCGTCTCCCGTGAGCCGGTGGCGGTGTGGTCGCCCTTGCCGGATGTGGCCGGATCATCCACCCACTCGAGGTGGTTGCCGTGATTGTCTACCTTGCGCCGGTTGCCGTGGTCATCGTAGTCGATATGGTACTTCGGGCCTTCCGGATCCTTCTCGCCGTTCTTCACCATCTGACGCTCCTTGAGCATCGACGCAATCGCTGTGATGATGAGCGTGCCCACGATGACCAGCAGCGAGGTGACGGTACCGATTTCCGGCACGTCAAAGCCCTCGCCGCCGTTGATGAACGGCAGGTTGTTCTCGTGCAGCGCGTGCAGCAGAAGCTTCACGCCGATGAAGCCGAGGATGATGGCCAAGCCGTACGGCAGGTAGACGAGCTTGTCCAGCAGGCCATTGAGCAGGAAGTAGAGCTGGCGCAAGCCAAGCAGCGCGAAAGCGTTGGCGGTGAACACCAGGAACGGTTCAGTGGTGATGCCGAAGATCGCCGGAATGGAGTCGAAAGCGAACATCACGTCGATGAAGCCGATGGACAGCAGCGCCACGAACAGAGGGGTGACCGCCTTCTTGCCAGCCTCGGTGGCGGAGAACAACCGGTCGCCGTGGTACGACTCGGTCACAGGGATGGCTTTGCGCAGGGTCTTGACCACGAACATGTCGTTCGGGTCCGGGTCGTCCTGGTCCGTCGCCTCGTCGTAGACCAGCTTGATCGCGGTGTAGATGAGGAATGCGGCGAAAATATAGAACACCCACGCCCACGCTGAAATGATCACCGCGCCGAGCAGGATGAAGATGAGCCGGAAAATCAGGGCCATCACGATACCGATGAGCAGCACCTTCTGCTGGTACGCACGCGGAATTTTGAATGTGCCCATGATCAGCGCGAACACGAAGAGGTTGTCCACCGACAACGACAGCTCGGTGATGTAACCGGTGAAGAATTGGACCGCGTGCTCACCGTCCCACAGCCACCACACGATGCCGCCGAAGACGCAGGCCATGGTCATGTAGAACAGTGCCCAGCCGCCCGACTCCTTCATGGTCGGTTCGTGCGGGGTGCGCACGTGGGAAACGAAGTCGAAGACGAAGAAGCCCAGGATGACCACCGACGTGAGCAGCCAAATAGTCACAGGAACATGCATGATGAGACCTCCGGTTGAGATGACAATTAACCAGAGGTCTCCCCCGCCTGCGCCGCTTATCGACGTTCAGGCCAGCCCGACCGGGACCCACCCCACCCAGATACGTGATTCGGCGTGGTGCGGGTAACCGTGTTGACGATCAAAGCTGAATATGGGGTACTCCCCTCCAACAAACAGCAACACTACTTGATCGTGGTCTCGTGTTCGCACCTCGACCCGCCTCACACGGGCATGCCCCCGCCCCGACCCCGTTCACCGCGACCCGAATCAGCCGCCTCGGCTCGCTTTTTTCACAAACCCAGCTAGTTGGGTTTGCAGGACAGGCTAATCGGCCAAGCCCGCTGGGCGGACGCATCGGACCGATCAGAGGTCACAGCCCGGGCCCCTAGGGCGCGCGCCATCGGCAAATTTGAAACTCACACGGCAAAGGGGTCATCGTCGGGATCGAGATTGAGTCGGAGCTCAATCGCATCGGCTATTTCTTTAACAGCTTCGACTCCCCTGAGGTCTGCAATGAAAGCGGCGGCCATATCGATACCGGCAGACACTCCTGAGGATGTCCAGCGGTCACGATCATGAACCCACCGTGACGCACGACGCCATTCAACCTTGTTACCTAAGCCCGCCGCCCACTCGAAGGCCCTCTTATTGCTCGTGGCGGCGTAGCCGTCCAAAAGACCAGTGGCAGCCAAAAGCGCCGACCCCGTGCACACAGACATGAGAGTCGTTGACGAGGCGGACAGCTCCCTCAAGTGCCCTAGAAACGGTTGGTCGTGGACGAGCTGTCGAGTGCCCATCCCACCAGGGACGAAAAGCACCTCCCCCGTCTTGGCCTCGTAAACCCCGTCGACTCCGAGGGTCACTCCTTGGGAGGACGTCACCGGCGCACCGTCAGGTGAAAGAAGCTCCACCTCGATCGCGGCGTCTTTAGAGAAGACTTCGACGGGGCCGGCAACATCGAGCAACTCGACGTCCTCGAAGAGGAGGACAGACACCCGCAGCGACTTTTCCCGCGGCACCCTAGAAAGCCCCGCCGGTCGGGTTGTAGGTGGCTTTCACTGTCTGGGTGTCTGCAGCCTCCCCGGGGGAATCGGGGCTGGGGTGGGGGGGGGAGGCGTCGTCAAGCTCTTGCTCTTCGAGCACTTCCTTGGGTGCTTCGGCCGGGTCCGCGCCCTTGATCATCCACTGGATGGTCTCAAGCTCCTCGGGCTTGACCAGCACCTCACGCGCCTTGGACCCCTCGGACGGGCCGACGACACCGCGGGACTCCATGAGATCCATGAGGCGGCCAGCTTTAGCGAAGCCGATGCGCAGTTTGCGCTGCAGCATCGAGGTGGAGCCGAGCTGGGAGGTGACGACGAGTTCGACAGCCTCAAGGAGGTCGTCCATGTCCTTGCCAATTTCCTCGTCGATCTCCTTCTTGTCCGGAGCTTTCTCTTCGGTGACACCCTCGGTGTAGTGCGGCTCGCCTTGTTCCTTGACGGCCTCAACGACCGCCTGGATTTCTTCGTCCGAAACGAAGGCGCCCTGCAGACGCTGCGGCTTTCCGGCACCCTGCGGAATGAACAGAGCGTCGCCCATGCCGATGAGCTTCTCGGCGCCGCCTTGGTCCAGGATCACGCGGGAGTCGGTCAGCGATGACGTGGCAAATGCGAGACGCGACGGCACATTCGTCTTGATCAGGCCGGTGACCACATCCACGGATGGACGTTGGGTGGCCAGGACAAGGTGGATGCCTGCCGCGCGGGCCTTCTGGGTAATACGCACGATGGAGTCCTCGATCTCCTTCGGCGCCGTCATCATCAGGTCGGCGAGCTCGTCGACCACACAAACGATGAGCGGGTAAGGGCGCATCTCGCGCTCGGAACCGAGCGGTGCCGTGTGCTCCCCGGAGCGGACTTTCTTGTTGAAGTCCTTGATGTGGCGCACGCGCGCGGACTTCATGTCCATGTAGCGCTGCTCCATCTCCTCGACCAGCCATTGCAGGGCGGCCGCCGCTTTCTTCGGCTGAGTGATGATCGGCGTGATCAGGTGCGGAATCCCCTCATACGGAGTCAGCTCGACCATCTTCGGGTCGACGAGAATGAGGCGGACCTCCTCCGGCGTCGCACGGGTGAGTAGAGACACAAGCATGGAGTTCACGAATGCAGACTTACCGGAACCGGTCGAACCCGCCACGAGCAGGTGCGGCATCTTCTGTACGGACGCCGACACGAAATCGCCTTCGATGTTCTTGCCCAGGCCGATGAGCATTGGGTCCCGCTCACTGCGTACCGCTGGTGCATCGAGCACGTCGCGCAGGCGCACCATCTCGCGGTCGGCGTTGGGCACCTCAATACCTACGGCGGACTTGCCCGGAATCGGGGTGAGCAAACGCACGTTGTCGGTGGCCACCGCGTAGGCAAGGTTCGACTGCAGGTTCGTAATCTTGGAAACCTTCACGCCCGGGCCGAGCTCGACCTCATAGCGTGTCACTGTCGGCCCGCGCGAAAAGCCGGTCACTGCGGCGTCAACCTTGAACTCCTCGAAGACGTCGGTGATTGCCTCGATCATCCGGTCATTCGCCTCGGTGCGCGTCTTCGGGGCGTTGCCCGGAATGAGCAAGCTTGTCGACGGCAGCGTGTAGTCCGTCTCCGTCTCCGGAACCCGAGCGGCAGGTGCTGCGGTATCGCCTGCGGCCCTCTGCGCTTTCTCTTTCTCCGAATTCGGAGTGGATGCTGGAATAGCGGACGCGTCGATCCCGGAGCGCGCGGCGATCTGCCTTCGCATCTCGTCGCGCGCCTGCATCGCCTGTGTCACGGCATCGCCGGGCTCACCAGCGCCAGCACCAGCACCGGCAACGGCGGAAGCGCCCGCACCGGCACCAGCGCTGCCAGCGTTGTCGCCGGATTCTTCGGGCGTTGCGGGTTTTTGCGGAGCACGCGTAACAGGGATCGGCGCGGTGTCAGACGGCCTCTGGGCGGCAGACTTCGGAACGGCGAATTCCGTTGGATTCTTAAGGCCCGGGCGCTCGGCGGAACTCGCCGGCATTTCCTCGGTGAATTGCGGTTCCGCGCTTGGTGCGTCCGCGAACTTGGCGTCAGCGAATTGGTCTCCCACGCGCAGTTCGGCCATGGGCGGGTCGCCCGCAGCTTGATCCTCGCCAGCGGATGCAAACTCTGCCGCAGCTGGGCGGGACATCGCTCGAGTCTCGTTGGCAGCCGCGGGTCGACGACGGGAACGACGGGGCGCGGGCATCGCGGGGGCGTCGAAAAGCGTCGGGTCATCGGCTTGCTCGTCGACCGGGTAATTGTCCATCGGCGTTCGCGCACGCGCCGCCGGGCGGACCTGTCCACGGTTCTGGCCCTGGATGCGCTCCCGCGGACGGCGTTCACGCCCCTCCGCTATGTCGTCCAAGTCGCTTTCGACATGGCCGTACATGTCCTCCGGGTCACCCTCGTCGAGTTCGCCTTCGTCCGCGACTGGATCCGGGGTCTGCGCATTAGACGCGATTCCACGGATCACATTGCGGATATAATCAAAGGACTCGCGAACGGTGATACCCGTGGCCAGCAAAGCCGCATAAACAATCACCAAGCCGAGCAACGGGACAGCCACATAAGGAGTGAAACCGGTGCTCAGCGGACCACCGACGACCGCGCCGATCGCCCCACCAGCGACCTTACGATCAGCCCAGCTGCTTGGAGATCCAGCGAAGATATGGATCAATCCGAGCATGCACACAGCAATGATCGTCAGCCCCGCGCCACTGTGCGCGCGTTCCGAAGAACTACCTCCCAGGCCGAGCATGACAGCAATAGCAATGCCGACGAGCACCACCGGAAGGACAAGTGCGCCAGCGCCGATGATCCAGTGCACTCCGCTCGCAATAGCGGCGCCCACTGGGCCAGCAATATCCAGCCACACAGACGCACCGAGAACAGCTGCAAGGCCGATTAGCACAAGACCAATGGCGTCAGCCCGCCGGCCGTTTCCGGAACCGTTGTCCTCGCCTAAATCGTCATAGGTGTCATCGGGACGTTCAGTGTCATCAGTCACGTAAGTCTCCTGGTCTTCTTCCTGAGACACTGCTTTCCGGCGCCGACGCTGGCCCGAAGCCTCGGGCGCACCGTCAACCAGATTGTCGTCGCGGCGCTTGTGTGAACCGGTCTTGCGGCCCACAGCAGAGAACGCTCCTGTCACTTCGCGCGCGGCGTTGCCCACGCCACGGCCGACTGCGCCAACAGCAGAGCCGACGCGCTCATCAGCGGAGTCGGCTGCGACGGTCGTTCCAGATCCGGACGTCCGCGAGTACCCGTTCGTCGAGCGGGTATCGCGACTTTTCGGCCCGGTTTTTGAACGGCCTTTCTGGCGGCGCTGGGTACTCATGACAGACATGGCCACAACTGTAATGTCCAGGCGCACCTTAAGTCACATGCGCCACACCAGCACACCTGATTTTCACCGAGTCTAGAGTTGACGCTTGACGTTGGTGATGTCGTTGTCATCGCCCGCGATGTCCACCTCAACGGCATCGCGTCCCGAGACCCAGAGCAACAGCTCTCCAGGCTCACCACTGACCCGCACGACCCGGTCTCCTTGATCCGCGACACCGCGCTTCCCCCCGAGCGCGACCGGGGGATGGTTTGGCGGGGTGAGAACAACCGGTGCATCCGAGCTCCCCAGGGCAAGAAAACCCATCATTTTCACAGCATTCATCAGTTCGCTCTCCACGGCACGCGAGAACGCTCGCGGAGCGACCTCTCCCCCGCCGCGTCGGACATCCTCGTGGTGGATGAAATGCTCGGCCAGATTCAGCTTCTTGTCCAGAAGCTTCAGAAAGACAGGCGGGCCCGCAGCCCATTCTTGGACGACGTCGCAGTACGGACGGCGCTTTATCTTCTGCTGAGCCTGTTCCGTCACTGACGCTAACGGGGGCAGGAAGTACCCTCCCGCCAAATGCGGCTTGCGCTCACGGAGATACAGGTGCGCGGCAAGGTCAGCCGTGGTCCAACGATCGCACAGGGTCGGCGCGTCCGGCCCGGCGTCGAGAAGCAGTTCGGCCAGATTCTCGCGTTCTCTTTGCTGAAACGACATGGGCCCCAGCCTAGCGTGGCTGGGGCCTGTGAGCCGGTGAGCTCTAAACGCTCTCGACGCGGGACTAACTTCAATCCTTAAAGGGATTCGCGCGAAGCCTCAACATCCTCGTTGCTCAGAGGCGCGGTGTCGTCGGCGTTCATCGGAACCACCGTAGGAAGAATGACAGGCTCGCGCTTATACTTCTGCTCGATCGTGCGGGAGACGCGGCGGCGGATCTGCTGCACCATACGGTACGGGTCGTTCTCGCCCTCAGCCGCCAGATCAAACATGGTGTTCTCCACCAGCTCGACAAGGTCAGGCAGGACACCACGGTCATCATCGACAAGACCCGTGGTGGAAACGGCCGGACGGTCGATGAGGCGGCTGGTGCGGTCATCGATAACGCAGGTGATGGAAATAACGCCGCCGGCAGCCAAGTTGGTGCGGTCTGCGAGCACATCCGGGTCAACGTCGCCCATCGTGGTGCCGTCGACATACAGGTTGCCCACCTGGTATTGGCCGGCGACCTTTACCTTGCCGTCAACCATGTCGACGACAACACCATTCTGAGCCAGAACAGTGTTCTCCGGTTTGACACCCGTCGCGATAGCGAGTTCCTTGTTAGCGCGCAGGTGACGCCACTCACCGTGGACAGGCATCGCGTTGCGCGGGCGGGCCATGTTGTAGAGGAACAGCAGCTCGCCGGCATAACCGTGGCCGGAGGCGTGAACGTGAGCATCGTCGCTGGTAATCACGTTCGCTCCGATCTGAGCGAGGTTGTTGATCACGGCGAAGACTGCTTCCTCGTTGCCCGGAATGAGCGAGGACGACAGAATGATCGTGTCGCCGTCGCGCACCGTGATCTGGCGGTGCTCACGGCGGGACATGCGGGACAGGGCCGCCATCGGCTCACCCTGCGTACCAGTGGTGATGAGCATGACGCGGTGCGGTGCCATCTTGGCGGCTTCTTCGATCGGGATGATCGTGCCCTTCGGGGCCTTCAGCAAGTTCATCTTCTCGGCGATCTCCATGTTGCGGATCATGGAGCGGCCGTTGAAGGCGACCTTGCGGCCGGATGCCACAGCGGCGTTGACCGCCATCTGAACGCGGGACACGTTCGATGCGAAGGACGCCAGCACCACGCGTTGCTTGGCTGCCTGCACCAGACGGATGAGGGTCTCCTCGATGCCGGCCTCAGATGCGGAAATACCCGGGATGGTAGCGTTCGTGGAATCGCACAGGAAGAGATCAATGCCCTCGTCGCCATAGCGGGCGAGCGCCGGGAGGTCCGTCGGCTTGTTGTCGTACGGGGTCATGTCGACCTTGACGTCACCGGTCATGCAGACGGTGCCAGCACCGGTCTTGATCACCACACCGAGACAGTCCGGAATGGAGTGCCCGACGTGGAAGAAGCGCAGGTTGTACGGCCCGACCGTGATCTCTGACTTGGCGTTGACCTCGTGCAGCTTCGGACGCTGGCGGTGCTCTTTCGTCTTGGCGGCGATGAGCGCATTGGTGAACTTGGCCGAGTAGATCGGAATGTCCGGGCGCAGCTTGAGCAGCCACGGGATCGCACCGATGTGGTCCTCGTGGCCGTGGGTGACCACGAGAGCTTCGACCTTGTCGAGCTTGTTCTCGATCGGCCCGAAGTCTGGCAGGATCAGATCCACGCCCGGCTCGTCGGACGACGGGAAGAGCACGCCACAGTCCACGATAAGCAGGCGACCGTTGTATTCGAAGACCGTCATGTTGCGACCGATTTCGGAGATACCGCCCAGTGCGTAAATGCGCAGACCGTTCTGAGGAGGCTTCTGCGGTGCCGGCAGGCGCTTGGTCAGGTCGGCGCCCTGCATACCCTTCACCGGGTTGCGGCGGTTGTCGCCTCCTCGGCCTCCGCGGCCGCGACCACGGCCCCGGCCACGGTTTCCCCCGTTGCCATTGTTTCCATTGCCACCGCGGTTTCCGCCGTTGCCGTTTCCGTTGTGGCCGTTACCATTGCCGCCGCGGTTATTTTTACCACCACCGCGGTTGGTGTTGTCACCGTGCTCATCCCGGTTAACGCGGCGGTCCCGGTTATCGCGGCTATTGTTGCTTCCGCTATTCCCGTCGGCAGAACCGCTTCCCCCGCTCTCGCCGGGTTGCGTGTCCGCGGCCTGGAAGACCGGTTGCTGGTCTCCGGCCTCGGGCGGGCCCGCCTTGCGGGTCACTTTACGGGAGCGATTGCGGGGTTCGTTCATGCTTATAGGACTCCAGCCTTTTCCATGTCTCGGCGGAGAGCCTCCATCTGCTTGTCATCCGCCGGGACGACAGGCAGGCGGGGATCTCCGACCTCAATGCCCTGCAGACGCAGGGCTGCTTTTGCAAATGTCACTCCACCAAGCGCTGCCTGCTGTCGAGCAAGCACGTTCATGGTGGTGGCGTTGATTTCCCGCGCACGGGCGAGGTCGCCTTCCTCGAAGCTTGTCACCATTTCTCTCATCAAACCTGGAACAGCGTGGGCGATCACAGAGATAACCCCGGTCGCGCCGACGGAGAACCACGGCAGGTTGAGGACGTCGTCGCCAGAGTACCAGGCCAGACCGGTCTCGTTGATAATCGCCGTGGCTTCCAGCATGTCCCCCTTGGCATCCTTCACTGCCTTCACGGTGGGCAGTTCCGCCAGGGCGCGGATCGTTGCACCGGCGATCGGGATGCCGGAGCGGCCCGGAATGTCGTAGAGACAGATCGGTAAATCCGTTGCCTCCGCCACTGCGCTGAAGTGCTGCAGTAGACCAGCTTGGGACGGCTTGGAGTAGTACGGCGTGACCACCAGCAGCGAGTCGGCGCCGGCATCGCGCGATGCCTCGGCCAAGGCGACCGTGGAGCGGGTGTCGTTCGTGCCGGCCCCCGCCATGATCTTGACCCGGTCTCCGAGCTGTTCACGCACCGCCTTGATCAGGGCGATCTTCTCCTCGGGGGAAGTGGTCGGCGACTCGCCTGTCGTGCCGCCGAGGATGAGAGAGTCGACACCGTTGTCGACCAGGTGGGCAGCCAACTTTCGCCCGGCTTCCAGGTCGAGCTCCCCGTTGCGGTCGAACGGGGTGACCATTGCGATACCGACAGTGCCGAATTCGTCTGCACCGGTTTGTGACTTCGTTGAAATGCCCATGGTTTTACAGGGTACATTCTCTTCCGCGTTAAGCTGTGTAGCCCTATCCGGCGTAGGGGCTGGTGGCCATGACGGAGCCGTCGGCAAGCGTGCTGATGAGGAAGTCGTCGAAAAGCGCGGGCGCTTGTTTCTTCAAGATTTCCAGGCAGGCAACGGCTAGTTCGCGGATCTCCGAATCGGCATGCTCGCTTGCTCGCGCCGCGATGAATTCTCGCCATGCCCGGTAATTGCCGGTGACCACGAAGCGCGTTTCGGTCGCATTGGGCAGGATTGCACGCGCCGCTTGGCGGGCCTTCTTCTTGCGCAGGAGCGCGTTCGGCTCGGCATCGAGGTTGCTTTCCAGCGCCTGCAGGAGCTCTTCGTAAACGAACCTGGCCTCGTCGACGGCAGAGAGGAACATGCGCGTCAAATCCTCGTCGTCCGCGATCGCGTCGGGAACGACCACATCCGACTCACCCGCCGGAACAAAGCGCTGAGACAGCTGGGAGAACGACAGGTGGCGGTGCCGCAGGAGCTCGTTGCCAGCCGCGCGAGAGAGGCCGCGTATATACAAGGTCGCCGTTGCGTGCTCGAGCAGCGCGTTGTGCCCGACCTCCAGAATGTGGCGCAGGTACGCCTCATTGCTCGACGTGTGCGGGTTCGGTTTGTCGAAGGTCTCGTAGCAGGCGCGCCCCGCGAATTCGACGAGCGCCTCCGCGTCGGAGGCTGCCGGGTCCTGCTCCCACGCCACATCAGCGGGCGCCGCGAAGGAAGTCACCGCGACGAGCTGCACATCCAACGTCCTACTCTGCGTCATTTACAAACCCAGGTAGTTGTCCAGCCCGACGGTCAGCCCCGGGTGGTCGGCGACCTGGCGGACACCAGTCAGCACTCCCGGCACGAAGGACTCGCGGCCGTAGGAGTCCTGGCGGATGGTCAGCGACTGGTCCGTCGTGCCGAAGATGATTTCCTCGTGGGCGACCATGCCCTGCATGCGCACAGCATGCACTTTGACCCCGTCCACGTCAGCGCCGCGGGAGCCGTCGAGAGCCTGTTCCGTGGCGTCAGGCATTGCGGACATATTCGCTTCTCGACGAGCCTCCGCAATCCCCTGCGCCGTCTTCACCGCCGTGCCGGAAGGCGCATCGAGCTTATTCGGGTGGTGGTATTCAACCACCTCGGCGGATTCGAAGAATGGCGCCGCCTGGCGAGCAAAAGCCATGGCCAGCACGGCGGAGATGGCGAAGTTCGGGGCGATCAAGACGCCGACGCTGTTGTCCTCTCCCCCATTCTTGGCGTCCAGCCATGCGCGGACCTGGTTGTAGCGCTCCTCATCGAAACCGGTCGTGCCCACCACAGCGTGAATGCCGTGCTCGATGCAGAACTGCAGGTTCGCCATCACGACACCCGGAGTGGTGAAGTCAACGACGGCCTCTGCCCCGTTCTCCACGAGCAATTCAAGCGAATCACCGGCAGCGACCTCGGCGACCAGTTCCAGATCCTCGGCTGCGCGCACTCCTGCAACCACAGCTGAGCCGACGCGGCCCTTGGCGCCGAGCACTCCCACCTTGATAGCCATGATCCACCTTCCCGCCGGTATGAGCACCGGCACGTTTCGTTAGTCGTTCGTTATCTGTCTAACCACCATAGCGCCGCCATGTGACCGCGCCGCCGAAACCTCGCTGCGAGGCCCACTTCCGCGGACGAGCGGCCTGTCAGTAGTCGCCTCGCGCCATTCCCCCAGCTAGGATGAAACATATGAAACTCAAGTCACTCCAGTTAACGGCAGTTATCGTCGCGTCGGGACTCACGCTGGCTGGGTGCGCAGGCGGCAACGTCGCTGAGCCTGCCCTGACCGAGCAGACGCCCGAGTCGACAACCGAAGCTAAGAAGCAGACGGAATCCACCACTTCCGACGCCTCGGAGGCCGACAGCCAGACCCGTCAGGCCGCGATGGATCCCGCTGCCGCTGCCGACGGGTTCAGCACAGAGCCGACCGAGAAATTCGGCGACGGCTACGGCGAGCTGCGCACCACCGATGTCCGCGTCGGTTCCCACGACGGTTTCGACCGGCTCGTCATCGAATTCGAGGGCACCGGGGAACCGCGCTACCACATCGGTTACAACAACGACCCCCGCCAGGATGGCTCTGGCTTTCCCATCGACGTGCCCGGCGCCGCGAAGCTGGAGATGATTGTCCGCGGAACTGCCCCGGATATGTCACCGGACGCGAAGTACAAGCCGAACACCAACCTGGGCCTAACCGGTGGCAATATCGTCGATGTGTACAACGGCGGCGCCTTCGAGGCGACCTCCCAGTACGTCGTGGGTCTGAAAAGCGAGCGCCCGTACAAGGTCGAGATCCTGCACGAGCCGACGCGTCTTGTCGTCGACTTCCAAAACTAAGACTGGCGCGCTACGCCTGATGCGATTCCGAAAGGATGACCAAGGTGACCGTCGCATTTTCTCGTGCCACCAGCTCATGAACGATTCCCGCGCCGAGGTGAACCGCACATCCCGGCTCCACGATTTTAGTTTCCCCCTCGGCTGAAAACTCCACCCGACCAGTTTGGCCAATAACCAAGATTGGCCAGGCTGCTTTGTGGTCCGGCATGACATCGCCTGCCTCAAAAGACAGACGCACGACAGTAGCCCCTTCGTGCCGGCCCAACACTTTCAATTGGGGCCGGTCACGCTGCTGGTTATCTGCCGTTTTAGATGCCTGTAAACCTTCGATGATCTGCACTGGTCACACCTTTTCAGCTGGACTTCTAAAATGGGTCACGTACTTTTCAGCACGTAGGTTCAGCCTATAGCCCAACGATCGGTTTGCATCATGACTTCTCCACGCACTGCCTCGGCTCGACGCAGCAATATAGCAGCGTGGGCCGTCGTGGCTTTGTTGGTGATCGCCTCGGTGGCAGGAGCTCTCGTGTCGCATGCACGCGCCGGCGATGCGCGGGATCTATCCGGCCCGGTGATCCAAGAAGTGACCATCGAAGGAATGCGCTTTTCTCCCGCGCGTGTAGAGGTAAACGCCTCGACCCCGGTCGTGCTCAAAATCACGAACAATGACGACCGCAACCACGACCTGAAGATCGGTACGCACTACTCAGGCATCATTGCGCCGGGTACAACAGTCGTGCGCGATTTCGGCACGTATTCCACCAACACTCAGGGCTGGTGCACCATGGCCTCGCACAAATCCCGGGGCATGGTCTACGACGTCATGTTGACGGACTAGCTTCCCTGTTTCTGCGCGGCGGCATTCGCCATGATCACCGTACGCTGGACGCGCACGCCGCGCACCATCAGCGGAATGAACGCGACGAGGCACGCGCACGCAACGATGCTGCACACGATGCGCGCGATCGACGACGGCGCGAAGAGCCAGCCGAGCAGAGCGGCGTTGAACACGATCACGCGCACAACGCCCGCGCGGTTCAGCTCCGCCAGGCCCGCCCGCGTCGCAGCAGGGCCACCACCGATCGTCGTGGGCATGAGGTAGCTCATCGTTCCAATGAGAAGCTGCGCGGCGAACCCGGCGAGAAGTGGAAGGGTAGGAAGAGAAAGGGCGTCGAGGTAGCCGTCAATAAGCAATGCGGACGTGCCGAAAGCGACGAGCGATGCCACGAGCCATGCGATGGCGAGCAGCGCGGACAAGCTCGGGTACGTGACGCGTTCGCGCCAGGAGGTGGACAGCGCTCCCGCGAACCACGTTTGCAGCGCCCACGCCCACGCTGCCGCGTACACGAGCACCCCGATTCCTAAAAGGAGACCGCTGTTGGATAGCGCCCCGGCGATGGCAGCGAAAAGACCCGCGCCCATCACGCCGAATACGGCGCGCGGGTACGTGAGCATAGCTTTCATCCGCCACATCGCGGGCAGCAGCACGACAAGCGAGGCCATCGCCGCGAAGCCGACGAAACCGCCGATATTCGCAAGCAGGTGAGCCAGCAAAACACGCTGCTGCCAGCCGCCGCGCAAATCCAGCGCTAGAGCGGCGCCAAAACACCCGCCGAGAACAAGGCACGCGCCAGAAGCCACGTACCCCCACACGCCAGGGCGGAAACGCTTCGCAGGATCCGTCGAAGCAATTTGCTTAGCGACGCCTACCGCATGCCACCCCACTGCCCCCACGACGAGTGCTGCGCCGAAGCAGAGAATGATCCAGTGCCAACCAGCGCCGCTGAACAGGTGGCCGAGCAAAACAGCCACGACTCCGGCGTTGAGGACACGGGACCGTAGCAATTGGGCCGGCCGCGCTGAGTCCGGCAGCTTCTGCTGGAGGAAACGTTCGGTGAGGTTCTGCGACCACACCACGATGGAATTCGTCAGAACGCCCAGCGTGAAAATGTGGATCAGCAGAACGCGCGGCTCAGGCACCAGGGTGTGCACAAGGCCGACGAGAACGAACACACCCATCCACACCGACACAGGACGCGACACCTTGCGGTGCCACACCCGCGGGTCCCACCGGGACGATGGCGGTGAGATGGGTGCTGTCGTCGAGAAGCTTTGTTTACTCGTTGTCTTCATCCTCGTTGACTGGGACGAGCGAGATCTTGCCGCGGTTGTCGATGTCGGCGATCTCCACCTCGATCTTGTCGCCGACGTTGACCACGTCCTCGACATTCTCGATGCGTTTGTTTCCGCCCAGCTTGGAGATGTGAACCAGCCCATCGCGCCCCGGAGTCAGCGACACAAACGCGCCGAAAGCAACTGTCTTCACAACAGTGCCCAAGTAGCGCTCCCCGACCTTCGGCTGCTGCGGGTTAGCAATGGAATTGATTTTCTCGATTGCCGCGTCCGCAGCTTCCCCGGTAGCGGCGGCGACATAGACCGTGCCGTCTTCCTCGATGGAGACATCTGCACCGGTGTCCTCGGTGATCTGGTTGATGGTCTTGCCCTTCGGGCCGATGAGCTCACCGATCTTGGACACGGGGACCTGGACGGTGGTGATCTTCGGGGCAAGCGGACTCATCTCGTCCGGCCCCTCAATGACCTCGGCCATCGTGTCCAGAATGGTCTCTCGGGCATCCTTCGCCTGCTTCAAGGCATTGGCCAGGACATCGGACGGGATGCCGTCGAGCTTGGTGTCCAGCTGCAGAGCGGTGATGAACTCGGAGGTGCCTGCCACCTTGAAGTCCATGTCGCCGAATGCGTCCTCGGCACCCAGGATGTCGGTCAGAGCGACGTACTTGGTCTCTCCGTCGACTTCGCCGGAGACGAGGCCCATGGCAATGCCTGCGACCGGCGCAGCCAGCGGAACACCGGCGTTGTACAGCGACAGGGTCGAGGCGCACACAGAGCCCATGGAGGTCGAGCCGTTCGACCCCAACGCCTCGGAAACCTGGCGGATCGTGTACGGGAACTCCTCCTTCGGCGGAATGACCGGCACAAGAGCACGTTCGGCGAGAGCACCGTGGCCGATCTCGCGGCGCTTCGGGGAACCGACGCGGCCCGTTTCACCCGTGGAATATGGCGGGAAATTGTAGTGGTGAATGTAGTGCTTGGAGGTCTCCGGGTGGAGCGAATCCAGCTGCTGCTCCATCTTCAGCATGTCCAGAGTGGTCACACCCAGGATCTGAGTTTCTCCGCGCTCGAACAGCGAGGAGCCGTGGGCACGGGGAACCAGCTCGACTTCGACCTCGAGGTCGCGGATGTCGGTGACGCCGCGGCCGTCGATGCGAAAGCCCTCGGTGAGGATTTTGTTGCGCACGATCTGCTTCATCACGGCGTTATACGCGGCGCGGATCTGCTTGGACGCGTCCTCATCCTCCTCGACGGGCAGAGAATCAAGCAGCTCCGCTTCGATTTCCTCCATGTAGGCGTTAGTGGCGTCGTCGCGCTCGCCCTTGCCCTTGATGGTGAGCAGCTTAGAGAGCTTCTTGGAGGCCTTCTTCTCCACTGCGTCGAAAATCTCGTCGCTGTACGGCGGGAAGAGCGGGAACTCCTGGGTCTCCTTCGCGGTGCGCTTTGCGAGGCCCTTCTGAGCTTCGCACAGGGTCTTGATAAACGGCTTCGCGGCTTCGAGGCCTTCCGCGACCGTGAACTCGGTCGGCGCAGGTGCACCTTCTTCAACGAGCTTGACGACGTTCCCCCCTGCACCCGCCTCGACCATCATGATCGCGACGTCCTCGACCTTCTTGCGGCCCTTCTTCTTCTCCACGATGCGGCCGGCGACAACCATCTCGAAGACGGCCTGCTCGTGCTGCTCGTGGTTCGGGAACGCGACCCACTGACCGTTCGGGTGGTCGTCGTCGGCGATGAGAGCCATACGCACACCACCGACAGCGCCGGAGACCGGAAGACCCGACAGCTGCGTGGCTGCCGAGGCCCCGTTGATGGCCACGACGTCGTAGTACTCCTCCGGATCCCAGCTCATCACGGTGATGACGACCTGAACCTCGTTGCGCAGACCCTTGACGAAGGTCGGGCGCAGCGGGCGATCGATCAGACGGCATGCCAAGATGGCTTCCGTTGACGGACGGCCTTCGCGGCGGAAGAACGAGCCCGGGATCTTGCCGGCAGCGTACATACGCTCTTCAACGTCGACGGTGAGCGGGAAGAAGTCAAAGCCTTCGCGCGGATGGTTCGAGGCCGTGGTGGTTGCCAGCAGCATCGTCTCGTCGTCGAGGTACGTCGTCACTGAGCCGTCGGCCTGGCGCGCCAGCTGGCCGGTCTCGAACCGGACGGTGCGCTCGCCGAAGTCTCCATTATCCAGGATGGCCACCGCGTCAATGATTCCGAAATCCTCGTCGATGTTGAATTCGACGGAATTGTCCGGGGTGTGCTTTTCGTACTTGCTCAACAGATCCCTTTCCGTGGGTCTCGTTCATGTGGCGATCATCGGTGCCGCCGTTGATGGTTTCCAGATACAACACCCAGGCATGCTACCAGCAGACATAGAAAAATGCCCAGTTCAACCTGGTTGTGGTTGAATTGGACACTCGGGCCGTAAGCGGCACGGGGCGGCTGCTAATGGCTAGGCAGCCAGACCGACAGATGACAGCTCGTGCATCACCTCGTCGAGTTCCCCGGAAGACGGGCGGTGGCGCATCACTTCAGTGAACGCGTTCATGGCTACGCCCGCCGATGCTGGCGTCTGCCCCATGTCGATCAGATACGCGACAACATCCGGAGCGCCGACGCCACCTGTTAGTACTCGGTCCTTCACCGGCGCCAACACCCCGAGCGCGGTGGCGTCAACGGGGTGCCGGAACATATTGGTGATTTTCATGGTGCTCCTTTCGTTCGAATCGTTCGCTTGCGATTAACGAAAAGGAAATTTACCTCATGTTCACCTTGTGTTCATAACTCACTAGTGTTGAGCGGAACGTACACGCAGCGCGACCGCGACTACAACGACTACAAACGGCGCACCCAAGCCAGTGACGCGTATGTCGCGTACGTCGGGTGTGCCGTGTATCTCGTGCTCTTAGACGCCTTCGCCACCGGTGCCGAAGAGATCGACTCCGAAAGTGCTTTGGATACGTCCCTGACCGATCCACAAGATGCCGATGATCAAAGCGATGATGATGATGCCGAAGAACACCCACGCCAACACCTTGTTCGGTGCACTGTCATCGGAGGAATCCTTGTGGGGAACCGCGTAACGCACACCCAGCGCGAACAGAATGGGCAACCCGGCACCGAGAATCAGGCCGCCGAGCGTGACCTGGAAGAGAGATTGAAGCAAGTCCATGTCGAATACTCCTTGAAAATTTCTGGTAGCCGTTGATTACTTGCGCATGTCCTGGGCGGCATCGCCCGGAAGGTCCTTGAAGTTCGCGTAGCCCCGAGTGGTGTCCACGAAGTCAGCGGGTTCACCGGAGTCGCGGCGGCCGTGCTGGGATGCACGCGCACCGGCACCGACCTTCTCGCGGCCGGACTCGTCGGCATCACGGGAGCCCTCCTCCGCCTCGTCGGAACCGCCGTTGCTGTCCCAGTCGTCGTTGACGTTGCCAGAGTGAACCGGGTTCTGGCGGGCACGGTGCAGCATGTAGAGGACCAGAGCAGCCAGGATCGCGAAGGCGAACAGTGCGCCACCGATCGGTCCCGTAGCATTGGAGATCTTGTCGGAGACCCAGAACAGGACACCTGCCACAAATGCGGCAATCGGCAGCGTGGTCAACCAGGCGAGAGCCATGCGGCCGGCCACGCTCCAGCGGACGTCGGCGCCCTTCTTGCCGATGCCGGTGCCGAGGATCGAACCGGTAGCGACGTGGGTGGTAGACAGCGCCATACCCAGGTGGGAGGAGGACAGGATGATCACCGCAGAGGCAGTCTCAGCTGCCATGCCCTGCGGGGAGGAGATCTCGACAAGACCCTTGCCCAGGGTGCGGATCACGCGCCAGCCGCCGGAGTACGTTCCCAAGGCGATCGCAGTCGCACACGCGAAGGTGACCCAGATCGGCATGTCGGCGGACTCTTCGAGGTGGCCGGTGGCAACGAGAGCGAGGAAGATAACACCCATCGTCTTCTGGGCATCGGAGGTGCCGTGTGCGAGAGCAACCAAGGAAGCGGAGCCGATCTGACCCCAACGGAAATAGTCGTCACGCTCTTTCTCGCGCAGCTGGGAGGTGAAGTAGTAGATACCCGCCGTACCGCACGCCGCCACCAAGCCGGCGACGACCGGAGCTGCAAGCGCCGGAACAATGATCTTGTCCAGCACGCCGTTCCACAGCACGCCACCAAAGCCCATTGCGCCGATCGCGGAACCGATCAGACCGCCGAACAGAGAGTGAGAGGAGGACGACGGAAGGCCGAACAACCAGGTGAACAGGTTCCAGAGAATACCGCCGATCAGGCCGCAGAAAACGATGAGTAGCAACGTATCGGCCTGAACGGGGTCGTTGAGATCGAACTCTTCGAGTTTGACGATGCCGTTGGCGACCGTCTTAGCCACCTCAATGGAGAGGAACGCGCCAACGAAGTTCAGGCCACCGGCGAGGATCACGGCGGTCTTCGGCTTCAGGGCACCAGTTGCAATCGAGGTCGCCATGGCGTTCGCAGTGTCGTGGAACCCGTTGGTGAAGTCGAAAGCTAGCGCAGTAACAATGATGATCAGCAGCAGGATCAGCTCGGTTGACATACGCTGAAGTATTCCCTTTAGCGGCCGATCGCGCTAGGAAAGCTCTCAGCCTCCACAGCGTTTTCTCAGCCCTAATTATGGGACTGAACTGCACACATGAACACTACGTGACGCAGATCATTCACCGAAGTTTAAACAAAATGGCATGAAAAAACGGTCACCGGCTATCCGGTGACCGTCGTTTTACGCTTTTCGACGCTGGCCTAGCGGCGCAGACCCAAACGCGAAATAAGATCGCGGTAGCGCTCAACATTGTTCTCGCGCAGGTACTTCAGCAGACCGCGGCGGCGGCCGACGAGCAGCAGCAGACCACGGCGGGAGTGGTGGTCGTGCTTGTGGTCCTTGAGGTGCTCGGTGAGGTTGTTGATGCGCTCGGTGAGCAGTGCGACCTGAGCCTCCGGGGAGCCGGTGTCGGTCTCGTGCAGACCGTACTCCTTGAGGATCTCTGCCTTCTTCTCATTGGTCAAAGCCATTTTTCTTCTCCTTGGTTATTTCAGTTCGCATTCTGCGGATCTCCCCGTTCATAGGGAGCGGTGTCGGCGACTGCTGCGAACCACAGTTGTTCCCCTGCCTGCTGGTGCAGCGCAGGGGGCCGTTACCGAGATAGTCATGTTAGCGCACCTAGTCCGTCGACTACTAATCGCACTAATCGCGGTGAGCGCCCACGTTTGCGGAGGCCGTCACCGCTGGGCGGTCGCTATCGCCGTAAGTCGCTCGCTGTCCGACGGTCAATGTCCGACGGTCAATGTCAGACGGTCACTGTTAGGAACGCGGTCAACGCTATTCGCACGATTAGTCGGTGTCGGCGGCGAGCCCGGTGAGGCGACGCATGAATTCTTCGAGGAAGCGCTGCTTTTCTACGCTGACGGCGACCTTGGCGGTCGTCTCGTCGTCGTTAAGCCGTGTCTCGTCGGCGATGGTGCGGCCGCGGGTCTCGCCTTCGGTGTCGACCTTGAGGTTGATGTCCAGGGTGCCCACCAAGCTCGGATCGATGGCCACGCCGACGGCCAGCGGATCGTGCAGGCCGCAGCCGCCCAGGTGCGGCGCCGTGGTCTTGTAGGCGTCGATGTAGTAGTTCGTCGCAGCTGCCAGGAAGTCGCCGCCCGGGGTGCCCAACGCCTCCCACTCCGCGGTCTCCTCGACAGTCAGTAGCGTCTGGAGAGTGACATCCAGACCGATCATGGTGATGTCTTTGAGGCGGCGGAAGATGGCGTCGGTGGCCTCGGGGTCCTGGTTGACATTTGCTTCCGCCCACGGGGACACGTTGCCCGGCACAGTCAGTGCGCCGCCCATCATGACGATGTGGGCATTCTCTGCGAAGGTATCGCTCACTTTCGCGGCAGCGGCGATCGTGGTGGACGGGCCGGTGGGGACGATGACCAGTTCGTCGCCGTATTGTTCCACCGACTCGACGAGGAAGTCCACGGCGGACTTCGGCTCCACCGCGCGCTGCGGCTCGGGCAGCTCCGCCTCGCCGACACCGTTTTTGCCGTGGATGAACTCAGAAATCTCCAAGACCTCGAAGGAGTCCTTGGCGCTCGCGTGGCCCGGGCCGGCGTACACCGGAATATCCGTGCGGCCGAACAACTCGAGGATGGCCAGGGTGTTGCGCACACCGGTCTCCACGTAGACGTTGCCGTACGTGCCGGTCACGCCGATCAGGTCGACTTCCTCCGAACCGAGCGCGTATGCGAGAGCGAGGGCATCGTCGATGCCGGTATCCAGATCAAGAATCATTTTGCGGGTCATGGCACACCACCCTAGCCCTTCAGCACCTTTCGGCTCCGTTTGGCAACGTTTGGACCCGCTCGGCACCGTTCACCCCCCTCTAGACGCCTGCGGCGCCAGAAGTCTAGGAAAGGATCTGCCGGACCCGGGCGACATCGCGGGCCATGTTCTCGAGCAACTCGTCCACGGAGTCGAATTTGACCATGTCGCGCACCTTGGCGATGAATTCGACCCGCGCCGTGCGCCCGTAGAGGTCGGCGTCGCGGTCGAGGACGAAGGACTCGATGCTGCGGCGGTGGTCGCCGAACGTGGGATTCGTGCCGACAGAGATCGCCGCGGGGTAACGAATCCCCGGCTCCATATCGCCCACGATAGGACCGAGGGATGCGCTGGAACCCGAGACGCCGTCCCCGTTTCTGGTGCCGTCGGCTCCGTCCGCCCCCTCATACTCATCGTGCTCGGGCAGAACCGTGAACCATCCGGCGTAGACCCCGTCACCCGGCACGGCATCGGTGTCGGCTGCGTACTGGTTGGCGGTGGGGTACCCCAGTTCTCTGCCGCCGCGGCCCGCACCGCGCTCAACCACGGCGGTCACGGAAAATTCGCGGCCCAGGAACTCGGAGGCCTGCGTGACATCACCGCCGCGCAAGGCATCGCGAATGGCGGTGGAACAGATGCGCTCGGTGCCGTCGAACAGCAGCGATACAACGTCGACGTCGACGCCGTACTTCTCCCCCAAAGCGAGCATCGTCTGCGCGGTACCTGATGCACCCGCACCGAAGGTGAAATTCTCCCCCACCACCACGCGTGAGGCGTGCAGCGTGTCCACGATGACGGAGCGGAAATACTCCTCCGGGCTCTCCCCCGCAAGCTCCTTAGTGAAGTCGATCACCAACAAGTGATCAACGCCCAGTTCCCCGATCAACCGTGCGCGTTCCGCCAGCGGGACCAACGTTTCCGGGGTGTGCTCCGGCGCGAAGATCTTCACCGGGTGCGGGTCGAACGTCATCACGACGCACTCCACTCCCGTCTCACGGGCAACATTCACAGCACGCCGGATGAGTTTCTGGTGGCCGCGGTGAACACCGTCGAAGACGCCGATGGTGACCACGGGGTCGCGCATGTCGGTGGGAACCTGGCCGAGCCCAGACAAAATATCCACGCCGGAAAGCGTAGTGCATAGTGTGGTGTCTATGAACGTGGGCCAAAATGCAGACCAGCTTTCCGCCGCGGGCGTGGTAGTCGTCGATAAGCCCGCTGGAATGACCAGCCATGATGTCGTTGCGCGGCTGCGGCGCATCTTCGGCACACGGAAGGTCGGGCACGCGGGAACGCTCGACCCGATGGCGACGGGCGTGCTCGTGGCAGGCATCGAGCGCGGGACGAAGCTACTCGCCCACCTCGTTGCGGACGACAAGGTCTATACAGCGACGTTCCGGCTGGGCGCGGCGACGAGCACCGACGACGCGGAAGGCGACGTGCTCAGCCAAGCGGATGCCTCCCACATCACCGACGCCGACATCATGGCGCAGGTCCGCGCGTTGACCGGCGAGATAATGCAGGTTCCCGCCAAAGTTTCCGCGATCAAGATCGGCGGCAAGCGGGCGCACGAGCTGGTCCGCGAAGGCAAACATGTCGAGATTCCGCCGCGCCCCGTCACAGTTTTCAGCTTCAATGTCTTGGACATCCGCCGCGAGGGCCCCTGCGTGGACGTGGACGCGCGCGTGCACTGCTCGTCCGGCACGTACATCCGCTCGCTCGCGCGTGACATGGGGGACGCGCTCGGCGTCGGCGGGCACCTCACCGCTTTGCGCCGGGAAACGTCCGGCCCGTTCACGCTCGCCCACGCGCGCACGCTCGATGAACTCGAGGAACGCGTGACTCTGTCACTCACCCTCGACGAAGCGTTGACCACCGCGTGGCCCGTCCTCGCTGTCACCGCCGACGAATACGCCGCGCTCGCCATGGGCAAATGGCTCGAGCCCCGCGGACTTAAAGGCGTTCACGCCGCCGTCGGACCGGATGGCAGGGCCGTCGCTCTCGTCAAAGAAAAAGGCACCCGCTTATCGACGGTCTTTGTCGCCCGCCCCTCCACCCTCTGATCCAGGCGACGCTGTGCGTAGGGTACCCAGTGCTCCAGCGCACCATTGTCACAGCGTCCCGGCGCCAGGTGGTCCAACTCTCGGGTGCCCTCGCTCTGCCCTACCGCGCCTTGCTCAACGCTGCGAAGCCGGAACGAAGGTCGCCGCGCAGACATACCCGGCGCGAACGAGCCACCTGCCCTCGATGAACGGCACCGGCGTCGGCCGCGCAAGCAGGTACGAGATGAATGTGCCGTCGGGGCGGATGTCAATCTCGGCATCCTCAAAACCGAGCCACCGCATCGTCATGGGGAACCACGCCTTGTAGGTTGCCTCTTTCGCGCAGAAGAGCAATCGATCCGCCCAATCATTCCCCGCGGCCTTTTGCAGATCGACCCAGTGGCGCTCCGGCGAACGGGCGATCTGGTCGAGGACCCCATCCGGCAGCGGCTGGGCTGGCTCGGCATCTATTCCCACCGAGCGCAACGTATCTGTGGGCGCAGCGACCGCCACGCGCAGACCGTCCGTGTGCGTCAGAGATCCGGTGTAGCCCTCCGGCCACAGCGGCATCCCTTTCTCGCCCTTTAGGATCGCGTTGGAGGCTTTCATCCCTAGCTCGAGCAGCGCTTGATGAGCGCACCAGCGAGCATCGCCGAACTCGCCTTTGCGGTTGTCCACAGCACGGCTGACCACCACACGCTCGGCAGGGTGAAGTTCGTTGTAGTTTGTCAGGTCAGAGTTCGCGTCGGTCCGCAAAAACACCACGCGCGCGGGAGCCGGAAACAGCTTTTCGACGATCACTGCTCCACCTCCATCACCGGATACGGCCACGCAGGCGGCTCTGTTCGGCGCTTCCACTCGTCCGGATAACCCAGAGAGACTTCGACGTGATCGACGCCGTCGATCGTCTGCACCCCGGGCATGTGCAGGTGGCCGTAAATGACCGCCTGCGCGTTATAGCGCGTCGCCCACCCTCGTGTGTGCCGGGTGCCGCACCACAAGGTGGCCTCTCGCAGCCACATTCTGTCCGTCGGTTCCTGCGCCAAGGGCCAGTGGTTGATCAGGATAGTCGGCCCGTCGATCCGCGACAGCCGTCGCGTCGAGTACGCGAGACGGTCCCAGCACCACGCGCGGATATCTGTGAACGGGGCGATGGCCACCTCATCGGTGAACACGACTTCCTTCTCCCGCGCGGATTCCAATGCCTCCTCCACCGTCTTCGTCGGCGGCCTGAACGAGTAGTCGTACAGGGTGAAGAGAGGAACCACGGTGACACCGGCAAAGACCGGGTATGGGTCTTCCGGCGTAATCACGCCGAGACCGCGCAGCTTGTTCACCAGGTCCGTGTATTTCTCCCGCCCTCTGTACCGGTCAGTGCCGCGGGCGAAGAGCTCGTGATTGCCCGGAACCCAAATGACGGTGTCGAAGCGCTGCACTAAGGTCGCCATAATCCGCACGACAAGCTCGGTGCGTTCCGCGACATCGCCGGCGACAATCAGCCAGTCGGATGCGTCCGACGGAACGATGTCGTCGACGCGAGGACGATTCGCTTTCACCGCCGCGTGGAGGTCCGAAACCGCCCACAGTGTCCTCGTCATCGTCGCCGCCCTTCTCTTCTTTGACGCCCCGCTATGCCCCGTCAGCCTAGTCTTCCGGCTGTTCGAGGCTCGCCCAGCGCATGGATTGGAAGCGCCACACAACGCCGACGAGACGCATCACGATCATGGCGGCGAGACCGCACCAAATGCCGGTCAAACCGGTGCCCGCAAAATACGCGATGGCGATACCGGGGAGGAAACCGACGAGCACCGAACTGAGCGTCAGCGTGCGCAAGAAAGCGGCGTCCCCGGCGCCCAGCAGCACACCATCTAGGGCGAAGACCACGCCACCGGCAGCAATCATTCCGATCAACACCCACCACGGAAGAGCCATTTCGCGGAGAACCGCCCCGTCGGTGGTGAACAGGCGCCGAATGAACGGCCCGCCGATAGCGAAGACGGCCGACAGCGACAGTGCGAACCACAGGGACAGGCGGGTGACTTTCTCGCCGACAGCGCGAGCGTCGTCGACACGCCCGGTGCCCAATGCCGCTCCGGTGAGCGTCTGCGCGGCAATAGCCAGCGAGTCGAGCACGAGAGTCAGGAAATTCCACAGCTGCAGCATCACCTGGTGCGCCGCCAACGCCGCCACGCTCACTCTTCCCGCCACCGCCGCGGCGGACACAAATGCGATTTGGAACGACAGCGACCGCAAGATCAGGTCGCGGCCAAGCACCAGCTGCCGTGCGATCACCCGGCCGTCCGGAGCCCACGAACCGGAGTGGCTCCGAATGAGGGCGAAGAGAAAGCCCGCCGCGGTGAGACCCATACCGATGACGTTGGCCACCGCTGATCCCACGAGCCCGAACCGGTCCACCAAGAACGGCAACGCCACCGCCCCGGGAACAAGTCCGCACAAAGTGAGGTAGAACGGCAACTTGGTGTTCTGGATTCCGCGCAACCACCCGTTACCGGCCATGATGATCAGCGTGAGCGGAATGGCGAAGGCCGCCACCCGCATCCACTGCACAGCCATGTCAGCTGTGGCCGCGTCATTGGTGAGGAAGAGTGCGATCGGGCGCGCGAAGACCCAGACCAACGTGGAGAGCAACAGCCCCACACCGACCGCGACCCATGTCGCCTGCACTCCCTCCGCAATCGCCCGCTGCTTCTTGCCCGCGCCGTAGAAACGCGCCGAACGAGCGGTGGTGCCGTAGGAAAGGAAGGTCAGCTGCGTCGTCAAGGTGGACTGCACCGTGGCACCGGCCGCGAGCGCAGCCAGCTGGCCGGCACCGAGGCGGCCGATAACAGCCGTATCAAGCAGCAGGTAAAGCGGATTCGCCGCTAAAACTCCGAGCGCCGGCAGCGCGAGCGCAAGAACGCGGCGCATTGTCACCGCGGACTCAGCTGCGGCGTCTCCTCGCTCGGGCTTAGTAGACGTTCCGCCGGTCACTGCGCCGGGGCCATTTCCGCAATCGACCGCTGCAAAGCGGCAATCGCGTCTTCTACTGGTCCAGCAACCGAATACCCGGCTGCGGGGATGTGCCCGCCCCCGCCGTGAACGGCCGCTACTTCAGCCATGTTGAGCACGGTCGAGCGCAATGAAACAGACCAGTAACCGGGATGAATTTCCTTGAACACCACACCGATGTCACTTCCGGTCAGTGCCCGCGAATACTCGATGATGGACTCCACGGCGGTTTGGTTCATGCCGTCGAGATGAGAATCGTCAATCCGCAGCACAGACATAGTCAGATTGCCAGCGGCGAGTGTCTGCATGCCCGCCATGACTTCGCCCATCAATTTCAGGTCATCGGCGGAGACGGCATCCATCAAATCCATGCCTGCTGAACGCGGCTCAACCCCGTTCTCAAGTAATTCAGCCGCTAGGCGGTGCATCCGCGGGGTCCCCCACCGGAAGCTACCCGTATCAGTAACCAAACCGGCGTACAAGCAATACGCGATCTCAGTAGTCAGCTCAACACCCAAATAGCGCATGAGCTCGCGGATGATCACCGTGGTCGATTCAGACGGCAGCACCAGATTCATTCCGCCGAAGCCGGGGTTCGAAGCATGGTGGTCAATCACCACAACTCGCGTCGGATCCGCCGCCAAAACGTGCCGGAAACTACCCGTGCGGTCAAGAGAGGCGCAATCCGTTGTCACCACCAATCCGCCCGCGGGAAGCTCCCGGCCCAGAATGACGTCCTCAACTCCCGGAATGGATGACAGGTTCTCCGGCCATGGGGCGCTCTGCCCAATGTAGACATCCGCCTCAATGCCCAGTTCCCGTAACGCGAACGCCAACCCAGAGGCTGATCCCACCGCATCCGCATCAGGGCGGATGTGGGTGACAATGTGAACGGAATCGACCGACCTCAGCCGTTCCGCTACCGCTTCGAAATCGCCCTCGCCCGGTGCAAAGAGAGTGGCCGGAGATGTCATTTACTCATCCCTCGTCTTGTAAGGATCCGCGTCACCCGCCGGGGTCGCATTCTTCTTCAACTCCGCGAGCTCCTCGTCGCGCGCGCGGGCACGGGCAAGCAGTTCCTCCATGCGCGCCGACGTCTCCGGCACAGTATCCAGCTCGAAGCTCAGCGTCGGAGTGAACCGGACCCCCAGCTCATCCCCCACGATCTTGCGCAGTTGACCGCGTGCGCGGTGAAGGGCCTCCGCAGCCTGGTCGAGGTCGGGCTCATCATCGATACCAGCACCACGGACGGTGTAGTACACAGTCGCGTCATGCAGGTCTCCTGTGACGCGGACATCCGTGACAGTGACCAGCTCCAAGCGGCGATCTTTGACCTGGCGTTCGATCGCTGTTGCCACGATGGTTTGAATCCGCTTGGCCAAGCGCTGGGCGCGGGTGTTGTCAGCCACTGTGATTCCCCTTCCTGCTCTTCAAATCAGCTTCCCTAGTGTAGCGCCCCCCACCAACACCCACGCCCCGCGGGCGTGTGCCTGCGGGGCGTGGGGTGCGGCGCGAGCCGTCGATAAGCGTTCACGCGTTAGGTGCGCGGAACCTCGACCATCTCGTAGACCTGGATCTCGTCGTCGACCTGAATGTCCGGGTACGACAGGACCATGCCGCATTCGTAACCCTTGTCCACCTCGGTGACGTCGTCCTTCTCGCGGCGGAGCGAATCGATCGTCGCATCCGGAGTGATCACGTTGCCGTCGCGCACAAGACGGACCTTCGCCCCGCGGCGCACCTTGCCGGAGGTGACCATGCAACCCGCGATGAGACCGACAGCGGATGCCTTGAAGATCTGGCGGATCTCCGCGGAACCGAGGTCGCGCTCCTCGTAGATGGGCTTGAGCATGCCCTTGAGCGCAGCTTCCATGTCGTCGATGACCTGGTAGATCACCGAGTAGTAGCGGATCTCCACGCCCTCCTCGTTGGCTTCCTCCGTGGCCTTGCCCTCGGAGCGGACGTTGAAGGCGATGATCACAGCGTCCGACGCGGCGGCCAGCGACACGTTGGTCTGGGTCACAGCACCGACCCCGCGGTCGATGATGTTGACCTGCACCTCGTCGTCCACCTCGATCTTGAGCAGGGCCTCCTCGAGGGCTTCCACCGAACCGGCGTTGTCGCCCTTGAGGATGAGGTTGAGCGTGCTGGTCTCCTTGAGCGCCTGATCCAGGTTCTCCAGGGACACGCGCTTCTTCTTCCGGGCTTGCATCGCCGCACGCTGACGCGCGTCGCGCTGCGCCGCGATCTGACGTGCCACGCGGTCGTCCTCGACCACGAGCAAGTTGTCGCCCGGGCCAGGGACACCGTTGAGCCCCTGAACCTGAACCGGGCAGGACGGGCCGGCCTCTTCGACGTCGTTGCCCCACTCGTCGATCATGCGGCGCACGCGGCCGAAGTTGCCGCCCACGACGATGGAATCGCCGACGCGCAGCGTACCGCGCTGAACGATGACGGTGGAGACCGGGCCGCGGCCGCGGTCCAGGTGGGACTCGATAGCCAGACCCTGAGCGTCCATGTCCGGGTTCGCCGTCAGCTCGAGAGCGGCATCCGCCGTAAGCAGGACAGCCTCGAGCAGATCGTCGATACCGGTGCCGTTCTTCGCCGAGATGTCGATGAACATGGTGTCGCCGCCGTACTCCTCCGGAATGAGGTCGTACTCGGTGAGCTGGCCGCGGATCTTGTCCGGCTGGGCCTCCGGCTTATCCACCTTGTTCACAGCCACCACGATCGGCAGCTCAGCTGCCTTCGCGTGGTTGATCGCCTCGACTGTCTGCGGCATGACGCCGTCATCCGCTGCCACGACGAGAATTGCAAGGTCAGTTGACTTGGCACCGCGGGCACGCATGGCGGTGAACGCCTCGTGGCCCGGGGTATCCAAGAACGTGATCTTGCGCGGCTCGTCTTCGAGGGTGACCTCGGTCTGGTAAGCACCGATGCCCTGGGTGATGCCGCCGGCCTCGCCGCGGCCGACGTTCGCGTTGCGGATCGAGTCCAGCAGGCGGGTCTTACCGTGGTCGACGTGGCCCATGACGGACACCACTGGCGGACGCTGCTCCAGCTCTTCGTCGCCGCCCTCGTCTTCGCCGAACTGCAGGTCGAAGGATTCGAGCAACTCGCGGTCCTCGTCCTCAGGCGAGACGATCTGCACCTCGTAGTTGATCTCGGCGCCGAGCAGCTGCAGCGTCTCCTCGGAAACAGACTGGGTTGCAGTCACCATCTCGCCCAAGTTGAACAGCGCCTGGACGAGGTTCGACGCCTCGGTACCGATCTTCTCCGCCAGATCAGACAAGGTCGCACCCTGACGCAAACGGACGGTCTTGCCGCCGCCATCGGGCAAGCGGACGCCACCGACCACGTTCGGTGCGTGCATCTCCTCGTACTCGTTGCGCTTCTGGCGCTTGGACTTTCGTCCCTTGCCAGGTGCGCCACCCGGACGACCGAATGCACCGGCAGTGCCGCCGCGGCGTCCACCGCGACCGCGGAAACCGCCGCCGCCCATCGGGCCGCCACCACCGCGACCGCGGCCACCGGGACCACCAGGCCCTCCGTGACCGCGCCCGCCGCCACCCTTGCGGGTGGACGCGCGGGACGGCATTTGAGCCGGGTTCGGGTGGTTCGCCATATCCGCGGGGCTCGGTGCAGCCGAGCCGCCGGGACGCGGACCTCCGGAGCGCTGCCCCTGGCCACCCGGACGGGGAGCCTGGTCACCGCGGCGCTTCTGCTGGCCGGCCGCACCGGCGCCACCACGCCCGCCAGGACGCGGTTGCGGGCGCGGGCCGCCCTGGTTGGAGGAGAACGGATTGTTGGCTACGCGCGGCCGGCCCCCCGGTTTGGGCATGGGGCGAGGCATCGCAGCGCCACCTTCTGCGCCTGGTTTGGGCGCCGGCTTGGCAGCGGGCTTCGGTCCCGGTGCCGCAGGTTTGGGTGCCTGGCCTGCAGGGGACTGCGCGCCCGGTTTCGGAGCGGCCTTCGGCCCGGGCTTGGCTGCGGCTCCGGGTTTCGGGGCAGCACCGGAAGCTGCTGCGGCACCCGGCTTCGGAGCAGGCTTTGCGGAAGGCTTAGCAGCCTCGTTCTTCGGCACCTCTGCCTTAGCCGCTGCAGGTTTTGCGGCGGGCTTCGACGCAGCCGGTTTCTTCGCCGGTGCGCCCGGCTTAGCAGCCGCAGAATTCTTAGACGGAGCAGGTTTATTGCTCTTCGCGCCGTCTCCGGCGCCGCGCTCCTCGTAGAGCGCCTTGATCTTCTTCACCACCGGCGGTTCGATGGTGGAAGATGCGGTTTTGACGAACTCGCCTTCCTCTTTCAGGGTGGCGAGCAATTCCTTACTTGTTACGCCGAGCTGTTTAGCCAGTTCGTGAACGCGTAGCTTTCCGGGCACTTGTCTCCTCGTTGTAGGGCTAGAGGCAACAGTCCGCAGCTACGCGGCTGACCTCTAGACGATGGTCATGACGTTCATCGCTGATGCTTCATGGTCTGCTTCATGGTTGAAGACTCATCAGTTCTTTAGTCCTTTTCACTTACTTGCTTTCGGTTCACCGGTGAGGGTTGATTCTCTCCGGCGATGTACTCGCGTACATTGCTGGCATCCACTTGCGCGGACACCCGGAGGGCCCGCCCGAAGGCGCGGCGGGACTCCGCCAGCTCAAACGCTTCGAGGCTGGGGGTGATCCACGCGCCGCGTCCGGGAAGTCTCCGTCCCGGATCCGCGATGACACGCGTGGGATCTTCTGGGTCGACGACGACGCGCAGAAGCTGAGTGTCCGGCCGCGCCTCACGCGTGGCAATGCACGTCCGGGTCCGTGTCGGGTTACTCATTTTCGCTTATCGACGCCTCCCACCCCGCTGCCTCGGCAGGATTGAAGCCAAGGTTCAACCATACGCTATCGGGACGCGGAACTGTAACTTGTTGTTCACTTTGATAGCGCGAAGCACCCGCCAGGTGATGCCGGGCAACCCCGCACTTCCTGCTGCCGGCGCAAGACCGTTCCGCAGTTCTACTCCGGACGATCTGCGTCGGAGTGAATGTCGATTTTCCAACCGGTTAGGCGCGCCGCCAGACGGGCGTTCTGCCCCTCTCGGCCGATGGCCAGCGAGAGCTGGTAGTCAGGCACGGTCACTCGCGCGGTCTGCTCCTCGAGGCTGAGGATTTCTACTTTGACCACCTTCGACGGTGCCAGAGAATTGCCTACGTACACGGCCGGGTCGTCGGAGTAGTCGACAATGTCGATTTTTTCCCCGTTGAGCCCTTCCATGATGTTGGTGACACGGGCTCCTCGCGGACCGATGCAGGCACCCTTAGCGTTGATTCCCTTCACAGTGCCTTTGACTGCCACCTTGGAACGGTGGCCGGCCTCCCGGGCGATGCCGACGATCTCCACGGAACCGTCTTCCACCTCGGGGACCTCAAGCGCGAAGAGCCCGCGGACCAGCTCCGGGTGCGTGCGGGAGAGGTTGACGGTGGTGTTCCGGTCACCTGAGGTCACGCCGACGACGTAGGCCTTTACGCGGTCTCCGTGCTCGAGCTTCTCCCCCGGAATCTGCTCGGCCGGGAGCAGAATGCCGTCCTGGGGGTTCGCCTCGGTGCCGAGCTGGACGACAACGATGCCGCGGGCGTTCGCGCTCGCGTCGCGCTGCACGATGCCGGAGACGACCTTGCCCTCCAAACCGGAGTACTCGTCGTAGGCGCGGGTCGCCTCTGCGGAGCGCATCCGCTTGATGATCGCCTCGCGCACGGCGAGCGCACCCACGCGAGAGAAGTTGACAGGGGTGTCGTCGTACTCGGACACCACATTACCCTCGTCGTCGTACTCGCTCACCAGCACCGCAACCTGACCGGTCTCAGTGTCGATGTCCACCCGCGCCTTAGAGTCGTGGGTTTCGCGCGCCCCCTGTTTCTCTGCCTCAGAGCCGCCGCGCCCCACCGGACCGCTTTCTTCGCGTGTCTCGCGGTACGCGCTCAGCAACGCGGTGGCAATCGTGGTCAACAGGTCATCGACCGGGATGCCGGCTTCCTTCTCAATTCCTTCAAGCGCAGCGATATCGATATTCACTTGTCGTCCTTACTTACGTGCTCGGTTCTGAACCTTTACTGACCTATTCGGATGCGCCACCCGCAAGGGCTTCAACGTCCTGGTAGTCCTTGTCCGCCAGTTCCATTTCCTTTTCCGGCGGGGTGTTGAACTCAATTTCTACCACCGCTGGCGACACGGACGAAATAGGAGCCAGCTCGACCGCGGGCTCACCGCTTTTCTTCTCCGCAGGAGCGATGAGCGCGACGGTGTCTTCCGCCTCGTTCAAAGCGCCGATTCGGTAAGTTTTCTCGCTCACGGTCACCAGGTGCCCGCGGTTGCGGCGCCAGTGGCGCAGCTGCGTCAGGGGCAGGTCCACACCGGGAGTGGTCACCTCCAGGGTGTAACCGGCACCGAAATTGACGTCGCCGCGTTCCTCGGCGGCGTCGAAAAGCTCCGAAAGCTCGTTGGAGACCTCTTCCAACTGGTCGAGCGTCGGCGCGTCGTCACCAGCGACTGCGACGATCACTTGCGATTTCTTGCCGGCCTTGACCGTCTTCACGGCCTCGATGTCCAGCCTGTGAGAATCGGTGACGGGTCGAATCAGCTTCTCGAGTTCTGCGCTTTCCGGAAATGCCATGCCCACCACTGTACGGGTCTGCCATACCGCGGGCGGTACAGTCTCCCACTGTGAAGTCGTCTCGGAAGTCGTCTCGGAAGACCACCCGCCGCATCCTCGCTGTCTGCCTCACCGCAGCACTTGCCGCGCCGTTGGCTGCGTGCTCCCCGCTCGATGTCTTCGGGCCGCACGCGAACAGCGAGATCATGGCGCTAGCGAAGCAGGCGTCCGCCGACACGGCATCCGGCGACGAGAGGTGGGGCGAGCTGCGCGCATTCCACGCCGATCAGCTCAAAAACGAGGCCCGTCGGCTGTGCGGCACCGATGCGAGTGGCGCGCCTCCATCGACGTGCAACGTGGACTACGAGGACACCGACCTACCGCCCAGCGGCGACACCGCCGCATTGGTAGTCCAGACTGCGAAGGCCGCCGGCAAGGTTCCCGAGGATTCCGTCGACCTCGTCGTCGCCCAAGCCATCGACGCCGTCGCCGCCTCCGACGAACCGCTCGCCCTTCTCAACACCGACGGGCCGATCGACGACACCGACGCACTCGAGGCTGCCAAGCTGCTGGCCAATGCCGAATACGCCGTGGACTACGGCCTCGACATCGCCACCGCCTACGGCGACGAGCAGCTACAGGCGCGAATCGACAAGCTCCGCACGCTTCACGACGCCCGCCTGTCCTCCCTCCACGACGCCTTCCCCACAGATGCAATGCCCGCCCGCGAAGCCGGCTACGAGATTCCCGGCGGGGCGCCGACGAATCCTGCGGAGGCAGCCGCGTTCGTCGACAAGCTGGAAAGCGACCTCGTTGAACGCTGGCGCACCGCCGCCGCCGATGCCACCAGCGTTGACTGGCGCACCGCCGCCATCATCCTGGCTGGGCATGCGCAGCGCGCCGCGGAAACCGCCTAGCCAGCGACGGCTAGGGCAGCCCAACCCCTAGCCGCGGACGAGCTCTGCGACCTTCTCCACGATCTGGTCGGCCGGCACCTCGAGAGTCTCGCCGCCGCGGATCCGCAGCTCGATGATTCCGTCCGCGAATGCGCGGCCCAGGATCACGATGAACGGCATGCCCAGCAGCTCGGCATCCTTGAATTTCACGCCGGGGGAAACCTTCGACCGGTCGTCGACAAGCACGTCGATGCCTGCGGCCTCGAACTCTCCGACCAGCCGCTCGCCGGCCTCCATCGCTGCAGCATCCTTGTTGGCCACGGCGAGGTGCACCTGGTACGGCGCGATCTCCTTCGGCCAGACGAGGCCCTTGTCATCGTGGGTCTGCTCCGCGATCACGGCGAGCATGCGGGTGATGCCGATACCGTAGGAACCCATCGTCGGAACCGCGCGCTTGCCGTTCTCGTCCAGAATCTGCACGTCGAACGCCTCGGTGTACTTGCGCCCGAGCTGGAAGATGTGCCCCAGCTCGATGCCGCGGGCCAACTGCACGGTACCGTTCCCGGACGGTGAAGGATCGCCCTCCTTGATCTCGGCGGCCTCGATGAACTCGTCCACCTCGAAATCGCGGCCGGCCACGAGACCAACGACGTGCTTTTGCACCTCATCAGCACCGGTGATCCAGGACGAACCGTTGACCACGCGCGGGTCCGCGTAAAGCTTTACGCCGTTCGCCGCGAGCGCACGGGGCCCCACATACCCCTTCACCAGGAAGTCGTTGTTGGCGAAGTCCTCCTCGCTAGCCAGCTCGAACGTCGCCGGCTCCAGCGACGCTTCCAGGCGCTTCTCGTCCAGTGCGCGGTCACCCGGGATGAGCACACCAGCCAGCTGCGGGCCGACCGGTTCTCCGTCCTCGTCGAGTTGGCGGGGATCAGTGATCTTCACCATCATGCACTTGAGGGTGTCGGCGGCTTCGGCGGGGCGGCCGTCGATAAGCACGCCCTGGCCGTGAGCCCACTCGACGAGTGCTTCGATGGTCTCCGATGCCGGTGTGTCGTGCACCTGCGCCTCCGGCTGGCCCTCGATCGGGCGCTCTGCGGGTGGAACGGTCACCACAGCCTCGACATTTGCGGCGTAATCGCGCGCGGTGGAGACAACGAATGTGTCCTCACCATTGTCGCTGTACGCGAGGAATTCCTCCGACGCGGAGCCGCCCATCGCGCCGGACGTCGCCTTGCAGATCTCGTACTTCAAGCCCACACGGTTGAAAATCGCCTGGTAGGCGCCGCGGTGCTTGGCGTACGACTGATCGAGCCCCTCATCCGACATATCGAACGAGTAGCTGTCCTTCATCACGAACTCGCGGCCGCGCAGCACGCCCGCACGCGGACGCGCCTCGTCGCGGTACTTCGTCTGGATCTGGTACAGAGTGACAGGGAAGTCCTTGTACGACGAGTAGAGGTCCTTCACTGCCGCAGTGAACATCTCCTCGTGCGTCGGGCCCAGCAGCATGTCGGCGCCCTTGCGGTCTTTGAGACGGAACAGGTCGTCGCCGTACTCCGTCCAGCGGTTCGTCGCCTCGTACGGCTCGCGCGGAAGCAGCGCCGGGAACAACAGCTCCTGGGCGCCGATCGCGTTCATCTCCTCGCGCACGATCTGTTCGATATTGCGCAGCGCGCGCAAACCCAGCGGCAGCCACGAGTACACTCCCGGCGCGGCGCGGCGAATGTAACCGGCGCGCACTAACAGCTTGTGGCTAGGCACCTCAGCATCAGCGGGATCTTCGCGCAACGTGCGCAGGAACAGCGTGGACAACCGTGTGATCATGCGGGTGAGTTTACCCGGTAGCTTTGATGGCATGCTGATCGTGCTCCCACCCTCCGAAACCAAAGCTCCCGGCGGGGAAATGGACGGCATCGACGTGTCGTTTCCCCCGCTTGACCCGATCCGCGGAGAGATCATGGACGACCTCGCCGCCCTCGATGTCGACGAGATGATGGCCGCGCTCAAGCTCCCCGCCACCAAGCGCGAAGAAGCGGCCGAGAACCTCGAGTTGCGCACGGCACCCGTCATGCCCGCCATCTACCGCTACACGGGCGTGCTTTACGACGCCCTCGATGCCGATTCCCTCCCCTCCCCCGCCCTCGACCGCATTGCCATCGGCTCGGCATTGTTCGGTGTGGTCAGCGCCGGCGATACGATCCCCCGCTACCGGCTCTCCGGCGGCTCCAAGCTCCCCGCCCGCGGCGGTGACCGGCCCACGATGAAAGCCCGGTGGGGTTCCGAGATCACCGACGCCCTGCTCGAGGCGGCTTCCGGTGCCGGTGCTGGCCCTTCTGCCGGCGCGGGCCTGATTGTGGACATGCGCTCCGGCGCGTACCAGCAGCTCGGCCCCGTCCCCGGCGCGGTCACAGTCCGGGTGGAATCGGTGCAGGAGGACGGCTCCCGGAAGGTGGTCAGCCACTTCAACAAGCATTACAAGGGCGAGCTCGCGCGGGTGCTGGCCAGCGCGGCAGATGCGGACAGCGTGACCGACATCGAGGGTGTCGCCGCCATTGCCGACGCCGCCGGCATGACGGTGGAGCTGCCGGGTGCGGATGCGAAGGGGAAGGACGCTAACCAGCTCACGCTCGTGGTGTAGAGGTGCCGCGGAGCGTCGATAAGCGTGCACACACCGGTGGCAGCCTCACGCGTTCTCCTTTGCGCAACTGGCATCCTTGTTCAATGTTGCCCCACGCCGCTGGGTGTGTGGACCTCAGCGCCGCCTTGAGCGCGCGCTTTTGTCGTTGTCCATGTCTCCCCCGCGGGCCATTTCCGCTCTGTCCGCCGTTTTCCACCCGCGGCTGTCCACTACAGTGGGCATGTGACTTCCCGAGGCTCGTACGGCGTATCGCTCGCGTTCGCGTTGCTCAGTTTCACTGTCATCGTGCTGTGGTTCGATGCTGTGCCGCCGGAGATCCCCGTCCACATCGGTCCGGACGGCGAGGTCGACCGCGTGGCGCCCACGTCCGTGGCTAGCGCGACGTTCGGCGCGTGGTACTCCGTGCTTCTCCTCGTGCTGCTTTATTTCGCGTCGCCGCGCCCGAGCATGGCTTATCGACGCATCCCGGTCCCCGACCCCTCCATCCCCTTCTCCCAGACCGCCGCCGACAAGGCAGCGGCCCTGTTGGAGATCACGCAGCGGTCAATAGCGTGGATCGCCCTGGCCACAACAGTGCCGCTGTGCTTGATTCAGTTCACTTTCACGTTCCCGGGCTGGCGTCGTACCGCACAGCGGCGGGATTGCTCATGGGGGTCGGCCTCTTGGGTGCGGTGATCTACACCTTCATCCTCATCGCCGGTTGGCCGAAGCAGATGGAGGAAATGCCCACCGACGACGAAGAACGTGCCCGGCGAAAGTACTTTGGTGCGGGATCCGGGATGGGCTTCTACAACGAGCCGGACGACCCGATGGTCACCTGGGTGTCTCCGTTCAACCAGAGCAAGGTAGACCTGAACTGGGCGCACCGCCCAGTGAAGCAGTACGTCTTCACTGTTCTTGCGCTCCTCGCCCTGGTGTGCGTCACGCCGTTCATCACCCTCTAGACTCACGCGGACCCGGTATCCACGAGGAGACAGTGATGAAGAAATGGGTTTTGGGAGTTGTGGCGGCAGCGGTCGCGGCGTCGGGTGCTGCAGCCGCGGTCGTGGTGGGCAGCGACCCTACCGTGGAGCGCGTCGTCGACGGGGACACCATCGACGTGTCCACGTGGTCGGGGACGAAGCGGGTGAGGTTGCTCAACATCAACACCCCTGAGCTCGGCCACTTCGGTTCCCCCGAAGAATGTCTCGCCCAGGAGGCCAAGAACCGGCTCGAGGAGCTGCTGCCGGAGGGCACGAAGGTGACCCTCGAGTACGACGTGGACCGTCAGGACCAGTACGGCCGTGAGCTCGCCGGAGTGTTCAGGGGCGGCGACTTCATCAACGAGCAGATCGTCAGCGAAGGTTTCGCGCACGCTGTGCTTTTCGAACCGAACCGGAAATTCTACGACCGGATTCTCGCCGCGGAAGCGGGCCCGCGCACAAACGGTACCGGGGTGTTCGGCGTCGGCCCGGAATGCCTCACGTCCAATTGGATGGACCAGTCCCGCCTCGAGGGCCTCCAGCGCGACGCGAGCGAACTGGACGGGATGGATCTTGCGGCCCCTGCGCAGACCGCGTCTGCCCGCCGCATCGTGGACCGCATTCGGCGCACGAGCGAGGACCTCCTCAAACGTGCGGTCAGCGCGGAGGACACCTTCTACACCGCGCAGCTGCGGGATTATCTGGATGACACGCGTGCACGAGCCGACGAGGCGGAGCGGATCATCAACGCGACCGAAAATCGCGAAAAGGAACGAGTGGAGCAGGAACGCCGCGAAGAGGAAGAAAAGCGGGCGGCAGAGCTGGAAAAGCAGCGGCTCGAGATGGAGCGCCAGCGTGCAGCCGAGCAGGCGCTGCCTCCCGCGCAAGCAGCCGACCCTGCGCCGCGCACCACATCAGGTGGGGCGTCCGGCAGCGCGGACACGTACACCGGCTGCCGCGCATACGGCGGGAATTACTCGCTGAACAACGTGGACAAGAACGGCCGGCGCTACGCCAAGATCGACTGCGCAACGAAGGTGCAGATCGGCTAGCCGCGCAATAGCCTAGGAGCCATGAGCTTCACGCGCGCCCAGGAGATCCTCGCCGACGCCTCGCACATCGAGGTTTTCACCGGTGCCGGCATGAGCGCCGACAGCGGCATCGCCACCTACCGCGACGCGCAGACCGGGCTGTGGGAGAACGTTGACCCGCAGGATATGGCGTCGACAGACGCGTGGCACGACGATCCGTCGACGATGTTCGCGTGGTACCTGTGGCGCGCGCATCTCGCGCAGCAGGCGGAACCGAACGCGGGTCACGTCGCTATCGCACGCTCACCGAAGACCACGGTGACCACGCAGAATATCGACAATTTGCACGAGAGGGCGGGCAGCACGGAGGTCGTTCACCTGCACGGTTCGCTGTTTGAATTCCGTTGTTCGCTTTGCGACGCCCCCTTCCCCAACCCCATCTCCTTCCCCCAGGAGCCGGTCGCTGAGATAACCCCTCCCGCCTGCGCGGTGTGCGGCGGTCCGGTGCGGCCGGGGGTTGTGTGGTTCGGGGAGGCTCTTCCCGAGCGGGAGTGGGCCGAAGCCGAGCGCCGCATGAGCACTGCCGATGCATTGTTGATCGTGGGCACCTCCGGAGTGGTCTACCCCGCCGCCGGGCTGCCGCTGATGGCGCACGCCCGCGAGATCCCCATCGTCGAGGTCACTCCGATGCGCACCGACCTATCGCACTTAGCCGACGTCGTTGTCGAGGACACCGCGGCCAATGCCCTGCCGAAGATCCTGGGATAGCACCGGGTTAACCAGTCGCCCGCAAGACTGTGAACGTCTTGTCGCGCGCCACCTGTTCCACTGAATCGAAGCGGCGCTCCACTTCCCCGCGGTAGCGCAGATGCGAGTTGTGCACCAGGTACAGTGCGCCACCGGGGGCCAGGAGGCGCACGGAGGCGTCGAGAAGATGCTGCACGAGCGTGGCGTCGACGGTGGTCCCGTCATGGAACGGCGGGTTGAGCGCAATGATGTCGAACGAGGCATCCGGCAAACGGGAGCCGGCATCGTCCCACGTCGCTTCCCGTCCGACGGCGCGTAATGAGAGCACCGCGTCCGTGTCTGAGTCAGTGGCCACCGCGTCGAGTCCGCGGGTGACGGATCCGTTGCCGCAGCCGAGATCGAGCAGACGTCCCGGCTCAGCGGGCAGACATGAGCGTAACAGCTCCCCGCCCCGATCCGGTTTCGCGCCGGAGAACACACCGCCGATAGCGGCGAGGCCGTCGCAGCGCACCGGTTGGTAAGCCACATCGCGCGGGGACGACGCAACAAGGCAACGGAATTTGCCGCGGCCGAGGGAGGCGGACACCTCCGAGAAAGACTCCCCCAACACCGCGTTCATGCCGCGCGACAGGTGCTTGTTGTTCGCGCCGAGCACCACTCGCACGTCCGAGTGCCCGGCACCGGCGATCGAGCGCGCCACGTAGTCGAGCCGCGCCAGCGACTTCGGCATCTCCCCGACCGCGACTGCGCACCCTTCAGAGCCTGTCAGGAACTCATCCAAGCGCACATCGCCGGCGACCTGGGCGCCGAGAGAAGCAGCTTCCTGGCTGCGGGTGTAGTCCGAATCCAGGAACACCACCGGCCCGCCGGCGGCCAGGGCGGTGCGGGTGAGGTCCAGGGTGGGGTCGTGACAGATGAGGGTGGTGGCAGAGGCGCGGATAAGCGCCGTGTCGATGATGAGGCTATCCAGCGTGCGCAAGTCCGGCCACCTCCCCGATCACGTAGACGGCGGGGTTGGTGACGTGCTCGCGGTCCATTGTGTCGGCGAGCTCGCCAAGCGTCGTGCGGAACTGCCGCTGGCGAGCAGTCTCCCCGTCCTGAATGACCGCGGCCGGAGTGCCTGGGGCGAGCCCAGCGCCGAGAAGCGCCTCCGTGATCGCGGTCGCTTGGCGCACGCCCATGATCACCACGATCGTTCCGCCGACGCGAGCGAGAGCCTCCCAGTCGACGAGCGAACGCGGATCGCCCGGCGCAAGATGCCCCGACACGACCGTGAAAGAGTGCGTTACCCCGCGCTGCGTCACCGGGATTCCCGCCGCTGCGGGAACTGACACAGCGCTGGTCACGCCGGGGACGACCTCGCACGGCACGCCAGCGGCTGCGCACGCCTGACGCTCCTCGAAGCCGCGGCCGAACACGTACGGATCCCCGCCCTTGAGCCGCACAACGCGCTTGCCGTCGCGGGCGTGGGCGACGAGGAGCTCGTTGATCCGCTTCTGCGCCACCTGCTTCGCGTACGGCAGCTTCGCCACATCGACGATCTCCTTGCCAGTAGTATCCAAGAACTGGTCCAGCTGGTCCGTCGGCCCCAGATGATCGGTCAGGATCACGTCCGCGGCCTCCAGCGCGCGCAGACCGCGCACCGTGATCAAATCCCACGCGCCTGGGCCGCCGCCGACCAACGTCACACTTCCGTTCATGGCCTACAAGTCTAGGGTGGTGCCCATGCCGGAACCGAACCTCGCCCACACTCTCGCCGACACGTTGCCGTCCATGGCGGTCGAGTCGCGCGGCGCAGACTTCCCCGACCCGCAGCTTCTCGTGCTCAACGAGGAACTCGCAGCCGCGCTCGGCCTCGACTGCGGGTGGTTGCGGTCCGACGACGGTCTGCGCTGGCTCACCGGCGCATACGGCGGTCACGCGACGGCGTACGCAGGGCACCAGTTCGGCCAGTTCGTGCCGTTGCTTGGCGACGGCCGCGCCCTACTCCTCGGCGACCTTCCCTCCCCCGTCGGCCGAGTGGAGATTCAGCTGAAAGGATCTGGGCCCACGCCGTTTTCAAAACCGGGGTCGGACGGCCGCGGTGCGCTCGGGCCGATGCTGCGCGAGTACCTGGTCAGCGAGTTCATGCACGTTGCAGGCGTGCCCACGACGCGGTCTTTGGCCGTGCTGACCACGGGCGAAACGGTGCTGCGCCAGCACGGGCCGGTGCCCGGCGGTGTGGTCGTGCGGGTTGCGCGCAGCCACCTTCGTGTCGGGTCGGTGCAGTACGCGGCGACGCAGTCCGCGGACCTGGTAGGCGACGTGGTGGCCGCTGCCGGCTTTGACACACCCGAGGATTTGCTCGCCGCAGTCATGGAACGCCAGCTGGACCTCGTGGCCCAGTGGATGCGCCTCGGCTTTGTCCACGGGGTGATGAACACTGACAACACCGCCCTGTCCGGCGAGACCATCGACTACGGACCATGCGCGTTCACGGAGCGTTTCGTGGGCGACGCCTGCTACTCCTCCATCGACACCGGGCGGCGCTACGCGTTCGGCAATCAGCCCGACATCATGGCATGGAACCTCACGCGTCTCGCCGAGGCCCTGCTGCCGGTGAGCAACGCCGACGCGATGCGGGAAGTCCTCGGCGACATCGAGCCCACCTGGCACCGCGCGCGGGCCAGGCACATTCCCGATCCCGAGGCGCTGGGAGAGGCCAGCGACATCACCACCTACAACCGCGAACACCACGGCGGACCGGTTTTTATACCCCGCAACCAGATGCTCGAGTCCGCAATCGCCGCCGCCGAGCAGGACGGCAACCTGATGGCTTACCGCGAGCTCCTCGCTGCTGTCACCGACCCCTACAACGCAAAAGCGGGCCCGGCCTGGATGGCCGAGCCCGAGGGGGAAGCCCCCTTCACCACGTTCTGCGGAACCTAGCGCCGCTCACGGCACTCCGGTAACGGCGCGTCGCCCGCCGCGCGCTGAGCTAGTTATCCAGCTTCAGGACGCGCTGCGTGTACTCCCACTGCTGGTCGTACAGGTCACGGTGGCGCTTGAGGGACTTGCCGTACGTCGGGATCATGTCGTAAAGCTTCGGGCCCCACTCGATCATGCGCTCACCGAAGCAGCGCTCCAGCAGTTCGAGCATTGCGGCCGGTGCGATGGACGCGCCCGGGGAAGCACCGAGGATACCGGCGATCGAACCGTCCTGATCGTTGACCAACGCGGTGCCGAACTCCAGGGAGCCGAAGTGAGGCGGAGCAGCCGGCTTGATGATCTGGACGCGCTGGCCCGCAATGACAGCTTCCCAGTCGTTGTTCTCCGCGGACGGCATGTAGTCGCGCAGGTCGTCGACACGGCTGTCGAAGGACTTGAACACCTCCTCGACGAGGTATTTGACCAGTTCGAAGTTGGTGGCTGCGACACCCAGGTAAGACGGGATGTTGTCGGGGCGGATGGACTTGAACAAGTCCAAGTAGGAGCCTTCCTTCAGGAACTTCGGGGTCCAGCCGCCGAACGGGCCGAACAGCAGGGACTGCTTGCCGTCCACGACGCGCAGGTCCAGGTGCGGAACAGACATCGGCGGAGCGCCGACCTTCGCCTTGCCGTAGACCTTCGCCTGGTGCTTTTCCACCAGTTCCGGATTGGTGGAGCGCAGCCACGCACCCGAGATGGGGAAGCCGGCGTAACCGCGGACCTCCGGCACGTTCGCGGAGCGAAGCAGGTCAAGGGCGTAACCGCCAGCGCCGACAAAAACGAAGCGCGCACGGGTGACCTGGGTGTCACCGGTGTACAGGTTCTTCACCTTGACGTGCCAGAACTTGCCCTTCTTCTTCAGGCTCTTCACCTCGTGCCCGTAACGGATCTCGGTGCCGGCCTTCTTGGCGTGGTTGAAGAACTGATTGGACAACGCGCCGTAGTTGACGTCTGTGCCGGCATCGGTCCACGAAATAGCGACGTGCTCCCGATCGAAGTCGCGGCCGGCGGCCATGAGAGGCAGCTTCTCCGCGAATTCGTCGCGGTCATCGGTAAACCTCATGTCCGGGAACATGTAGTTGCCGCTCAGAGCCTCATAACGGCGCCGGAGGTAATCGATCTGGTCATCGCCCTGGGCGAAGGAGACGTGCGGGACCGGGTTGATGAACGCGGTCGGGTCCGTCAGCACGCCTTCCTCAATCTGCTGGGACCAGAACTGGCGGGACACCTGGAATTTCTCGTTGATGGTCTGCGCCTTGGAGACGTCGATGCGTCCGTTCTTCTCCGGCGTGTAGTTCAGCTCGCACAGTGCGGAGTGGCCGGTACCGGCGTTGTTCCAGGGGTAGGAGGATTCGAGAGCCGGCCCGTCCAGACGCTCGTACACCAGCTGCGTCCATTCCGGCTCCAGCTGACGGATCATGGCGCCCAGCGTGGCGCTCATGATGCCAGCGCCGATCAGGAGGACGTCAACCTCGTCTCCGTTCCCTGTGCCCTTTGCTTGCTGCGAATACGGTGTTGACACTTTCAATGACCTCTTCGATCCGGTTATCGGGTGATGCTGATGAAGCTTACTCTAATCGTTCCACTCCATTTCCAGTTCACAATAAACACCCTTTAGCACCCCCAATAACCACACAGTAAGGTCGAGCTGGACCCAACACTGGTGGGCAGCCCCCACCCCCACGCTGGCGGACCTAAGATGAGGTCCATGAATTCCGACGTTTCCAAGGACACCGAAAACGCCCGTACTCCCCTTCCCATTGACGAGCTGAGCTGGACTGCCGACGAACTCGGCGAGGGTTACCAGAAGGCCACGATTCCCCTCGGACCGGACCCGGAGGGAGAAGGCGAGAACATCGCGGTCCTCGTCAAGGCGGGCGACGATGCCGCGACCGGAAAACCGGCGCTTTTGTGGGTGCACGGTATGTCGGACTATTTCTTCCAGACGCACGTTGCCGAGCACTTCACCGCCAAGGACTACCCGTTTTACGCAGTCGACCTACACAAGTGCGGCCGCGCCCACCGCGAAGGCCAGCGCTGGCACCACACCAACGACATGGCCACCTATTTCGACGAACTGACCAAGGTGACCAACCTCATCGCAGAGAAACACGGCGCGGTCATCCCCCTGGCACACTCCACTGGTGGTCTCATCGTCCCGCTCTGGTTGGACCACGTCCGCCGGAACGACCCCGAGACCCACAGCCACGTCGCCGGGATAGTTCTCAACAGCCCGTGGGTAGACATGCAGGTGCCGGAATGGCAGGTGAAGGTATTACGGCCCGTCGTCAAGCTTGGTGCGAAACTTGCGCCGAACCTGAAGTTGCCCATTTCGGGCGAGTCGACATACGGCGAGTCCATTTATAAAGGCCTCCACGGACACTGGGACTTCGACACCGAGAAAAAGCGGCTCGGCGGCCATGATAAGTACATCGGCTGGCTCAACGCCGTCCTCCAGGGCCAAGAGACGCTCCACAGCGACGACACCGACGCCGCCGTGCCCACTCTCACTCTGTGCTCCACGCACTCATACCTGGGAAAGCCCTACTCGCCCGCCGCGGACACAGCAGACACCGTCCTCGACGTGGAACAAATCCAGCACTGGGCGCCGCAGCTCACCACCGCGGGGCATGTCACCCGCCCGATCCCCGGCGCGCTGCACGACGTGTTCCTCTCCCAGCCGCACGCCCGCTACCTCGCCTTCAACGCCGCCGACGAGTGGCTGAACTCGCTCGATCCCGCCAAAGCGACCGACGCAGAAAGCTAGGAACAATGCACTTCGACTACATCATCATCGGTTCCGGCTCCGGCAATTCTTTCCCCACCCCGGATTTCGACAACGCCAGCATCGCCATCATCGAAGAAGGCCCCCGCTTCGGCGGCACATGCCTCAATTCTGGCTGCATCCCTACCAAGATGTACGTGGTCGCGGCAGATACAGCGCACACCGCCGCAAATTCCGAGCGCCTCGGCATCCACACCACCTTCGACGGCGCCGACTGGCCCGCCATCGTTGACCGGGTCTTCGAGCACCGCGTCGACATCATCGCACGCGGCGGCGAGGAGTACCGGCGCGGCGACGAGTGCCCCAACATCACGCTTTTCGACGGCCACGCCCAGTTCACCGGCCCCAAAACCCTTTCCACGACTCTGAACGGCACGGAGGTGGAAATCACCGGCGACACCATAATCATCGCCGCCGGGTCCCGCCCCTTCATCCCGCCGGTCATCGCCGACTCCGGCGTGCCGTACCTCACCAACGAAGACGTCATGCGCCTGCCTGAGCAGCCCGAATCCATCACGATTCTCGGCGGCGGTTTCATCGCAATGGAGTTCGCCCACGTATTCCAGTCACTGGGCACCCACGTACGCATCGTCAACCGCTCCCCGCTCATGCGCCATCTCGACGCCGACATCCACGGCCGCTTCAACGCACTCGTCGCACCCCGCTACGAAACGCACATCGGGCGCACGGTTTCCAGCGCATCCCACGACGACCACAGCGTTAGCCTCACGCTTGACGACGGTTCCACCGTCACCTCCTCCGCCCTCCTCGTCGCCACCGGACGTGTCCCCAACGGCGACCGCATGAACTTGTCCGCCGCCGGGGTAGACAAGCACGACAATGGCCGCATCGTCGTCGACGACTACGGCCGCACCACCGCCGACGGAATCTGGGCTCTCGGCGACGTGTCCTCCCCCTTCATGCTCAAACACGTCGCCAATGCGGAGCTGCGTGCTGTCCGCCACAACGTCCTCCAGGTGGCCTCCGGTGACGCCTCCAGCGAAACAGCCCTGGTACCCATGCCCCATGAACACGTTCCCTCCGCCGTGTTCACGTACCCGCAGCTCGCTACCGTCGGCTTGACCGAGAAGCAAGCTCGCGATGCCGGCTTCGATGTCACCACTAAAATCCAGAACTACGGCGATGTCGCCTACGGTTGGGCGCTGGAGGATCAGGGCAGCGTCGTGAAGCTCGTCGCCGACAAGCAGACCGCCAAGTTGCTCGGTGCGCACTACATGGGCCCGCAGGCTTCGACTCTTATTCAGCAGATGATCACCGTGTTAGCCTTTGATCTCGACCTCCGCGATGTCGCTCGACGTCAGTACTGGACGCACCCCGCTCTCGCCGAGGTCACCGAGAATGCCATCCTCGGCCTCGATCTTGACTTCCCGGAGGCCTAGATTCTCACTGCTCAACCCGACAGCTCTATCTGAGCGGTCAACCCGACAGCTGAACTTCGACTGCTCAGCACGAATTTGCGGCGATGTCTACTTCAGTAGACGAGCACTTTCCGTGCTCCCAGAAGCTGTTTAGCGTTTGAGGCATGAACAGTTTCACCGCAATGCTCGGGTCGTTGAAGGACCCGCTCGAGTTCTTGGAGCATTTCGATGCCCAGGAGGCACTCGACGCGGGCTTTGACTCTTCGACGGTGAGGAAATGGGGCACGATCCACGAGGTGTATTTTAAAAGGACGAAATGGTCTCGACAGCAGGCCTTTGCGGTGTCCGCCGCTCGCGAGGGCCAGTTCGCCTCGGACCAGCTCTACCTGATTGAGTCGCGCATCAAGCACATCTCCGACGAGGGCGAGAAATGGCGGCTGCGTTTGCGGTTACTGAGCATCCGCGGGCGCCACGCCGCCTTGAAGCGGAAAGCCTCCGAAATCGTTCCCGAGAAGGAGAAGCCAACGCCGACAAAGACCGTTGGTTTCGGAAAATCGCGCGAGGGCATGCGCCCGTTGCACGCTATAGGGCCCGAAGAGGACATGGCCGCCCTTGAATTTGCGCTACGCAAACACGTCACGTCCGATGCGCCCGTAGGACCTCAGATGCTCGAGGCGCTGATGGGCATGCTAGGTCTGCGTCCGCGGGATGTCGGCGGGGATAGCTCCCCGGCCGAGTCCTCGCTTGATTCCCCGTCAGTACCTCGCGCGGTACCGTCGGCGCCGCGTCCGCTTGTGCTGATTCCGCTGCCGGAGTACGTGAAGATCATTCGGGGCAGCGGCGACGAGACGGTCCTCGGGCTCACCGACGGCACGACTATGACAGGGGCCGATTACCTGGCCAGGTACCATGGTGCCGAACTTGAGGTGGCGACCTTCCACCCGAAGGAGGGCGCCGTGAACCTGTACCGCGCACAGCGCTTGGCCAATCAAAAGCAGCGGGACCTCGCGCGAGCAAGCTTATCGACCTGCCCCGTCCCCGACTGCCGCCATGCCACCGACAACTGCGAGATCCACCACATTGACGCGTGGTCGCGCGGCGGAATGACCAACATGGCTAATTTGGTGCCGCTGTGTCGGTATCACAACCGCACCAATGACGACGATCCCGGGCGCAGGCGCCGCGGCAGCATCGTGAATATCAAGGGCAGACCAACGTGGGTATCCCCGCGGGGATACCCGGTGGTCAATGGTGTCCACCCGTTCGGCGCGATGAACTTATTATTCGGGGTTAGCGCTGGGAGTCCGGGATCGTGAGAATCTCGTTGCCGTCTTCGGTGATGACGATGGTGTGCTCGAACTGTGCGGTGTATTCACCGTCTCGGTTCTGAACGGTCCAGCCGTCGTCCCAGATGTCGTAGTCGAGGGACCCGATGTTGATCATGGGCTCGATGGTGAGCGTCATGCCGGGCTCGAGGATGTCTGTGTAGGCGTCGGAGTCGTAGTGCAGAACAACGAGGCCGTTGTGGAATGTCGGGCCGACTCCGTGCCCGGTGAAGTCGGTGACGACGTTGTAGCCGAAGCGCTTAGCGTACGACTCGATCACGCGGCCGATGACGTTGATTTGGCGGCCGGGTTTAGCGGCGCGGATACCGCGCATGGTGGCTTCCTTGGTGCGTTCCACCAGAAGGCGATTCTCCTCGGCCACGTCGCCGGCAAGGAACGTGGCGTTGGTATCGCCGTGAACTCCGCCCTTGTATGCGGTGACATCGATGTTGCAGATGTCTCCGTCTTGGATCACGGTCGTATCAGGGATTCCGTGGCAGACAATCTCGTTGAGCGACACGCAGCACGACTTGGTGTAGCCACGGTAACCGAGAGTCGACGGGTACGCCCCGTGGTCGATCATGTACTCGTGAGCGATGCGGTCGATCTCGTCGGTGGTCACACCGGGCGCGACAGCAGCTCCGGCGAGCTCCAGCGCGTTGGCGGCGATCCGGGACGCTTCCCTCATCTTCTCGATGGTTTCCGGCGTCTGAATCAGCGGCTCGCCAATATTTTCCTGTACATCGTCTTTCCAGGCGTACTCCGGGCGCTCAATGTTCTTGGGAACCGTACGAACCGGGGTGGGTTTACCGGGGGTCAGTTTTCCACGAGTATTCATGCGTTCCATGCTAGTCCCCGGCCAGTTCCCGTCTGTGGACCACCGACTCAGACTCCGGGCGCCGTCTGCTCGCCAGCACCGTCTGCCGGCAGACACCATCCGATCCCGAGAAAACACACGCCCTGCCTCACGCCGCCATTTCCCGCTGCACCCACACCTGTGCTGTCGCCGGTTGTACGGCTACGACTTCGACTCCGGCTGCGGCTGCGTCTATCTCTGCGGCTGCGGCGTAGCTGTTTCGTCGATATTGCGCAGCATTGCGTCGGTCACAGCAACCGCTGCCTCAGACCCGCCGCCGAGGACGATCAGGGTAGCGAAGGCGATGTCGTCGTCACGGTAACCGGTGAACCACGAGTGTGACCCACCGTTGATTTCGGCCTCACCGGTCTTGCCGCGGATGTCGCCGCCGGCGCTCATCCCTGAGGCAGTTCCGCCCGGGCTGGTGACGGCCTTCATCATGGCCTGCAGCTCTCCGATCGCACGCGGATCAGGCGACGCGACCTTCTCGCTGGGCGCGGTGTCGCGCCCAGTGATGAGATACGGAAGCGGAGTAGATCCGTGGGCGGCGGTGGCGGATACAAGGGCCATGCCGAAAGGAGATGCGAGGTCGAGGCCTTGTCCGTAGCCGGCTTCGGTACGGTCGAGGGGCTCTTCGCCGTCCGGAATGGTGCCGGTGAGCGAGTCGAGGCCCGCGATGTCGTAGTCGAGCCCCAAGCCGAACTGCTTGCCCACGGACTTGAGCTCACCCGGCGCCAATTTCGTGGAAATGTCAGCGAACGTGGTATTGCACGAACGCGCGAACGCGGTCTGCAGCGGCACGCTGCCCAGCCCGAAACCGGCGTAGTTGGTAACCGTGCGTCCATAGATATCCATCGTTCCGGGGCAGGGAACAATCGAGTCGGGGGTGAGCTGCTGCTTGTCCAGACCGGCATACGAGGTGAGGATCTTGAACGTCGAGCCCGGCGGGTACTGCCCCATCATCGCGGTGTTGCCGTCTTCGTCCGCCGCCTTGGTTTGGGCGACAGCGAGAATCTCCCCCGACGACGGCCGGATAGCCACGATCATGGCTTTCTGCCCGCTGATGGGTTCAAGAGCTTTTTCAGCGGCTGTCTGCACCTTGTGGGACAAGCTGACGGTGATGGACGGGGACGGTGTTGCGTCGTGAAGCTCGATGTCTTCGAGCTCGTTGCCGTTCTCGTTGACAATCGCGACTTTCCAGCCTGCGTCGCCTTCGAGGTCGCCCCGGACTTCCTCGCCGATGCGCGCCATGATGTCGGGGGCGAAACTGGGGTCGTCGGCCACCATGGCGGCCTCTTCGTTGAGGCGCACGCCTTTCAGCCCGCCGACCGCGCCCTCGACAGCTTCGCGCGAAGTCAACGGAACCATCGCGACCGAGTAGACGCCCTTCGCTTCGCTCAGCTGCTTTTCGACATCCCCCGCATCCCGTGTCGGCACCGCCGGGTCCTGCTCGTGAGCAGCGGAAAGCGCGTTCGAAATCGCGGCGGCGGTTTTGGCTTTATCGCCTACGACGCTGGTGTCCACGAGCAGCCGGTATGCCACGCCCGGGCTGAGCAGCGCGACGCCATCTGACGAGACGACGCTCGCCTGTTCCGCCGGCACAGGCCGGAGCTCTAGATGCTGGTTTGCACCCAACCGGGGATGCAGGATCGACGGCTGCCACCGCACTGTCCAGTCGTCGTTCTGCTGAGTGAGAGTCATCGAAGCGTCGTAACGCACGTGCCGGTCACGCGGCAGCACCCAGTCGAGGGTGTAATGCGCCGTGGCGAGGTTCTCCTGCTGGTCGACGTTATTCAGCGTCGCGGTCACGCCCTCCGCTTGCAATCCACCGACGGAGGAGGTGAGGGAGGTGGAGGCTTTCTCGGGGGCGTCGACAAGCTGCGCCATCCGTTCGTAATCGAAGCTTTCCAACGCCTCGAGGAAGGAGTTGGCGACCGGTTCCGCAGGGTTCGGCTTCGGTGTGCAGGCGACGGCACCTAACGCAATGGTCAGGACCGCGAGCAGCGCCGAAAGCCGAGTTTTCATGGGCGTAAAAGTAGCAGCGCCGGGATGTGACCCGACGCTGCCACACGAAGAAGGCGCGAGTTCTACTTTGTAACCTTGACCTCCGCCCGCGCACCCTCGATCTCCTCGAGGCCTTCCTCCTCGGCGATGCGCTCAGCGTGGGCTATGAGGGTCTCGACAATCTTAGACTCGGGCACGGTCTCCACGACCTCGCCCTTGACAAAGATCTGCCCCTTGCCGTTGCCCGACGCTACGCCGAGGTCGGCGTCGCGCGCCTCGCCCGGACCGTTGACGACGCAGCCCATCACCGCGACGCGCAGCGGGTACTCCATGCCTTCCAGCCCAGCGGTGACCTCTTCGGCGAGCTTGTACACGTCGACCTGCGCACGGCCGCACGACGGGCACGACACGATCTCCAGCTTGCGCGGCCGCAGGTTGAGCGACTGCAGAATCTGGTCGCCCACCTTGATTTCCTCCACGGGGTCGGCGGACAAGGACACGCGGATGGTGTCGCCGATTCCTTCGGACAGCAAAGCGCCGAACGCCACGGACGATTTGATCGTGCCCATGAACTTCGGGCCCGCCTCAGTCACGCCAAGGTGCAACGGGTAGTCCGTCTTGGCAGCGAGCTGTCGGTACGCCTCGACCATCAGGACGGGGTCAGAGTGCTTCACAGAGATGGCGATATCGCCAAAACCGTGCTCCTCGAACAGACCTGCCTCCCAGATCGCGGATTCGACAAGCGCTTCCGGCGTCGCCTTGCCGTATTTCTCCAGCAGGCGTTTGTCCAGCGAGCCGCCATTGACACCAATGCGGATCGGGATGCCTGCGTCACCGGCAGCCTTGGCCACCTCTTTAACGCGCCCGTCGAATTCCTTGATGTTGCCGGGGTTGACGCGGACGGCGGCACAGCCGGCGTCAATAGCCGCGAAGATGTACTTCGGCTGGAAGTGAATGTCGGCGATGACCGGAATCGGGGACTTCTTCGCGATCGCCGGCAGCGCCTCCGCGTCCACCGTTTTCGGGCACGCGACACGCACAATGTCGCAGCCCGAGGCCGTCAGCTGCGCGATCTGCTGCAGAGTGGCGTTGACATCGTGCGTCTTCGTCGTCGTCATCGACTGCACAGAGATCGGGTGGTCAGAGCCAACCCCGACATCCCCGACGAAAAGCTGGCGGGTTCTGCGACGCGGAGCGAGCGTCGGCGGCGGCCCTTCCGGAATACCCAAACCGATAGGTTGATTCATAGCCATAAGGTTAACACCGCGCACACGGCCTCCGCGTGACACGAGCCCACGCTTATCGACGGCCACCGCAACGCTTCCCCCACTTCCGCCGCACACCGCAACGCTTCCCCCACTCCCGCCGCACACCGCTAGCGGCGCTTCTGTCTTAACTGAACAGCTTCACGGGGTTGGTCACGTCCGCGATGATCACAAGGACGCCGACTCCGAGCAGAAGCGCCGCCATCGTGTAGGTCAACGGCATGAGCTTCTCGTAATTCACCGGGCCGCCGGGGGGCAAGCCACGGAGCCGGCGGACACGGTCGCGGATTGCCTCGTAGAGGACGACGGCGATGTGGCCGCCGTCGAGAGGAGGAAGCGGCACGAGATTGAACAGCGCAAGAAAGAAGTTCAGCGAGGCCAGCAGTGAAAAGAAGATGCTCCATTGGCTGCGCTCAACAAGCTCTCCGCCAGCGCGCGAGGCACCGACCACGCTGATCGGCCCCTCGACGTCGCGCTCGCCGCCGAAGATCGACGTCACCACACCGGGGATCTTGCCCGGGAACGCGATGAGCCCTTCGACGCTGGCTGAGATCATCTCCCCGGACAAACGCCCTGCGGCAGGGATGGCTTCGACAGGACCGAAGCGCCGCATCGCGTCAGCGACTGGTGCACTGCCCATTCCGACTGCGCCCGCCGCGTACGGTTGGCCATCTGTGCTGAGACGAGTGACCTCGTCGACGTGCACCGGGATGTCTAGCACCGTCGCAGCATCGCCAGCATCGCCAGCCGCGCCACCAGGCGCGCCAGGGCGCTCCACGCCAAGCACAATGGTCTCCCCCGGCCGCTCGAGGACATAATCGCGCAGCTCCACAAAGGACTGCAGATCGGTCCCGTCGACAGTCAGAATCCTGTCGCCGGAGTGCACCCCGGCAGCGGCTGCGGGGCCGTCGCCGGAGCACTCGGCAAGAGTGGCTTCGTCGATTTGGTCAGAGGTGCACGACAACTCACCGACCGTTGGCGTCCGGTCGGCGTACGGGTTCGGAATACCTGCCGACACCGCCAGCAGGTAGATCACCAGAAAACCGAGCAGCAGGTTCATGACAATGCCACCACTCATCACTGCCACACGCTGCCACCACGGTTTGCGGTACATCGCGTGCGGTTCTTCTTCCGCCGTCAGCGAATCCATCGCGGTCATCCCGACGATGTCGCAGAAACCGCCGAAGGGAAGCGCCGCGATGCCGTATTCGGTCCCACCCTTCTCCGTCGACACCAGGGCCGGGCCGAAACCGATGAAGAAGCGGCGTACACGCATCCCGAACGCTTTCGCAGTGAGCATGTGGCCTGCCTCGTGCAGTGCAATCGACGCTGCAATGCACAGGGCGAACAGCACGATGCCTGTAACAAAAGCTCCCATGGGGGTGTGGTCTTCCTGGGGTTAGGAGGTGGCGTCGATAAGCGAATGCGCGCGCTGACGTGCCTGCGTTTCCACCTCGACAATTTCGTCGAACGACGACGGTACCACCGCGAAATCCGACGCCGAATCGAGCACGCCGCCCACGATGTCCACTATCTGCGGGAATTTGATGCGCCCCGCCAGGAAGGCCGCCGCGGCTTCCTCATTCGCCGCGTTGTACACCGCCGGGTACGTGCCGCGCGCCGCCGAGACCTCTCGCGCAAGTTTCACCGCGGGAAACGCGCCCTCGTCGAGAGGCTCGAAGCGCCAGTTCATGGCCTGCCCGAAATCCAGTGCCGGCTGGGCGTGGGGGACGCGCCCCGGCCACGCGAGAGCATGCGCGATCGGCATCTTCATCGACGGCGGCGACGCCTGCGCGATCGTGGCACCGTCGACGAACGTGACCATCGAGTGCACAATCGACTGAGGGTGCACCGCCACGTCGATGATGTCCGGGGAAATCCCGAACAGTAGCGTCGCCTCAATCAACTCCAGTCCCTTGTTCACCATCGTCGCCGAATTCAGCGTGTTCATCTGCCCCATCGACCACGTAGGGTGCGCCGCGGCCTGCGCGGGCGTGACATTCCACATTTGCTCGCGCGTCCAGCCGCGGAACGGCCCGCCAGACGCGGTGAGCACATAGCGGTCGACATCCTCGGCGCGCCCCGCACGAAGGCACTGCGCCATCGCGGAGTGCTCGGAGTCGACAGGCACAATCTGCCCGCCGCGCGCTGTGACCAGGTCGCCGCCGGCCACCAGCGACTCTTTATTCGCGAGAGCCAGCACTATCCCGCGATCCAGCGTCGCCAGCGTCGCCGCCAGCCCCAGCGAACCGACGAGAGCATTCAGAACGACATCCGCGTCCGTTTCGCGCACAAGCCTTTCCGCCGCGTCCGCACCAGCGCGCACAGACCCGCCCAAAGCGGCGGACACCACATCAGCAGCATCCTGCTTTGCGACGCCCACCTTTTCCCCCTCCAGCCCCCACCTCCGAGCTTGCTCGATGACGGCCTGGGGGTCCGACCCCCCGGCAGCGATGCCGACAACCCTGAACTGGTCCGGTGCCTCAGCGATCACCTCCAGCGCTTGCGTGCCGATCGACCCTGTGGAACCCAGAATGAGAACTTTTCGCACCGCCCCATTCTCACACACACCAGCTGAGGTTCACCTCGTTCTGTCACGGGGTACGCCTCGGCGCGTCCCGAGTGCCCGCCCAATGCAGATATGTCCCGCCACAGATGAGTTCCACCACGAATTAGTCTCGTATTCTTCAGACATGCCTCGGCCATGTCTCGGCGGCCTCCGCATCTTCGCGGCTGCGTCTCACGCGACAGCTGCGTCTCACGCGACAGCTGCGGGGTCAAACAAACGTTGAGCCGGGGGTGTCCAGCCCGGGATAATGCGCTGACTTTCGGGGGGATGAATCGCGGGCGGTGAATCAGGTGTGCCAATATAATGGGCAAGAACTTATTTCCCGCAAGGAGTGTGCTGTGAGCGTTAAGGACGATGCACCCCAGGTGTACAACGGTGTTTCCGAAGCCGATGTCCCGTCGGCAAAGCTGGGTTGGAGCGAGCTGAGCCCGAAGACAATTCAGACCGCAGGCTGGATTTCGGTGCTGTTCCTCATCGGTTACAACTTCGGTAACCACCGTGGCCACGTCGAGACCATTTGGCTGATCGTGATCGCTGTGCTGATCGCCCTCGGCCTGATCCTCTTCGCGCTGCGTCCGGAACTGTCCCAGGTCCGCACCGTTACCGCCCACAACAAGCCGGAAGGTCACGTCGAGCCGTACTGGACCCATGAGCAGCACACCCTGACCGGTCGCTACGCCGAGCTGACCGACAGCCAGCTGCGCGCCCTGAACGTCGACCCAGCTTCGGTGCACACCAACCGCGATGCCCACGAGTCGCAGGGCGCCCGCGAAATTCACGGTGCTCACGCACTTCAGGATGAGCACACACGCGGCCGCGTCCACGGCGAGGACATCGCTGCACCGGAAATCCCGAACCGCCACGAGACCCTGCGCGTCCAGGAGACGGAACAGCGCTAAAGGGCGAGGCGAGGCGTCGATAAGCGAAACGCTCCGGGGACCAACTGGTCACCCGGAGCGTTTTTGTTGTTGCGGCTTACGCGCCCGCTTGCTTCTCGTCGCCCGCGAGCTGCCCGCACGCCGCCGCGATCTCCTGGCCTTTCGTGTCGCGCACAGTGCACGTGACACCCTGCGCAATGACCCGGCGGACGAACTCGTCCTGGCGCTCCCGCGGTGATGCGTCCCACTTCGAGCCCGGCGTCGGGTTCAGCGGAATGAGGTTGACGTGGACGAGCGGACCCAAGGCGTCGTGAAGCTTGCGACCCAACATGTCCGCACGGAAATCGTGGTCGTTGATGTCACGGATGAGCGCGTACTCAATGGACACACGGCGGCCCGTCTGATCGGCGTAGTACCGCGCGGCATTCAGCACGTCCTCGACGCTGAACCGGTTGTTCATCGGAACGAGGGTGTCGCGCAGCTCGTCGTCCGGCGTGTGCAATGACACTGCGAGGGTGACGTTCAAACCCTCGTCGGCGAGCTTGCGGATCGCGGGAGCCAACCCCACCGTCGACACCGTCACGTTGCGTTGCGAGATGCCGAAACCCTCCGGTGCCGGAGAAACAATCTGGCGCACCGAGGACACGACACGGTTATAATTCGCCAGCGGCTCCCCCATTCCCATGAAGACCACGTTGGTCAGGCGCCCACCTTCGGCCTCCATCATCGCGGCGGCCTCGCGCACCTGGTCCACAATCTCCGCCGTGGACAAATTACGGTCCAGCCCGCCCTGACCGGTCGCGCAGAACGGGCACGCCATTCCGCAGCCAGCCTGAGACGAAATGCACAATGTGGCGCGGCCCGGGTAGCGCATCAGGACAGATTCGAGCAGGATCCCGTCGTGCAAGCGCCACAGTGTCTTCGTGGTATCGCCCTCGTCAGTCTCGACAGTACGGACTGGGGTGAGTAGGCGCGGGAACAACGCGTCTTTGACCAGTTCACGCTGCGCCGCCGGTAGGTCCGTCATCGTCGACGGGTCCGCTTCGAAACGGCCGTAATAATGGCGTGCAATCTGGTCGGCACGGAATTTGGGCAGGCCAAGCTCGGCGAGGGCGTCGATACGCTCCTGCGCGGTGAGGTCGGCGAAGTGCTTCGGCGGCATCCCGCGCTTCGGCGCGAGCAGTTGGATCTTCGGAAAATCACTCATGACGTGCCCCATTCTGGCACGGTACGGCATGGTTTTCTAATCAGCGCTGGTTACAGCACCACCACGTTCATCAGCAGCCACGTCGCCGCGGCCGCTGGGAGGATGCCGTCGATGCGGTCCATCAATCCGCCGTGGCCGGGAAGTAACCCCGACATGTCCTTGAGGCCGAGCTCCCGCTTGAACTGGCTCTCCACAAGATCGCCAAGGGTTGCGCACACCACGATTCCCAAGCCGAAGACCAAACCCGCCCACCACGGGCTGCCCAGGAGGTGAATGCCGCTGAGGATCCCGGCAACAGCCCCGAAACCGACGGAGCCGGCGAAGCCCTCCCACGACTTCTTCGGGCTGACAGCGGGTGCCATCGGGTGGGAACCGAACAACACACCGCTGACGTAGCCGCCAACGTCGGACGCGACGACGCACAAGATGAAGGTGACGATGAAGTGGCTGCCGGTCACGTTGGTTGTTTCGAGCCGCGAAATCATCGCCGCGAAGGACCCGAACAATCCGATCCACACGAGAATGAAGATGCTCACGGCCGTGTCGCGCAGATAGTTGCGCGGAGGAGAATGCCTGCCGTTGAAGAACAGGCGCGCGAACATGATGGTCAGCGCGCTGATTGTGAACGTTGCTAGCAGCCCGGGATATCCGAACTGCCACGTGGACACGATCATGCAGAGTCCGAGCACGATGACCACGAAGCGGTACACCCCGTAGCCGTTCTCGCGCAGACGGGTGAGGGTCTCCCACATTCCGAGCGCAGCAGCAACGCACACGACTGGGTACCACATCGCCGGACCGACGTAGGTGGCCACTAGCACCAAGGCGGCGAGTCCGACCCCCACCGCGATCGCGGCGGGCAGATTCCGCCCGGCGGAATTCTTCGGCCGCGGCATGTGCACACGCCGAGAATGCACCGCGTCGAGGGCTTCGTGGGAGTCGGTCACGGTTTACACCTCGAGCAGTTCGGCTTCCTTGCGGGAGACCAGCTCGTCGATCTCGTCGACATACTTGGAGGTGGTCTTGTCCAGCTCCTTCTCGGCTGCGGTGACTTCGTCTTCGCCGGCGTCGCCGTCTTTCTGGATCTTCTTCAGGGCGTCCATGCCGGAGCGGCGGACGTTGCGGATGGCGATCTTGCCTTCTTCGCCCTTGGACTTTGCCTGCTTGACCAGGTCGCGGCGGCGCTCCTCGGTGAGCTGCGGGATGGTGACGCGGATGACGTGGCCGTCGTCGGTGGGGTTGACACCGAGGTCGGAGTTGCGGATCGCGTTCTCAATTTCGCCCATGGTGGACGGATCGAAAGGCTTGATCAGGAGCATGCGCGGTTCCGGCACGGAGATGGTTGCCATCTGGTTGATGGGGGTCGGGGCACCGTAGAAATCGGCCATGACACCGTTGAACATCGCCGGGTTGGCGCGTCCGGTGCGGATTGTGACCAGTTCAGAGCGGGTGTGCTCGACGGAGCTGGTCATGCGCTCCTCGGCGTCGAGAAGTACGTCGTCGATCATGTTGTCATCCTTTCGCGTTGTCTCCATCCAATCTAGCAGCGCAGTGCTTATCGACGAACGCCCCCATCTCCCCCACCTCCTACACTTGAGTCACCATGCATCCGGCTTATTCGTATCTCGCTTCGTCGTCGCTGCCCCGGGCTCAGGGAGGCGAATTGGACGGGTGGGCCGTGCCCGTCAAGGACACTGCCGATGTGGCCGGGTGGCCGACATCGTGGGGTAGCCCGTTGAGAACGCGCGCAGCTAGGGCGACCAGCGCGTTTGTCGCGGGTCTGGCGCGCCGGGGTGCTCTGATCGACCGGAAAACTGTTTCCTCCGAGTTGGGCGCAACGGTGTATGCCGAGCGCCCGGATGTTCCGAATTTGGAGTCGCCGTTCTATCCCGGATGCACTCCGGGTGGGTCGTCGACAGGCGCCGCTGTCGTCGTTGCGGAAGGGCTGCACCGCGCAGCCCACGGCAGCGATGCCGGCGGCTCACTGCGTGTTCCCGCCGCCGCCTGCGAGGTGGTGGGGTTCAAACCGGCGGGCCTTCCCGTGTCGGGATCTGTGGACGGCTTCATCACATCGACGGTCGCGGATCAGGTGGAGCTGTGGGGTCTCGGCACCCGGACCCTCGACAACGTGACGGTCGGTGTCCTGACCCAGCCGTTGTTCACTCCGCACGCCGCGGTGGCATCTGACCGCATTGCAGTCGTGGAGCGGGCTGCCGCGGCGCTGTCTTCAGTTTGCTCCGTCCGCGAACTCGAACCGTATTCCCGCGCACCGGAGACGTACCGTCATTTCACTACTCGGATCACCCACTCATTCATCGGCGTGGATCCGCTGGACAGCGCGTACATCGCCTGGCTGCGGGACCAAGGTCGCCGGGTGTCGGCTTCCGACCTCACCGAGGCGCGCCGCCACATCGCGGCGCTACCTGAGATTGTGCGCGCCGAGTGGGGCGTCGATGCTGTACTCACTCCGATGATCGCCTCCGATCCCCCGCCGCTGGGATTCTTTCCGTCACTGTCTCCCGCCGACAGCTTCGAGGCGCAAACCGAGTGGACACCATGGGGTTCACTGTTCAATCTCACCGGGGCGCCAGCAGTGGCGGTGGGTCCGCTGCAGATCGGGAGTGTCACCGCCGACGATGCGACAATCCTCGCGCTGGCGAAGGTGATCGAGCCGGTCGCGGAGGCCTGGCGCTCACAGCGCGGCAAGCCAACGTAATGGAACCTTGAGGGCCCTCGAGAACCCGCAGGCGCCCGCGATCACTCTAGAGCACGCGGACCATCACTGCGCCGAGGAACACGAGAAGCAAGCCGATCACTCGGGTCGGTTGGAGCACACTGCGCGGGGCACCGAAGAGACCGAAGCGCTCGATAAGTTGACCGGCGAGAATCGTGCCGGCGAGAATCCCAATGACAGTGGCCCCAGTACCGATGATGGGAGACAGCGTCGCTGCCCCGATGACGAAGATGGCGCCGAATACACCTCCGAGCCACATCCACCACGGACCAGGCTGGACCCCAGATAGCAACGCGGCGCGGGAGTCTTTAAAGATCATGCTGAGCAGGAACAGTAAAACCACTCCCACTCCGAGATTGACCGCTCCCGCCTGGATCGAACTGCCGAGCACCTTGCCGAGGTAACCATTCGCGGCGGTCTGGCTGGCGGAACACATTCCCATGAACACCCCGAGGGCTCTCCACCCCCATACCGCGGGGTCGTGCGTGAGACCAGTTTGTGTAGCTTCCGCTGGTTGCCGGCCCACGACGTGCACGAGCACGATCCCCGCGACTACAACCAGCGCACCGAGTGCGCGCAGCATTCCGACAGGGGTCTCCACGGCCCCGAATAAACCGAAGTGATCGATCACCAGCGCCATCACAACCTGCCCCAGAATCGGCAGAACGACTGTCTCTACGCTGCCGATCTTGGGAAATAGAAGCACGTTGCCGGTGATGAAGATGACCCCCATGACACCACCGATCCAGACCCACCAGGGTTCCCCGACAGTCTGACCGAGGTTGATCGACGGCCCAGAAACGGCGGCGAGGATGCCCGCGAGCACTACCGCGCAGACGAAAGCAATGAAAAATGAGATGAACGCCGTTGGAATGGGCGCTCCAATACTAGCTCGTAGACGGCTGTTCACAGCAGTCTGGGCCGGAATAACGGCACCAGCGATCATGGCAGTGATAGTGAGCACGTAGCAGCCTCCTTTAAACCCACCCGAAGTTCGGTCTTCCACTCCATGACGTTGTCCCCGCAGTTTCCTCGCGGTTTCCTCGCCGCGCCCGAAACTCCTGCGCCTCGGTCCCCGCACGAAGCCGCTGAGCAAAAATTACAAGAAAACCTGTCGGCGGCTACGGACAGAAAAACTACGGGGAGCAAGCCTGCGGCCAGTGGAGCAACGGCCAGCGGGGATGCCCCCCGGAAAGCGCTCTTGCGGTTCAGCGAACTCTTTTATTGGACCAGCGTGCCGATCTGCTCGCCTGAAACCGCGCGCGCGATATTTCCTTCCTTCAACAAGTTGAAGACCAAGATGGGCATCTTGTTGTCCATGCACAGACTGAAGGCCGTGGCGTCGGCGACCTTGAGTCCCTTCTCAAGGGCCTCGCGCGGGCTGATCTCTCTGTACAACTCTGCGTCGGGGTTGGTACGGGGATCATCGGAATAGACTCCGTCGACAGCCTTCGCCATGAGCAGAACCTCACACCCAATTTCCAAAGCACGCTGCGCGGCGGTGGTGTCGGTGGAGAAATACGGCATGCCCATACCTGCGCCGAAGATGACCACGCGACCCTTCTCCAGGTGGCGTGCCGCACGCAGCGGCAGGTACGGCTCGGCAATCTGGGCCATGTTGATCGCGGTCTGCACGCGGCAGTCAACTCCCACCTGCTGCAAGAAATCCTGCAGGGCCAAGCAGTTCATCACCGTGCCGAGCATCCCCATGTAGTCCGAACGGGCGCGGTCCATTCCGCGCTGAGACAACTGGGCTCCGCGGAAGAAGTTACCGCCACCGATGACGACGGCCACTTCGGTACCCTTGCTCGCCACCTCCGCGATCTGCTTCGCCACATTCTCCACAACATCCGGATCTATGCCGACATTGCCACCGCCGAACATCTCGCCACCCAGCTTCAACATGACGCGTTTATACCCGCGGCGGGTTGTGGACTCCGAGTCCTTGCTGTTGACAGTCCCGTGGTCGGTCACCGAAAACTCCTTAACGTGGGGGCGAAAATTCAACCACCGATTCTAGCGCCATGTGGGGCAGGCAAAAGAAAAGGATCCCGGTGCACCGTCGATAAGCGGCGAACCGGGATCCTTGAAGCTAGCGTCTACTGCTGGCCAACCTCGTAACGGATGAAGTCAGTAACCTCGATGCCGTTCTCCTCCGCGTACTGGCGGACGGTCTTCTTGGAATCTGCGAGAGACGGCTGCTCGAGCAGGGCAACATCCTTGAAGAAGCCGCCCAGACGCCCCTCGACGATCTTCTCGATGGCTGCCTCTGGCTTGCCCTCGCCGCGGGTGATCTCCTCCTGGACCGCACGCTCCTTCTCCACGACATCAGCCGGGACGTGGTCCTTGGACAGGTAACGGGCCTTCATCGCAGCAATCTGCAGAGCGACCTGGTGCGCAGCCTCCGCGTTGTCGCCGGTGTATGCGACGAGCACGCCGACTGCCGGCGGAAGGTCCGCTGCCTTCTGGTGCAGGTAGACCTCGACGTTGTCACCCTCGATGGTGGCGGCGCGACGCAGCTCGAGCTTCTCGCCGATCTTGGCGGACAGTGCCTGCAGAGCATCGGCGGCAGACTGGCCGTTGACGTCGGCGTTTGCAAGCTCCTCCGGGGTGTTTGCCTTGACAGCGGCAGCGCCCGCAGCGATATCGTCGCCGAGCTGCTTGAATTCGTCGTTCTTAGCCACGAAGTCCGTCTCGGAGTTGATCTCAACGATCGTGTTGCCCGACACTGCGACCAGGCCCTCGAGGGCGTTGCGCTCAGCGCGCTTGCCCACGTCCTTCGCACCCTTGATGCGCAGGATCTCGACGGCCTTCTCGAAATCGCCGGCCGACTCTTCCAGAGCCTTCTTGCAGTCGAGCATGCCGGAACCAGTGGTCTCGCGCAGCTTCTTCACGTCTGCGGCGGTGTAGTTCGCCATAGTTGGGCGACCCTCCTCGTTGTGGAACTAAAATTTGTGTAAATGTCATCTGACAGCGTAGTGGACTTACCGCAACGCGGCATGCCCGGCTGCCGGATCGTACGCAAAACCCCCGCGTCCGCAGCGTCCTAGATGAAGTTAGGACGCCGTGAAAGACGCGGGGGTCAGTGCTGATAGGTCAACGCCGTTGCGGGCCCGGGGTGCTTAGACCGGGTCGACGTCGTTGTTGGCGGAGTCGACGTTCTCGACTGCCTCTGCTGCAGCCTTGTCAGCCGGGGCTGCGTCGGCCTGCTCGGCTGCTTCTGCTGCCGGGGTCTCCGGCTGGGCTGCCTTCTCGGCCGGCGCCTCGGCTGCCGGAGTCTCGGAGGCTGCCTCAGCGCCTTCAGCGACCGGTGCGTCGCCCGCGGCCTCGCGGGCCTTAGCCAGCTGGCGCTCTTCGCGCTGCTGCTTACCGGCGACAACTGCCTCGCCCACGATGTGGGTCAGCAGCTTGACGGAGCGGATCGCGTCGTCGTTGCCCGGAACCGGGTAGTCCACGAGGTCCGGGTCGCAGTTGGTGTCCAGGATCGCCACAACCGGAATGCGGAGCTTCTGCGCCTCAGCGACAGCGATGTGCTCCTTGTTGGTGTCCACGATCCACAGTGCGGAAGGGGTCTTGGACATCTCGGAGATGCCGCCCAGGACGCGCTCGAGCTTGGTGCGCTCGCGGGTCAGCATGAGGATTTCCTTCTTGCCGCGGCCAGCATATCCGTCCTCGGCGGCGTCCATGGCCTGCAACTCCTTCATGCGGGCGAGGCGCTTGGACACGGTCTGGAAGTTGGTCAGCATGCCACCGAGCCATCGGTGGTTGACGTACGGCATGCCCACGCGCTCGGCCTCTTCCTGGACCGGCTCCTGGGCCTGCTTCTTGGTGCCGACGAACAGAATGGTGCCGCCGTGAGCGACGGTCTCCTTGACAAATTCGTATGCCTCATCGATGTAGGTCAGCGTCTGCTGCAGGTCGATGATGTAGATGCCGTTACGGTCGGTGAAAATGAAGCGGCGCATCTTCGGGTTCCAACGACGCGTCTGGTGGCCGAAGTGCACACCGGCGTCGAGGAGTTCACGCATGGTTACGACTGCCATGGGAATGTCTCCTTGGGAGTGAAAGTTGTTCGGTTTCTTGCAGTTTGTGCGGGTTTTGCCCGCACCCTAGCGGCGAGCCACATCCACGCCTCACACCATCCGGGTGGGAGGACCGTTGCGAATCGCAGCACCTTGTCACGCTTGTGACCAGGCATTTTCGCCGCGCGTAGTCAGCGCGCCCAGTTGGACACACTGCTAGGCACAAAGTCTACATCGTCGCTGCGTGCGCGCCAATTCGCTGCGCCCCGGTTTGTGGATAACTCACAGTTATCCACAAGGCACTTCGCTTATCGACGCACCGTGGTCCCCTTTCCTCTCACAATGACCCCATGAACACTTCGCGATTCTTAGTCCGCTCTTCCTTCTCAGCCGCTCTTTCCCGGATCGAGCACTTGCCTAGGTTCCCGGCTCGACTGCCGCCTGCGCCCTCAAGAACGCGCTCGCCCCGCTGCACCGGACGACGACGGCGGCGGCTGTGGAGCTTGTGCTTCGTTTTGCTGTGGGGCGTCGCCGGCCCCGCCCCTGCGTTCGCGTACGTCGACCCGACGACGGGTTCTCCATCGGCATCGAACGTGACTCGGCGAGCGGAGATCCCCGAGAAGAACTGGCTATCCGGCCACCGAGGTGTGGATTTAGCGACGCGGACGGGCCAGGAGATTCTCGCGGCGGAGGACGGTGTGGTCGCGTTCACGGGTGTGGTCGCAGGTGTGCCGGTGGTATCGGTGGACCATGCTGACGGTATCCGTACGACCTACCAGCCTGTGCATGCCACGGTCAGGACGGGCGAGAAGGTGCAGGAGGGTGAGCCGATCGGTCGGATGGCTCCAGCGTCAGGGGACCATGCCGGCCTGCATTGGGGCGCGCGCACCGGGAAGGACGCGTACATCAATCCGCTGTCGCTTCTCGACGCTCCCGAGATCCGCCTCAAGCCCGTGGATGCGCCTGGTCGTAAACGCTCTTGAGACGCTGGGCGGAAACGTGGGTGTAAATCTGCGTCGTCTGGAGTGAGGAGTGCCCGAGCAGTTCTTGGACCACCCGAAGATCTGCCCCGCCCTCAAGCATGTGTGTCGCGGCGCTGTGCCGTAAGGCGTGGGGGCTCAGGTCGCTATCGCCGGTGCGTTGAGCGGCCCGCTCCACGACGCGGCGAACCTGCCGCTGGTCGATGCGCCCTCCACGTGAGCCGAGAAACAGTGCGTGAGCATCCGCCGTGCTGCCGGGGTCCGGGGAGAGCAATTCCCCGCGTCGCGCGAGCCACGTCTCTAGCGCCGCGGTGGCGCTATCCCCGAAAGGCACGACGCGCTGTTTATTGCCTTTACCGGTCACCCGGGCAAGGTGTTTGGACGTGTCGATGTCGGCGATGTCGAGAGCTGTAAGTTCAGCGACCCTCATTCCCGTTGCGTAGAGGAGCTCAAGCATGGCCCGGTCGCGTGCGGCTTCTGGGGAGGCAGCGTCGGCGTTGATGTCCGCTTCCACGAGCTGCCCGGCGCGGGCGGGTGTGACCACGTCGGGAAGGTGTCGGTTGATCTGAGGGGTGGCTAGACGGGCTGCGACATCGGAGTCGAGGTGACCGCGTTCATAAGCCCAGGTGGAAAACGCTCGGGCGGAGGCGGTGCGGCGAGCCATGGTGGAGCGGGAGAGGCCGGAGCGGTGGGCGTCGGCAAGCCATGCTCTGAGCGTGGGGAGCGTGAACTCGGCGAAGGTGGCCGCGAACGGCACAAGGGTGCGCAAATCGCTGCGGTACCCCCTCACCGTGGCGGGCGAGCGTCCTTTGACTAGGAGGGCGTGGTCGGCGAAGTCGTCGATCGCTGCTTCGATCTGGGTAATGTGCTCTGCCACCGCCGCCTGCCTTGTCTTCCTGCTCTCTGTCACCACGTTGCGAGCCGTGTGCACCAGAGCCGTGTGCACAAGAGTCTCGTACACAAAATTAACCGCCGCGATGAAAACCGTCAGCGGGGTTTCTTCGCGGCAGTATAGTGCTGCGTCGCACGACGGGTGCGGGGGCACACGGCAAGGCATGGCACAGTGCGGCGGGGTGATCTACACGCGCCGCCAGAACTGGCCCTCGCGGGCGACGAGACCTGTGGTGGAGAGATCCATGAGTAGGTGGACGGTCAGTCCCACCGTGAAACCGCATGCCTGGGCGATGTCGCTGGCTTCCATCCCACCGGTGTCGGTAAGTGGGAGGGCGTCGTAGACGCGGAGCTCGTTACGCGAGAGCTGCTGGACGGCATCGGAGGCGAAATCGATCTCGTATTGGCCGTCGACATCGGACGTGCCGACGGGGCTGAGTTGCTCGTGGGCGTCGTCGGCGCTGAGCACCATCATGGCGCGGCCGTCGCGGATGGCCAGATTGGTGCCCAGCGAACCTGGCCCGAGGATCGGGCCCGGCACGGCCATCGCGCGGCGGTTGAAAACCTCGGCCCATTTCAGCGTGTTCAAAGCGCCGGAGCGAAACGCCGCCTCAACGACGATGGTGCCTTGGGTGAGCGCAGCGACGAGGCGGTTGCGCGTGAGAAACCGGTGGCGGTCGGGGGTGACACCCGGCGGGTACTCGGTGATGACGGCACCGCCTTCGGTAGCGATCCGGGTGAAGAGTGCCTCGTTGCGCCGCGGGTACGATTGTCCGGCGCCACATGCGGCGACGACCATGGTGGCGCCGCCAGCGTCGAGGGCCGTGGTGTGGGCGACCGTGTCGATTCCGAGTGCGCCGCCGGACACGATCGTGTGCTGGTGGCGCACCAACCCCTTGGACAGGTCAGCGGTGGCGTGGTGCCCGTAGGAGGACGCGGCGCGGGTGCCCACAATTCCGACGGCGCTCGCTGTCAGCTGCGCGATATCCGTAGAGCCGCGCACCCACAGGGCATGCGGCGGGTACGCGTCGGGAGGAAGTTTCGCACCGCTTTTCGACGCTCCCGCCAACGCCGCCCCGAAAGACTCCCCCATCATCTCTCGGGGCCATTCCGTGGATTCGGGGGTGAGAAGGGCGTAACCGTATTCCTCGGCGGCGGCGAGGTCTTCGGCTGGCTGGTCCCAGGTGTAGCGGGTCTCGGTGGCGGGACCTAGCTCAGCGAGCCAGCTGGCGCGGTGACGGATGCCGTGGGCGAGCTCGTCGGCATCGCGCCCGGCTGCGAGCATGGCTTGGATGTGCCTGTTCGGGCCTTCGACGACGCGGTTCAAGTAGGCCCAGGATTCGAGCGAACTCATCAGACCACCACCCCCGACTGTCGGGAGGCGCGGAGGTCGAGGGCGTCCATCACCTCGGCAAGACGCGGCTGGTCCACGCCGGCCAGATCCGCAACTGTCCAGGCCAGGCGTAGCAGCCGGTCGACTCCGCGCTGCGTAATGGTGCCGCTGGCGAGAGAAGAGCTGATCACTCCCATCCCATCGTCGGTGGCCGGGAAATCCCGACGCAACACTGCCCCCGGCACTCGAGCATTTGTGGCGGCGGACAGGCCCGCCCGGAACCAGCGGTGCTTCGCCCTGTCTCGGGCGGCGAGGACGCGCTGCGCGATGGCGGCGGATGGCTCGTTGTCGCGGGAGGAGACGAGGGCGCCGACGGAGGACGTCGATAAGCTGATGTCGATGCGATCCCGCAGCGGACCCGATAGGTTGCGCAGGTATTTTGCCCGCTCGGCGGACGTGCACGAGCAATCGACGGCGTTCTCCGCACCGCACCGGCACGGGTTGGCGGCCATGACGAGCTGGAAATCTGCGGGGTACACGACCTCGCGGCGCGCCCGGGTCAGACGCACCTCGCCTTTTTCCAGGGGGACGCGCAGAGCGTCGAGTGTGTGCGCGTCGATCTCGCTGACCTCGTCGAGAAACAGCACACCGTGGTGAGCGTGGCTGACTGCCCCGGGCCGCGGGATCCCAGATCCGCCGCCGATCAGAGCAGCTCGCCCCAGCGACGGGTGCGGTGCGACGAACGGAGCCTGCACGATGACCTCGCCGGACGAGTTCCCGGAAATGGAGTGGATCGCGGTGGCTTCCACCACCTGCTTGGGCGTCAGGTCGGGCAGGATCGACGGCAGGCGCTCAGCCAGCATCGACTTCCCCGAACCTGGTGAGCCGATCATGAGAACGTGGTGAGCCCCGGCTGCCGCGACTTCCATCGCGCGGCGCTCCTTCTCCTGGCCGACGATGTCTCGGAAATCCGGTGCATGAACCGGTGCCACCGTATGATCGATAGTTTCCAGCCCCGGCAGGTCCCGCTCCCCGATCACCCACTGCCACGCCTCGGTGAGCGTTTTCGCGATCTTCACTGCAGGGTGGCCAATCAGCGCGGCTTCATGAGCGTTGCTGGCGGGAATGAGAATCTCGTCGATGCCAGCCCCGGCCCCGGCATCAGCACCAGTCCCAGCACCGGCACCGGCGTCGGCACCGCCGTGCAATGTCTCGAGAATGATCTGCAGTATTCCGTCGACACGCCGCAGCTGCCCGCCGAGCCCCAGCTCACCCACGATCAAGCTCCGTTTGAGACGTCGCTCGGCACGCGGATCCATGCTTGCCAAAACAGCGAGAGCAACGGCGAGATCGAACTGCGAGCCCGCCTTCGGGAGGTTCGCCGGCGAGAGTGACACCATTACTTTGGTGCGGGGCCAGAGCAACGTGGAATTGGCCACGGCGGTGCGGATCCGCTCTCGGGACTCGCCGACGGCTTTATCGCCCAACCCCACGATGTGCATTCCGGGCAGACCGGGCCCGACATTGGCCTCGACGGTGACGAGGTGGGCACCGATCCCTTCGACAGTCGCGGAGCAGGTACTAGCAAGAGCCATCGTCGACCCCCTGGTACATGCGGCAGGAGACATTCACACCGTCGAAAAGCACTTCAACGACATCGAAGCGCACCGACGCGAAATTCTCGGACTGCTCCGCCAGCCACTGCACCGCCGCCGCCCGGATGCGCCGCAGCTTCACCTCAGTGACGGCCTCCGCCGCGCCGAAATTGGTGCCGCGCCGTGTTTTCACCTCCGCGAACACCACCGTGCCGTCAGGCGCCCGCGCGATCACGTCGATCTCCCCGTCGCGCGCGCGGTACCGCAATTGCAGAACGCCGTATCCCAGCTCCTCGTACCAGGCGGCGGCGCTGGATTCCCCGTACGCGCCCAGCATGTACTGGTCGTGCCGGACCTGCTGCAGACTCATGAAAAAATCCCCTCTGATCTACTAAGTGCTTGTGCTTAGTTAGACGAGGAGAAGAGGCGGAAGGATCCGTCGATAAGCGAAAAATTACTCGGGGATGACCATCTCGGGCTTGTCCAGCTCCTCGATGTTGACGTCCTTGTACGTGATCACCCGCACGTAACGCACGAAGCGCACCGCGCGGTACATGTCCCACACCCACGCGTCCGACATGCGGACCTCGTAGTACACGTCCTTGCCCTCGGTGTGCGGGATGAGCTCGACTGCGTTCGCGAGGTAGAAGCGGCGGTCCGTCTCCACGACGTAGGAGAACTGGCTGACTACGTCGCGGTATTCGCGGTAGAGGGACAGTTCGACCTCGGCCTCGTAATTGTCCAGGTCCTCAGCGCTCATCGTTGGTGCTCCTCATGTACGTCTCGTGTGCTGCTGCAACGTTGGCATAAGTGTAGCGATGCTGGGCACTCGCTCCGTGGCGGCGCACCGCGTCCATGTGGGCGCGCGTGGAATAGCCTTTATGCTTATCGACGCCGTACCCCGGGTACTCCTCCCCCATCTCCGTGACCAGTCGGTCCCGGCTGACTTTGGCCAACACGCTCGCCGCTGCGATGCAGCGGACGGTGTAGTCCCCGCCAACAATGGGAAGCTGGGGTGCGGTGAGGCCGGGGACGCGGAAGGCGTCCACAAGCACATACCCCGGGGTGATGCCAAGCGCGGCGATGGCGCGACGCGCACCGTCGAGGTTGGCGTTCTGGATTCCGCGGCTGTCGATATCCGCGGCGGGAATGTGGATGACCGAATGCGCGACCGCGGTGTCCACGATCGCCGTGTACAGCTCCTCGCGGCGCTTATGCGTGAGCTGCTTCGAATCTGTGAGCCCCTCGAGCGCGGCGATTGGCCGCAAGGGAAGGACGCATGCTGCAATGGTGATGGGGCCGAAGCACGCTCCCCGGCCTGCTTCGTCGATTCCCGCGACGGGCCCGAATCCGGCTTTTTCCAGCGCGACCTCGTAGGTGCGCAGCTGCTTCAGTCTGCGCATACGCGCTACCCTACTGCTGCTGCGGTTGGATCTCGCGGTCCTTGACAGGCCCGATGCGTGTCAGCGGCAGAATGATGAACGACACTTTGCCGCGGATGTTCTCCTCCGGGATCGTGCCCTGGAATTCATCGCCGGAGTGGTAGCGCGAATCGGCAGAGTTCGTGCGGTTGTCGCCCATGACGAAGACGTTGCCCTCCGGTACCGTGATCGGGCCGAAGAAGTTGCCGCCGCACTCGGTGGACCCGTCTTCTCCGATAACGGGATTAGCCGGCGGCTCAAGAATGTACGACTGGTCGATCGGCTGGCCGTCCACCATCACCGCTGGATCACCGGCCTGGCACGAGACCGTCTGCCCGCCGGTGGCCACGACACGTTTGACCAGATCGTTCTCGTCCGGAGCCACCAACCCCACGTAGGAGCCGAGCTGCTGAAGACCGGCCACAAAGGCGTTGTCGGAGCGGTTGGACTGGTAACCGGTGTTCCACGACGGCGTTCCCTCGAACACCACGACATCACCCGGCTCCGGGTCGGAGAAGTAGTAGCTGACCTTCTGCACAAAGATGCGGTCGCCGTTGCAGCCTTCGCAGCCGTGCAACGTCGGCTCCATGGATGCCGAAGGAATCAGGTACACACGGCCCACGAATGTCTGCAACACAAAGATCAGTGCGAGTGTAAGAACAACAACCAGCGGAATCTCGATGTACCACGGCGTAGCCCTTTCCGCCTGCTCCTGTTCGGGTCGCGGGCGGCGCACTGGGCGGGGTCGGGGCTGTGCGTTATTAGTCACGGCAAATCACCTTATCAGCGGGAAAACGAAACGCCCCCTCCCGTTGCGCTTTGGCGAAGCAGGGAACGGGAGGGGGCGACGGGCACGTCTTAGCGACGCTCCTTGATGCGGGCTGCCTTACCGCGCAAGTCGCGCATGTAGTACAGCTTCGCGCGGCGGACGCGGCCGCGGCGCAGCACCTCGATGTGGTCGATGTTCGGGGAGTGCACCGGGAAAGTACGCTCCACACCGATACCGAAGGAGATCTTGCGGACGGTGAACGTCTCGCGGATGCCGGAGCCCTGACGGCGGACAACGAAGCCCTCGAAGAGCTGGGTACGGGTGACGTTGCCCTCGATGACCTTAACGTGGACGCCAAGGGTGTCGCCGGGGCGGAAGTCCGGGATGTCGTCGCGCAGCTGGCCTGCGTCGACCTTGTCGATAATGCCGTTGGACATGGCAGAATTCCTTTTCAGATTTGGACAGAGGACCCTAGCGGCGCTGTCCGCGCTCAACTGGTTCATGTCGGCTACATGACCCGAACATTCTTGCATAGAGGCCGGTAGCTTCCAAATTCAGCTTATCGACGGCTCCCCTGTCCTCTTCTTCCCCGCGTCCCCGGCGGCCGCAGCTGCCGTTGTCCCGTACCAGTACTCGACTCCGGGGAGTGCGCCCACGACTACTGCCGTGGCTTTCTTCGGCGGCAATGTGGAGCGTCCTTCGACGACAACGCGGTAGACGGGGTCGAGCAGTGGGCGGTCCTCGGCGGCCAGATATTGGTTGACCACGATATTGTCGGGCTCGCAGCGAGTGTCCATGAGCTCGACGCTGATGTTGTCTGCGAGGTAGCCGGCACGGCGGAGTTTCTTGGCCAGCTTGTTCCGGGTTTTCTCCCACGCCACGGCGTTCATGATCACGGCGATGTCGGTGGACAGCTCCTGCGCGTCGAGTGTGAACAAGTCGTCCTTGTCCAGCAGGTTCTCTCTGCGTGCGCGCTCAATGAGGTCCGGTCTCACGTGCCGGGTGCGCTCGAGCGACTGGTCGCGTCTCCAACGAGCGATCTTGCCGTGGTCCCCCGATAGCAGCACCTCCGGAACGTCGATGCCGCGCCACTGCCGTGGTCTTGTGTACGACGGGCCCTCGAGCAGTCCGTCGGAGAAGCTGTCTTCCTCGTGGCTTTCGGTGTTTCCCAGCACTCCGGGAACGAGGCGGGTCACTGCTTCCGCGATGACGAGCACGGCCACTTCCCCGCCGATGAGCACGTAGTCGCCGATGGATACCTCTCTCACCCGGTAGTTTCTCCGTGCATCGTCGAAGACGCGTTGGTCGATCCCCTCGTAGCGGCCGCAAGCGAAGACGATGTGCTCCTCGCGCGACCACGCCTGGGCATCCGCCTGGGTGAAGGGAGTGCCGGCGGGAGTGGGAACCAGCAGCAGGGGTTTGCTATCGTCCTCGTCCTCATACTCCGAATGCGCCGGCTGCGCCCCATCAGCTCTATGCGCCTTATTCGCCGTATTCGGCGTAGGCGCAGTATTCGCCCCGTCTCTGCCAGCTGGGTAGGGACGCGGGGCGACCTGCTCGACATCGTCGTGGCGCAGCTTGTCGTTGCGGTGCGCGACGGCGGTAGCCAGCTCGGTGCCTGCGCGACCGGTAGCCACATCGTCGAGTGCACTGCCCCAGACCTCCGGCAGCATGACCATGCCGGGTCCGCCGCCCAAAGGCGGCGCGTCCACAGACTTGTGGTTTCCGGTCGCCCAGTCGCGCAGATCGTGCACGCCGACGGAGAGAATCCCCTGCTCGATAGCCTTACCTAGCAGCGCGTGGCGCAGCGGTTCGAGGTACTCCGGGAAAATCGTGATGACATCCAGCCTCATCGCACTCACAGCTCCAGTAGACCCTCCGGCGGGGTTGCCACGAGGAATCCTTCCTCCAGATCGACTTCGGGGACGATGTCGATGACGAACGGAATCAGGACTTCCCGGCCGTCCATCTCCACCTCGAGCAGTTGGCGGCCGGGGGTGTGGGTGACGCCGGTGACGGTGCCGGCGGGTGTGCCGTCGATAAGCACGCGCAAGCCGATGAGTTCGTGGTCGTAGAACTCGTCCTCGTCCGCGTCCTCGGCGCGCTCGAGCGGCTCGGCGAAGAACTGCATGCCCCGCAACGAATCGGCAGCCGTGCGGTCAGGGATCTCCTCGAATGTGACAAGCAGGCGTTTCTGGTGCGGGCGCACCGACGCGATGGTCAAGTCGCGCTCCTTGCCCGCTTGTGTGCCGTGGAGAACCTCACCGACGGCGTAGCGGATCTCCGGGTCATCGGTGGTCACCTCGACGGCGACCTCTCCTTTAACGCCGTGAGATTTGACCACCTTGCCGATCAATAGCTGCATGCTTTAACAGGCTACCAACCTCTTCTCAGGCCGAGTTACCACGTCGAGTCGCCGCGGGTGATCGCGTCGTATCCGCCGTCGACGAAAATGACCTGGCCGCACAGGTGAGTGTTCTCCACGCTGGTGAGGAAGGCGAGCATGGCGGCCGCCTGCTCCGGCTCGAGCCAGCCGTTGAGTGGCATGGGCACCTGCTCCAACTGGGCCAGGCCCTCCTTGCTGTTCCGCAGCTCCTCCGTCATCGGGGACACAACGACAGCCGGGGCGATGGCGTTGAGTGCGATGCCGGCGCCGGCCCACTTCTGCGTCGGGGCGTTGCGGCGCACCCAACGCGCGATCGCCTGCTTGGAAGCGGAGTAGTTGGCGTACCCCTCGCGCGGCCCCGCTTCCGCGAGCTCCGTGCCTCGGGCGACTGCGCGCTCCTCATCGTTATCCAAAAGGGCATTGAGCAGCTCGACGTCGGTCGGCTGAAGGGAAGCCATGGACGCCGTGACGACGGCACGCGGGTTGTCGGACGCCGCGAGCAGGTCGTACACACCGTCGAGCGTGGCCACGGCACCGAAGTAGTTCACCTGAACTGTCTTGGCGATAGGCGCCTGCATACCCGCGTTCGCGATGACGGCGTTGAGCTGCCCTCCGGAGAGCTCGCGCGTCTTCTCCGCCAGCTCTTCGCGGCCCTCTGCCGTGGTCAGGTCGCAGTTGATATCCGCGCCTTTGATGTCTGCGGTGATGACCTTCTCGCCACGTGAGCGCAGAAGCTCCGCGGTGGCTTTACCGATGCCGCCGGTACCTCCGGTGATCAGATAGGTGCGTGACATGAGAAAACCTCCCTAGACGTTGGGAAAGAACATATTCTTGCTCTTCCCAGTTTACGTCTGGGGAGGTGGACGGGACGCAGTTTAGCGTTCCGCTTAGTTCTCTTAGTTCTCCTCAGCCTCGGCATCCTCAGCCGGAGCTTCGGCGTCCTCGGACTCGGCAGCCTGAGCCTCTGCCTCAGCGGCAGCCTCGGCAGCTGCCTTAGCCTCAGCCTCTTCCTTGGCCTTCTTGCGCTTCTCGGTGATGGCCTCAGCGGTCGGGCCGTTGGATGCCTCCTCGAGAGCCTGGTTGAACAGGTCGAGTTTGGACGGCTTCTCCTCGGCGACCTTGAGGGTGCCCTCGGCGCCTTCCTCACCCTTGTGCTTCTGCCAGTCACCGGTGACCTTCAGCAGAGCGAGCACCGGTTCGGTCGGCTGTGCGCCGACACCGAGCCAGTACTGGGCGCGCTCAGAGTCGATCTGGATGAGCGACGGCTCTTCCTTCGGGTGGTAGATACCGATGTTCTCGATGACGCGGCCGTCGCGGCGGGTGCGGGCATCGGCGACGACAACACGGTACTGGGCGTTGCGGATCTTACCCAGACGCTGCAGCTTGATCTTTACAGCCATGATTCAAAAGTCCTTACGTGGTCACTGGGCAGTGCAGACGCTCGCCGCCTATCGACGAGCCGGTTCAGCCCTTGAGTTTCACCTGCGTGTGACTGGCCGGCCGGTGTGATCTCCGACCCTCCGGAGGTTGTGCCGCTTCCGGCGCTAACGCAGTTTTGCCGTGGCGTACTCGGCGGGAAATGCTGTCAAGTGCGCATCGACCCGAAGTACCTTACCCCCGTCTACTCCTGATAACCAAAACATCGTGCGGGTTAACGGGATTGGCCGCCTTCAGCGGTAAGGTCTGCACGGGAAGACCCAGAAACCCCAGAAAAGCCGGGACTGGCGGCAGTGTGTCGCGGACAAGACCGCAAGCTGTCCACCATCAGTCTCATTCCCCTCTTGACGCAACGGATTTTCACGCAATGACGACCACGGTTACCGCCCAGCAAGAAAAGGCCTCCAAGCCTGCGCCGAAGCAAGCGTACCGGAACGATCTCGATGGATTGCGCGGTGTCGCAATTGGTTTGGTCGTGCTGTTCCACGTTTTCGTCGGCCGCGTTTCCGGTGGTGTTGACGTGTTCCTTCTGTTGTCGGGCTACTTCTTCATGGGTTCTCAGCTCCGGTACGCGATGCGCCCGAATCCCTCATTGAATCCGTGGTGGCCATTCTGGCGCACGGCGCGCCGCCTGCTCCCCGCCCTCGCGATTGTTCTGGCGGCGATTTTTGCGGGTATCAAGTGGTTGACGCCGGAGATCATGAGCAATGACCTGGCCCGGCAATTCACCGCCTCAGTCCTGTATTTCCAGAACTACGAGCTGGCGTCGCAGAACCTCGATTACGCTGCGGCAGGTGCGGAGACCTCACCACTACAACACCTGTGGTCCATGAGCGTGCAGGGCCAGTTCTATGTCTTCGCTATCACGGTGGGGATCATCGTGGCATTCCTGGCCAGCCGACGCGGCGTGGCTACCGAGAAGCTGCGCCGCGGCATCATCGCTGTGCTGGTTGTGCTGACAGTGGCATCGTTCGCATACGCATCGCGGCATGGGTTGGTGGGCACCCCGAAGAATTACTACGAGTTCCCGTCGCGGCTGTGGGAGTTGGCTTTCGGTGCACTCTTGGCCATGTTGCCGGTGACTAATCTCATTCCGGAAAAACTGCGCGGACTCGCCGCCGGTCTCGGTGTCGCAGCCATCGCGGCGACGGGCGCGATCATCACCACGTCCCTCGCCTTCCCGGGGCCGGCCGCTTTGATTCCGCTGCTGGGTGCGGCCCTTGTCGTCATGGCGGGGCCGGACCAGCCAGTGGCCCGCGTCCTGTCGTCGGGCCCGATCCTGTGGCTGGGCAAGGTCGCGTATTCGCTGTACCTGTGGCACTGGCCACTTCTCATCCTGTTTACGGTGAAGTCGGGGCGCCCGACACCGACGGTGGCTCTTGGCGTTCTCGTCATTGCGCTTTCACTGTGCCTGGCGCACCTCACCTACACCCTTGTGGAGGACCCGCTGCGTCAACATGGCAAACGCCCCAAGGCCACCGACGCGCCGGTGAAGAAGGCACGCGCGAGCTTGCAGACCTTTGAAGGCCGTGGCCGCGCAGTCGGCGGAGCGTTGATCGGTGCGCTACTTCTGGGATTGCTGTCCATTCAGCCGATCTACGCCCGCCAGGTCAACAACGCAGATTTCAATCTCGCCTCCAGCGAGTACCCGGGTGCTATGGCTCACTTCGGGTCGGAAGTCCCAGAAGTGAACCCGGAGCCCGACCCAGCGCTAATCGCGGACATCTTCCCGCCGACAGCGGACAACAACTGCATCATCTTCATGGATCAGCCCTCAGACATGCTGCCGGGGCCGCAGTGCGTGTGGGGCGACCCGGAGGCGGAGACGACCGTCGTCCTCTTCGGCGGATCTCATTCAGAACCATGGATCATCCCGCTGGACCAACTCGGGCGCGAACACGGGTTCAAGGTCATTCCTATCGTGCGCCAAGCATGCCCTCTCATTCTGGACGACTTGGACACAGTGAGTCCGGAGTGCGCCCAATGGTCGCGGCTGGCGTTCGACCGGATCATTGAGCTCCAGCCCGACCTGGCTATCTCCACCGCCACCCGACCCGTCGGGCGCGCTGGCGAGGGTAGCCCCGGACCAGACTCCGTCCCATATTCCTACGCCAGCGTGTGGGAAGAGCTCCAGGCCAACGACATCCCGTTCCTTGGACTCCGCGATAACCCGTGGGTTTTCAGTCGTGAGGGCGAACACATGGACCCGAATGAGTGCCTGGTCGCAGGCAACACCGTGAAGTCCTGCTCGACTCTCCGCGAAACGGTGTACGGCGGTGCGGACCCGTCAGCTGAGTATCTCTTCCCGGAGAACAAGCAATGGGGTTTGGACACATCTGAGTGGTACTGCGAAGAAGAACTGTGCCCGCCCATCATTGGCAACGTGTACGTCTACCGCGACCAGAACCATGTGTCCAACGCGTTCGTCGCGACCACCGCCCCGCTGATCTGGGCGAAACTGCAAGAGATTTTCACGGCTCTGGGCACCCCTGTTAAAGGCTTGGAGGACGGCCCGAAGCTCGACCCGGAAAAGGGCGTGCTCGCGGGGACTCAGGCGTAGGGAGCGGACACGGGGGGCGTCGGCAAGCCGAGCGTGGAGCCGGAACCGGAGATCTTCCCTGAACTCGGCGAGCAATACTGAGCAATGAAAAGGCCCTCCCGCTCGTGGACACGTAGCGGAAGGGCCATCCCCTGGGCTTACTTGCCCTTGCCCATGCGTTTCATGGCCTCGTTGAAGTCGAGGTTGTTCAGGTCGATGCCGTCCATCCCTGGTGGCAGCTGCTCCTGCATTTTGCGCAGTTGGGCGGGATCGAGCTGATCCATACCCGGCATACCCGGCATTCCGCCCATGCCCGGCATCTTCGGGCCTCCACCCTTCTTGGCGGGCTTGCGCTTGCCGTTCTTGCCTTTGCGGCCTTTCGGCTTCTTCTTCGTGGCAGAGCGCCCCATCCCTGGCATTCCGCCCATGCCCGGCATGCCAGACAGACCGAACTGGCTGGCCATCTTGCCCATCATCTTCTTCGCTTCGAAGAAGCGCTCAACTAGCTGATTCACCTCTGCGACGGTGACACCAGAACCGTTCGCAATGCGCTTGCGGCGGGAAGCGTTGAGGATCTTCGGATCCTCGCGCTCCTGCGGGGTCATGCCGCGGATAATGGCCTGAATGCGGTCGAGCTGCTTTTCGTCGACCATGTCGGCCATCTCGTTCATCTGCTTGCCGCCGGGCATCATCTTCAGCAGGTTGCCGATCGGCCCCATACGCCGGATCATCAGCAGCTGGTCGAGGAAGTCCTCGAGGGTGAGCTCACCGGAGCCCAGCTTCATGGCGGCTTCTTCCGCCTTTTGCTGGTCCATCGTCGCTTCGGCTTGCTCGATCAGGGAGAGCAAGTCGCCCATGCCGAGGATGCGGCTGGACATGCGGTCCGGGTGGAAAACGTCGAAGTCCTCGAGTTTCTCGCCTGTGGACGCGAATAGGATCGGCTTGCCGGTGACCTCACGGATGGATAGAGCCGCACCACCGCGGGCATCACCGTCGAGCTTGGTCAAGACCACGCCGGTGAAATCAACACCGTCGGCGAAGGCCTGCGCGGTGGCCACGGCGTCCTGGCCGATCATCGCATCGATGACGAAGAGGACTTCGTCGGGGTTGACAGCGTCGCGAATGTTGCGCGCCTGCGTCATCAGGGTTTCGTCGATACCCAGGCGACCTGCGGTATCGATGATGACCACGTCGGCGTGGGTGCGGCGCGCTTCCTCGATCGACGCCTTGGCCACCTCGACGGGGTCGCCGTGGGACGTGCCCATTTCGTGGTCGCCCGAGTCGAGCGAGGTGCCAGGGTCCGGCGCGAAAGTGGGAACGCCGGCACGCTTGCCCACGATCTCCAGCTGCTGCACCGCCCCCGGACGCTGCAAATCGCAGGCAACCAGCATCGGGGTGTGCCCCTGCTTGGTCAGGTGGAGGGCGAGCTTGCCCGCGAGTGTGGTCTTACCTGCACCCTGCAGACCGGCGAGCATGATCACGGTCGGCGGGTTCTTGGCCAGGTTCAACCGGCGGGTCTCGCCGCCGAGGATGTTCGTGAGCTCCTCGTCGACAATTTTGATGACTTGCTGCGCCGGGTTGAGCGCCTCCGACACGTCGGCGCCGAGAGCGCGTTCCTTGACGCGTTTGATGAAGGCGCGGACGACCGGCAAGGACACATCGGCCTCGAGCAGGGCGATACGGATCTCACGGGCAGTGGCGTTGATGTCCTCTTCCGTGAGTTTGCCCTTGCCGCGCAGACCTTTGAGCGCTGTTTGCAAGCGGTCGGACAATGACTCGAACACGAGTGGCACGCTCCTTGGAGAACGGTAGAGGGTTGAAGACAGAAACTTCCCTATACCCTAGCGCGCCTGGGCGCTGCACTGATAAGCACAGGCCCTTAGCCACACTAATCGACGATAGCGGCTTCGTCCGTCTCACCCGTGCGCACGCGGATGACGCGCTCAACGGGCGACACCCAAATCTTGCCGTCACCGACCTCGCCGGTGCATGCCGACGACAAAATGGCGTCCACCGCCGCATCCAATTGGGTATCTGTGACCACGACCTCGACCTTGAGCTTGGCCACGTACGGCGAGGAATACCGCGCACCGCGGTAGAACTCGACTGCCACCGTGGCAGCGTGTTCGGGTATCACCTTCATCACCTCACAGGATCTCGTCGGAATGGTTGGAGTGGTTTAGCCAACCGAAAACAACGTGAACCTAGAGAAGTCCCAAACCGACGAAAATGCGACACAAGTCACACTTATGCCGCACTTTCATTCAATTATGCGTATCGAATATGTCGTTCGAGAGGTGCACCTCGAACCGCGTGCCACTACTGACTAGCCGAGCAGCGCGTCGACGAATCCCTCCACTTCGAACGGAGCGAGATCGTCCGCGCCCTCGCCGAGTCCGACGAGCTTGACGGGCACTCCGAGCTCCTCCTGGACCTGGAAGACAATGCCGCCCTTGGCAGTTCCGTCCAGCTTGGTCAGGACAACACCGGTGATCTCGACGACGTCCTTGAAAACGCGGGCCTGCATCAGGCCGTTCTGGCCGACAGTGGCGTCGAGTACCAAGAGCACCTCGTCGACCTGGGATTTCTTCTCCACCACGCGCTTGACCTTGCCCAGTTGGTCCATGAGTCCGGTGGAGGTGTGCAGGCGCCCGGCGGTGTCGATGAGCACGACATCCGCCTGTTGCTCGACACCCGTCTTCACAGCATCGAAGGCGACGGATGCTGGGTCCGCCCCCTCCTTGCCACGGACAGTCGACGCACCCACACGACGGCCCCATGTCTCAAGCTGGTCTGCAGCCGCCGCGCGGAAGGTGTCAGCCGCGCCGAGCACCACACTGTGCCCCATGGAAATGAGGACGCGGGCGAGCTTGCCGGTAGTCGTGGTTTTGCCGGTGCCGTTGACGCCAACGACGAGGATGACGGCGGGTTTACCATTGTTCGGCATCGCCCTGATGGAACGATCCAGCTCAGGTTTTCCGGCCTCGATGAGCGTCTCACGCAGCATGGCGCGAGCTTCGTCTTCGCTGGACACGCCGCGCTCGGCGATCTTCTCGCGCAACGATTCGGTCACCTTCATAGTCAGCTCGGCACCGAGGTCCGCCATGATGAGTGTGTCCTCGATCTCCTCCCATGCATCTTCATCGAGATCGCCTGCGGAGAGAATGCCGAGCAGCCCCTGCCCGATCGCGTTCTGGGAGCGGGACAGGCGCCCACGCAGTTTGCCGATACGACCCGCCGCCGGCTCGATGTCGTCGAGCTGCTCCTCAGGGACCGGTTCGGTCTCGATGACGCTGTCCGCGGTTTCTTCGGTGGCCTCTGCCGGAGCGGGCACCGGAGTCTGCTCACGTGCCTCCTCAGCTGCGTCCGCCGTGGTACGGGCCGCTTCAGCCGCCTCCTGCGCTTCCGCTTCTTGCGCTTCCGCCTTTTGCGCTTCGTCTGCAGCTTGTGCCCCGGTGTCTGCCTCGGAGCCAGCCCCAGTCCCGGCCGTAACTGCAGCTTCGTCTGCGGCTGCGGCATTGTCAGCGTTCACAACCGGTTCAGAATCGACTGCCTGTGCGTTCGCGAGCTCCACCGGTTCAACTTCTTCCGGGTCGGGCTCGATCAGCACAGTCTCGGCTTCGGTCTCTGCGTCGGTTTCGGCCGGACCCACGACCTGGTCGGTGGCCTGCGCAGGGGCTGGGTCCTGCTCCTTCACCGTCTCAGCAGCGGGCTTCTCCTGCGCGGTCGCATCGGGCTTGCCGGAGGCGGCAGCAGCGGCAGTGGCACCGGCAGCCCCAGAACCCGCAATTCCCGCGGCACCGGCATCCGGGGCGGGCTTCGAGGGACGGTCGGAGTTCAACGGTTCGTCGATACGCACGGGCTCTTTCTCGGCTGTCGGTGCGCCGGCGGGTGCGAAGTTGAAGCCCCCCTTGGCCTGGTAGTTGCCGGACTTCTCCTGTTGGGTGAGCTCTTTCTGCTGCTCCGGCTCCTTCTTTTCAAAGGAGACGGTCTTGGATTTCTTGCGGTTGTTGCCCACAACGACAACGATGCCCACGATGATGAGCAGCGCCACGATGACGGCGATGACAACCCACAGAACAGTTGAATTGGTCATGTTCCCCATAGTGCCACCGAATCACGGCATGGGAAGAAGCTAATCGGCTGTTTCGCGGGGAGCGGGACTCATGCGTTGGGAGATCACGCGTGTGACGCCGTCGCCGCGCATGGTCACGCCGTAGAGCACGTTGGCCACGTCCATGGTGGGCTTTTGGTGCGTGATGACGATGAGCTGCGAATCTTCGCGCAGTTCTTCGAGGAGAGCGATGAGGCGGCGGAGATTGACGTCGTCAAGCGCGGCCTCGACCTCGTCGAGCACGTAGAAGGGGCTCGGGCGTGCGCGGAAAATGGCCACGAGCATCGCCAGCGCGGTCAGCGATTTCTCGCCGCCGGACAAAAGCGATAGCCGCTTGACTTTCTTGCCGGGCGGACGCGCCTCGATCTCGATGCCGGTGGTGAGCATGTCAGACGGGTCGGTGAGCAACAGGCGCGCTTCGCCGCCCGGGAACAGCGTCTGGAACACGCGCGGGAATTCGCGTTCGACGTCGTGCCACGCGTCGGTGAACAATTGCAGGATCTGCTTATCGACGTCTTCGATCACCCCCGCCAGGTCCTTCCTCGCCTGGACCACATCGGCAAGTTGGGTGGACAGGAAGCTGTAGCGCTCCTCGAGCGCCTTGTACTCCTCGAGCGCCAGCGGGTTGACCTTGCCCAGCGCGGCGAGATCCTTTTCCGCCTTTTTCAGGTGCTTTTTCTCGCCAGCCTCGTCGAAGTCGTCGGCGGGTGTGTAATCCGCGAGAAGATCGTCGATGGCGATCCCGAGTTGCTCGGTGATCTTCGCTTCGGCTTCGTCGATGCGCACCTGCGCCTGCTCGCGCGCGATGTCGGCGGCGTGGGAGGTGTCGCCGAGCCGGGCGAGCTGCTGCCGCAGTGCACTGACCTTCTCGCGTGCCTGTGTCTGGCGGGCGGCGAGCTGCTTCACGTCCGCCGCGAGTTCGTCGCGCCGCTGCGTAGCACCTTCCAGTGAAACGGAAATGCGGTCGGCGAGATCGCCCGCGAGTTCGGCAACTGCCTGGGCCAGCTCAGCCTGCGCCCGCTTGCGGGTCATTGCGGCGTCGTGCCGCGCCTTGGCCTGGCGCTCGTGCTCGGCTTGCCGGCGCAACGCTGCTCCCCTCCCCGCCACGTTTTCCACCGCCTGCTGGGCGGCACGCGCTGCGAGCGTGGCATCCATTTCTTCCGCGCGGACCGCGGAAAGTGCCGCATTCGCTTCGTCGCGTGCGGTCGCGTCGGCTTCCTCGTCGCTCTCTGGGCGTTCCACCCGCGAGAGCCGGTCGCGGACCTCGGCGAGTGCTTTCTCCCGGCCGCTGAGCCGAATGTCCGCCTCGGTGGCTTGTTCGGCTGACTTCTCGTGCCGTGCAGTGGCCTGCTCTGCCTGTTTGACCAGGCGCTGGTGATCGCGTTTCCACGCTTCTGCCGTCGCGTCGTGCTCCCTGAGCGCAGCCTTGGCTGTTGCCGCGGCCACGCGGGCTTCCTCCGCCGCGATCTTCGCCCCTTCGAGGGTCCCGGAGAGCTCGTCGAGTCTACGTTGCGCATTCTCGAGTTCACTGCTGGCGGACTCGATCTGGGCCGCGACCTCCACGCTGGATGCTCCCCCTGAACCAGCAGCGAGCCAGCCCTCACCGACCACAATTCCATCCGGCGTCACGGCGCGAAGACGAGGATCGTCGCGGACAGCCCGGCGCGCGGCGGCGACATCGTCGACAAGGACGACGTCGACAAGCAGACGGGTAATGGGCCCGGCCACAGAGTCGTCGAGCGTGACGTGGTCGAGCAGCCAGGACGTCCCGGCCGGGGGCGTTCCTTCCAGGCGCCAGGATGCGCCGCCCGCGGAGGTGTCCACAACGACGGCGCGGGATGCTCCACGCAGCTTTGCCGCGACAGCAGCAGCGCCCTCAGCGCTCTCAGCGACTTCATCACCATCGGCGCTATCAGCTCCCGACGCCAGGTCTCCCACAAGTGCTTCCGCGTGCGCGCCGAGAGCCGCTGCGAGGGCTTTCTCCACTCCGCTACCGGGTTTCATTCGGTCGGCCAACGGCGCGAATGCGTCTCCCAGCACGTCGGCGGCCTCCGCCACGGGTGCTGTCTCGCTGAGCGTGGCAATGCGCGCCGACAGCGAGTACACCGTTTTCTCCCGCGCCTTCTGCTCCGTGCGCAGCTGCTCGAGACGTTGCTCGGCAGCATCGGCTTCGGCGGTGGCGCGGACGTGGGCGTTTTCGAGCGGCTCGCGGCCCCGAGCGCATTTAGCAACCTTCTCAGCGGCAGCCTGTACTTCCCCAGCGGCCTCCTGCGCACGCACGCGGGTCTCGTCTGCGGCAGCTGCGAGCCGCTCGATCTCCTGCCTCATGTTCTCAACCGCTGCGACGTGGCTCTCCTCCTGCGCAAGCAGGCGCACAACGCCTTCGCGCCGGTCGGCGATCGCGCGCACCTGCGCCATGTGCTCGACCTCGGCAGCTTTGGCCTTCTCGGCCAGCTCCTCCACCCGTGCCACCGTGTTCACGCGCTGGGTCTCAGCCTTTTCAAACGCGGCGAACGCATCCGCGTGCTGTTGCTCAGCGCGCTCCGCACGCGCGATCAATTCATCAGGATCCTGACCGCGGTACTCGGTGATGCCGCCAACATGCGACGCGCGTTCCGTGGCGATGCGCAGGGTCGCGGATGTTCGCTCCGCCAAGGACGACAGACCGAACCACAACTGCTGGGCTCGCTCCGAATTCGCGGACGCAGCGGAATGCAACTGTTCGACTTCACTTTGATGAGCTTCAGCTTCCGCGAGCTGTTCTGTCACGGTCTCCACCTGCTGGGCGTGGAGGTGGGCGGCACGTGCAGCGTCGTCAAGCGATGCTCTCAGAGTGACCACCTGGTACCCCGCGAGGCGCAATCGGGCGTCACGGACGTCCGCCTGCACGGTCGCCGCGCGTTGAGCAGTCTTGGCTTGGCGCGCCAGCGGTTTGAGCTGTTTGCCCAGCTCATCAGTGAGGTCGGTGAGGCGGTCGAGGTTGGCCCGCATGCCGGTGAGTTTGCGCTGCGCTTTCTCGCGGCGGCGACGGTGCTTGAGTACGCCTGCCGCTTCCTCGATGAACGCGCGGCGGTCCTCCGGACGGGACTCGAGGATCTCGTTGAGCTTGCCCTGGCCCACGATGATGTGCATCTCGCGTCCGATGCCCGAATCTGACAACAGCTCCTGGATATCCATCAGGCGCGCTTTGGAGCCGTTGATCTCGTACTCGCTGGCACCGTCCCTGAACATGCGGCGGGTGATGGCCACTTCCGAATAGTCGATCGGCAGCCTGCCGTCGGTGTTGTCGAAGGTCAGCGTGACTTCCGCGCGGCCGAGCTGTTTGCGCTCCCCGGCGCCCGCGAAGATGACGTCCTCCATCTTTCCGCCGCGGAGGTTCTTCGCGCCCTGCTCGCCCATGACCCAGGCGAGGGCATCCACCACATTCGACTTGCCTGAGCCGTTCGGCCCGACGACCGCGCAGATGCCTGGCTCGAATTTCATCGTCGTCGCGGACGCGAAGGACTTGAATCCTTTGAGCGTCAGCGATGTCAGGTGCATTGTGGTGATCTTACCGAACGGCTCTGTGCCTAGCGCTCCTCGAAGCCTGTAGCGCCCTTCGGCTCGCTGTACTGCGGAACAACCGCGGTGACTTCGCCGGGGCGGTCGGTGCTCGTAGGCTGTTCCTCAAGAAGAGCAAGAAGCTTATCGACGTCCCCCTGTTCCCCTTCCGCAACCACTTCCACCCGGCCGTCCTGCAGGTTTTTCGCGTAACCGGACAACCCCAGTTCAAGGGCACGGCTGCGGGTCCACCAGCGGAAGCCGACTCCTTGGACGCGGCCGGAAACAAATGCTGTCATTCGTGTTGTGCTCATGGCACCCACACTAGCCAGCATTCGCTGCCGTTTTTCTTTTCGCCGTGATGTCCAGCCCGGCCGCTACAGGCTGGTGAGACCGCCCTCATCGGTGCCCTCGGCAGCGCCGTCACGGAGCACCTCGTCCACGGTAACGCGGTCTTCCGCGCTGCGGCGGGTGACCGGGTCGGACCCGTCCCAGTACTCGATGTTCTTGACTTCAGGCAGCATTTCGCGGTGGAAGACCGGGTCGATGCCCTGGGAACGCTGCTCGTTGAAGTTCTTCAGCAGCTTGAATGCGATGCCACCGAGCGGAATGATCGCGATGAGGTTGATGAAGACCATGGTGGCGGCCATGGTGTCGCCCAGCGCCCACACCAACGGCAGGGAGCCGAAGGCTCCGAAGATGACAAAGCCGATGACACCGAGACGGAAGACCGTCAGAACCGACTTCTTGTTGGTCAGGTACTCGATATTCGCCTGAGCGAGGTAGTAGTTACCGATCACGGAGGAAAACGCCAGGAAGAACAGAATGAAGGTGATGAAGTGGGTGCCCCAGGCACCGACCGAATCAGCGAGGGAGGACTGTGTTAGCGCCGCGCCCTGCACTTCTTCCCCGTACATCGGGGCGGGGCCGAGAAGAATGATGAACGCCGTGATCGAGCAGACGATGAGGGTGTCGAAGTAGACGCCCAGAGTCTGCACCAGCCCCTGCTTGACCGGGTGGGAGACTGTCGCCGTCGCGGCCGCGTTCGGGGACGAACCCTGGCCAGCCTCGTTGGAGAACAAGCCGCGGCGCATGCCGTTCATAAATGCGTAGCCCACGGTCGCGCCGGCGACCTCCTTAATACCCAGAGCGTGCTCCACAATGAGGGCGAACATTCCGGGGATCTCGCGGTAATTCGCTACGAGAACGATGACACCGACGATGATGTAGGCACCCGCCATGAACGGGACCACGATCTGTGTGACATTCGCGATGCGGGTAACGCCGCCGAAGATGACCAATGCAGTGACAATGGCCACGAGCGCGGCAACCACCGTCTTCAGTGTGGTGGAATCGCTGCCGAAGGAGCCTCCGACGGCTTCGACGATGGAGTTGGTCTGGATCGCGTTGTAGATAAAGCCGTAGGTGATCGAAATGGCCACGGCGAAAATCACGGCCAGCGGCTTCCACTTCTCACCCATGCCCCGGGTGATGTAGTAAGCGGGTCCGCCGTGATAGTTGCCCTCCGCATCCTTTGTCTTCCACAACTGCGCCAGGGTGGATTCGACGAACGAGGTCGCGCCGCCGACGAGTGCGATGATCCACATCCAGAACACCGCGCCCGGGCCGCCCATGGTGATGGCCAGCGCCACACCTGCGATATTGCCGGTGCCCACACGGGACGCTGCGGAGATGGTGAACGCTTTGAACGCAGAGATGCCACCGTATTCTTCATCCAAGTCGCGGCCTTCACGGTCCTTGCCCTTAGGGCTTTCGGCGACTGCCTTGAACATGTCCGGCACCATGCGGATCTGGACGAAGATCGTCCGAAGGCCGAAGTAGATGCCCGCCGCTAGCAGTAGGAACGGGATGACCTTCCAGAGGTTGTCGTTGACGTTGTCCGTCACAAACGACTCGAGTTCTTCCATGCGGGGGATTCTATACGCTGGTGGGACACACCAACGATTTCCGGGTGCCCCAGCAGCTCACAGCATCTGAGCTCACAGCGTTTGGCACACCGGGCAGAAATAGCTCGACCGACCGTTGACTACGGTTTTCTCGATCGGTGCGCCGCACCGCGCGCACGGTTTGCCAGCCTGGCCGTAGGCGTTCAGCGAACGGGAGAAGTAGCCGCTGGCACCGTTGACGTTCACATACAAGGAATCGAAGCTGGTGCCGCCGGCCTCCAGCGCGCGGGCCATCACAGCACGGGATTCCTCAAGCAGTGCCACCGCATCGCGCTGGCGCAGCGCTCGGCCTTTGCGGGTGGGTTTCACCCTCGCCGCCCACATCGCCTCGTCGGCGTAGATCGAACCGATGCCGCTGACCACGGATTGGTCCAGCAGGATCGTCTTCACGGCGACGTTCTTCGTGCGCATTCTCCGGGCCACGGCAACCGTGTCGAAATCGGGCTCGAAAGGGTCCGCAGCGATGTGCGGGATGGCTGCGGGGACGGGGCGGTTGTGACTGGGACCGGAACTGGGCTCAGCGAGCGGGACGTACTGCCACGAGCCGAAGGTTCGCTGGTCGACGAAAGCCAATTCCTTGATGCCGTCCGGGCCCGTCAACTGCGCTCGGATGCGCAGATGCGGGCTGTCCACTAACCCCGGCTCGCTCACGAGCATCTGGCCGGACATGCGGAGGTGGATGAGCAACGCGGCATAGTCGGAAAGCGTGAGCCAGAGGAATTTGCCGCGACGGTCAGTACCGGTGATGCGCAACCCCGGCAAGACCTCAGCAAGATCCACGTCGTTACCGCGGACAACACGCGGGTGGAGGACCTCGACCGCGCCGAATGTCGAACCGACGACGTGCGCATCGAGCCCGCGGCGCACCACCTCCACCTCAGGAAGTTCAGGCACGATCTACCCCCGCAGTGCGATGGTCTCTGGGTGATCTTTGAGGAAGAAGAAGGCCTCGCGGGCAGCATTCTGCTCCGCCGTCTTCTTGTTGTGGCCGCGTCCGGTGCCGCGGGACGTTCCGTCGATAAGCGCCTGCGCAGTGAAGACCTGCTCGTGCTCCGGCCCCTCGGCCGTGGCGGTGTACAGCGGCGGGTGGCCGCCGAGCTCCGCGACGCGCTCCTGTAGCTCGGTCTTCCAATCCTGGATCCAGTGCGCGTTGTCGATCTTGTCCCCGAACAAGCGCAAGATGACGTCGCGAGTGGCGTTGAAGCCGTGCTGGCGAAAGACCGCGCCAAGAACTGCCTCCGTCGTGTCGGCCAGGATGGAGTCTTTGTCACGGCCTCCGCTGGTCTCCTCGCCTTTGCCCAGCAGAATGTGGGCGCCGAGACCGATCTCGCGCGCGATGTCCGCAAGCCCGTAACGCGAGACGATCCGCGCGCGCATTGGGGACAGATCCGACTCCGGGCGGGACGGAAAGCGCTCAAAGAGTGCGTTGGCGATGGTCAAGCCGAGCACAGCATCACCGACGAACTCAAGACGCTCGTTATTCGGCAACGTTCCGTGCTCGTTCGCGAACGAGCGGTGCGTGAGAGCTAGACGCAGGTTCTCCTCGGCGATGTCCACACCAATCTTCTCAAGCAGCGGAGCGTGATCCACTGCCGCGAATGCTTCAGCCAGAGCTTGGTCGCCGGGAATCCTATTCTTCTTAGCGCGTGGCACGTGACTCCCCCGCTAGTTGTCGGAGCTGTCGGACAGGAATTTCTCCAACCCGGCCCAGCGCGGATCCACCACGTCGTTCGCCTCACCGGAGACACCGTCGGGCGCCGGCACATCGGAATCTGCGGGGCATGCTGGCTCGCACACCGGGTTGAACGGAAGATTCAGACCCGCCTCATCCACGAAAGACTGCTCCAAGTCCACGGTGTCGTCGACGATTTGCGGCACGTCATCGCCCGAACCGTCATCCTCGGCCACTTGATCGTCGCCAGTAATGAAATCATCCGACCCGGAGAAGACCTGGGAAACCCTGATCGTCTCCGTCGGAGTCAGCTCGCGCAGACAGCGCACGCACTGCCCTTTCAGCTGGGCAGTAACCGTCGCATCCACCAGCACTCCTCCGCCAAGCGGAGTGACCGTGGACTCGACGGTGACCTCCTGGCCTTCCGGAATAGCGATCATCTCTGGGCCGATGCGCGATGGTGCCGGGCCGGTTTGGGTGGTGGTCACCGGAAGACCATCTCCGTGCAAGGCGGCGGAGACATCCACGAGAAACGGATTAGTAGCCATAACGCCCACCAGGATACATTGCAGTGCAACCCGCCGTTCGCCCCTGCTACCAATGCGGGGCGAACGGGAGCTTTTCGTTGACGCGTTTCGTTACCGCGAATGCCGAAGCATTAGTTGCCGCGAGAGTAGCCACCGCGCAGGTCGCGCATCTCGCGGTCCCCGCGGACCTCCCTGGCACCCCGGTCGTAGTGGCCCGACGCGCCTGCCCCGTGGCGCAGTGCGGAACGGTCCGAGGTGACGGTGCGAAGCACACTGGTGAGCGTCTCCTCGAACTCGGCAAGCTTGCCGTCGACGTACTCGTCGCATTCACCACGCAGGCGGCTGGACTCGGCGTGCGCCGACTCGACGATGCGGTGCGCCTCCTCGTCGGCACGTCTGGTGACCTCAGCCTCGGACACCAGGCGCTGCTGCTCCTGCAGGCCCTCGGCGACAGAACGGTCGTAAGACTCGTTGCCGTCGGCGACGAGACGCTCAGCCTCGCGGCGTGCGCGCTCCACCATCTCATCTGCTTCTTCACGGGCACGGTTGACGGTATTGTTCGCATCCTCTTCGGCGTTAGACACCATGAGGGTTGAACGCTGCTGAGCATCGCTCAACATCGATTCGGACTCGTCGTGCGCCTCGGTGACCAGTCGCTGGGCCTCGCCTTCCGCGTCGCCGATAATGGCGTCGGCGCGGTCCTCGGCGCCGCGCAGGATTTCATCCTGTTTGTCTAGGACGTCTTGCGCATCGTCGATCTCGACGGGGAAAGCGTTGCGGATATCGTCGAGAAGCGCGAGCACTTCATTGCGAGGAACCATGCAGTTCGACGTCATCGGAACGCCGTAGGCCTGTTCGACGGTGTTGACCAGTTCATCGAGAGCTTCAAATACGCGGTACATGGGCTTTAGCGTACTGGCGAAACGGCAAACGCCCCGGCAAGCCGGGGCGCGTGTCCGAAATGGGTCGGAGCGGGTCAGGCCGCGGTTCGGTCTGAAGGAATGCTGGCTAGATGACGCCTTGGGCAAGCATAGCGTCGGCGACCTTCTTGAAACCGGCGATGTTCGCACCCACGACATAGTCGCCCTCGTGGCCGTATTCGGCTGCCGTGGCCGACGCGTTTCGGAAGATGTTCTCCATGATGTGCTTCAGGCGGGTATCCGTGTACTCGAAGTTCCAGGAGTCGCGCGAAGCGTTCTGCTGCATCTCCAGCGCTGAGGTTGCCACACCACCGGCGTTGGCGGCCTTGCCAGGCAGGAAGTGAATCTTGTTCGCGCGGAAGGTCTCGATCGCCTCGGCGGTCGACGGCATGTTCGCGCCCTCGGCCACGTACTTGACCCCGTTGTCCACGAGCTTTTGGGCGTGGTCGCCGTCCAGCTCGTTCTGGGTAGCGCAAGGCAGGGCAACATCGGCCTTCAGGTCCCAGATGGAGCCGTCGTCGTGGAAGGTCGCGTCCTCGATCTCGCCAGCGTATTCGCTGACGCGGCCGCGGCGGACTTCCTTGATCTCCTTGAGCAGCTCGACGTCGACACCGTTGGGGGTCTCAACCCAGCCGGAGGAGTCGGAGAAACCGATGACGGTGGCGCCGAGTTCCTGGGCCTTCTCAATTGCGTAGATGGCAACGTTACCGGAACCGGAGACGATCACCTTGGCGCCGGACAGGCTCTCGTTGTTGTGCTTCATCGCCTCGGCGGTGATGTACACGACGCCGTAACCGGTTGCCTCGGTGCGCACGAGTGATCCGCCCCACGTCAGGCCCTTGCCGGTGAGCACACCGGACTCATGCTCGTTGGCCAGGCGACGGTACTGGCCGAAGAGGAAACCGATCTCACGGCCGCCGACGCCGATGTCGCCGGCGGGCACGTCGCGGTACTCGCCGATGTGGCGGTAAAGCTCAGTCATAAACGACTGGCAGAAGCGCATGATCTCAGCTTCGGACTTGCCCTTCGGGTCGAAGTCGGAGCCGCCCTTGCCGCCGCCGATGGGCAGGCCGGTCAGGGAGTTCTTGAAGATCTGCTCGAAACCAAGGAACTTGATAATGGAGAGGTTCACGCTCGGGTGGAAACGCAGACCGCCCTTGTAGGGGCCGAGTGCCGAGTTAAACTGGACGCGGAAGCCGCGGTTGACGCGGACATCGCCGTTGTCCGCGACCCACGGGACGCGGAAGATGATCTGGCGCTCCGGCTCGCAGAGACGCTCGATCAGACCATAATCGTTGTAGTGGGGATCCTTCTGCAGGACAATTTTCAGCGAGTCCAGCACCTCAGCGACTGCCTGGTGGAACTCCGGCTCCCCCGCATTGCGCTTGAGGAGTTTGCTGTAGTACTCCGAAAGTTGATTCTCGCTTGATGTCATCGTCGATCCTTTCTCACAACTACTCGACGATTAAAAAACTATAGTCCCGCAAAGAGCGCCCAAGGCCCCTTCAAAGGCGAATTGATAACGTCAGGGAGAGCAGACGCGTTACATACACACATATTTCGCGCCGCCGATTCTGCCCCGCGCCGCCTGAAAATAAAGGAGCACCTCCACCATGGTGAACTACAGACCGACTTCTACCCCATCATCGCAGGAGGATGAGGGCGCGGGCTTACCAGCAAATTTCGATGCCGACGCGGAAACGCTCCGTGTCGTTGTGGCGCCGGATTCTTTCAAAGGATCCGCGACGTCGCAACAGGCGGCGGAGTGGATCGCGGAGGGTATTCAATCCGTCATTGTAGATTGTGACATTAATCACATACCCATGGCTGATGGGGGCGAGGGAACAGCAGCACTGTTTAGTGGTGAGACCATCACACTGCCCACGACCGACGCTGCGGGCCGTCTGACGGAGGCAAGCTACACCTTCAACGCGGCCGAACAGACTGCCTACATCGATGTGTCCGCGGCCTCAGGCCTGCCGGCTGTCAAAGACAATCCGGTGCCGCTAACCGGCGACACCTACGGCACCGGTGTGCTCATCGCGGACGCGCAAACCCGCGGCTCCCGCCGCATCGTGCTCGGCCTTGGCGGATCTGCGACAATCGACGGCGGAACGGGCGTCCTCGTCGCCCTAGGCGCGAACCCGCTCGACTCCGACGGCCACCCGCTGCGCCACGGCGGAGGAGCCTTGGGCGATCTCGACCATTTCGACACCGCGAAGGTGAATATCCCGGCCGCGTCCGTCGAGTGGGTTCTCCTCGCGGATTCCGAGTTCCCCGCCACAGGTCCTAACGGGGCGGCCCACGTCTTCGGCCCGCAGAAAGGCGCAAGCTTGGAAGAGATAAACAAGGTTGATGCCGCGCTCGCCCACCTGTGTGAGGTGACGGGCGTAGACCCGGAGCAGCCCGGTTACGGTGCCGCCGGGGCCATTGCGGTGGGCATCACCTGGTTGTCCGAGCTGATGCACGGCAACACCGAGCACGTTCACGTTGTTTCGGGCGCACGCACCGTCGCTTCCGCACAGGGCCTCAAAGAGACGATCGCTAATGCCCACTTCGTTGTCACTGGCGAAGGGAAATACGACGGCCAGTCCACCGCGGGCAAGGTGGTGTCTGTGGTGACTGAGCTGGCAGAAGGAACCGATGCCATCGTCGCCGTCCTCGCCGGCGAATTTGATACCGAGGTGCCCGAAGGAGTGCTCGCCGTCGACATCGGGGAGCAGACTGACGATGTCCGCGCGCAGTTGATGCGCGCCGGCGCGCAGGCGGCGGTGGACTACCTCAACACTTCCACGGCCCAGGGGTAGAGCGCCGGCAGCTCGAAATCCAGCTGACGCTCCAGGGCCACCGGGTCTTTGGGCAGGTCAGCCTTGGGGGTGAGCACGCGGGACAGGCCCATCGCCAACTGGTTCACGGAGCTCGCCCCTTCCGCGGTGATGAGGAAGCGCTGCACCACGGCTGCACCAGGGTCCTCCCCGCGCTCCTCCTCGAATGCGTGGCGCAGTTGCGCTTCGGTGTCCTCGTGCACCTCCGGGGAGGCATCCCGCGTCACCGTGCCCGAGGTGAGCCGCTCGTGGCGGACAAGGATGTCCACCGCGTTCGCGAAAGCATCTTCTACCTGCTTTCCCGCCGCATCGTCGGGAACGAGCACGTCAAACTGAATCGTCGGCATGACGCCAGAGTAGCGAATAGCCTTGGAAGCCATGACACATCCGACGCTTCCCATGTCGACTCCCCTGGCAACGTCCCGCGATCCGCTGAACCAGATGGCGGACGGCACCATCAAGCAACTCAATCCGTTCTCCGGCACGCAGGTGTGGACAGTGCCGGGACGCGGCAACCGGCCGCTGTCAGTGCCCAAGCAAGAGCCGCGTCCGCTCGAACCGGGGGATTTCACGGCCAACTGCAATTTCTGCGTCGATAAGCAACTGAACACGCCTCCCGAGAAGTCCCGCATGGTCAACCGCGATGGGCACTGGGAGATCCAACGCAACCTTCTCCCCCACCAGCTAAGTCACACCGAAGCGGCGTTCCGCCGCGTACCCAACCTGTTCGAGATCGTGTCCTACGACTACTGGGCACAAAATTACGGCTTCACCATGGACGAGTCGCGGCAGAACCAGATGGAGCGGTACCTCGCCGACGACGAGGGGCGGCGCCATGTCTTTAACATCGTGCGCACCCGCCTCAAAGCCTCTGGACGGGACGACAACGTCAGCGAAGACGAACTTCTCGCCCACGTCCCGGCGTATTTCGGCGGAGGACACGACGTGATCATCGGCCGGCGCCACTACACCGACGGAGCAGAGAACTCGACCCAGCTGGCGTCCTCCGGCAGCTTGTCCCTCGACGAGCACTACGCATTCATCGCCTTCACAATCGACTCCATGCGCGACCTTTACGAGCACAACCGCTACGCGCCGTACGTCTCGGTCTTCCAGAATTGGCTGGCACCCGCGGGCGCCTCCTTCGAGCACCTGCACAAGCAGCTCGTAGCTATCGACGAGCGCGGCGTCCAGGCCGACATCGAGATAGCCAAGTTGCGGCAGAACCCCAACATGTACAACGAGTGGGGCATCAATTATTCGAGCTACCACAACCTGATCATCGCGGAGAACGACCACGCGATCATGTGCGCCGGGATCGGCCACCGCTACCCCACCATCAGCGTGTACTCGAAGTCCCCCACCCCGGAGCCCTGGCTGCAGACGGAGGAAGAAGTCCGCGCCATGTCCGACCTGCTCCACGCCGGGCACGCCGGAACGGGTGCGCAGGTTCCCTGCAACGAGGAGTGGCACCACAAGCCCGTCGACCTCGATGTTCCTATGCCTTGGCGCATCAACATCAAATGGCGTGTGTCCACCCTCGCCGGTTTCGAGGGCGGGACCAAGGTCTACGTGAACACCCTCTCGCCTTACGACATCCGCGACCGCATGGTCAGCAGCCTGTACCGCCTGCGCGAAGAAGGCTCTATCGCGGGGAACATCCGTATCGCCACCGAATGCGCGCCACCACGCAACACTTTGCTCTACAACCCGGCCCTGAACCGCTAAGGCGTGGCACGACCGCCCGCCGAGTCACGGAACGCCGCAACGGCTTCCCGCTTACACTGGTCGTTTAATAACACAGCAGCACCAGCCGCTCCAAGGAGGCCTCGACTTACATGCCCGCACACGCCGACCCAAGCGAGATCAAAGAGATTCTGCGGAATTACACGGTGGATCCCGCGTGGCAGCGCGAGCTGTACGAGCACCTCCACGCCCACCCAGAGCTGTCCCTGCAGGAGAAGAACACCCACGAGCGCATCCTGAAGGAGCTCGAGAGGTTCGACTGCCAGATCATTTCGCCGATCGGCGGATACGGCATCGTCGCAGTGTTCCACAGCGGGCAAGCAGTCAACGGCACCGCGGGGCCGACAGTTCTCTTCCGCGCGGATATCGACGGACTCCCCGTCACAGAGACCACCGGTGCGCCGTACGCATCGCGGGACACAGCAACGCGTGACGACGGCTCCGTCACCGGCCTCATGCACGCCTGCGGCCACGATATGCACGTGACTGCCCTACTGGGTCTGTGCGACATCATGGACAACAACCGGGACCACTGGTCGGGCACTTTTGTGGCTCTCTTCCAGCCGGGTGAGGAGCTCGGTCGCGGTGCCACCGACATGATCACCGACCACCTCACCGACCGGATCCCCCGCCCGGACATTTGCTTAGGCCAGCACGTCATGCCTGGTCGTGCTGGCCAGGTTCAAACAAAACCAGGTCCGCAGTTCGCGGCCTGTGATTCCATCCGCATCCGCATTCCGGGCCGCGGCGCCCACGGGTCCATGCCGCATGCTGCCGTCGACCCGACCTACACCGCAGCGCACATCGTCCTGCGGCTGCAAGGCATTGTCGGCCGCGAAGTGAACCCGCGCGACTTTGCCGTGGTGTCCGTCGGGCAGATCAAGGCAGGCACCACCAACAACATCATTCCGGACCACGCTGAGTTAGTGCTCAACTGCCGCTTCTACAACGACGCAGTGAAGAACAAGGTCTACGAGGCCATCCAGCGCATCGTCATCGCCGAGTGCGAGGCCTCCGGCATCAAAGAGGAACCGTATTTCGAGTACTTCGCCCACGGCGAGCTGCTGGACAACGACCGAGGCGCATTCATGACAGTTCGCTCGACCTTCGACGAGGTCTTCGGCCCGGACTCCGTGGATGCCGAACCGTCGACAGTCTCCGAGGACTTCGCCAACATTCCCCTCGCGTTCGGAGTCCCCTATATCTTCTGGCTCATCGGCTCCACTCCCCGCACCGTGTGGGACAAGGCCGTCGCCGAAGACCGCGTTGTCACCGATGTGCCCGTCAACCACATGCCGACATTCCTGCCGGAATATGAGCCGACGGTTTACGCTGCCACCAATGCCGCGGCGGCAGCAGTGTTGACGTACCTGGCCACGCCCCATGATCGCCGGCCCTAGCAGCCGCGCAGCCCCCGCACGAGCTGCCACACTATTTTCCCCGCGCAAGAGCTCTCGTTTCCGCCTGCAACAGCCTCAGCATAGCTAGAACGACGACCACCGCCCACCATCAATCCCGGTACAGTGGCGGGCGTTAGCGATCCTGTAGACGATTTGACTACCTGAGGTATCAACGCATGAATCTGCCAGCTCACCCACCTGCATTCATCGACACTGTCGGCGGCCATGTCCGCTCGGTTTCGGGCTCGGCCCCCGACACGTCCAGCCGAAAGAAATTCTGGACCGGCCTATCCCTCGCGGCCATCGAGCAATTCGCCGACAAGTGGGACGCCACCCGCGAGGCGTACGCGGCGACGCGCCAGCAGGCCTACTTCTCCGCCGAATTCCTCATGGGCCGGGCACTGCTGAACAACCTGACCAACCTGGGGCTCGTCGACGACGCGATCAAGGCTGCAGAGGAGAATGGCCAGGATTTCCTCAACGTTCTCGAGGCTGAGCACGACGCGGCACTCGGCAACGGCGGCTTGGGGCGTCTCGCCGCGTGCTTCCTCGACTCCGCTGCGGCTCAGGACTACCCGGTCACCGGTTACGGCCTGCTCTACCGCTACGGCTTGTTCCGCCAGGAGATCGTGGACGGTTTCCAGAAAGAACACCCGGACGCGTGGAAGGAGAGCTTCTACCCGTTCGTCGTCCGCCGTGGGACCCAGCAGCGCATCGTCAAATTCGACGACATGCACGTTCGCGCCATCCCCTTCGACATGCCGATCACCGGCTACGGCACCGACAATGTCGGAACACTGCGTCTGTGGGACGCGTCCCCAATGACCGAATTCGACTACGACGCCTTCAACTCCCAGCGCTTCTCCGACGCAATCTTGGAGCGCGAGGCCGTCCACGACCTCACCCGCGTGCTGTACCCGAACGACACCACGTATGACGGCAAGGTGCTGCGCGTGCGGCAGCAGTACTTCTTCGTGTCCGCGTCGCTGCAGGAGATGGTGGACAACTACATCGCGCACCACGGCGAGGACCTGCGCGGCTTCGCCGACTATAACTCCGTGCAGCTCAACGACACCCACCCGGTGCTGGGCATCCCAGAACTCATGCGCCTGCTTCTCGACGAACACGGCATGTCCTGGGAAGACGCCTGGGACGTGACCACCAAGACATTCGCCTACACCAACCACACCGTGCTGCAGGAGGCCCTGGAGACCTGGGATGTGTCGATCTTCCAGAAGCTCTTCGGGCGCATCTGGGAAATCGTGGTGGAGATCGACCGCCGTTACCGTGAAGACATGGCGGGCCGCGGCCTCGAACCCGACACGATCCACCACTATTCCCCGATCCATGACGGCAAGGTCCACATGGCCTGGATTGCCTGCTACAGCTCGTACTCCGTCAACGGCGTGGCCGCGATCCATACCGAGATCATCAAACGCGACACCCTCGGTTTCTGGCACGACCTGTACCCGGAGAGGTTCAACAACAAGACCAACGGTGTCACCCCGCGCCGCTGGCTGCGCATGAGCAATCCGCGCCTATCCGAACTCTTGGACCGCCTCGTGGGCTCCGATGAATGGGTCACCGACATGGACAAGCTCAAGGAGCTGCGCCACTTCGCCGACGACGACGCAGTGATGGAGGAGCTGCGCGAAATCAAGGCGGCGAATAAGCGCGACTTCGCCGACTGGGTGCGCGTCCACGAGCACGTGGACATCGACCCGGAGTCGGTCTACGACACCCAGATTAAGCGCCTGCACGAGTACAAGCGCCAGCTGCTCAACGCCCTCTACATCCTCGACCTGCACTTCCGCATTAAGGACGGCGAGCGGGGCATCCCGAAGCGCACGTTCATCTTCGGTGCGAAGGCGGCGCCGGGCTACGACCGCGCCAAGGCCATCATCAAGCTGATCAACGCGATCGGCGACGTGGTCAATAACGACCCGGAGACATCGCAGTACCTGCGCGTTGTCTTTGTCGAGAATTACAACGTCTCGCCCGCCGAGCACATCATTCCGGCCACGGACGTCTCCGAGCAGATCTCCACTGCGGGCAAGGAGGCATCCGGCACCTCGAACATGAAGTTCATGATGAACGGCGCGCTCACCCTCGGCACGATGGACGGCGCCAACGTCGAGATCGTCGATTCCGTCGGCGAGGAGAACGCGTACATCTTCGGCGCACGGGAAGAGGAGCTTCCGGAGCTGAAAAAGAACTACAACCCGAGCGAGCTCTACGAGTCCAACCCCGCCATCAAGCGCGCACTCGACGCGCTTATCGACGGCACCCTCGACGACAACCACACCGGCATGTTCTCCGACCTGCGCGATTCCCTGCTTGTCGACGGTGGCTGGAACACCCCCGACCCTTACTACGTCCTGGGCGACTTCGAGTCCTACAAGGAGACCCGCGACCGTATGGCCGCTGAGTACTACGAGGACCCGCTGCACTGGGCACGGATGTGCTGGATCAATATCTGCGAGTCGGGCCGCTTCTCCTCCGACCGCACGATCCGCGACTACGCCAATGAGGTTTGGAAGATCGAGCCGACCCCGATCAACAAGGCCTAAACCACCTCCGCCGACGCTCCCCGACCGCGGCGGCTGGCCCAGCCGGGAACAGCCCTGGCTGGGCCGCATCAGAACACCAAATGCAGCTACTAGGCTGCAGCTAAACGCCTAAATACGGCTGTTAGCTGCAAGTTGGTAGCTGCATTTGGCTTCCGGGGGCGGGGCGACGCGTGGCTACGTTGCCCGCGTCCCGCTAGTGCGCCCGGCGCCGCGCACCCAGCGCACGTCCGGTGGCGGTGTCTTTCTCCGCTAGATCAATCGGTGTTCCGTCCGCGATGACGTGCCCACCTGCTGCGCCCGCTCCCGGCCCCATCTCAATGACGCGGTCAGCCTGAGCGAGCACGGAGAGATCGTGTTCGACGACAATCACGGTCTGGCCCGCGTCGACGAGAGAGTTGAGCTCAGCCACGAGGAGCTCGATATCCGCCGGGTGGAGGCCAGTTGTCGGTTCATCCAGGAGATACACCGTGTGGCCACGGCGCGAAGTTCGGGAACGCTGTAGCTCGGTGGCGAGCTTGATGCGCTGGGCCTCACCACCGGAAAGCTCCGGGGCGCCCTGCCCCAGCCGAAGGTATCCCAGGCCGACTGCTTGGAGCGTCTCCACAGCTCGAAGAATCTTGGGTTCCTCGGCGAATGCCCCCGCTGCTTCATCGACGGTGAGGTCGAGGATCTCCGCGATTGTCCGGCCCTGCCACGTCACCTCGAGAGTCTCGTCGTTGTAGCGGGCTCCGCCGCAGTCCGGGCAAGTGGTGTACGAACCAGGGAGGAAGACAAGCTCGACCTCAATCTTGCCCGCACCGCCGCAGGTCGGGCACTGCCCCTGTTTCACGTTGTAGGAAAAACGCGAGACGGTCCATGCACGCTTCTTCGCCTCAGGAGTGGAAGCGAAGAGTTTGCGGACATCGTCGAAAAGCCCAGTGTAGGTGGCGAGTGTCGAGCGCGGTGTGCGCCCGATCGGTTTCTGGGTGATTTGCACGACACGGCTCACGGCGTCAACGCCGGAATGCGTATCGACGTTCCATTCCCCCGCGTCCTGCATTCCGTCCTCGTCGTCAGGGTCAGCCACGGCTCTCGCCGAGTCGCGCAGCACACCAGCGAGGACCGTGCTAACGAGAGTCGACTTCCCCGAGCCGGACACCCCCGCCACCGCAGTGAACTGGCCGAGGCCGAAATCGACGTCGAGGCCGTCGATCGACCGGGCATCGATCCCATTGAGCGACAGAGTCCCCGTCGCGGGGCGCGGGTCGCCTTTAAGCCGCAGCGTGCGGTTGTTCAGGGCGTGAGCTGTCGGTGTATCCGCGTCGTAATTCGCGGTCGGGCCGGAGTAAACCACTTCACCGCCCTGCTCGCCAGCGAGTGGCCCGACATCGACGAGCCAGTCGGTCTCCGCAACCAAGTCCATGTCATGCTCCACGAGCAGAACCGAATTGCCGGCGGCGATGAAACGGCGGCAAATGTCTAGAACGGCGCCACGCTCTTCTGGGTGCAATCCTGCTGACGGCTCGTCAAGCACGTACGCCACCCCGAAGAGCCCCGAACGCAGCTGGGCGGAGAGACGGATGCGTTGCAATTCGCCCGCAGACAGTGTCGGTGCGGGACGGTCGAGACTCAGGTGAGCCAGCCCGAGGTCGAGCGCTGACTGCAGCGCGGGCAGGATTTGTTTGAGCAGCAAATCCTCCGCCGAGTTCTCGTCCGGCTCTTGCTCCGCGAGGACCGCATGAACTCGATCGAGGGGCAGAGCACCGAGCTCGTCGATAGGCATGCCCGCATAGGTGACTTTAAGTGCTTCCGGATTCAAGCGGCGCCCGTCGCATGTCTCGCACGTGCGGGACTCCATGAAAGACAGAACGCGCCTGCGCAGGGTGTCGGACTGGGTCTCTGCGAGGGTGTTGGTGAGGTAGCTCGCCACCGAGCGCCACGTTCCCTTGTAGTTCCGCTGGATCTGGTCGGCGCCGCGCAACGGCTTCACAGTCACCACCGGCCGCTCATCGGTGAAGAGAATCCAGTCGCGGTCCTCCTGCGGAAGGTCCTGCCACGGCGAGTCCAGGTCGTAGCCGAGCGTTTGCAGGATGTCGTGGAAATTCTTCCCCGCCCAAGCGCCGGGCCATGCCTGGATAGCTCCGTCCTCGATGGACAGTGTCGGGTCTGGCACCATCGATTGCTCCGTCGGCTCGTGAACGACACCGGTCCCCTGGCATGTCGGACACATGCCCTCCGGGGTATTCGGTGAGAACGAGTCGGAGTACAAGCCCTGCGGGTTGTCGCCGGCACGCGAGTAAAGCAGCCGGATGCTGTTCGACAAGGCGGACACAGTGCCCACCGTGGAACGTGCCCCGCCTCCGGAGGTAGATTGCTGCAGAGCGACGGTCGGAGGCAGACCATCGACCTCGCTTACTTGCGGGTCAACCGCCGAACCGATGAGGCGGCGCGCGAACGGCGCAACCGATTCGAGGTAGCGTCTTTGCCCCTCGCCATGAATGGTGCCGAAGGCGAGCGAGGATTTGCCGGATCCGGACACCCCCGTCACTGCAACGAGGGTGTCCCGGGGAATATCAACATCGACATTCCGCAAATTGTGCAGATGGGCATCCCGCACCGTGATTCCGGCCGGGATCTCAGGTGTTTCAGACATACCCACCAGGGTAACCAGAGGCGGAGGTTACTGCGGGTGGCGTGTGTCCTCGCCAAGCTGGTGCACGTGAATCATGTTCGTCGTTCCCGCGACACCCGGCGGGGTGCCGGCCACGACCACCATCGTGTCGCCTTCCTTGTACCTGTCGATGGTCAGTAGCGACTCGTCGACAACCCGCATCATTTCGTCGGTGTTATCCACCTTCTGGCACAGGAACGTTTCCGCGCCCCACGTCAGCGCCAGCTGCGAACGCACCTCCTGGTTCGGGGTGAAAACCAACAGCGGCAGGTGGGAGTGGAGGCGAGCCATGCGGCGAGCAGTCTCACCCGAGCTGGTGAACGCCACCAGCGCACGGGAGTTGAGCCGCTCGGCGATATCGCGTGCCGAGTAAGAGATGACGCCGCGCTTCGTGCGCGGGATGTGGTTGAGTGGCGGGACGCTGCCCATTGATTCCGCCACGCGCACAATGCGGTCCATGGTGCGGACGACGTTGTGCGGGTCCACGCCGATCGAGGTCTCGCCCGACAGCATGACCGCGTCCGTTCCGTCGAGAACTGCGTTGGCCACATCGGAAGCCTCTGCTCGAGTCGGGCGCGAGTTGTCGATCATCGAATCCAGCATCTGCGTTGCCACGATCACCGGCTTGGCGTTCTCGCGCGCGATCTGGATCACTCGCTTTTGCACCAGCGGAACCTGCTCGAGCGCGATCTCCACGCCCAAGTCACCGCGGGCGACCATGACAGCGTCAAAAGCGAGAATGATGGACTCGAGAGCGTCAACGGCCTCCGGCTTTTCCAGCTTCGCGATGACGGGAACACGGCGTCCTTCCTCGTCCATGATCTCGTGGACCAGGTCCACGTCGGACGGGGAGCGCACGAACGACAGCGCGATGAAATCGACACCGAGCTGCAGGGCGAAACGAAGGTCCGCCTTGTCCTTCTCCGACAGGGCCGGCACCGAGATGTCCATGCCCGGCAGGGACACGCCCTTGTTGTTGGACACAGGGCCACCCTCGGTGACCTCGCACACTACATCGTTCCCATCGATGTCTTTGCAGACGAGGGCGACCTTGCCGTCATCGACAAGCAAACGGTCCCCCGGCTTCGCGTCTTCCGCGAGGTTCTTGTACGTGGTGGACACGCGGTCATGCGTGCCTTCGATGTCGTCGACCGTGATCCGAACTGTTTCACCGGTCTCCCAGTACGTCTTGCCGTCGCCCTCGAAGCGGCCGAGACGGATCTTCGGTCCCTGCAAATCGGCGAGGATACCGACGGCGTGCCCAGTCTCGTCCGTTGCTTCGCGGACCCACTTGTAATTCTGCTCGTGGTCCGGGTAATCACCGTGCGAGAAATTCAGGCGGGCGACGTTCATGCCGTCACGCACGAGTCCAAGGATTGCGTCCTTGCTGGCTACTGCAGGTCCGAGAGTACAAACAATCTTGGTGCGTCTATCCACAGCTTCCTTCTTCTGATCTGTGCGGCCAGCCCGTGCTTTCAGCTGACCGGGTAAGGATTGGATACGCTTCTACGCTACCGAAACACTATGGTTTTTGCTTCTGTGGTTTTCCCTTGAAGCGGTTCACGGCCGCTTCATCGTTGGACACGGCTCCGGCTGCTTCGCCACCTTTTGCGGGGCCATCGGCCTGCGCCCCCGGTTCCTCCCCCGAACCGTGCGGATCGACTTCCTCCGGAGTCTCGCGCCCGCGACGCATGAGGAAGAAAACGGTAGTTGCCGCAACGAAGATCACCGCCGACACCACGAAGTTCACGCGGAGCCCAAAGATCGTATTCGCAGCATCGTCGCGCATCAGCTCCATGAAGATCCGGCCGAGCGTGTACGAGGCGATGTAGAGCACGAACACGCGGCCGTGCCCCAACCGGAAACGGCGCTCCGCCCACAACAGAAAGGCGAACGCGGCGACATTCCAGATCATCTCGTACAGGAACGTCGGGTGCACGCTCGCGACAATCTCCCCAGTGGAGCGGCCCGTCAGCGGCGCGAAATTGCCGTTAGCGTCGACGCGGTAGAAGATATCCAACGCCCACGGGACATCAGTCGGGCGGCCGTAGAGCTCCTGGTTGAAGTAGTTGCCCAAGCGCCCGATCGCCTGCGCAAGAATAATCGTCGGGCCGACGGCGTCAGCGAACGGGGCGAGCGGCACCTTACGGTACGCAAACAACGCCCACACAGCGAGGGTGCCTAGAGCGACCGCCCCCATGATGCCTAAGCCGCCAGCGGAGAAATTGAACACCTGCCACGGGTCCTTGCCGGGGCCGAAATAACTGTCGTGGTCCGTGATCACGTGGTACATGCGCCCGCCGATGATGCCGGCGGGAATAGCCACAATCGCCGCGTCCCACACCATGTCCGTGTCGCCGCCGCGCGCCCTATACCTACGCAAGGTCAGCGCCATCGCGACGATGATGCCGGTGATGATGCACAGTGCATAAGCGCGGATCGGGATCGGACCGAGGTACCACACGCCTTGCGGGGGCGACGGAAAATTAGCCAGGAACTCAGTAACCACGCAGAACAGTTTGCCTGATTCGGGTCACGAGCGCGACAACGAGGTCCACCGGAGAAACCTCTCCGTCCTGCTTACTCGCCCCAGATCCTTTGACGTAGTTGCTACCGCGATGGACAAGCCGGGTGCTGTCCAGCGGCGACCAGCCTCCGGGTTGCCGTTGTGACGTTCGTGCTCGACATCACAGCTTCGCCTGTGAGGACGGCATCCGCACCGATGGATGCCGCGGCGATCAAATCGCGGGCATTGCGCACACCACCGAGGCTGATCCTCAGAACGCTTTCCGGCAGACCGGGTTCTATCTCGCCGAAAGCTTCGCGGTTGAGATCGTTGGTGTCGAAGGTCCAGGAATTCACCCCGATGACGGTCGCCCCGGCGCGCAGCGCACGGTCCGCTTCCTCCATGGTGCGCACCTCCGCCATACCCACCATGCCGAGCGATTCCACGCGGTCGAGCAAGCTCTCCAGACGCGCCTGCTCGAGCAGGCCCACTTGCAGAGGCACCATGTCGGCGCCGTAACAGCGGGCCTCGTGGATCTGGTACGGATCGACGATCACATCGCGGCAGACCATCGGCAATGTGGTGGCGTTGCGGGCCTGCTCCATGTCGTTCAAGGAGCCGTCGAAACGCAGTCGCTCCGTCTGGCATGCGATGAGGGCGGCTCCCCCAGCCTCGATCTCGGAGGCGAGCTGTGCCATGGAGTCGATCACCCCGGTCGGGCCGAAGACGGGCGAGGTGCGCTTGATTTCCACGATCACCCCGCATCCAGGGCCCAGCAGCGCTGCACGCACGTCCCTGGTGTCCGGCATGCTGCGCGAACGCGCCTTGATCTCCTTGAATGGAATAAGCGCTTCCCGTGCCGCGACGTCATCGAGCACCCCGGCGACAACCGGATTGAGGGTCGCGTTACTGACCAGCTGCCGATTCCCCTGCGCCGCGGTCATGACACCGAGACTATCCCGTCACCCGCAGTCCGCGAAATCAAGCGATTTTCGGGGGAATGAAAAGCTCGCCCCGACGCACACTACCGCGACCTCGGCGGCGTGTTCGTGTCCGTCGGATCCACGTCCGCGTCGATGGCATCCCAGAGAACGCGGCCAGAATCAGGCTCGGCTTCCAAATCCTGCTCGATTTTCTCCCGGCGCTGGGACGCTTTCTCGTACTTGTTCACCGTGGCGGAATCCCTGCCGGGCCGGACCGCGAGGAGCACACCACCCGCGGTGGCGAGGAGCGCTCCGACAACGGCGGCTACCGGTGCGAGCGCGGCGACGTCGATAGCCGAGATCGTCGCCCACTCCGGGATAGCGGTCTGGCCCGTGGTGCTACCGATCGTGGTTTCCTCACCACCGTAGGTGAGTAGGGCCTTTGCCCGTTCCGTGCTCGGTGAGCCGACCAACAGACTCAGAGGCGGGATCACCACCCCGAGAGCCGCGACCGCTCCGACCACCCCGACGATACGGCGGCCCCAGCGGCGCAGCGCGAGACCGGCCACCGAGGCCGCGAGCAATAGAAGGACGACGGCGGTGACCTCCGTGGACCACGTGGCACCGTTGACTTCTACCGTGCCGCTGCCGGTCCGGTCGTCCTCGTAGTGGACGGTCATCCACGTAGCGCGCGAGGCGAGCCACAGTACAAGCGCGCCAACCCCAATGAGCAGTGCGCCCACGCGCCCGAGACCTTTTTCATCCCCCGCGGTCTCTGCGGTGCCCGGCTCTGTCGCGTTCACTACTCCTCCTCCGGCGGGAGAAGGAGATCGTTGTCGAAACATGTGCGGTCGCCGGTATGGCAGGCTCCACCGAGCTGCTCCACCTTCATCAACACAGTGTCGCCATCGCAGTCGAGGCGCACTTCTGCGACCCGTTGCGTGTTCCCGCTGGTCAGTCCCTTGATCCAATACTCCTGGCGCGAACGGGAGTAATAGGTGCCCTGGCGGGTGGCCAACGTGTAGGCAAGGGCATGGGCATCCATCCACGCCATCATGAGCACCTCACCGGTTCCGGCTGCCTGCACAATCACCGGGACCAGTCCAGCGTCGTTGAAGCGCACGCGCTGCGCGATGTCAGCTGGCAGCTGGGCCTGTTCGGGTGTCAACGCGACGTGAGAATCCTGGTTCATTCAGAGCCTCACCTCACACCCGTCATCGGCGAGAGCCCTTTTGACCTCTCCGATACTCACTTCGCGGAAGTGGAAGATGGACGCCGCGAGCACGGCATCCGCACCCGCTTCAACAGCCGGAGGAAAGTGCTCAGCCCGACCGGCACCGCCCGATGCGATCACCGGTATCGAGACCGCCTCCCGGACGCGACTGATCAGTTCCAGATCGAAGCCTTCCTTCGTCCCGTCGCCGTCCATGGAGTTGAGCAGAATCTCCCCGACCCCGAGCTTCTCGCCAGTTTTGGCCCACTCCACCGCGTCCAGCTCAGCGGAACGGGTGCCGCCATGAGTGGTCACCTCGAAACCGGACGGCTGGGGCGTTCCGCCTTGCGGGACGCGCCGCGCATCCACGGACAGCACGATGCACTGGGCACCGAAGACCTGCGACAATTCGCGCAGGAGTTCCGGACGGGCAATGGCTGCCGTGTTGACGGAGACCTTGTCGGCGCCCGCGCGCAGCAATTCACGGACATCATCCTCGGTGCGGACCCCGCCACCGACGGTCAGCGGAATGAAGACCTGGTCGGCTGTGCGGCGGACTACGTCGAGCATGGTCCCCCGACCCTGCTTCGACGCAGTCACGTCAAGGAATGTCAGCTCGTCCGCGCCCTGGTCCCCGTAAAGTTTCGCCAGCTCCACCGGGTCGCCGGCATCGCGCAGATTCTCAAAATTCACGCCCTTGACTACCCGGCCGTTATCCACGTCCAAGCATGGGATGACCCTGGTTGCTACAGCCACTTCCCCATCACTTCCTTCCGTCGCGCTGAATGGACTTCATGGTACGCAGCACAGACTCGTGAACAGCCGGAGACCCAGCGATCACGCCGAGCGAGCCCAACGACCACGGCTCGCCATCCACATCCGTGACCACGGCACCCGCGCAACGCGCCAACAGCACTCCGGATGCGTTATCCCACGGGAACGGGGAGAAGCTGACCGCCGCCTCATAAATCCCCTGGGCGACAAACGCGAGGTCCAGACCGACAGATCCGCTGATGCGCGGGCGCATGTTGGAGTATTCGAGCGCCTTGATCAGCCTCAGCCGGCTGTCGGGTGGCACACGGCTGCTGTCATCGGTACCCACGGCCCCTACGCCGACTTGGTTGCTCGCCGGCTCCACCTCACTGATCCGCGGCAGTTGCTTGCCGTTGAGAGTCACAGGCGAACCCTCCGTGCCGGTGAGCCGCATGTTCAACATCGGCACATCTGTCACCGACGCGACCGGCTGGCCGTCCACCACGAGCGAGATAAGGACAGCACAATTCGGGTTGCCGGAGGAGAAGTTGGCGGTCCCATCAATGGGGTCGACGACCCACAAGGCCTCGCCACGCTTCTGCCCTCCCGCTTCTTCACCGAGGACCGAAAAGCCCGTTGAGGCTGTGAGGTACTCGCGCAGTGCGGTCTCAATCTGCAGGTCGACCTCGGTGGCGAAGTCGTTGCACCCTTTGTACAGCGCGGGAGCTGCACCGATGCCCTCAACGAACTGCCGGCGCGCGATATCCGCGGCCTCCTCGGCGACCGCGAGGTAGGTGTTCAACTCGTCTAGCTGCATGGTGTCTTACTCGTCCCCCGGCCTCGCCGCGATGTCTAGGGCCTCGCGCAGAGTGAAACGCTTTTCATACAGCGCCTTGCCCACGATGACGCTGTCGACTCCCTCGCCGACGTACCTTGCAATCTCGGCGATATCCTCGAGCGACGACACGCCGCCGGACGCGGTCACCGCCGCGTCTGTAGCAGCGGAAACGTCGCGCAGCAGATCGGCATTCGGCCCCGTGAGCGTGCCATCCTTGCTCACGTCGGTGACCACGAAACGGGCACACCCGGCTGCGTCGAAGAACTCGAGCACCTCCCACAAGTCACCGCCGTCCGAGGTCCAGCCGCGGCCCTTCGTGCGCCACTGGCCGTCCTCCAATCGCACCGCGATATCGATGGCGATGGCCTCACCGTGCCGGGCGATCGCTTCAGCGGCCCACTCAGGGTTCTCCAACGCCGCGGTTCCGATGTTCACACGCTTAGCTCCCGTTGCCAGCGCGCGCTCCAGACTCGCATCGTCCCGGATACCACCCGTCAACTCCACGTTGATGGACAACTCGCGGGTGATCTCAGCCATTAATTCATGGTTTGATCCGCGCCCGAACGCCGCATCGAGATCGACGAAATGAAGCCACTGGGCTCCCTCTCGCTGCCATTGAAGCGCCGCGTCAAGAGGCGCACCGTAATTCTTTTCGGTGCCTGCTTCCCCCTGATCCAAACGGACGGCCTGGCCGTCGACAACGTCTACTGCGGGCAGAACGGTGAAACTCATATCCGCAGTCTAATTCAGATGTCCGACCCAGTTCCGCAGCAGCGCCAACCCGGCATCACCCGACTTCTCCGGGTGGAACTGCGTGGCCCACAAAGGCCCATTCTCCACAGCCGCGACGAAGCGCGAATTACCGTGCGTGGACCAGGACACCTTGGGCGCGGCGATGAATTCGTCTTCTTGCATCTCCCAGTTCTGCACACCGTAGGAGTGCACGAAATAAAACCGCGTCTCCGCATCCAGCCCGGCGAACATGTGCGAGCCATCCGCAATATCGACGGTGTTCCAGCCCATATGCGGGAGCACAGGAGCATCGAGCTTATCGACGACCCCCGGCCACTCCCCGCACCCTTGCGCCTCAATTCCGTGCTCGACTCCCTTGTCGAACATGACCTGCAGCCCCACACAAATACCTAGCACCGGGCGGTCGCCCGCCAGACGCTGGCCGATCAGGCGCGGTCCCGCAACATCGCGCAGTCCGCGCATGCACGCGTCGAATGCGCCCACCCCTGGGACGACCAGACCGTCGGCTTCCACCGCGATCATCGGGTCCCGCGTCACCACCACATCTGCCCCGACATGCTCCAGCGCGCGCTGCGCCGAGCGCAGATTGCCTGCGCCGTAATCCAGGAGGGCTACCACGTTGCTCATAGCTCAGAAAGTCTAACCCGCTGAGCGCAGTGCTACCCCATGGCGTCCCCTCGCCGCCAGATTTGGGCGAACGGTAACTGTCAAACGGTAACAATGCTCTCTTATCGGCCGGTATGTCTAAAATCGCAGACGTAAAAAGCCCGGGTTACCGTGTGATTGTTACCGTTCGCGTTTTCGCCGGGACGCCCCCCGCCGACTACCGCCCGAGCCGGCGCTTGCCCACGATCCAATCCGCCGTTGTCATCACGATGCCCGCGACGACAACCACGCCGGAGACCGCGAACGCCCCGACGGCGCCGAGACCCGCGATGAGACCGCCGAACAGGAAGGACCCAATGCCCTGGCCGCCATCGAAGCCAACGTTCCACACGGCGGAGGCGTGGCTCACCTTCGACTGGGGTAGGCGGTAGAACATGCTCAGCAGGGATTCGTTCTGCACGGCACCGAAACCGGCACCGAAGAGGACGGCGGAGACGACCAACCATGCCGGGTGCGCGCTGGAAGCCAGGCAGGCGGCGAAACCGAACATGCCCACTGCGGCAGCGATTTGGAACGGGATCATCAGTGTGCCCGGTTCGCCGCGCCGGTCAGCGACGACGCCGGTAAAGATACGGGCGCCCATGACCGCCAAGTTGATCACCGCCAGGATCAAGCCGCCCAGCGCAGTGCCCGAGGTGATGCCGGTGTCGCGGGCGGCGGCAGGCAGGAAGTTCGCGATCAAGCTGTATGCGACGGCGGCGATTGCCAGCGCCAGCGTAGGCACGAGCACGAGCTTCCACGTCGGCGCAGACACTGCGCCGTTGGCGACCGGGTCCGGCTGCGCGCCCTTGATCGGCGGAATGCCGCCGCAGGCGAGGCCGCCGACAGCGGCGATCACCAGCGCCAGAATCCACACCGGGCCGTATCCGATGCGCTCGCTGAGAAACAAGCCCAGCGGCAAAGCGATCATTTGGGCGGAACCGCTCGACGCGCCGAAGACGCCGGAGGCCTTGCCCAGCAGTGAGCGAGGAACCAGCTCGGCGATGATGGCGGCCTCAGAAACCGTCATGGCACCGAAGCCGATGCCGCGCAGGACGCTAACGGCCAGCACGACAGACGGGTCCATGTTCCATATGAACGCCAGCGCCGGGACACCCAACAACACCGCCGAGAACGCGATCGCCGAGCGGTAACTGAATTTACGGAGCAGCCGCGGCATGAACACCTGCGTGAGCACTGTCGCCGCCATGAACACGCCTGTCGACGCACCGGCCAGCGCATGTGAGCCGCCTGCATCGAGGACGGCCACCGGGACCACCGGCAGCAACAGGGCCCACGAACCGAAAGCGGCGGCGACAGCAATCAATGTCGGAATAAAGCCAGGGGCCGCCCACACCGAATTCTTGTCAGCCTGACCGGCCCCGCGCGGGGAACCCACGTAAAACCCTCCCAAAAATCGACACCATGTGCACCGTGCTTCAAGCAAGAAAAATCAGGCCCGCTCCGCAGCATGAGACATGCAGTTGGAGCCAGCCCGAAAACGCAGCGTTGGGCGGTGGCAACCGCCCAACGCTGACGTCGATAAGCGTGCTGTTAGAGCGCGCCCTTGGTTGAGGGTACGCCTGTCACGCGCGGATCGTGCGCGTAGGCCTGGCGCAGAGCGCGTGCGACGGCCTTGTACTCGGCTTCCGTGATGTGGTGCGGGTCGCGGCCGTACTGGACATTGACGTGGAGGGTGATGCGCGCGTTGTACGCCAACGTCTCGAAGAAGTGGCGGTTGATCACGGTGGCGTAGTGCCCGCCGATGATCTGCCATTCCATGTTCTCCGGCTCGCCGTTCATGACGTAGTAGGGCCGGTTGGAGATATCCACGACGGCCTCGACGAGGGTCTCGTCCATCGGCAGCGACATGGAGCCGAAGCGGCGGATACCCTTTTTGTCCCCGACTGCGTCAATCAGCGCCCAACCGAGCGTAATCGCGGTGTCCTCGACGGTATGGTGCGCGTCGATGTGCGTGTCGCCTGCCGCCTTGACGATCAGATCGAAGCTGCCGTGGGTGCCGAATGCCGTGAGCATATGGTCGAAGAACGGCAAACCCGTGTCCACCTGAACCTGTCCGGTTCCGTCGAGGTTGATCTCGACGGAGATGTCGGATTCGTTCGTTGTCCGCTGTGCCTTACCGATGCGATCAGCCATTGTTGTCCTCCTTCGCCAACTCCCCCGCCGCGGCGAGGAATGCGTCGTTTTCTTCGTCCAACCCGATTGTCACACGCAAATGCCCGGGCACCCCCACATCGCGGATGAGCACACCGAGGTCGAGAAATTTCTGCCATGCGGCGGAAGCATCGTCGAAATCCCCGAAGAAGAGGAAGTTCGATTCGCTGGGCACGACTTTGTACCCCAGCTCCAGCAGCGCAGCTTGCACGCGCTCACGCTCGGACGCGAGCTTATCGACGTTCGCAAGCGTCTCCCCCGCATGCTGCAGCGCCACCCGCGCCGCGGCCTGGGACAGAACGGACAGGTGGTACGGCAGGCGGACGAGCATCACTGCCTCGATGAACGCCGGTGCTGCGACGAAATAGCCCAGCCGGCCGCCGGCGAAATCGAAAGCCTTGGACATAGTGCGGGAGACCACGAGCTTGTCCGAGTAGGAGTCCAACAGCGTCAGTGCGGACGGTGACGGCGAAAACTCGGCATACGCCTCGTCTACGATGACGATTCCGGGTGCTGCGTCGAGAATCCGCTCGATATCCGCAAGCTCGGTCACGTCACCCGTCGGGTTATTCGGGGTGGTGATGAAAACGACGTGCGGCTGCTGCTCGTTGATCTCGTGGACAGCGCGGTCGACGTTGATCCGGAAGTCCTCCCCGCGGGGAATACCGATGAATTCCGTCTGCGTTCCGGACGAGAGGATCGGGTGCATGGAGTAGCTGGGCACGAATCCCATCGCCGAGCGCCCCGGACCGCCGAAAGCTTGGAGCAGCTGCTGCAGCACCTCGTTTGAGCCGTTCGCTGCCCAGACATTGTCGCGGGTGACGGCCACGCCCGTCTGTGCGGACACGTAGGCGGCGAGGTCGTCGCGCAGTTCCACCGCGTCGCGCTCCGGGTAACGGTTCAAACCTCCGGCAGCTGCTTGCACCTCCGCGACGAGATCTGCGATGAGCTCGTCTGACGGCGGGTACGGGTTCTCATTCGTGTTCAACGCCACCGGAACCTGCAGCTGCGGAGCGCCATACGGGGACTTGCCGCGCAGTTCATCCCGCAGGGGCAAGTCGGACAAACGCGGCTCGCTCGGCTGATTCGGCTGAGGCTGAGGATCTGGACCTGTCATTTACTTCTCATCTCCTGCTGTTTTTCCTGCTGTCTCCGCTGACGCCACTGTTGAATCTTCCGCGCGTGAATCTTTCGTGCGGGCCTTGACCGCTTCGCCGTGTGCGGGCAACTGTTCATCGGTGGCGAGCGTGATGATGTGCGGGCCCACCTCCGCAAGCGCCTGCTCGTCATACTCGACGATATTCACGGGGCGCAGGAACGTGTGCGTGGACAGGCCCGGGGTGAAGCGGGCGGTGCCAGACGTCGGAAGCACGTGGTTGGAGCCGGCAATGTAGTCGCCGAGGGGGACCGGCGAGAACGGGCCGACGAAGATGGCGCCGGCGTGGGTGATACGGCGAGCGACCTCGCGGGCGTTGCGGGTGTGCACTTCCAAGTGTTCAGCCGCGTAAGCATCGGCAACGGCGACGCCGGCTTCCAGATCGTCCACCAGCACGATGCCCGACTGCTGACCCCCCAGTGCCGTGGCGGCGCGGTCGGCATTGAGTGTCGCGGCGGCACGTGCGTCAATTTCCTTGTCCACGGCCGCAGCCAGCTCTTGGGAATCCGTGATCAGAACGGATGCCGCATTCTCGTCGTGCTCCGCCTGGGAGATGAGGTCGAGGGCGACGAAAACCGGATCAGCGGAATCGTCAGCAAGCACCGCGATTTCCGAAGGACCTGCCTCCGCGTCGATTCCCACGATGCCGTTGACCACGCGCTTCGCTGCCGCCACGAACACGTTGCCGGGGCCCGTGACCATGTCCACCGGCTCGAGACCCACTTCGTCGTCGCCGTACGCCATGAGGGCCACAGCCTGGGCTCCGCCAACCGCCCACACCTCGTCGACCCCCAGCAAAGAGCAGGCCGCGAGAATCGTCGGGTGCGGCCATCCGCCGTGCTCAGCCTGCGGCGGGCTGCACACAACTAGAGCGCCGGCGCCGGCTTCCTGCGCCGGAATAGCGTTCATGAGCACCGACGACGGGTAGACGGCTTTGCCGCCCGGAACGTACAAACCGACCCGCTCGACTGGCAGGAACGCCTCGGTGACCCGCGCCCCTGGTGCAAGATTGGTGGTGTGCCCGGCTGGTTTCTGATCGGTATGCACCGCGCGAATGCGTGCGATCGCCTCGTCGAGAGCCGCGCGCAGGTCCGGTTCGAGTTCCCTGGCGCAGCGCTCGATCACGTCTTCGGGCACCCTGACTGCATCGGGGCGGACAGAATCGAATTTCTCCCCATAGTTGAGCGCGGCGCGTGCCCCGCCCTGCTTCACGTCCTCAATGATGGGCGTCACGGTGGGCACCACGGAGGCGACATCCATGCCGCCCCGGGGCAACACACGGCGAAGCTCGGATGTGGAAGGAGTGCGGCCGCGGAGATCAATCACAGTGAGCATGGCGCTCATCATATTCGGAGCTGCGCGGCACCGGGTCACATCCCACCGAAAACGCGAGACCGACCCAGTACGCAAGCGCCGCGACAAAAGGGGCTGCCAGCCAAGCAGGACCAGGCCTCAACAACGGCACGAACGTCAGGGTCTCCCCTTCCGTCAGGTCGTGGGGATCAGGCACGACGGAGTGCCACTGAGCCGTCCATGTCCCGAGAATGTAGAAGGACCAGCTGGCAAACGCCGCGACAGCAGCCACAAAAACCATTCGGCCCATACTCGCGCGCCGCTGCGCGGAGACGTAAGCGACGAGCCCAATGACTAGGCCGAGCAGCGCAGTGAGAACGGTGAAACCAGCGAAAGAGATGAACTCGACATTGTCCGGGCCCACAAGTGGGTCGACCTGCGCCCGGTCGCCTTCCACGGTGGCGGTATAGCCTGGGCGTGTCAGCCCCCACCCGGCTCCGAGAAGGGTGGCGATACCGACTGAAAGCGCAACAATCCCCGCGCCCCAGCCCACTGGCCGCGAGAAACGCGGGGAACGTTTTAGTTGCACACCTTCCATTGGCCGCCCTCGCGTTGGAAGCGCTGGACACCGGACTCAGTCTGGCCGTTGGCGGTGACTGTCACGGTCGCGGATGCGATGTCGCCGTCCACACGGACGTCGCTAAGCTTCGCGTCTGTCTTCGGCACCGGCGGAACGGGACGGCCGGCCGCCTTGGCCGCGTCAACGGCCTGCTGCATCTCATGCTCCGTCTGCTCGAGCGAGGTACCGCGGCTAGCCAGCTCCTGGTTGGTCTGGTCAACGACCTTCTTGCAAGAGTTATCCATGATGACTCGTGACCAAGACACCAGGTTGTCCGGATTGTAAATCCGGTTCATCGTTTCGGTCATCTGCTTGAGGTCGGCGTCGCTGCCCGCCTTGCCACCCTCCACAGGCTTGATCTCGACGGTAGGAAGCGTGCCGTCCTCGAACGGGTTGACCACGCCAGCTGCCCCTTCATTGGGCACGCCCTTAGCCTGCGGATCGTCCGGGTTAGCCTGATCCTCCGGCTTCGGCTCCCCGTCCTTTTTTTCCTTGTCCTTGTCGTCCTTCTTGTCCGCAGGATCAACCGCGTCCGGAGCGACAGTCACCATATTGGTTTCCGTAGCCATCCCCGACACGACATTCTCATCCTCATTGGACCCGCATGCAGCCAAGGCCAGCGGGGCAACGAGCACAGCTGCCGCGACCGTCTTCTTCGGAGTGATGGTCAACGTCATAAAAGAAGTCTCCTCGAACCATTCCGTTATCTAAACGCCCCCGCGGGGGCCGCTACGGGGGACATGCGATCCTAGAGGGCAATCGAGTTGCTGTCTTGCGTGACACTGCAACCGATTCGATAACGCGAATTGCTTTGTATTGCTTTCAATGCACACCAGATCATAGCAATCGTAATGTCACGAACTTCAACCACAAGACGGTGAAGATGCCGTGAAGAAGCTGTAAAATGAGCCGACGAGCTGCGTGTACGCTGAGGCGACATGCAACTGTCTCGCTCAGTTATCGCACGTACTGCCGTGGAGATACTGGATAACTACGGCATCGCAGATGTCTCCATGCGGCGGGTCGCCGGGGCTCTCGACGTAGCTCCGGGCGCGTTGTACTGGCACATCGACAGCAAACAGGCCCTCATTGCGGCGATGGCCGACCAAATCATCGCTCCCGTTCTTGCCGCCTCTCACGCCGGCCCGAAGGAATTCTGCACCGCACTTCGCGGCGCTCTCCTTTCCCACACTGACGGAGCCGATGTCGTCTCCAGCGCCGCGGCGCAGCCCGCCTCCCATGTCTTCTCCGCGCTGTTGACCGGCATCCGCTCGACGTTCCCCGACAAGGTGGATGATGCTGCGGCCGCAGGCCTGCTCTACTTGACGCTGGGTGCTTCAAACCTGCACCAAGCAGGTGCCCAACTGCAGCGAGCCACCACTGGCGACGCTGCTGCAACGTACGGTTCCGAGGAGGAACTCGAGCATGCCGTTGACCTGCTTATCGCAGGTCTCCGCGCGGAGAGGAGCTAGCGCCGTCGCCACCTCCGATATCTATTACCATCGGTTCTCATGACAAATCCGAGCACGAACAAGCAGACCGTCCAGGTGTGGCCGGGATCCGCATACCCCCTGGGATCCACGTATGACGGTGCCGGCACCAATTTCGCCATTTTCTCCAACGTCGCGGAGAAGGTGGAGCTCTGCCTGATCGACCGCGAAGATAACGAGGTCCGCGTCAACCTCGAAGAGGTGGATAACCACGTCTGGCACGCCTACCTCCCGGGTGTTTTGCCGGGGCAACGCTACGGTTACCGCATTCACGGCCCGTGGGATCCGGAAAACGGCAAGCGGTGCGACCCGTCGAAACTGCTGGTCGATCCTTATGCTCGGGCCTTCGACGGAGAATTCGACGGCCATTCCTCCCTGTTCTCCTACGACATCCACGCCGAGCCCGCCGGTTCAGGCCGCAACGAAGAAGACTCGCTCGGCCACACTATGAAGTCTGTGGTGATCAACCCGTTCTTCGACTGGGGCGATGACCGCTCGCCGCGCATCCCGGACAACGACACGATCATCTACGAGATGCACGTCAAGGGCATGACCCAGCTGCACCCGGATGTTCCGGAAGAACTCCGCGGAACGTATGCGGGCCTGGCGCACCCCAGCGTCATCTCCTATTTGCAGGATCTCGGTGTAACTTCCGTCGAGCTCATGCCGGTCCACCAGTTCCTCCAGGACGACCGCCTGCGCGACTTGGGACTGCGCAACTACTGGGGTTACAACACGTTCGGTTTTTTCGCACCGCACCAGGATTACGCTGCGAGCAAGAAGCCTGGCGATGCTGTCTCCGAATTCAAGGGCATGGTCCGCGCTTACCACGAAGCGGGCATGGAGGTCATCCTCGATGTGGTGTACAACCACACGGCCGAGGGCAACCACTTGGGTCCCACTATCGCCTTCCGCGGCATCGACAACGAGGCCTATTACAGGCTTGTCGACGAAGACCGGTTTCACTACATGGACTACACTGGGACGGGCAACTCCTTGAATGTGCGCGATCCGCACTCGCTGCAGCTGATCATGGACTCCCTTCGCTACTGGGTCTCCGAGATGCACGTCGACGGATTCCGCTTCGACTTGGCCTCCACGCTCGCCCGGGAATTCTCTGACGTGGACCGTCTGGCTACCTTCTTCGACCTCGTCCAACAAGACCCGGTTGTCTCCCAAGTCAAACTCATTGCCGAGCCGTGGGATGTCGGCGAGAACGGCTACCAGGTGGGCAACTTCCCGCCGCTGTGGAGCGAGTGGAACGGAAAGTACCGTGACACGGTGCGCGATTTCTGGCGCGGCGAACCTTCAACCCTCGGTGAGTTCGCTTCCCGGCTCACTGGCTCGTCGGACCTGTACAAACACAACGGTCGCCGCCCGACTGCGTCCATCAATTTCATCACGGCGCACGACGGTTTCACCCTTAACGACCTGGTCAGCTACAACGAGAAACACAATGAAGCCAACCAGGAAGACGGCCGCGACGGTGAGAGCCACAACCGCTCCTGGAACTGCGGTGTTGAAGGCCCGACGGATGATCCTGAGGTTGCGACGCTGCGTGCTCAGCAACGCCGCAATTTCCTGACCACGCTTCTGCTGTCCTTGGGCACCCCGATGATCGCTCACGGCGATGAATTCGCCCGCACCCAGGGCGGTAACAACAACGTCTACTGCCAGGACAACGAGACGTCGTGGATGAACTGGGACCGTCTCGAGGTCGGCGATGATTTGCACGATTTCACCAAACGGCTCATTGCCATCCGCAAGGAGCACCCTGTCTTCCGCCGCCGCCGCTTCCTCGCCGGGGGGCCGCTGGGCACCGACGTGCAGGACCGCGATGTGGCTTGGTTCGTGCCCGACGGCCAGCTGATGACACAGGATGACTGGGGGTTCGCCTTCGGAAAAGCCCTGCAGGCCTATGTGAACGGTAACCAGATCGCCGAGCCGGATGCGAGGGGCCAGCGGGTCGTGGACGACTCGTTCCTGTTGATGTTCAATGCGTACCACGAGAACATCGAATTCACTTTGCCGCCGCAGAGCCTTGGTGCGAAGTGGGAAGTGGTAATCGACACCACCGAGCCGCTCGGCTACCCGGCTGAGACCGAGGAAATTGAGGCTGGCGGAACGAAGAACGTGGCCGCGCGCTCGACGATCGTGCTGCGCCAGGTGGAACCGCCCATCTTCGCCGAAGAACCCGCGGACGCCGGCGACTCTGCCGATGCCCCGGATGAGCCCGCGGTCGACGACGATGCGGAGGCACAAACTTCAGATGATTAGTGCTCACGGATCAACGATCCTGGTCACCGACACTGCCCTTGAGATTCATCCGGATCCGCTCCAGGCGGCTTTGACCGGCACCACCGATGCGACGGTGCTTCCACTGGCAGGGGTAACGGGTGTAACGGTTCTTCCCGGTGATGACTGGGATGCGACGCGCATAGCTGTCACATCCGGCGCCGACGAAACCGTCATCCGCTTCACCCCTGGAGATACGAAGGGCCCTGAGCGCCTACGCGCCACGGTAGAAGCGGCACAATCTGGCAAGAAGATCAGCACGGATAGCATCCCGGGGTTCAGCTTCGTCGCGTTCGATGTGGAGACGGCGAACCAGCATTGGGGTTCAATCTGTCAGATGGGCCTCGTGCGGGTTGTCGACGGTGAAATCACCGAGCGCGCATCGTGGCTGTGCCGCCCGCCTACCGGGATCGACGAGTTCGATCCATTCAACGTGGACTGCCACGGGATCACAGAGGAATCTGTCGCCGACGAACCTGATGTCGGGGAACTGTTCGAACGCTTCAGCGATTTCGTGGGAGACCTCCCTGTAGTCGCGCACAACGCCTATTTCGACGCTTCCGCCTTGCGTTACGCAGCATTGGCGACTGGGAAGGAGATTCCCACCATCACATTCGGTTGCTCCCTCGCACAGTCCCGAGCGGCCGGCCTCGATGTGGCAAACCACCGTCTTCCGACCGTGGCGGAGTACTTTGGCGTCCCCCTGAAGAACCACCACGACGCCTGCGCTGACGCTGAAGCGTGTGCCGGTGTCATGCTGGGCCTCGCTCGCCGTGCGGAGCATTCAGGAACCCTCGCCGACTACGTCCATTCCACCGGTTTCGCTCTCGGCTCCGTCGGCAAGCTCCGCGTCACTCCGGTTCTCAAGGATCTCTCGGGCGCTCAAACATCACTGCAGACCACAGCCGTAGGAGAATCCCAGACGAACGATGCGTCCGGGGCTGGAAACTCCGGAAAATCAGGCCGCGGTCCCGCACCGTGGCAGTCGGTGGCCACACCTGACACGATCCCGGAACCTGCGGTGGACGCGGACCCGGATTCGCCGCTTTACGACCAGCACGTGACCTTGACAGGCGAGTTCGAGCCATTTGACAAAGGCCAGCTTTGGGAAGGCATTGCCGCTCGCGGGGGTCAGGTGGGCAAGAACGTGACCAAAAAGACGACGATTCTCGTCGTCGGTGAATGGGCGAGCATGACGTCGAAGGAGAAACGCGCCCGCGAGCTTATGGAAAAAGGCCAGGACATTGAGATCTGGCCGGCAGAGAAGCTTCTCGATGTCTTGGGATTGAACGAGCAACCGCCGTTCTAAAGCGACGCTGACAGCACGCCAGTTCTCGGCGGGCCGGGAACCTCGGGGGCGCAGGCGCAGTCTAACAAGGCATGAACAGCGCCTTGACCACTGCTTTGACCACTGCTGTGAAGCCCACTTCCGGGACCACATCCGCCGCCGTCTATTCGTCGTTCGCAGCTTCCCACCATCGCTTGCCGGTGATGGGGGCGCTGCACGCGATTCCGGCACCGCGCGTGCGCGCTGTGAAATCTAAGAGCTGGGCCAGTCCGGGGTCGTCGGTATCGCCCGCGTACATCTCCTTGTCGCGCGACCATGTGGCTTTGCTGAAAGCCCCCGACGGACGTCTGCTCTCGCCAATCGATCTAGGACAGATGGAGCTGAGTACCCGGCAGGCCTGGGATGCGGCGGCAGACACGCTTCTGCGCACGCAAAGGGGCCAGATCAAGTTCACGGTCCGGAACGCGTCTTTTGCCCTGGGCGACTCGGCACCCCGGGGATTCGAAGTCTACGGCGACTCCCACCCGCCCGCCGCGTGGCTCGCGCACCCACGGACGTTCAATGTCCTACACACTCATTTCTCGGACGTGCTCTCGCCCCGGATCGACCTCGTCTTTCTCACCCGCAACCACAGAGAGCTCTTTGTCCTCGATGCCTGCGCCCACGACGTCCGGGAGCTCTTTCCGCGAGCAGCAGTGTTGACCTACTCGTTGGGCTTCCCCGTGAACCACCGCGGCGATAACAAATGAAAGCGCGAGGCTGTCTCACTAGGGTGAGATGATGTACTAGTGGCGACGAAAAGGAGTGCCCGCACATGTTCCGCCCCATCACCTCGACCTACCGCCTGCAGCTGAGGGGCGCGAAAGCGGACCCGGCGGGCAGGAGCTTCGGCTTCTCCGATGCCGCCGACCTCGTCCCTTATTTGAAGTCCCTGGGCGTCTCTCACTTGTACCTCTCCCCCATCTTCAGCTCGTACCCGGAGTCCAACCACAATTACGACGTCACCGACCCGACTGAGGTGAATCCGGAGCTCGGCGGGGTGGAGGGGCTACGCCACCTTGCCTCGGTGGCGCACGAAGCCGGCCTAGGGCTCATCGTCGACATCGTGCCCAACCACCTCGGTGTTGAAACTCCGCACCTGAACAAGTGGTGGTGGGATGTGCTGAAGAACGGAAAAGACTCCGAATTCGAGAGCTACTTCGACGTTGACTGGCACGAGGACAACGGCGCTGGCGGGAAGCTTGGGTTGCCGGTGCTGGGGCACCCCGGCGACGAAGACAAATTCACGCTCACCTATCTCGACGAGATCGACGAACCTGTCCTCGCCTACTACGAGAGCTACTTCCCTCTCGCTCCCGGTTCCTTCGACAGCCTCGACGACGATCCCCGCGAGGTGTACGAGAAACAGAATTACCGCCTGATGTTCTGGCGCGACGGAGTGATTTCCTACCGCAGGTTCTTCTCCGTCAACGGACTCGCCGGCATCCGCCAAGAGGACCCGCTGATCTTCGAGCACACGCACCGGACTCTACGGCAACTCATCGCGGAAGACCTTATCGACGGAGTCCGCGTCGACCACCCAGACGGCCTTTCCGATCCCTTCACCTACCTGAATCGATTGCGTGACCTCGTCGGCGACGACCGCTGGCTGGTGGCAGAAAAGATTCTCGGCGTCACCGAGCCCCTTGACCCCCGTCTCGCGGTCGACGGAACCACCGGCTACGACGCGTTGCGGGAACTCGACGGCGTCTTCGTCTCACGGGAGGCCGAAGACTCGCTGAGCATGCTTTCCCTCCAACAGTCCGGCTCCACGTGGGACGAGGCCGCCATCGCCGCCGCGGAGCACCAGCTCAAGCGCGATGTCGCCGAGTCGGAGCTCGCCGCTGAAATCCGCCGACTCACCCGCGCGATCCGCCGCGATAATTTCTCGACCGCCGGTGCGGATGTCTCCGACGAGGACTTGGAGCGCACCGTCATCGACCTCGTGGCAGCGATGCCTGTCTACCGTGCGGACTATATCTCGTTATCGCGCCAGACCTCCACGATCATCGCCGATATGGTGCGCCGTTTCCCGTCGCGCCGGGCCGCCCTCGATCTCATTTCCGCGGCTTTTCTGGCCAACGGCGAAGCGAAAACACGCTTTGCCCAAGTGTGTGGCGCGGTGATGGCGAAAGGCGTGGAGGACACGCTGTTCTACCGTGCATGCCGCCTCGTTGCACTCCAAGAGGTCGGCGGTGCGCCAGGCCGCTTCGGTGTTTCCGCGGCGGAATTCCACCTGCTCCAGCAAGAGCGCGCGATGCTGTGGCCTCACGCGATGACAACGTTGACCACGCACGACACGAAACGGAGCGAGGACACCCGAGCACGAATCATCGAGATCACCGAGCGCCACAAGGACTTCGCGGAACTGGCGCAGCAGGTCAGGGCTCTCGTACCCGCCCCAGACGACGCGACCGCGCACTTCCTGCTCCAGAACATCATCGGTGTCTGGCCGCTGGCGGGCTCCACCGACGGGATCCGGGACCGTGTGCGGGATTATGCCGTGAAGGCGGTGCGGGAAGCGGGCGTGCACACGTCGTGGTTCGACAACGACACGCATTTTGAAACAGCGGTCACCGATTGGGTCGACGCGCTTATCGACGGCCCCGCGTCAACCATGGTCGACGAATTCGTTAAAGAGATTCACCGAGGTGCCGTACAGGTGTCCCTCGGCCGCAAGATGCTGCAGTTGATCGGTCCCGGCATTCCGGACACCTACCAGGGGCAAGAATTCGTGGACCTCTCCCTAGTCGACCCGGACAACCGCCGCTTCGTCGACTACGTCAACCGCGCTCAAGCACTCGACCAGTTCAAGGATTCTGCACTTTCAGGCCGGATCCACGACGAGCTCATCCACGCCCGGGACTCAGCGGCCGCCGAAGGACTTCCTGGGTGCTATCCGCATCTGGAGGGCATGGCCGACCGGGCGAAGCAGGCGGTGGTGCACGAAGGCCTGTATCTGCGCCGCCAGCACCCGGATGTGTTCTTGTCCGGCGATTACCAGCCAGTCTTCGCGGTGGGCGAAGCCGCCAGCCACCTCGTCGGCATGGCGCGTGGAGCCTCTGGGCTGGACGTGGTGGCGCTTTCCACCCGCCGACCCCTGCTGCTAGAGGACCGGGGTGGCTGGGGAGACACTACCGTCACCCTGCCTGAAGGTCGCTGGACAGACCGTCTCACCGGTCAGTCCTTCTCGGGCACCGTGTTGGTGCGGGATGTGCTAGATGGGCTACCTACGGCACTGCTCGTCGCCGAGCACATCGAAGCGTAACCGGCGAACTCTAGCAGCGACCGCCGCTGCAGACCCCGCCTCGCTCACCGCCGTCCGCGCAGACGGTCGATCTCCCGGCGCTCTTTCTTAGTTGGGCGACCAGCGCCGCGGTCGCGCTTGGGCATGGAGTAGAAATACTCCTTCGGAGGTGGTTGCGGCGAATGGTCGATGTAGCACTGGCGGGCCACCGGGGCACCCGCACGTTTACGCAGGGTCTGCACCACTTCGTACTCGATGTCGCGGTAGTCTTTCCACGCCTTAACACGGTCGCCGGGCACGACTTGAGCAGAAGGCTTGACCGCGTTGCCGTTCAGCTTGACGTGCCCGGCGCGCACCGCGTTCGCCGCCTCAGAGCGTGTCTTGTACATGCGCACGGCCCACACCCATACGTCGATGCGGACCGGACCGCCGTCCGCGTCGGAGTTTTCTCCCGGACCAGCCACTAGAAGGTGTCTTGGTGGTTGATGATCTTCTGCACCTTGCTGTAGTTATACAACCCGCCTGCCACGGCAACGACCATTCCCAGTGAGAGCCAGAACCAGAAAGAAGAGAAGATCAGCCCGAACGCCACGCCTCCGAGGACACCGCCGCCGACGCACGCCACACCGTTGCGGGAATAGCGCCGGACGGCTTGTTTGCGGGCTTCGATCGGGTTATTGGGGCGGGGCTGAAGAGTCATGACATCAAGTTTAGCGGGGGCGTTCCACCCACATCGTTCCCGCCTCGCGCGCCGCGGCGGAACCTTGGGTAGATGCGGCGAGAAGCGCGTCGAATTCCTTCCTGCCGCCCGGGGTGATCGCGAAGGTGTAGCGGGCCTGGGTGCCGTAGGCGACATCAACAACGTCGATGCCGTGGGTCCGCAATTCCGCCTCAATTCTTCCGGCGTCAGCGTGCGGGAGATCCACGGCGACTAATTCGCGTAACGTTTTCTCGGCGCGCGGAGCAGCCTCGACGGCTTGGGAGACGGATTCGGAATAGGCGTGGACGAGTCCGCCCGCTCCGAGTTTCACGCCGCCGAAGTAACGGATCACCACAGCCACGACCGACTCCATGCCGGATCCCCGCAGTGCATCGAGCATCGGTTTCCCCGCGGTTCCGGCCGGTTCGCCGTCGTCGCTGGATCTCTCGACCGGCACCGCGCCGTCGATATGCACGATGAATGCCGAGCAGTGGTGGCGGGCATCGGGGAATTCCTGGCGGGCACGCGCCACAATATCGCGGGCTTCCTCCTCGGATTCGGCGCGCGCAATCCACGTGATGAAGCGGGAGCGCTTGATCTCAATCTCGTTCACCGTCGGTTCGCCGGTGGAGGGCAATTCGTATTTTGTCACCATTGCCGGATTATTTTACTTAGGCTTGAACCATGAAGTTCGAGGTGTGGGCGCCGTACGCGCAGGACGTCAAAGTGGTCGTCGACGATGTCGAACACAAGATGCGGCGCGACGAGCAACGCAGGGCATGGTGGATCAGCGACATCGACAAAGTCCCGGGTCAGCGGTATGGCTTTTCGCTTTTCGACGGCGCGGCCTGGTCCGCTCCGCTCCCCGACCCGCGCTCCACCCGCCAACCGGACGGTGTCCACGGCCTGTCTCAGGTGACCGATACGGCATTCGAGTGGACCGATCAGCACTGGACCAGCTACGAGCTCAAAGGACAGGTCATCTATGAGCTCCACGTGGGAACGTTCACGGAAGAGGGGACGTTCGACGGTGTCGTCGATAAGCTCGATTATCTCGTGGACCTGGGCGTGACCACGATCGAGCTGATGCCCGTCCAGCCCTTTGGTGGCGAGCGCAACTGGGGCTACGACGGTGTCGACTGGTTCGCTGTCCAAGAAAGCTACGGCGGGCCCGACGGGTTGAAGCGTCTCGTCGATGCCGCACACCGGAAAGGCGTGGGCGTGTACCTCGATGTGGTGTTCAACCACTTCGGCCCCGACGGCAACTACAACGGTCAATTCGGCCCGTATACGACCGCGGGCACAACGGGCTGGGGCGACGTGGTGAATTTCTCCGGCGCGAATTCGGACGAAGTTCGCGCCTACGTGCTCGACGCTGTGCGGCGCTGGCTAACCGAATTCCACATCGACGGTCTACGCCTCGACGCAGTGCACTCGTACGATGACCGGGCGGCGTACTCGATCATGGAGCAAATCAACATGCTCGCGGATGAGGTGGAGGCGGAATTCGGCCCCAACCCCATCATCATCGCCGAGAGCGACCTGAACGATCCGCGCATTATCGCCGATTATTCCGTCGGTGGGTACGGGCTCGACGCGCAATGGCTTGACGACGTCCACCATGCCCTCCATACCGTTGTCACCGGCGAGAATAACGCGTATTACGAGGACTTCGGCACCGTTGACATACTCGCGGACACCCTCCGTCACGGCTACCGCTTCCGCAACGACTTCTCGAATTTCCGCGGGCGCACGCACGGCCGCCCGTTGGATCTGTCCGCCATTCCCCCATGGAAGCTGATCACGTACACAACGACTCACGACCAAGTGGGTAACCGCGCGTTCGGCGACCGCCCGTCGCAGAATCTCACGCTCGAACAACACGCGCTGAAAGCCGCAGTCATCTTCTTCAGCCCCTTCACCCCGATGATCTTCATGGGCGAGGAGTCCTACGCCCAGACGCCGTTTCCGTTCTTCATCTCCCACACCGACGATGATCTGATGCGTCTCACGCGCGAGGGCCGCGCTCACGAGTTCGCCCGCTACGGCTGGGATTTCAACGAGGTTCCCGATCCGGCGGATCCGGCGACATTCGAGTCTGCGAAGCTCGATTGGAAATTCGACCGCGATGCCCTGGTGATGCAGAAGACGTACAAGAAATTGCTCGCTCTGCGCCGCGAGCTGAATCTGTCGCGCGACGACCTGCGCGAGCTGCAGGTCGACCATTCGGACACATGGTTGACCATGGGGTACGACGATGTGTTCCTCGCCGCGAATTTCTCCGGATCACCGGTTGCTGTGCCGGCCGGCGGTGAACTGATCTATTCCTTCGGCGACCCCACCGTCACCGCAGAGAAAACCGAATTGGAGCCCTGGGGTTTCGCGATAGTGCGCCGCTAGCCCCCACCCGGGGCTGTTAACCGGTGACGATGAACTCGTATTCCGGTGTGCCCGGCATGAGACGGCGGCAATCGAAAGAGGCTTCCTCCATCCTATCGAGCAGCAGGTCCAAGTCGGATGCCCGGGCGAGCTCGATGCCCACGAGCGCGGCGCCGGTTTCGCGGTTGTTCTTCTTCAGATACTCGAACAGTGCGATGTCGTCGTCCGGACCGAGGACATCGTTCAGAAAGCGGCGCAGCTGGCCCGGTTCTTGGGCGAAATTGACCAGGAAGTAATGCTTGAGTCCGCGGTGGACCAGGGAGCGCTCCATGATCTCCGCATAGCGCAGGACATCGTTGTTGCCGCCGGAGATCACGCACACCACAGTGCTTCCCGGAGCCAAGCTCACTTCCCCGAGCGCTGCGACGGAAAGCGCGCCAGCAGGCTCAGCGATGATGCCCTCGTTCTGGTACAGAGCGAGCATACTGGTGCACACAGCGCCTTCGTCGGCGGCCACGATGTGCAATCGGCCGAGATTCTCTTCGATGATGTTGTAGTTCACGTCGCCAATGCGCTTGACCGCCGCGCCGTCGACGAACGGGTCCACAGTTTCGAGAGTAACAGGCTCCCCCGCGGCAAGAGCTGCCTGAAGCGACCGCGCTCCCGCCGGCTCCACACCCACAACTGCAGTGCGTGGCGACATGTCCGCCAGATAGGAGGTAATGCCGGCGATCAGACCGCCGCCTCCCACCGGAACCACGATCGAGTCAAGCGATTTGCCTAGCCCCGACAGCTGGGACACAATTTCCGCCCCCACGGTCCCCTGACCGATTACGGTATTGCGGGCGTTGAAGGGCTCGACGATGGTGGCACCTCGGGCCTCCGCATCCGCGCGGGCTGCTTCCGCAGCCTCATCGAAGGTGTCGCCGACTAAGACGAGCTCGACCTTGTCCCCTCCGTGCACCTTGATCCGGTCACGCTTCTGCTTCGGTGTGCGCTTGGGCACGAATATCTTGCCGTCGATGCCCATCGAACGGCACGCGTAGGCAACACCTTGAGCGTGATTTCCAGCCGACGCTGCCACGACACCGGCCTGTTTCTCCTCCTCGGTCAGATTGCTGATGTTGTAGTAAGCCCCACGAATCTTGTAGGAACGCACATCTTGCAGATCTTCGCGCTTGAGATACACCTCGACGCCGTACGCCTGCGAAAGGCGCGGACAGTACTGCAACGGCGTTGGCGTGATAACGCCTGAAATGCTCGCCTGAGCCCCTTGAATGTCGGCTGCGTGCACGGGTGAAAAATCAGGCGAGTGTGTCATACCTCGCAATCATAGACCCACGGCTCCCGGCACCCAGCCTCGCAGGGATTTTGAGAGCAGTTTCCCACAAGAAAAAGCAACCGTGCCAGAGGGACTTACCCCAGCACTCCCGCACCCATCGCAGCCTTGAGGTCGCCCATGAGGCTCCCGGACCGTTCCACCCGCAGATGATCCCCGAGCACCATCAGCTGGGATTGATCACCGTTGACGAGGTTGAGGTACACATCCGAATCGCCCGGGTTGTTCACGAGAACCTGCTTGAGTTTACGGATATTGTCCACCGTGCACTGCTCCGTCCGCAACGTGAGACGCAACGGAAGGCCGACACCGTTTCCGGGGCCCAATTCCGGCACCTTCACGTCGTCTCCGAACAGACTCATGCGTTCGTCGCGGATGGAGACGTGGGCTTTGACCAGGATGATGTTGTCTTCAACGATCTGCGGCGCTACGAGGGCGTAGACCTTGTTGAATAGCAGAACTTCCACCTGCGCACCGTGGTGGTCCTCCAAGGTGACAATCGCCCATGGCGAACCGTCCTTCTTGGAGTAGCGCCGATCCACGCTCGAGATGATGCCGCCGATGGTGACTTCGTCGCCGTGGCGCATCTCCCCGCCGAGGATCTTCGGCATCGGGGTATCGGTCTGAGCCTCGAGTGCTTCCTCGAAGCCGTCGAGAGGGTGCCCAGAAACATACAGTCCCAGCATTTCGCGCTCGAGGGCAAGCTTGTGCTTCTTCTCCCATTCGTCGTCCGGCACCTCGATGCTGAATGCGCTGGCTGCGTTGTCCTCTCCGTCACTCCCGCCGAAAGCGGAGAACAGGTCGAACTGACCTTTATCTGCAGCTTTCTTGGTGGTGAGCACGGAATCCACAGCGCTGTCGGAGACCAGCAACAGGCCCTTTCGTGGATGGCCGAGCGAGTCGAACGCACCGCCCTTGATCAGCGACTCGGTGATGCGCTTGTTGCACGGCAGCAAGTCGATCTTGTCCAGGTAGTCGGAGAAGCTCGTGAACGCGCCCTTGGTGCGGCGGGTCTCCATGATGGACTCCACCACTTCCACGCCGACATTGCGGATCGCGGCGAGCCCGTAGCGGATGTCCTTGTCCACAGCGAGGAAGTTCTCCTCCGACTCGTTGATGTCCGGCGGAAGAACCGAGATGCCCAGGTGGCGGCAGTCCGCGAGGTAGATGGCCGACTTATCCTTCTTATCGCCCACCGAGGTCAACAGGGCCGCCATGTACTCCGAGGCGTAGTTCGCTTTCAGGTACGCAGTCCAATAGGAAACGAGAGCGTAGCCCGCGGCGTGCGACTTGTTGAACGCGTAGGACGCGAACGGCTCAATAGTTCCCCACAGCGCGTCGACGGCCGACTTGGTGTAGCCGTTGTCGAACATGCCCTGCGAGAACTTCTCGTACTGCTGGGCGAGCACTTCGGGCTTCTTCTTGCCCATCGCTTTACGGAAGCCGTCTGCTTCGCCAGCCGTGTAGTTCGCCACCTTTTGCGAGATCCTCATGATCTGCTCCTGGTAGACGATGAGGCCGTAGGTCTCATCTAGGATCTCCCGCAGCGGTTCTTCCAGCTCCGGGTGGATCGGTGTGATCGGCTTGCGGCCGTTCTTGCGGTCCGCGTAATCCCAGTGGGCGTTCACCCCCATCGGGCCCGGCCGGTAGAGGGCCAGCGACGCGACAATATCGTTGAAGCCCGTCGGTTTCATGCGTTTGAGCAGCTCCTGCATGCCACCGGAATCGAGCTGGAACACACCGAGAGTGTCACCGCGGGAGAGCAGTTCGTACACGGCTGGATCGTCGGTGTCCAAGCCTTCCAAGTCAAGAGTCTCGCCGCGGTTCTTCTTGATGTTCTCGATGGCGTCGCCGATGACGGTGAGGTTGCGCAGCCCCAGGAAGTCCATCTTCAACAGGCCGATGGCCTCGCATGCCGGGTAGTCCCACCCGGTGATGAGAGCACCGTCGGCGGGCCGCTTCCACATCGGAATGTGGTCCATGAGAGGTACCGACGCCATGATCACCGCGCAGGCGTGCACACCGGCCTGGCGGACCACCCCTTCGAGCCCGCGGGCAGTCTCGTAGATCTTGGCCACGTCCGGATCGGTTTCGATCATCGAGCGGACCTCGGCGGCCTCGGAATAACGCGCGTGCTCCGGGTCGGTGATGCCGGACAGCGGAATGTCCTTCGCCATGATCGCCGGTGGCAGAGCTGCGTTGATACGGTCGGCCATCTGGAAACCGGGTTGGCCGAAATTGACCTTGGCGGAGTCCTTGATGGCCTGCTTCGTCTTCACCGTGCCGAACGTGATCACCTGGGCGATCTTGTCCTCGCCCCAGTTCTCGGCCGCGTAGGTGAGCATCTCACCGCGGCGGCGATCGTCGAAGTCGATATCAATATCAGGTGCGGACGGGCGCTCGGGGTTGAGGAACCTCTCGAAGAGGAGCCCGTGCTCCATCGGATCAATGTTGGTGATGGTCAGCGCGTAGGCGACAAGCGACCCCGCGGCCGAACCACGGCCAGGACCGACACGGATGCCCACGGAGCGGGCGTGCTTGATCAGCTCTGCAACAATGAGGAAGTAGGACGGGTAGCCCTTCATGTCGATGACGTCGATCTCGTAGTCGGCGCGCTTCAGGTACTCCTCCGGCACGTCCTTGCCTTCGAAGCGGTCTTCCAGTCCGCGGTGCACTTCCTTGCGCAGCCACGTCGTCGGGGTCTCCCCCTCCGGCACCGTGGCGATGGGCATGCGGTCGTGCGGATGCTCCTCCCACAGTTCGCTGTAGTCGCCGACGCGCTCGGCGATCCAGAGCGTGTTATCGCAGCCGTCCGGAACCATATCGTCCCAGGTGGAGCGCATTTGCTCGGCGGACTTGATGTAAAAGTCGGTGGCGTCGAATTTGAACCGGTCCGGATCCAACAGGGTCTTACCCGTCTGGACGCAGAGCATCGCCTCGTGCGCCGGTGCCTGGGATTCAAGGACGTAGTGGCAGTCGTTCGTGACCAGTGGCGGGAGATCGAGGGCCTGTCCGATGCGCAGCAGATCGTCGCGCACGCGGCGCTCAATGTGCAGGCCGTGATCCATCAACTCAAGGAAGTAGTTGTCTTTGCCGTAAATGTCCTGCCACATCGCGGCTGCTTCCAACGCCTGGTCGTACTGCCCCAAACGCAAGCGCGTCTGCACATCTCCCGACGGGCAGCCGGTCGTGGCGATGATGCCGTCCGCATGCTCGGCGACAAGCTCCGCATCCATGCGCGGCCATTTACCCAGCTGTCCTTCGTAGGACGCCAGGGACGACAAACGGAAAAGGTTGTGGAGGCCGGTGGCGTTCTCCGCCAGCATGGTCTGGTGCAGGTAGGCGCCGGACGCGGAGACGTCGTCGCCCTTCTGGTCCGGTGTACCCCACAGAACGCGCTTTTTGTTGAAGCGGGACTCGGGCGCCATGTACGCCTCAATGCCGATGATCGGTTTCACTCCTGCGTCCACCATGCGGCGGTAGAACGCGTTCGAACCGAACATGTTTCCGTGGTCGGTCATGCCCACAGCAGGCATCCCTTGACGCGCCACTTCCTCGGCCAGAAGGTCCACCTTGGCCATGCCGTCGAGCATGGAGAACTCGGTGTGGTTATGCAGGTGGACGAACGAGGAGTTTTTGGCCATGGCGGACAGTTTACTCGTAGCGCAAAGCGTCGATCGGCTGCATCTTGGCGGCCCTGTTCGCCGGGTACGCGCCGAAGAAAACGCCGATCGCCATGGAGAAGAGCAGCGAGAACAGCACTGCACTCAGCGGTGGCCACGCGATAGGGCCGTATTCCCCGCCGCCGACCATGCCGATGAAGCCGCTGCTGATAGTGCCGATAATGCCGCCCAGCACCACACCGATAATGCCGCCCAAAAGGCAGACCATGACAGCTTCGACGATGAATTGGGTGCGGATGTCACGGCGTGTTGCGCCGAGCGCCTTACGCACGCCGATTTCGCGGGTGCGCTCGGTGACGGTAATGAGCATGACGTTCATGACACCAATTCCACCGACGAGCAAGGAGATGCCGGCAATGGAAGCGATCACGGCGCTGATCGCGCCGAAGACCTTGGTGAAGGAGGCGAGCTCTGCCTGCATATCGAGGACTTCGGCCTGCGCGGTCTCACTCTTGGAGTACCAGCGGTCCACGTAGTTCTGCAGCTCGTCGCGGAACGCGGTCGAGTCCTCGTCGCCCTTGGCCTGCACGAGGAATCCGTCTGTGCCCTCGATCGGCTCCGAGATGCGGTCGATGGAGCTCAACGGGACGAAGGCTTGACCGGTGGCAGTCTCTTGGCCGAAGTTGCTGGCGTCCTTCTCTTTTGCCTCGGCCACACCGATGATAGTGTACACGCCGGTGGATTCGACGTTCAGGTCGATGCGCTTGCCCAGGGCGGCGGAGCTATCGCCGTCAAAGAAGGCGTCGACAAGCTCTTGCGAAACCACCGCGACCGGGCGCTGGCTGTCGATGTCCTGCTGCTCGATGGCGCGGCCGAATGCTACCTCGACATTGCGCACGTCCATGGAATCGCCCAAAACGGGCGCGATGTCGACAGCGGCATCCTTGTCCTCGTACGTCGCATCGCCGCCGTAGGTGTCCTGAATGTCCACGCCGACGATGCGGTCGCCGAAGTGCTGCTTCAGCTCGTCCAGCTGATCGAGGGTGACTTGGTCGGACTCGTCCGTGATGGGAGGGTTGAACCCGCCCGCGTTCTCGTCGCTGCCCTCCTCCTCATCCGGCTTTTCCGTGATGAACACAGCGTACTTCGACGCACCGATGTCCTCGAGACCGCTCGTCACACTGTTTTGCAAGCCGCGGCCGAGCGTCATGATGATCACCACGGCCATGATTCCGATGATGATGCCCAAAAGTGTGAGGATCGAACGCATCTTGTTCGTCCGCAGGCTGCCTAACGCTAGACTGACTGATTCACGGAATTCCATGGTTTAGGCTGCACCTCCCGCACGCACGTCCACGACACGGCCGTCTTTCATTTCCACAATCCGGCTGGTCTCCTGCGCCAAGTCGGGGTTGTGGGTGATGAACACGATCGCCTTGCCGTAATCCCGGTTGAGCTGGTGGAACAAGTCCATGACCATGCGCCCGGTCTGGGAGTCGAGGGCGCCCGTCGGCTCGTCGGCAAGCAGCAGGTCCGGGTCGTTGGCGAGGCTGCGCGCGATGGCCACGCGCTGCTTCTGCCCGCCGGACAGCTCGTTCGGCGCGTGCGTGAGACGGTCGCCCATGCCCACGACATTCAGCAATTCCGCGGCGCGCTCTTCGCGCTCGCGCTTGCCGACGCCCGCGTACATCATCGGCATAGCCACGTTTTGCAGCGCGTTGATGCGGCCGACGAGATTGAAGTTCTGGAAAATGAAGCCGATGTTTTGCGAACGGTACGCGGCGAGCTCGTTATCCACTTTCTGGAAGACGTCCTCGCCGTTGAACGCGTACCCGCCGTGGGTTGGCTTATCCAGCATCCCGATCAAGTTCATCAGGGTGGACTTTCCGCAACCCGAGGGCCCGACAATGGACACGAGCTCTCCGTGCTCGGTGTCGAAGTCGATGCCGTGCAGAACCGTCAGCTCGGTATCTTTTCCTTCGTTGTAGGTTTTGACGATCCCGCGCATGAAGATCAGCTTATCGGGGTCGATTTTGACCATGGCCGGCTGTTCGCCGCCGTTGATGGGAGTGCTCACAGGGCTACTCTCCCCCTACTTGTCCGACTTCTCGGACTTGTCAGACTTTTCAGTCTTTCCGTCCTTGCTGTCTTCGTCGCCCTTGCCGGACGGGGTGAAGTTCTCGTCCGTGATGGAAATGGTCTCGCCGACCCGGTCGCGGAAATCGTCGGGCCATGCGATGACCACGTCGCCCTCCTTGAGGTCGCCGCTGGTAACGGCAATGTCGGTGTCGTTCTTTACGCCTGTTTTCACCGTGCGCTCCTCAACCGTGCCTTCGGTCGCGTCTTTGTTCTCACGGTTCAGAACGAGGACCTTGTTGCCGTCGTAGACCGCATCGCGCGGAATGCTCAGGTGGTCGCGGTCTTCCTCCGTGATGATTTCCACGCGGGCCGAACCGCCCAGGCGCAGACCGTTGGTGTCGCCGGTGACCTCGATCTCCACCGGGAAGTTCACCCCGGTGTCCTTTTTGTTGTTCTGGCCGCCCCCCTGCATGGCTCGCGCCGCAGCTGCTGCTCCTTGGTCGGCGCCGTCGGCCATCGGGGCGATGCGGCGGACCTTGCCCTCGAACTTCCGGTCGCCGGTGATGGGGGTGGTGAAGACGACGCGGTTGCCTTCTTTCACGTTCGCGACATCTGTTTCACGCACGGACGCCTTGACCAGGAAGCGGGAGGTGTCGGCGATGGTCATCAGCGCGCCGCCGGCCGGCGCCCCTTCTTCCGCCTCGATCTTGGTCACCACACCGTTGATCGGTGCCGTGACCTCGCGGTCCTGCATCTGGTACTCGAGCATGCTGGTGTCAGCCCCGCCGCCCTGTGCCATCGCCTCTTGCTGCGCCATTGCTTCCTGCTGGGCGAGAGCCTGCTGCTGGGCCATCGCATCTGCCGCTCCCGCCGGCATCCCGCCGTCTGCGGCACCGCCGGCCATCTCAGCCTGCTGCTGGAATGCCTGCTGCGCTTCCTGAGCACCCTGGGCGCGTCCCTGTTCGTGAGCCTCATTCAGAGCCTGTTCGATCTGCTCGCGGGACGGACCTTGCGGAGCAGGTACCGGAGCGGGCGCAGGCTGCGGAGCAGGGGCGGGCCCAGGAATGATCCGTTTGAAGCAGTCCTCAATCGAGCTGCTTGCATCCGCCACGATCTTCTTCAGGTCGCCCACGGCGGTCATCTGCAGCGGTTCGCTGCCCTGGCCCTGGCTCATTAGCTGCTCGTTGGCCTGGCGCTGCGCATCGAGCTCGCGCTCGATGGAGGAGGTGTCCATGGTGACCAACAACTGGCCCTGCTTGACCTTGTCGCCCACGCCGACATGGATTTTCTCCACTGGCACGGTCAGCGTCGTGGAAATGCCCGCCTGCCGGATTGGAGCCACAGTGCCGTCGACGATAATGCTGTTGACCACTTCTTCCTTGGCCACAACATCGTATTCGCCTGCACCGAGGGAGCTGCCGTCGTCATTGCCTCCGTCGCCGCCGATACCGCACGCCGTTGCGAAGAACAGGGTCGAAGCAACAGCGAGCGATGCCCCTGTTTTACGGAAAGCTGACACGTTTCGTCTCCTCGATTAGGACCGGTAAATAACATTCAATAACCTTACACGCTCCCGCGGGTGCACCGATAGGTCGATTCTCGGGCTTCCAGCTCGACTGGACGCACACCAAAGGCACCCCACACCGCGTCTGGGGGGAGGGCCTCAAGAGCGGCGATTCCGGGATTATGCGCTGCGGTTCGGAGCACGTCGCCGGTGTCGCGCACGATCGCCCCAACCACTTGGTCACCCGCTGCAAGCTGGATATTCTCAGTGCGGTCGCGGCCCTGAGAGGGTTCCCCGGAGGGTTTCGGTGCCGCCTCAGCAGGAGTCACCGCGTTCACGCGCGCGAACGGTTCCAGCACTTTCGATGCTTCCGCGGGGGCAAGCACATCTGCGAAGGTCACGAGCGCGAAAACCGGTTCCGCTGCGGGTGCTGCCGACACGGAATAGTCGGCGCGCGCCGTGTATTCCCTGTAACTCTCCCCGGTTACCTGCCCAAGCTGATCGCCCCGGGGCACAGGTTCGAACCTTGTGGCGTCGCCGAGCGAAGAGATCAGGGCGGCAAGCAGACCTGTGAGCACTGCAACGGCGACAAACGTCACCCTGGCACCGAATTCACGCCGGCTCATCCGCGAAGCGTATCCACGGCGCGCTGCAGGTCCTCCGGGTACGGGGAGGAAACCTCCATCCACTTCCCCGTGCCCGGATGAGTGAAGCCGAGAGTGGTTGCGTGGAGCCACTGGCGGGTCAGTTCCAGCCGCTTGGTCAAAGTGGGATCGGAGCCGTACATCGGGTCGCCCACGCACGGGTGCCCCACAGACGACATGTGGACGCGGATCTGGTGGGTGCGGCCGGTTTCCAGGTGCACCTCGAGCAGGCTCGCCTCCCGGAACGCCTCGAGCACCTCGTAGTGAGTGACAGAATGACGCCCGCCCTGGGTGACCGCGAATTTCCAGCCCGACGAGGGATGACGGCCGATCGGGGCATCGATCGTGCCCACGATCGGATCGGGCAAGCCTTGGACGACGGCATGATAAGTCTTCTCCACCGTGCGTTCCTTGAAAGCCCGTTTGAGCACCGAGTACCCCGGGATAGAATTAGCCACGACCATGACCCCTGAGGTACCCACGTCGAGGCGCTGAACAATCCCCTTGCGCTCGGGCGGGCCTGCGTCGGGCAGTTGAAAACCCATGGCCACCAAGCCGCCGACGACAGTCGGGCCCTCCCAGCCGAGGGTCGGGTGGGCGGCCACACCCACCGGCTTATCCACGACAATGACATCCTCGTCGTCGTAAAGCACCTCCAGCCCCTCCACCGGTTCTTCCTTGGGCATGGGCACTGACCTGGGTTCGGGCAAAGTCACCTCAAGGGTTTGTCCGGGGGTGAGGCGGGCGGATTTGGGGGCCACCGTCCCGTCGACAAGCACGTCGAGCTCTGCCGCGACGGAGCGGGACACGCCAAAGACCTTGGCCACAGCGGCGTCGACACGCATGCCGTCGAGCCCCTCTGGAACCGTGATCGACCTGTACCCGCTGGTCATGCCCGCTCCTTTCCCTCGTCGTCCGCGTCTTTAGCGAGGAAAAGCGTGTCTTCGTCCGCGATAAACAGCGTGAGAATGAACACGGCCACACCGATATTGATCGCGGTGTCGGCGAGGTTGAACACGGCGAAATCACCGACCGAAATGTAGTCGACGACATGACCGAACCAGAACCCCGGCGGGCGGAACAGACGGTCAATGAGGTTGCCCAGAGCCCCACCGGCAATGAGAGCGAGACCGACAGCAGCCCAACGGACGCGGAGACGAGGCGCTGCTATCAGCGCGCCGACCACGAACGCCAGTTGGATGGCGGTGATCAGCCCGGTGAGGTTCTGGCCCATGGAGAAGGCTGCGCCGGAATTGAATACCAGGAGCCACCGGAACCAGTCACCAATGACTGGGACGGGCTCCCCCGGGGTCAGGGTGGTGAGCATAATCTGCTTAATCGCCTGGTCCGCGACTGCAATAGAGATCATGATGCCCGCGACCAGTGCGAGATGCCTGCGGCGGGCGGCGCGGGAACCGCTGGGGCCTTCGGTCCCGCTGGAAGACCCCTTGGAGTACGTGGTGCTCATCGTCGCCTTACTGTAGTCGTTTCCCCGTGATGTAGGTTCAATGTGTGAGCTTTAGGTATCTCCCAGCAATCATGACCGCGGTCGTGCTGAGCCTCACCGCGACTCTTTCCGCGTGCTCGTCGCAGGATTCCGATCCGTTCGCGGAGATCCCCGCTTTCGATGTCGACCCGGGGCGGGTGACGCTCGTCGAAGCGGGAGCGGGCGAGAAGACGGTCCTCGCTTACTCCACCGACGGCGTGGAGCAGCGCACCGGTGTGGAGGTAGCTACCGGGGTGTTCCAGGGCGCCGTCGCGTCGGACAAGGTCAACCCGCAGGCCCCAGCGACCGACGGCGTGGATGAACAGGCGTTGCAGCTGGACATCTCAAGTACCGGGGAGACGACCGATGTAGTCGCTGAGGGGTTCCGCATGCGCTGGACCGCAGACCCCTCAGGGCAGATCAGCGACGTGAAGCTTCTTCCCGCCGAAGACAGTTCGGATGAGGACCGGGAGCGTCTCGAGCGAGCACTGCTCCAGGTCCTGTCCACCATGCCTGTCTTCCCGCGCGAGGAGGTGGGTGAAGGCGCGTCGTGGACTGCTTCAGCGCGCACGACGGGACAGACGTCCATGTTCCGCACCACGACGTACACGGTGACGAAGATCGAGGGATCGACGGTCACGCTAGACCTAAATATCAGCGAGGAGCCGACAGAGAAGGAGCTCGACTTGGGGTCGGCTCCCGGCGCAGCGGCGAGCGAGAAACTCACCGCGGACGACGCGCAGACCACCTCCCAGGCGGAAATCACCGTCGATCTGACCAAACCGATCCCCGTGGCCGGGCAGAATTCAGCAACGACACGCGTGGTCTACTCCGGCGCCAACAACGACTTCAAGGTGGTCCAGGACGTGACCACTGCTACGCGATACGGAAAATAAACCACCATGCCCGCTCCGCTACACATCGGACTCGACGGAATCTCTTTCACCTACCCTGACGGGCACCGGGTTCTCACGGATATTTCCTTCGCGGTGCCGTCGGGATCCGTCACCGGCTTGATCGGGGAAAATGGCTCAGGTAAGTCCACTCTGCTCGGCATCATCTCGGGCGACCTCGAACCGTCCGCCGGGACGTTGGTCACCCCACCTGTCACGGGCTTCATCGCGCAGGAGACGTCGCTGCCGTTCACCGAGCCCTCCAGCACGCTTATCGACGGTGCCGTGGACGAGCTCCGCGGTGTCGAGCGCGCCATCACAGATCTGTCCGGACAGATGGCCGAGAATCCCAATGATGACCGCCTGGCCGAACAATTCGATCTGGCGCTGGCCCGCGCCGAGAATTCCGGGGTGTGGGAGCTGGATGCCCGCATCGCGGCGGTTCTGGCTGGCCTTGGTCTGGCGAATGTGGATCTGTCCACCCCGCTGGGCGAAATGTCCGGCGGGCAGCGCCGCCGCTTCGCTCTGGCCACGCTCCTACTGCGCCCCGTCGACGCGATGGTGCTCGACGAGCCGACGAACCACCTAGACGACGAGGCAGTGGACTTCCTCGTAGGCGAACTCGAATCCTTCTCCGGCCCGGTCCTGGCGGCTTCCCACGACCGCTATTTCCTCGACGCTGTATGCGACGGACTCGTCGACCTCGATCCCGGGCTGGGCGCGGAAGGCGGCATGGGCGAAGAGACGCGTCAAGGCGCCCGCTTCACCGGATCATTCAGTGACTATCTCACAGCGCGCGAGCAGCGCCGCCAGCGGTGGGCCACCGATTACGCCGCGCAGGAGCACGAGCGCGAACGGCTGGAAAAGGCCGCAGAGCATTCGGCTGAAGATATCTTCCACTCGCAGGAGAATAAGACTGAAACACGCACCAGCGCGAAGTTCTACGCTGACAGGGCCGCCAAGACCGTGGGCAACCGCCGCCGTGCCGCCGAGCAGCGCCTGGAGAATTTGGAGCGCTACCAGATCCCCACGCCCCCGAAACCGCTGCGCTTCGCGGGCATCCCGGAGCACACCGCGACGTCCCTGGGCGTTCCCGCGGTGATTGCCCGAGGCCTGTCGGTCCCAGACAGGCTCGCTCCGCTGGATCTCAAGGTCCAGCCCGGCGACCAACTCTTGATCGAAGGCCCAAATGGATCCGGAAAGTCGACGCTGCTGAAGATCATCGACGGTGAGCTCACCGACTATTCCGGGGAGATCATCATGCCGGAAGAAATGACCGTGGCCCGCCTCGAGCAGGACGACTCGTGGACGGATTTCTCCGTCACCGGCGCACAGCTCGTGCCGGGCATAGTGGACATGGGGTTGATGTCCACGGAGCAAGCCGCAAAGCCGCTGGCGGACCTCTCCCTCGGCCAGCGCCGACGGGTATCTCTAGGCATGATCCTGTCTTCCCCGCCGGACCTGCTGCTTCTGGACGAGCCCACTAACCACCTCTCCTTGGCCCTCGCCGAGGAGCTCGAGGCCGCACTGGTGGATTTTCCCGGCACCGTGATCATGTCCAGCCACGACCGGTGGATCCGCCGACGGTGGCGCCAGCGCATGGCCCAGAAAGACGGACGCGCCACACTGCTCACCCTGTCCACGCTGTGGACCGAGGAAGTGTGGCGCGAAGAAAACTGAGTGCGGCTCAGTTCAGCAGTTGCTGCACAACACTCTTATAGAGCCGGCGCTGGTGCGCCGCCCTGTGCAGGTGCCTGCGCCGGTGCCGGTGCACCCTGGCCGCCCTGTGCTGGTGATTCAGCCCCGGGGACCGGGGTGGCAGCGCCGCCCTGTGCTGGTGCCTCAGCCCCGTTACCGCCCTGCGCGTTGCACATTGCCGGAACCTGGTCCGGGGTCACCGTGTTGGTGATCAAGGTGCACGCCCAAGACTGGGAGAGCTTCCAGGTGTTGTCCTCGAAGATGAAGGAGACGTTCTCCGCGACGGACGGGCCCTGGTTCGGTTGGGTGAAGTTCACAGCGGCGAGAACCTCATTCGGAGCGTAGCCCGGCAGGATCGGCTCGACGACCTGGAAGTCGGCGCCGGATTCCTGCTTGGCCTGCGTCATCACGTCGAAAAGCTCGCGGGCGTTCTCACCGCCCTGAACCGTCTTCACGCGCTCCTCCATCGGAAGCTGTGGGTTCGTCGCGCGAGCCAGAACCTCGTTGAGCTGCACGGCCGTTGGCTTCTCGGCCGCCGGCGCCGCCTGCTCGGAAGCGGTGCTAGTCGCAGTGGACGTTTCCGTTTCCGTCTCGGTCTCGTCGTTCGAGCACGCCGCAAGCGTCACCGCGGCGCCGAACGCAGCCGCGAGAGCGGCGAATTTTCGTGCGTTGGTCGGTGCGTTCATGTATCTCTCCTTGATTTCAGCTAACTGGCCCAAGGTTACCGCCTACCTGCCCGCGGGCCAATCGGCGCGCCTAACCTGAACATCATGAAGACTTCAGAAATCGCTGTGGTGGCCACCGGCGGGACGATCGCGTGCGAGGCCGATGATTCGGGCGCGCTGGTACCCCGCCGCACGGCTGCCCAGCTCATCGAATCCGCCGGGGTGTACGTTCCGTGCCGTCCGGTGGATGTGCGGGCCCTGGATTCCTCGTCAATGACGTTGGCGGATGTGGACGCATTGGTCGCCACCGTGCACGAACAGCTGGCAGACCCGTCTGTTGCCGGCGTCGTGGTCACCCATGGAACGGATTCGCTAGCCGAAACGGCGTTCGCCCTCGACCTGTTTCACTCCGACCCTCGCCCGATCGTGGTTACGGGGGCGCAGCGCGCCGCCGACGCGACAGACCCTGACGGGCCGGGCAATCTCCGGGCAGCCGTGGAGTACATCGACGTGGGAGACGATCTAAGCAACGGCGTTGTCGTGGCCTTCGGCGGGCAGATCCTCCCGGCGCGCGGGCTGGTCAAGGCAGACACGCACGCCCTCGATGCGTTCCGCCCCACCGCGGAAAAGAATGCCGTCGTCCCCGTGCGGCCCGACCCGATCGCCCCTGTCACTCTGGCCGGGATGAACATTCCGGTTGTCGCCGCCTGGGCTGGCGCGGACAGCGCCGTGGTCGATGCAGTGACAGACATGGATCCCGACGGCATCGTCGTGGAAGGGATGGGGTCCGGCAACGTGTCGGAAGAGATGGGCCAAGCACTCCTGCGCGCCATCGATGCCGGGATCCCGGTTGTGCTCACCACAGTCGTGCCAGGCGGAAAAGTGGAGTTCGCGTACGGCGGTGCCGGCGGCGGCGCAACCCTAGGCGATCATGGCGCCATCCCCGCCGGGTGGTTGCGGGCCGGCCAGGCACGCATTGCGCTAGCCGCCGCTGTGTCCGCCGGTATGGACCCGCTGGCGCTTATCGGCAGCTGAAACTCCACGCCGCCACGCCGGCGAACGCTACGGCACCGGCAAGAATGATCCACAGGCTTGCCGGCATCTTCCGGGCGCTGTCGTCCACCTTCATAGTGCCGGATTCGGCCACCATGTCCGTCCCGCTGTCAGCACCGGAGCCCGACCCCGTAACCTCACCGGCAAGAGTCTTCTCAATCCACTCCGCCTGGTCCGCCACCGGGGAGACGGCCACCTTCGGATTGCTCAGCAGATCCTCCTCGGAGGGGTTGTCTGGGTCATCGAAAAGCCCGGCGGCGGTGTCGTCGCGCGGCTTATTCTTCCCCGTTCTCCCCAGCATCAAGCGGGATCGGGGGCTCATCCGCGCCGAACGGCTCCCAGTCGTCCCATGCCAGCGACGCCACCGGGTCAGCTGGGCGGAGCTCCAAATCGTCGGCGCGAAGATTTTTGACAGGTCCCGGCCCCGTGGCACGGGTCTCGAACCGGACGGTCACGAACCCGTGTCCGGCCCCCTGAATCCAGCCGTGCCCATACTCGGTGTGGTGGACATCCTGCGTCGCGGCCCATGCGCGGGTTCCTGTGGGAGTGACAGGAAGCACCTCCCCCACCTGCGGCTCAGGCAGATTCGTGCGGTCGAGCTCCGGGAACAGCACTTCCTGCATGACCGTCTCCAAACCGGAGAATCCCACCCCGACGAGCCGGATCGGCCCCAGCTCATCCGGGTAGCGGGCGATCCGGAACGCCGCCGCCGTGAGCGTGTCCAGGTCGTCGGTGGCGTACGTCAACGTGCTGGAGCGCGACTCGATGTGGAAATCAGCCATCTTGAGTTTGACGGTGACGGTGCGGGCACCGCGGCCGTCGATAAGCAAGCGCTTGTGTGCTCCTTCCGCCGCGCGCCTGATGGCCGCTTCAACTTCCGCTGTCGTGGTGAGGTCGCGCGGGTAGGTGTGCTCGGCGGAAATCTGCTTGGATTCCGCCCGGGGTTTGACCTCCCGTTCGTCGATGCCGCGCGCGAGTGTCCAGAGCTGCTTCGCCACCACTCCGCCGAGAGCCACCTCGACTTCTCGCTCCGCCAGTGCGGCGAAATCGCCGATGGTCTCCACCCCGATACCGGTGAGCTTTGCGGCGGTGACGGGCCCGACGCCCCACAGCTCGCCGACAGGCAGCGGGTGCAGGATCTCCGTCTGCTTCTCCCGCGGGATGATGAATGTGCCGTCGGGTTTCGCTAGTCCGGAACCGATCTTCGCGTATTGCTTGCCCGTCCCTGCACCGATGGAGCTGGGCAATCCAGTCTCCCAACGAATCTCTTCACGCAGGTCGTTTGCCCACTGATCCACCTCATCCGGCGTTGCTCCCGCAAGCTCAAGGGGCTCCATGAATGCCTCATCGATGGAGAGCTGTTCGACGATGTCCACGCGGCGGGAAATGATCTCGAAGACCCGGCGCGATGCCGTGGTGTACACGGGCCGGCGCGGCGCGACCAACACTGCTTTCGGCCCGACGAGCTGGACGGCGCGGTATGTCGGCATCGCTGAGCGCGCACCGTATCTTCGCGCCTCGTAGCTCGCGCCCGCGACCACTCCCCGGCCGGTCACGCCAGCGACGAGCACCGGGCGCCCCTTCAGCGTCGGACGGGTCAGCTGCTCGCAGGACGCGTAGAACGCGTCCATGTCGATGTGCAGCACCCAGCGAGTCATAGCCACTCCAGAGTAGGCCGGATGAGCGAATACGAGCCCATCGGACCGGTTCTTCGCGCCCTCAAATGCAAATACCTATCCCAGGATGCCTATTCACAAGGTGGCCGCCGCGGCGGGAAATTCCGCGACCTTGTGAATAGGTGTCCTGGAATAGGTATCTAGCTGTCGGTGTGGAGGCTAGCCGTTTTTGGACACCTCCGCGGTCACACCATCAAGTACCGTGTGGCCGTTGTTGTTGGCATCAGTTGTGACGGTGAAGGAGGTGGCCAGTGTCTCCGCGGCGATGTGGTCGGCGTGGCGGGTGGCCCACTCCTCCTTGTCGGCGGAGACGTGGAGGGTGACGCTGATGCGGTCGCTCACCTCGAGCCCTTCGTTCTTGCGGGCATCCTGCAGGCCACGGATGACATCGGCCGCCCAGCCTTCCGCCTCCAACTCCTCAGTGAGGGCAGTGTCCAGGACCACGAGGCCGTCCATCCCCTCCACCTGTGCGGTGGAGTCCGGGTCGGCGGCGATGAGACGCTCGGTGTACAGGTCAGGGGTGAGCACCAGGTCGCCGTCGACGACGACGTTCTCCCCGTCGTGCACGTAGTTTCCGGCCTTGACGTTCTTGATCGCCCGCTGGACGCCCCTGCCCAGTTTCGGGCCGGCGACCTTGGCGTTGACGACGACCTCGAAGGTGCCGGCGGAGTCGACGTCGCTGGTCAGCTCCACGTTCTTTACGTTGACCTCGTCGCGGATGACGGGTGCGAACGGCTCGAGCGACTCGGCATCCGGCAGCGCCACCTTGAGCCCCGGCAGCGGCAGACGGTTGCGCAGCTTCTTCGCCTTGCGCAGCGACGACGCCGCCGAGCACACGGCGCGGGTGGTGTCCATCGCGGCGACGAGCTGGTCGTCGGCCGGGAAGTCCGCTGCCTGCGGGTAGTCAGTCAGGTGCACAGAACGCTCGCCGGTCAGGCCGCGCCACATGACCTCGCTGATGTACGGCAGCAGCGGAGCGGCGGTGCGGGCGAGGACCTCGAGCACCGTGTACAGGGTGTTGAACGCCTCCGGGTGCTCCTCTTGGCCCGCCCAGAAGCGGTCGCGGGAGCGACGCACGTACCAGTTGGTCAGGGTGTCGGCGAAGAGGCGGACTTCCTCGCACGCGCCGGAGATGTCCGTGGCTTCGAGCGCGGCACCGGTGTGCTCAACGGTGTCGTGCAGCTTGGCCAGGATGTATCGGTCAAGCACGTTGTCCGAGCTCGTGTCCCACGTTGCTTCGCGGTCGGCGTATAGCTGCAAGAACGAGTAAGCATTCCAGATCGGCAGAATTGCCTGGCGCACACCGTCGCGGATGCCTTGTTCGGTGACAATCAGGTTGCCGCCGCGCAGGATCGGGCTGGACATGAGGAACCAGCGCATCGCGTCGGAACCGTCGCGGTCGAAGACCTCGTTGACGTTCGGATAATTGCCTTTCGACTTGGACATCTTCTGACCGTCGGAGCCGAGCACGATGCCGTGGGCGACGACCTGCTTGTAGGCGACACGGTCGAACAGTGCAGTGGACAAAACATGCTGCACATAGAACCAACCGCGAGTCTGACCGGAGTACTCGACGATGAAGTCGGCCGGCTGGCGGGTTTCGAATTCCTCTTTGTTCTCGAACGGGTAGTGGTACTGCGCGAACGGCATCGAGCCGGACTCGAACCAGCAGTCCAGAACGTCCGGGACGCGGCGCATTGTGGATTGCCCAGTCGGGTCGTCCGGGTTCGGGCGGGTCAGCTCGTCGATGTATGGGCGGTGCAGCGATTCTGGCCGCACGCCAAAATCGGCTTCCAGCTCGTCGAGGGAGCCGTAGACATCCACACGCGGGTACTCCGGGTTATCGGACACCCACGCCGGCACCGGCGAGCCCCAATAGCGGGTGCGGGAGATATTCCAGTCCCGGGCGCCTTCGAGCCACTTGCCGAACTGCCCGTCGCGGATATGTCCGGGGATCCACTCGATCTGCTGGTTGAGCTCCACCATGCGGTCACGGACATCCACCACCTTCACAAACCACGCCGGCAGCGCCATGTAGATGAGCGGCTCGCCGGAGCGCCAGGAGTGCGGGTAGGAGTGGACGATGACCTTGTCCTGCAGCACACGGCCACGGGCTTTCAGGTCGCGGATGATGTCGCGGTTGGCATCGAAGACCAGCTTGCCCTCGTAGTCGGGGACGAGGGAGGTGAATTTGCCGTCCGCGTCGACCGGAATGACCAGCCCGATGTCGTATTTCTGGCAGGTGAGCATGTCGTCTTCACCGAAGGCGGGCGCCTGGTGGACGACACCGGTGCCGTCCTCCGTGGTGACGTAATCCGCGAGCAGAACCCGGAAGGCATTCGGTTCATCGGCGAAGTACTCGAAGAGCGGCTCGTACGTGATGCCCTCCAGATCGGTGCCGCGGTAGGTGGCCAGTACTTCGGGGTTCTCCCCCAGTTCCTTGGCGTAGGACCGGATCAAATCGGACGCTAAGACGAGCTTGGCCCCGGCGAATTCCGGCACCGAGGAGTCCTCACCTACACGGATGAGGGAGTACTCGATTTCAGGGCCGACAGCGAGCGCCAAGTTCGAGGGAGTGGTCCAGGGGGTTGTGGTCCAACCGATAAAGGCGGCGTCGACAAGCTCCTCGTGCCCCTTGCTGTCCTTGATGGGGAAAGTGACGGTGACCGTCGGATCCTGCCGCTCTTTGTACGCGTCATCCAGGCGCGTCTCCTGGTTCGACAACGGGGTGTGCTCCGCCCAGGAATAGGGCAAGACGCGGAAGCCCTGGTAGATCAGACCCTTGTCGTAAAGGTCCTTGAACGCCCACATGACGGACTCCATGTACTCGAGGTCCATGGTCTTGTAGCCGTTCTCGAAGTCGACCCAGCGGGCCTGGCGGGTGACATAGTCCTCCCACTCGTCGGCGTAGTGCATCACCGACGTACCGCAGTACTCGTTGAATTTAGCCAGACCCATGTCTTCGATTTGGGACTTGTCCGTGATGCCCAGCTGCTTCTCCGCCTCAAGTTCTGCGGGCAGGCCGTGGCAGTCCCACCCGAACACACGTGGGACGCGGTAGCCGGACATAGTGCGGAAGCGCGGAACGATGTCCTTCACATACCCGGTGAGCAGGTGGCCGTAGTGCGGCAGGCCGTTGGCGAACGGCGGGCCGTCGTTGAAAACGTATTCCTCGCAGCCCTCGCGGTTATCCAAGCTGGCTTGGAACGTTCCGTCCTCGTTCCAGTAGTCGAGGACGTGCCGCTCCATGTCGGGGAATTTCGATGATCCCTCCGTCATGTCCACCTTGGGATAGACGTGTCCGATGCTGCCCTGATTGTCCGCCATGATTCCTCCACGCACATCGTTGTGCGGGGACGCAGCTGGACTGCGCGGTACCACCCCGCTTGGGATTCACCATGGTGAATCCCCTCTTCATTGTGGTGAAGGATTGACGTATCCCTAGGCACGTCCGGTTCTACTGGGCCGCGCGCCTGATGTGCGCGGGGCTGTTCTTCCGGAAACGCTCCCCGGTGATGGCCGGATCAGTGCGTGTCTGGTTGTGACAAGGCTTTAGTGTAACCCGAAAGAAAAAGACCCGCCCCACGGGGGCAGGTCTTTCACCTCAAGCTCGAGCGTCGCCCGCGCTTATTTGTTGTTCACATCGCCGCTCGGATCGGACGTGCCACGGGATTCGAGCTCCTCTAGCTGGGATTCGAGCAGCGTCTTCAGGCGGGTACGGTACTCGCGCTCGAAGGTGCGGAGCTCGGAGATGCGGGACTCGAGAGCCGTCTGCTGCTGCTTCACCGTGTTCATGATCTCGGTGTGCTTGCGCTCGGCGTCGGCCTTGAGCTTCGCCGCCTGCTCCTCGGCCTGACGGATCTGAGCCTCGGCACGGGAGTTCGCGTCGTTGGTGGTCTCCTCAGCCTTGCGCTGCGCATCAGTGACGAGCTGGTTGGCGCGCTGCTCGGCAGCCTGGGTGGTCTCTGCAGCCTTCTTCTCTGCGTCCGATACCTGGGTCGTCGCCTTGGAACGAGCCTCCTCGACAACGCGCTGCGACTCTTCCGCCGCCTCGCGGGTGAGGCGGTCGGCGGTCTCCTGGGCCAGACCCAGAACGCGGGCTGCCTGGACATGTGCATCGCCGTTGGAGGACTGAGCAGGCTGCTGGGACACAGGACGGGACATGCCCTGTGCCTGGGCTGCTTCGTTCTTCTGAGCCTCTGCCTGCTTGCGTGCCTGAGCGGCCTCTTCGCGGGCAGAACGGATCTCTGCGTCAGCTGCCTCAGCGCGGGAACGCGCGGCCTTAGCCTCGTTCTCAGCGTCGCTCAGGCGGGCCTCGTACTCCTTGCGCAGCTTGGCCTCGATCTCCTGACGGATGGCGCTCTCGTCGACCTTGTCGGCTGCCTGGTTCGCAGGTGCCGCTGGAGCCAGTGCGCTGGCACCGGAGCCCAGCTCCTCCACGCGTGCGCGGAGATCGTCGTTCTCATCCTGCAGCTGGGCGAGGGTGTCTTCGACGAGGTCGAGGAACTGGTCGACCTCGTCTTCGTTGTAGCCACGCTTGCCAATCGGCGGCTTGCTGAAAGCGACATTGTGCACGTCAGCTGGTGTCAGCGGCATTTGCGTTCCCTTCAAGTAATGACGTTTTTTGCCGGCCCAGATCGGGCCAGTGGCACGGTCTAGGCATAAAGCCTAGCTGACAGTAGTTATACCCTCAACGTTTACCCGAGGGTGAGTTTCAACGACCCTAAACGCCGAAAAATTTTTCCCGCGCTCTCCAGCCATAATGCGACCTGTCTTAGAGCATGAGTCCGCGGATCAGCATTTGGAGGATCGCGAGCGCGAGGAACAGGACAATCACGCTGACATCCAGCGCAACCCCACCGAGCGGAAGCGGGGGAATGAAGCGCCGGAGGAATCTGATCGGCGGGTCGGTGACCACGAAGAAGAATTCGCCCAGCACCATGAACCAGCGTGGCGGGTCAAAGTGCTTGGAAAAGGACTGAATCATCTCGATGATCAGCCGGATGATCACAAAAAGCGTGTACAAACCGACAATTGCATAGAGAACGGCACCGAGCATATTCACGGACCCCACCCTACCTAGGCGCGTGCGCCAAATGAATTAACGGAGATGCGCCGCTCGCTCAAGCTCACTGACTGTGGTGCGGGCGTTTTCCGGCACGATGGCAAAGACGAGGTGCTCATCGCCAGTGCGGGACAGCTTGTGCATCTTGCCGCGGGCGGCGAAGCAAAGGCCCGCCGCAAAGTCGATCAGGCGCATCGCGGTCGGCTTGTCCACGCCGGACAGGTCCATGACCACAGCGTCGCCGTCACGGAACGGTTCGCCGATCTCCTTGGCGTCGTTGTAGTTGCGCGGACGGACGCTGATGATTGCGGCGGAGTAGTCGCGGGCGTCGTACCCGTAGTCGCGGGGGCGCGGCTCGACGGCGGCGCTGGAACGGGAGTACGCGGTCGAACCGGCGTCCTCGTATGCCGGATCGTCGTAGTACGGATCGGCGGCCGGGTCGTACTGGCCAAGTCCGAAGAATTCCTTGAGGCTGTTCGAGAAGGACATGCGCGTAAGTCTCCTGTTCGCGGGCGGTTTTATGGAGTCGGTCAAGCGTTGTTCGTCAGCCTACGGGCCGCGGTCCCAGCAGCCCGGTTCCGACACGCACGACAGTCGATCCGTGCGCAATTGCCTCCTCGAAATCGCCCGACATTCCCGCGGACAGGCGGAGATTACGGGCGAATTTGTCCGCGTACGAGTCGCAGATGCTTTTCGACGCCGCGAACACCTCCCCCGGATCGGATTCCCGGGGCGGGACGACCATGAAGCCGTCGAAAAACAGGTGTTCCGCGTCGTCCACCGCCGCGACAACCTCGGCGACGAGCTCGGCGTTACCGTATGGAACTCCCCCGCGCGACGCGTCGTCGTCGAACGAAAGCTGGATGAGGCAAGGCAGCGTACTCGAGGTGCGGTCGCCACGTTCGAGAGCGAGCGCCATGCCGCGATCGAGACCGCCAGCCAGCTTCACCGAGTCCACCGAATGCACCTCGCTCGCCCACCGCGCGACAGCGTTCGCCTTCTTCGACTGGACCTGCCCAATCATGGCGAAACGGATGTCTACGCCCGCGCCGGCAAGTTCCTCTGCTTTTGCGCGCGCTTCCTGCTCCCTGTTCTCGCCCACAACTTCAATGCCCAGACCAGCGAGAACAGCCACGTCAGAGACGGGATGGAATTTGGTCACCGGGAGAATGTCCACGCTTCCCGGCTCGCGGCCGGCACGCTCCTCCGCATCGACGACGGCTGCACGTAGCTCATTCAGTTTCGCGGCGATTTCTTGGCGACGTTCCTCTGTTCGCTCCATCAGTTCTCCTTTCCTGTCAGCCACACCACACCGGCTTGGCGCCCCGTAGTCTTCTCGCGGCGGTAGGAGAAGAACGTCTCATCCGTCACGGTGTCGCGCGGGTCGGCGTCAATGTGCGTGACACCGAGGCTGAACAGCTGGCGAACGAGTCCTGCGCGGATATCCAGCCCGGGTGTCCCCTGTTTCGTGCGTGTGCGCGATCCCGGCAGGTGAGCTTCCACGTCGTCGGCCATATCCTGGGGAACCTCATAGGACTGCCCCGCCGCAGCCGGCCCGAGCAGGGCTTGGATGTTGGCCGGTTCCGCCCCGTGCTCCCGCATCACCTCCACTGTGCGGGGGACAATGCCGTTGCGGGCACCGAGACGGCCGGCATGCGCGGCCGCGACAACTCCGGCGTGGTGGTCAGCGAGAAGCACCGGCACGCAGTCCGCGACAAGCACGCACAGGGCGAGCTGCTGCTGGGTAGTCACCAACGCATCCGTGGCTTCGACGGGACCGCCCTGGGGGCTATCCACCACCGTGACGGTGTTGGTGTGCAGCTGCTCCATCCAGACGAAGCGGCCCGGTTTCAGACCTGCGACCTCCGCTAGCCGTTGTCGGTTGGCTGCGACTGCGTCCGGGACATCACCGACGTGGTTGCCCAGGTTGAAGGAATCGTACGGGAACGCAGAAACCCCGCCCGCACGGCTGGTGAACAGCATGCGGACGGGGCGGCTGGTGGTGTCAATCATGACACCTAAGGCTACTACCGGAGGAAGTCCGGCACATCGAGGTCGTCGCCGCCCCGGGGATCCTCATAGTGGCGGGAGGAGCGGTACTCGCGCTCGCGGTCGTATTCGCGTTCGCGGTCGGAGTTCGTGAACAGGCCACCGCGGGAATCGTCGTAACGGTGGCGCGGCGTGTACTCGTCGGCTTCGCCCGCCTGATCCCGGTGGGAAGGCTCGAACAGCGAGCTCGAAGACGGCGCCGGAGTCGGGGTCTCACCGGCAGCAGACGGCTCGACCTTCACCTGCTGGGCTTCCACCGGCTGGCCCGAGTCATGGGCAGTCTGCTCAGCTGACTGCTCCTGGCCCTGTGCCTGCGGACGGGCGTTGGCCTTCTCGTCGAAACCGGTGGCGATGATGGTCACCCGAACCTCGTCGCCCAAGTTGTCGTCGATAATCGTGCCGAAGATGATGTTGGCGTCTTCGTCGGCCTTCTCCTCGACGATGGACGCAGCGTTGTTGACCTCCATCAGCCCGAGGTCGGAACCGCCGGCAACGGAGATCAGGACGCCCTTCGCGCCCTCCATGGTGGTCTCCAACAGCGGGGAGTTGATGGCCTGCTCAGTGGCGGCCATGACGCGGTTTTCGCCGCGGGCGGAGCCCACGCCCATGAGCGCAGAGCCGGCATCGGCCATGACGGAACGGACATCGGCGAAGTCGACGTTGATCATGCCCGGGATGGTGATCAGGTTGGTGATGCCCTGAACACCGTTGTAGAGCACCTCGTCGGCGGCGCGGAACGCTTCCATCATGGACAGCTCCGCGTCGCCCAGCTGCAGCAGGCGGTCATTCGGAATGACAATGACGGTGTCGCACACTTCCTTCAGAGCATCGATGCCCTCGAGAGCCTGTCGTGTGCGGCGCTTGCCCTCGAAGGAGAACGGGCGGGTGACAACGCCGATGGTGAGAGCACCCATTTTCTTGGCGATGCCAGCGACGACCGGTGCCGCGCCCGTACCAGTGCCGCCGCCCTCGCCGGCGGTGACGAAGACCATGTCGGACCCTTTGAGGGACTCCTCAATCTCCTGCTTGTGGTCCTCGGCGGAGGTGCGGCCGACCTCCGGGTTAGCGCCAGCGCCGAGACCGCGCGTCGCCTCGCGGCCGATGTCGAGTTTGGTGTCTGCGTCGGTAAACAGCAGCGCCTGGGAGTCCGTGTTGATGGCGACGAACTCGACACCCTTCAGGCCCTCTTCGATCATGCGGTTCACTGCGTTGACACCGCCGCCGCCGACACCGACAACGCGGATCATGGCGAGGTAGTTGCTGGGTGAGGTCATGGGTGTGTGCTCGCCTTTCAGGTAACGGGGACTAGTGATGTAAAGACGCCTCCCATCATGACCAACCGCGATGACATTTAGGCGAATTTTTCCGGCGTGTCGGTACCCTAAACCTTTACTTTAGGGTTCGTGAGCTGGGGATTTACGCCGCGCAGATCTACTTGACGGTAACTTGGCGCGGGTTGGTCACGTTGAACTCGCTACCTTCACGTTGCAGCACGGTGTCCACGGCGAGTGCTTTGTTCGCGTTGTCCTCGCTCGCACCCCAGACGATGGTCCTGTCATCCTTCAAGTGGAGCACAAACTCGTACTTCGACTTCGCCTCGATCGACTTCACCGCAGCACGGCCCGGCTCACTGAGTGACGCGGCGATATCGGCCGCATCTTTCCGTGCTGCATCATCCCCCTCAGCAGAACCAGTGAGCTCCACTGCATCTTCAGGAGGCGTGTCTTGCGCGAATTCCTTGCCCTCGGGGTCAATCAGGTGCGCCCCGCCCGAGCCATTCACGTATGCCACGGCCGTGTTTTCTTCCACCTCGATCACGACAGTGGACGGCCACTTTCGGGAGACCGTCGCGGATTTCACCCACGGCAACGAAACGACGTTAGCCCCTGTGCCGCGCATGCTCACCTGCGCCAGCGGGGTGTCCTCGACGATACCAGCGGCGGTGACCACCTCGTCTTGGCTTAAGTGCCGGCTCCCCTCCACCTCGACATTCTTCACCGCGAACAATGGGGTGAAGTAGACCACCGCCCACAGCACCGCAAGCACGACAGCGGCAATGCCCGCGATCCCGAGAACTCGGCTCCACGGAATCCCGCGGCGACCGCCTGAGGCCCGCTTTCCGTTCTGCTGCGGGCGGTTACGTGTGGTGGTGCTCCGGCGGCCAAAAGCGCGGTCGGCGTTGCTGTTAGAAGGTGTCACGGAAGTGGACATGTCTGTCAGTTCGCTTCCCCGGCTGCTGCCAGCGCCTCAAGGATCGGGTCCGCAAGCATGGTCACCGTGCCCGCGCCCATGGTGATCACCACATCACCGGGGTGGGTCATCTCAGCGACGGTGGCTGGTGCCCGGGAGAAATCCGGCTCGTACACGGTGGCCGTGTCCCCGGAGATGTGCTGGGTGATGATTCGCGAGTCCACCCCTTCCACAGGCGTCTCGCGGGCGCCGAAGATGTCGAGGACCAAGGCGGCGTCGGCAAGCGACAGCGCCTCCGCGAATTCCTCTGCGAACGCCTGCGTGCGGGAGTACAGGTGCGGTTGGAAACACACCACGACGCGTCCGCCCTCGCCCTCGGATTCGACCTTGCTTCGGGCGGCGGAAAGCACAGCGTGCACCTCTGTCGGGTGGTGCGCATAATCGTCGTAGACACGCGTACCAGTCTGCGAGCCCGCGGCAATCTCCCCTCGGAGCTCGAAGCGGCGGCGCACACCGGTGAAGTTGCTCAGCCCCTCCGCCAATTTCCGTGCGTCTGCTCCTGCGACCGCGCACGCCACAAGCGCGGCTGCGGAATTGAGCACCATATGGCGGCCTGGAAGCGCGAGGTGGTAGGCGACAGTGCCGTCGATGCCGCTGTGGCCGGCAACGTTGAGCTGAACTGCTACCTCGGTGACATGGCCCTCAATCACCTCGTCGGTGACCACCGCACCGGCGTGAATGTCCGGGTGGCGTGCGGCTGCTTCCGCTGTGCCGTAGCCGAGCACCGTGATGCCGCGCTCGGCGGCGCGCAGGCCGCAGCGCACGGATGCGTCGTCGTCGAGACACACGATGAGAGTGCCGCCGTCGACGACACGGTCGGCGAACTCGTCGAAGACCTGGTAATAACTCTCGGCGTTGCCGAAATAGTCCAAGTGGTCGGGCTCGATGTTGGTGATCACCGCGACGGAGGGGGTGTACCTGAGCAGCGACGCGTCAGACTCGTCTGCTTCGGCGACGAAGATGCGGCCGCTGCCGTGGTGGGCGTTGGTGCCCGCTCGGTTGAGCTGGCCGCCAATCGCGAACGAGGGGTCCTCCCCCGCCGCCTGCAGCGCGACAACCGCCATCGATGTCGTCGACGTTTTGCCGTGGGTGCCAGCGAAGAGCACCTGCGTGTAGCCCTCCATTAACTCCCCCAAAAGGTCGGAGCGGCGGATGACCGGAATGCCCCGCTGCGCGGCGGAGACCAGCTCAGGGTTGTCCTTGGGGATGGCGGCGAAACTGGTCACCACCACTGTCGGCTGGTCGCCGGCGAGATCGAGGTTCTCCGCGGCGTGACCCACCGCGATCGTCGCGCCCTGGGCGCGTAACGCACGAACCGGGCGGGAATCTTTCACGTCGGAACCGGTGACCACGGCGCCGCGGTCCAAAAGAATCCGTGCGACACCGGACATACCGGACCCGCCGATGCCGATCAAGTGGACACGAGAGAGATCGATGGAAGAAGTCATGATGTCCTTTCGCCAATGATCCGCCGGGCAATTTCCTCCGCCGCGTTGCCCGCCCCTGAGCCCGACAAAGCGGTGCGCATTGATTCAGCAGAGCCGCCGGGCTGAAGAATGCCCGTGACCGCGTCGACGAGGGCGTCGGGGGTGAGCGCCGCGTCGTCGATACGCATGGCGGCGCCGGCCTCCACGAGGTGGGCGGAGTTCAAGCCTTGCTCGCCGTTGCCGTGGGGCAACGGGATGTAGATGGCGGGAACGCCCGCCGCGGAATTCTCCGCCACCGTCATCGCTCCGGAGCGGCAAATGACCACGTCAGCCACGCCGTACGCCGCTTCCATGTCGTCGATGTAGGGCACGGCGGTGTAATGCTCGTGCGGTTGCGGCGCATCGTTCTTGCGGCCGTAGGCGTGCAACACCTGGTAGCCGGCAGCGACGATGCGGCCGACGGCCCCCGCGAGCGCGTCGTTGATGCTGCGCGCGCCCTGCGATCCGCCGGTGACGAGCACCGTCGGGCGCTGCGGATCCAGGTTCCACATCTTGTAACCGCGTTCCGCCTTCACGCCGTCCGGGTCTTCGCCCACGCCCGGGCGGACCGGCACGCCAAGCACTTCCCCGGGCATTCCGGAGTCGGGCACCGCGTTGAAGCCGGTGCCCCCCAACTTCACACCGAGCTTGTTTGCTATGCCAGCTAGAGCGTTGGTCTCGAGCACGTAAAACGGAATCCGCATGGACGTCGCTGCCAGGTACGCCGATGCCGAGACATAGCCGCCGGTGCCGAAGACGGCATCAGCCTGTGTCTTCTTCAGGACGGCGCGGGTCTGGGACACGGAGCGCACCAGCTTCGCGGGCACTCCGAGCAGCTTCAGGGGCTTTTTGCGGGGAATGGGCACAGGCTCGATCAATTCGAGCGGGAAACCGCGGGCGGGAACAATAGTCGTTTCCAGACCCTTCTCGGTTCCGAGTGCAGTGACCTCTGCGTCATAGGTGTCGCGCAATACTTCCGCCACTGCTAATGCTGGCTCAATGTGGCCGGCAGTGCCGCCGCCGGCAACCACGATGCGTCGTGCTGTCACGGGTCAATCAACCGCCTTTTCTATCCGGCGCGGCGGGTGTCGCTGTTCCGGTGGTTCCGGTGCTCCCGGTGCGCGCGTGGGTCATCGTAACGCGTCCGCTCTGCCGACCGGGATCCGGTTCGGGTTCCGGGACGCGGAGCCGTCCTGGCTGCGGGTCGCCCTGCACTTCGGGCTTGGGCCCTGACCCGCGACGGGCCCTGTGTTCGCGGCGCAGGCCCCACCACTTCAGCGTCGCCGTGCACGGGATGCCGGCGTGCGGTGACGGGGGTGCCGTAGGGATTCACCTGTTCTTTCTTCCCCGCGCGACCCCGCCGCTCACGCGGCTCCGAGGCGCTGGGCTCCCGCAGCAGGAACAGGCGGTCGAACAGGGGACGGCCGTAGTTCTGCATCGACGACACAGCTCCCGGCTCGTGGCGTGCCACCGAGGCAACCAAGCCCATTGCGCCAAGGGTAATCACCGCTGAGGTTCCGCCCGCAGAAATCATGGGCAGCTGGATACCGGTGACCGGAAGCAGCCCAATGACGTAACCGATATTGATGAATGCCTGGGAGACGATGCCTGTGGTGATCGAAGCTGCCAGCAGCGCCTGGTACTGGTTCGCAGCCAACCGTGCAGTACGCAGCCCGAAGAAAAGCAGCATGGTGAACAGGATGATCACGAGTGCGCCGCCCCACAGGCCGAGCTCCTCGCCGATGACAGCGAAGATGAAGTCATTCTTTGCTTCCGGCAGGTAGAACCACTTCGCGCGCGACTGCCCCAGCCCCACGCCGAAGAGCGAGCCGTCCGCGAGGGAGAGGAAGCCCTGGTACGACTGGAACGCCACGCCGCGGGTGTCTTCGAAGCGGCCGAAGAGCGCGTCGAAGTAGACGTGGAAGCGCTGGGAACGGAACCCGCCGGCGAGCATGACACCGGCGAAAAGCAGGGCGCCGAATCCGGCGACAACGCCGATAAATTTCCAGGAGATTCCCGCGAAGACGAGAATGAACGCGACGACGATACAGAATGAAACGGCCATGCCGAGGTCACCCTGCGCCGCGATGAGCACCACGCACACCACTGCCACAAATGCGAACGGGACGAATCCGTTGGTCATGTCGAGCATGCGCCGCGGGTCTTTGTTAGCCAGGATCGAAGCACCCCAGACACAGATGGCCACCCTGGCCACCTCCGACGGCTGCAGCTGGAAACCGCCGATGTAGATCCAGGACTGGGATCCGGCTTCTTCGCGGCCGGTGCCAATGCCCGGAATGAGCACCGCTATAAGCAGCAGGATCGATATCCCTATCAAGATCCACGCGATGCCACGCACGCGTTCCGGTGGGATTTGCAGGGCGAGCCAGAACACGAACAGACCCATGGACACGACGAGAACCTGCTTGAGCGGCTGCGCCCACACAGAGGAATCGTTCAACGCGGACCACGTCATCGACGAGCTGGTGACCATGACCACGCCGAGCCCGGTGAGGACGAGCACGATCGTGCGGACCATCGTGTAGTCCAGCAGCGGACGCGAATCCATCCAGGCGTTCATGCGCGACAGCGCCCGCGCCATTCCGGACGAATACTGGCCCGCGTTCCGCTGGCGCGATTGAGCGGGCCGCGTCGGTTTTTTAGCGCGCGGGGTGCGGGTCTGTGGTCGCCGAGGATGGCGCTGTGCTGCTGTGGTCATCGTGTTTCACACTGCCTTAAGCGTCGTGTTTTCCGTCGAGGGCACGCGCGGACGCGGCGAAGATATTTCCCCTCTGCGCCATTCCGGAGTACATGTCCAGGCTCGCGGCGGCGGGTGCGAGGATCACTGCGTCGCCCGGTCGCGCGTGCTGCGCGGCGAAGTCAACGGCCGCCCGCATCGCTTCATGCGGGTCGGTGCTATCCGTCGAGAAAACGGGAATGTCGGGGGCATGCTTATCGACGGCCCGTGCAATCTCCTCCCTATCCACCCCCAACAGGGCGACCGCCCGGAAGCGGCGGGCGTGCTGCGCAACGAGCTCGTCCACGTCGGCGCCTTTCAGCTGGCCACCGGCGACCCACACGATCTTGCTCTCGTGGCCGCCGGCACCGTGACCGGCCCCGCCAATGGCACCGCGCAACGCTGAGTCGGCCGCGTGCGGGTTGGTGGCTTTGGAGTTGTCCACCCACGTCACGCCGCCGCTGGAATGAACGACAGCGCCGCGGTGGCCGGAGACGTGGTACCCGTGCAGCCCGCGGTGGATGTGCTCGGGTGCGGCGCCCTGAGTGACGGCTACCGCTGCTGCGGCGAGAGCGTCGAGCACACCCGCCTGCCCGGCAGGCTCGATTCCGTCAACAGGGGTAATCTCCACGGGAACTCTCGCCCCGCCACTGATCTTCTCCCCGATGCGGCTGACGATGGTCCCGTCGACAATCCCGACTTGCCCCGCCTCCGGTTCACGCAACGTGAACCCGATGATTCCGTTGCGGCCGGATTGTTCCGCATATCTGAGCACCTTCGGGTCATCACTGCCTGCGACCGCGACGGAGCTTTCAAAGACCTTCGCTTTCGAGCTTGCGTACGCGTCGAATGAGCCGTGCCAGTCGATGTGGTCCTCTGCGAGATTGAGCAGCACCCCGGCGTCCGGCGTGAGCGTGTCCGACCAGTGCAGCTGGAAGCTGGACAACTCCGCCACCAGCACGTCCACACGCGGTTCGGTTGTGAGTGCGTCGCCGACTGCGACACCGATATTCCCGCAGGCGATCGCGCGCTTTCCGGTGTAGGATCCCGTTTCCTGCATGATGGCGGCCAGCATGCCCGTCGTGGTGGTCTTGCCGTTCGTGCCAGTGACGACAAGCCAATCCCGCGGTGGGCCGAACACTCCGGCGCGGTCGAGCCGGAAGCACAATTCCACGTCCCCGAACACCTCGCATCCGGCATCCCGGGCAGCAGACAACAAGGGCGAATCAGGGCGCCAACCGGGCGAAGTGACCACAGTCGGGTAATCACCCGCGGTGCGCCCCGTTTCTTCCGTGGTTAGTCCACCAAGGAAATTGGGGCCCGCAATCTCTGCAATCCGGGCTAGCTTTCCCGCGTCGTCGTCCGCGACTGCGAAAGACACCGGGGTCTGGGCGAGAAGCTTCGCCGCACCTAGCCCGGACACACCCGCCCCGGCAAGAAGGACGGGACCAGCCACGGGGACATCTGTTGCTGTCATGCCAAGCTCACCCCGGCAGAAGAAAGCCATTCCGTATAGAACACAGCCAGACCGAGGACGACCGCGATGGCGCAGATGACCCAGAACCGGATGACCACAGTGGTCTCCGCCCATCCGCCGTTTTCAAAGTGGTGGTGGAAGGGTGCCATGCGGAAGACGCGCTTACCGGTGGTCTTGAACACAGCCACCTGGATGACAACCGAGGCGGCCTCCACGACAAAGAGTGCTCCGATGACGACCATGAGCACCTCGGTGCGGCTGGCAATGGATACGCCTGCGACCAAGCCGCCAAGTGCGAGCGAGCCGGTATCACCCATGAAGATCTTCGCCGGCGCGGCGTTCCACCACAGGAAGCCGATGCACCCGCCCAAGCCTGCGGCGCACAGAACAGCAAGGTCAAGCGGGTCGCGCACGTCGTAGCAGCCGGCCCCCGGTGCCTGGGAGCAGGAATTCCGGAACTGCCAGAAGGTGATCAGGGTGTAGCCGAACATCACCAGTGCCGTCGAACCGGCCGCGAGACCGTCGAGGCCGTCAGTGAGGTTCACGGCATTGGACCACGCAGCGATGAGGAAGTACACGAAGATCAGGAACAGGATCGTGCCCACCACTGCCCCGCCGACAGCGAGATCGAACGTCTCAATGTCGCGGATGAAGCTCACATGCGTCGATCCCGGCGTGAGACCCGTACGGTCCTGCGGGAAGCGCAGCAGAAGGAAACCGAAAATCAACGAAATGGCGAGCTGCCCGACCAATTTCGCAGTTTTGTTCAGCCCGAGATTGCGGTTGAAGAAGAGTTTGAGGCCGTCGTCGGCGAAGCCGAGCAGGCCGAGCCCAACGGTCAAGCCGAGCACGAGCAAGCCCGAAGCGGTGAATTCGCCGTGGCCCGTTGCCATCCCCCAGAATCCCACAACAAGGTAGGCGACAACGATGCCCAGCAAGATTGCGATGCCGCCCATGGTCGGGGTACCCCGCTTGCGGATGTGCGATGCCGGCCCGTCCTCGCGGATCTCTTGCCCCTTACCGGCAGAGGTGAAGTAGCGGATGAGCAGAGGTGTGGTGAAAATGGCGACGAGGAAGCTGATCGCCCCCGACATGATGAGCTGGGTCATGGTTTGCTACCTCGCGTCTTCCTGGTTGATGTGTGTGTGTTGCGGGCTGGCGCCGGGGTGTCAGCGAGCAGCGCTTCGGCGACACGCCACAGCCCAATGGCATTGGATGCTTTGACCAGCACAACGTCGCGTTCCTCGCGGCTGCGCCAGTTCTCTTCACCGGGCGGGGCTGTTCGGACGATCTCACCGACGATCCCCGTGGCACGGTTGACATCGGGTGCCGTGTAGGTGGCAATCCCCCGCTCCGCGGCGTGCTCCGCAAGGACACGGGTCTCTTCGCTCTCCCCCACGACGACAAGGTGCGTGACACTGTAGCGCGCAAGCTCGTCGCCCAATGCCCGGTGCGCCTCGACTGAATCGGAGCCGAGCTCGCCCATTTCGCCGAGCACGGCGATCGACCGGACACCGGGCCGCGCGGCGGCTGTAAATCCGAGCGCGGCGATTCCGGCGCGCATGGAGTCCGGGTTAGCGTTGTACGCATCGTTTATCACGGTCAATCCGTCGGCGCGGGTATTCACGTCCATGCGGTTGACGGACACGCTGTGCGCGTTGGACAACGCGTCGGCGACCGTCGCCGCGTCGAGCCCCGCCTCGATGCCCACCGCAGCGGCAGCCAGGGCATTCGACACCTGGTGCGCGCCGAAGACCTTCAGGCTCACCCGCTGCGGGTCCCCCGCGGGGGAATGCATGGTGAAAGTGGCACGCGCGACGTCGTCAAGCTGAATGTCCGTCGCATAGTACTCGGACGCTTCTCCTTGCGCGGCAGCGGAGTTGTCCGCGGAAAAGCGCACGACGCGCCCCCGGGTGCGCGGAGCCATGCCGGCCACGAGCTTGTCATCTGCGTTGAGAATGGCCACACCGTTTTCAGGCAGCGCTTCGACGAGCTCACCTTTCGCTTTCGCGATGTTTTCACGCGAGCCGAACTCGCCCAAGTGTGCGCTACCGACGTTGAGCACCACTCCGATATGCGGCGGAGCGATGTTGGCCAATTGGGCAATGTGGCCGATATTTCGCGCAGACATTTCGGCGACGAGGAAATCCGTTTCTTCCGTGCAGCGCAGCACGGTGTACGGAAGACCGATCTCGTTATTGAACGATCCCGGTGGCGCAACGGTCTCCCCTCCGCGCCCGAGAACATTCGCAATGAGATCCTTCGTAGACGTTTTTCCCGCAGAGCCGGTCACGCCCGTGATGCACAAACCGTGCTTTTCCACGAGGGTGCCCGCCACATGCGCAGCCAATTTGGCCATTCCGGCGACAACGGCGCGCGCCGATCCGTCAGGGTCGCCCGCGGCGAGATCGGAATTGTCCCCCTCAATCTGCTCGACAGAAGGGAGAATGACGGCGGGGACGCCGACTTCGCGGGCGACGAGCGCTCCCACCGCACCCCGCGCGACCGCGGATTCCGCGAAATCGTGCCCGTCGACGTTGCTGCCTGGAAGGGCGACGAAGAGACCGCCGGGAGTGATCTTGCGCGAATCGAATTCAACGTAGCTAGTTACTGTCGCGTCCGGGTCGGCGGAATCGCTCAGCGTTCCACCAGTGACCCGTGCGATGTGACCCAGTGTCATGGGAATCATGCCCGATCCTCCTTAGCTGTGGCTTTCGCTCCGAAACCTGCGTGCGCCAACGCTGCGCGCATCTCTTCCCTGTCGTCGAAATGGTGCGTGACGCCGCCGATGATCTGGCCCACCTCATGGCCTTTACCCACGACGATAACCGCGTCGCCGGGCCGCGCCCACGCGACCAGCTGTCTGATGGCGTCCGCGCGCGAATCGCTCTCGCGGATCTCAACCTGGCCCGGCTCGCCGGCGGCCTCCTCAGCGCCGGCGAGTACCGCGGCGCGGATCGCTGTTGGGTCCTCGGTGCGTGGATTGTCGTCAGTAACGATCACCAGATCCGCGCGTCGCGCCGACTCCGCGCCCATCACAGCGCGTTTAGACTGGTCGCGGTCGCCTCCCGCTCCCACGACAATGCCCACACGTCCATCGACCTGCTCCCGCAAGGAGTCGAGCGCCGCCGCGATTGCCGCCGGCTTGTGGGCGTAGTCCACCACGGCGACGAACTCTTGGCCCGCGTCGATGCGTTCCATTCTTCCCGGTACCGCTGCTCCGGTCAGTCCGTTAAGGAACTCCGCCGCATCGATGCCCGCCGCATCCGCGATCGCGGTAGCAAGTGCCGCGTTGGCTACATTGAATGCACCGGGCAGAGGCAGACGCGCATCGATTTCGATTCCGCGCAAACGCACCGTGATGTCTTGCGCGCCGCTGTCGGTTGTGCCGTTGAGTGTCGCTTCGCACTCGAGGTGGGCTTGTCCATGCGTACCGACGGTCACAACGACCGATTCGCCTTCAGAGGCACCCTCTGCCGCGCGACGTACCATTCGCTCGCCCCACTCGTCGTCCACGCAGATCACGCTGGTCTTCGCCGCCAACGAGGACTGACGGTCGAAGAGCATCGCTTTCGCGTCGAAGTAGTCTTCCATCGTCGGATGGAAATCGAGGTGGTCCTGCGACAGGTTAGTGAACCCGGCCACGTCGAATGCAGTGCCTGTGACGCGCCCGAGAACCAAGGCGTGGGAGGAGACTTCCATGACCACGTGAGTGACGCCGCGGTCGACCATGAGCGCGAAGAGCTCTTGCAGCTTCGGTGCCTCGGGGGTGGTCAACGACGTCGGGACATCCTCGCCCTTGATCCTGGTGCCCGTTGTGCCAATGAGCCCCACCGCGCAACCGGCTGCAGAAAGGCCAGCTTCGAGCATGTACGTCGTCGTGGTCTTTCCCGACGTGCCCGTCACGCCAATCACGGTGAGCTTGTCCGAGGGGTTGCCGTGGATCTCAGCGGAAACAGGCCCCAGAATCGCCCTGACATCGTCAACCACCAGCACCGGACGGGTTTCTCCCGCCTGCGCCAGAATGTCCCAACCGGCGTGGTCGGTGAGGATAGCGGTGGCCTCAGAAGATTCCGCGAATGCGGCACCGTGGACGCGTGTGCCGGGCAGCGCCGCGAAAATCCAGCCCGCTTCCACTGCGTGGGAGTCGAGGCTGATGCCCGTTACCGTGAGCGCACCGGTCGGCCGGTTCTCCACCGTCGCCGCGGCGATGTCCGCCACCGTTTCCAATGCGACGGCGGCCGCACGATTACTGTCGATGCCGTTCATGACCACTCCTCGCTTTCTCTACTGGGCTTGCAGGACCATGGGCTCACCCGGGTCCGGGCTCTGGGGGATGTTCTCGCGGTTGATCAACCAGTTCGCGATGTCAGTGAAGATCGGCGCGGAAGACTGCCCACCACCGCCCCCTTCCAGGGGACCGCGCTCCGGGTCGTCGAGCATGATCGCGACCACGAAACGGGGATCATTCGCCGGGGCGATACCTGCGAATGTGATCCAGTAGTCCGAATTGGAATAAGCGCCCGTATCAGGATTGACCTTCTGCGCCGTACCCGTCTTACCGGAGAGCTGGTAACCCGGAACACCGTTGCCCTGAGCGGTACCGTTATTCACACCGTTCGGGTCGTCTTGGAACGCCGCCCGGAACATATCCACCACTGTCTTCGCGGTCTTCTCGCTGACGACACGGGTGCGGCGGGGATCCTCTTGCGGCATCTGTTCCCCGGTCGGCTGAGTGACGCTTTTGACTACGCGCGGTTCGATGCGCTCGCCACCATTCGCCAAAGCCTGATAGACACTGGCCAGCTGCAGCGTGGTCACCGACATACCCTGACCGATCGGCAGGTTAGCGAAGGTGCCTCCTGACCACTGCTCCCGCGAAGGCACGAGTCCGGACGACTCGTTTGGCAGTTCAATGCCCGTGGCTTGACCGATACCGAAACGCTTCAAGTAATCGTCGAAACGCTCATCGCCTACTTCCTGGGCGAGCATTAGAGTTCCCACGTTCGAAGATTTACCGAAGATGCCGGCGGTCGTGTACGGCGCGACATCGTGCTGCCACGCGTCAGCAACGGTCACTCCGGCCATCTCGATGGAGCCCGGAACTTGGTGTACTTCATCCGGTGTGGTGAGTCCCTCCTCGATCGCGGCTGAGGCGGTTATGATCTTGGCCACGGAGCCCGGTTCAAACGGGTGGGAGATCGACGGGTTCTCGAAACTGCGTCCCGCCTCAAGTTGACGCTCCAGATCTCCATTCGGGTCAATGGTGCTCGTGTTCGCCATAGCCAGCACTTCGCCGCTTTTCGCATCGAGCACCACAGCCTCGGCGTCTTTCGCTTTGGAATTCAACTTGGCCTGCTCCAGCGCCTGCTGAACATACGCCTGCAAGTCCAAGTCGACCGTGAGTTCCACGCGCGCGCCGTCCACCACCGGGACTACGTCGCGAAGCGTGCCCGGAATCGGCTGGCCGTTCGCGGACACATCCTCCGTCGAGCGTCCGTCGATGCCGGTGAGTATCGAATCGCTCGAGGCCTCAAGACCAAACTGGCCCTGACCGTCCATGGAAACGCGGCCGACGATGTTCTCTCCGATCGCGCCGTTCGGATACTCGCGGATGTCCTGGCGGTCAGCTGCCACACCGTGGAATTTCTCGGCGACCTGCGCCGCCACAACCGGGTCGACGTTGCGCACCAGCACTTCGTAGTCTGTGTCGGCGTGGAGCTTCTCCAGAATGTCCTTAGAGTTCACCCGCGGTGTCGGCAGCTTATCTTTCTCGCCTTTCTCCCCGGGCGATGCCTTATCCCCGTTCTTCCCGTCATCTCCGCCGGAACCGTCGACATTTTCAGACTGGAGCATGGTCGGGATCTCATTGGCCATTTGCCGCAGCAAATCCTCGACCCGTGCGCTCTCCTGCGCCTCCGCCTCAGCTCGGGTGGCACCGTCGGCGTACATTTCGTTCCGCGCGAGTTCGCCTAACTCACGCCGCAATGTCACCGGAGACACAGTCAAGGAGCGCGCTTTCATCGTGTAGGCGAGATAGTTGCCTTCACGGTCCACAATTGCGCCACGGCGCGCGGGATCCTCATACTCGCGTTCGCGTTGCGCGGCCGCCACCGTCTGTAGTTTCGGTCCCCACTTCAACTGGACCCATGCTAGGCGCCCGACAAGCAGGAGAGACAGAACGAGAAAGACGGCGGTGAGGATACGCATACGTTTGGCAGTAATGACCTTCTGCGCAGACATTGCCTCTGCCTGCGCCTGCCGCTTCCGCGGGTCCATCCTGCTCACGTCGCAGTCTCACCTACTTCTCTCGTGCCATAGCACTCCCAATGATTGCCTTCATCTTGCCCCGATCGCAGGACGAGGTCATGACCGCCACACACGATTAGGGAACTAAATGCCGCCCCTAGAAGCCACCCGGCAAGCCCGGGAGCGCCCCTACCGGTTGCGCTGGATCACGTGGCGCTTCAGCCGGGGCGACTGGGCCGGACGACGCCATGGGGGCAGCATCACGGCTGTTTTCACCCGAGCGCGCGTTCTGGGAAGTAGCAACCGGGTTGTTCTGCCCACCAGCTTCCGCTAACGATGGTGCTGCGCCGCGGCTGGAAGGCAAAGAGTTCTGAGGTAGCGCGGACAAGTTATCCGCAATGTCGCGGGTGGCCTGACGGTCGCTTGTGGCGTGGTCAGTGCGAATCGTCTCCTCGTTCACATCGACGATGCGCAAAGTCTTTGCCGGATCCGCCTCACGCGCCTCGCGCGCTTTCCCCTCTGCATCCACATCGATAATGCCGGGCTGAACAGGGACGACCATCCCCGCCGCGTCGGCCTTGGCCGCGACCTCGGCAGCAGCGCGACTGTCTTCCACGTTACGGTTGAGCGTCTCAAGCTCGTTGTTGAGTTTTCGCTCCTGCCCCTGGAGCTGCTCGATGGTGAAAGTCTGCTGAGTGGACAGAGCCGACAGGAGCATCGCACCGAAGATCCCCAGGATGAGAAGCGGCAACGCCATCAACGACATGGTCGAAAATTTCCGCTTCGCTTCCGTGGTGGTGACCCGGCGGCCGCGGACCGAGACTACCTGCCGGGAACCGAGACGGCGGGGGCCATGGGGCGCATGCGGTGCAATGCGCGGTTTGAAACCGGTCGGCGCCGGAGCGGTACGGGTCCGCTCGGGGGAGCGCGTCGTGCGCTCAGGGCTGCGCTCCAACAGCGCAGTCGAGCCTCCGGAGGTGTTTCCGGCTGTGAGGTCTCGGCTTGCTCCCATGGTCCTAGTTCCCTTCCCTAGTGGCCGTGCTTTCTGTGGATATGTCGTCGCAGTCATGGCTAACTTCCGTCGGGTTCCTCGCCTAGCTTTTCGACGGCCCGTACCCGCACCGACGCCGCTCTGCGGTTCAACTCGATCTCTGCTTCCGAGGCTTGTTCGGCACCCCGGGTGAGGAGGCGGAATTTCGGCGCCATATCAGGCAGTTCAGTCGGCAATCCGGGCGGGGTTTTCGACTCGGTCAACTCCGCAAACGTGCGTTTGACCAACTTGTCCTCGTGGGACTGGTAGCTCATGAACACAGCACGCCCGCCGGGTCCGAGCGCGTCCGCCACCATCGGAATGACATTTGCCAGCGCTTCAAGTTCCCGGTTGACTTCCACGCGCAGCGCCTGAAATGTGCGTTTCGCCGGATGCCCGCCTGTGCGCCGCGTCGCCGCCGGAATAACGCTGTACAAGAGATCCACAAGACGCCCAGAACGGTCGAAAGGCTCTTTCTCACGCTCGGAGACAACCGCGGACGCGATCTTTCCTGCAAACCGCTCATCGCCGTAAGTCTTAAGGACACGTGCCAAGTCGCCGTGACTATATGTGTTCAGCACATCCGCCGCGGTCATTCCCCCGCTCGGATCCATGCGCATATCCAGCGGAGCGTCGACACGGTACGCGAATCCGCGCTCCTCCTGGTCCAGCTGCATGGACGAGACACCAAGGTCAAAAAACGCGCCCGCTAAACCTGTCTCACGGACGCGCTCAAACGCCGGGTGGGCACGTGACTTAAGTTCATCAGCCAGGCAGTCAAAACGCCCCTGCACAGGGACGAACCTGTCCCCGAATTCTTCCAAGCGGCGTGTCGCCTGATCGAGAGCGGCGGCGTCACGGTCGATGCCGATGAAAGTAGCAAGCGGAAACTCGTTGAGGAAGTATTCAGTGTGGCCCCCAGCGCCGAGCGTGCCGTCCACGATGACGGCACCATCGCCGAATTTCTCCGCTGCTGGACGCAGCAGATCCCTCATGCGATCGCGCATCACTGGAACGTGGCCATGGTTCGCGTCAATGCCGAAATCCATCGCGGATTCTTTTGCCGTCTCTTGTGCCACCGTGGTCCACCCCCTTGTGTGCGCCTGTCATGATTTGCTGCGGATCGGGTCTGACTGCAGTTGTTCCTATGTTCCGGCGGAGAACGTGCAGAGCCCTGCTCGGGGCGGTCATTCTGATATCGGGGAAGTACACCAGAACGACTCGCGCCCCGAGCAGAGTCCGTACACGCTCTCCGTCCGCCCGCTTAGAGCAGGCCCGAGAGAATGTCGTCCTCGTCGGCCGCCGAGAAGGCAGCTTCTGTATTTTCTTGGTATTTCGCCCAGGACTCGGCGTCCCAGATTTCCAAGAAATCCACTGAACCGATGACCACACATTCCTTCGAAAGGTTTGCGTAGTCCCTGTGCGCCGGCGACAACGTGATGCGACCCGAACCGTCAAGCGTTTGCTCATCCGCACTTGCCGCCAAGTTTCGAATGAACGCACGCGCTTTAGGGTTCGTACGGGACACCGCGGCCGCCTTTCGTGCGCGCGCCGCGAACTCCTCGCGGGGGTAAACCGCCAAAGAGTGGTCCTGTCCCTTGGTCACCATCAGCCCGTCCGCCAAACCCTCGCGGAATTTGGCGGGCAACGTCAGGCGCCCCTTGTCGTCCAGCTTGGGGGTATAGGTGCCAAGAAACATCCGGCGCCCTACCTTCCTTCACTCAACGACTCCGGCTGTGAACTTTTGTCAGATCCGACCCGGCATCGTCACACCGGCCCTTCACTGTCCCCCACTTTAACCCACAATCCCCCACTTACGCCACATTGGAACACAATTTTCCGTTCGCGTGTCATAAATGTACAGATCACAACGGCAGCAACGAGTGGAGCGCCCACCCGCCTCACTTCAGCCACTCCCACCACAAAAGTGCTCTCAAAACGCCATGATGCTAGTAAATCACACCGACACCTCCCGACTTCCAACACATCATCGCAGGATATGAGCCATGATGGGACTTATCGGCACTCAAGGTGGGTGAAAGTGGGGCACAGGAGTGGAGCTCAGTGGGGCACGAAAAAATCCCCCTTCCACGCTTCCGTGAAAGGGGGATATGGAAACAAGCTAGGAGTCGCTCCGAGGCAGCACTACTTCAATCTCAATGCGGCTACTGCCCCTCGAACCGCCGGCGGAAATTCTCCTCCATGCGGGCGCTCATGCCGTCACGATGAAGCTGGGGGCCTGCGTTCCGCGCAGGACGGGCGGGCACCTCGTGCGCGGGAGCCCGCAATGCCCATACACCGCCGGCGAACATGACCACAAAACCAAGGATGCTCAGCGCGATGAACCAGAGACTCTCTGCCGCCAGAGCCACCCCGGAGATGAGAAGCACGAGACCGAGGACAATGAGTGCCAACGAGCGCATGGTCAGACGGAAACTCGCGCCCGCAGGACCGGACGCAGGCGCAGAGGACACAGTGGACCCGAATTTCGGGTCATCGGCCATCAGCGACTCCTCAATTTCGCGGAGCAACTTTTGTTCCTGCTCAGATAAAGCCACTTTCACTCCCAGCCTGGTTTGGTTGCCGTCTTCACTAAAACTTCAACGCCCAAGGGTGACGGTTTGTTCCCCCATCATACCGCCCTGAGATCCAGACAAATGTAGCGGTGGCGACCTAGGCGGCGGACGCGCCGCCCGTCTCACCCGCCGTTTCTTCATAAAAGGCCGTGGCGTATTCAAATAGCCGCTCAACCTCAACAGGGTCGGGATGAAGTTCGATCCCAGAGGCGACTCGCCCCCGCTGACGCGAGAAACGTACGAAAATCTCGGCCCAGTACTTGCCCCGAGGGCCGGTCAAAGCAAGCTTGTCCCAGGCGCTGCTCGGCAACCGTTTCCGCCGCGAGACCGTCGCAGACTGCGCGATCATTGCACCCGCGGTGCGCAGAGCGGCCCGGTACGCGCTTTCCAGAGCGAGGTCTGCGGCCCCCGCCGCAAGCTGGCCGCGCGCATCTTCTAAAAGCAGGCCTGCTGCCCCAACAAATTCGTCATGCCGCGACATAGCGGGGGTCGCCCCGTATACCGCCCCGGTCGTTGCTGAGATCACACTGGACATTTCGGCTCCCTCCCTGAGAGACCTTTCGATACCGTGGCCCCGATTCATGGTGTGACTTCACACTAGAAACCGACGTGGACACCACAGCGACATGTTCGAACATGTTTTCGATCTTGGATCCGGGGGCGCGCCCCAAATTGCCCGTGACATGCACTAATAGGAGGGGCAACCCTGTGGATAACCCAAACAGTGCGCAACCGCTTTGTTTGCGTGGTTCGATGGAGACCGTGTCCGTCACTTTCCGCGATCTGTCCCCGCACGAGTTCTCTGCCATGTCGCCGCAACTCGTGGATCTCTACATCAGGGCAATGAATTACCCCGTATCCATCCGCGAGCAACGCGTGAACGTCTGGCAGCGCGACTCCACAGAGCGGGATTTCGCCGCCGTGGCTGCATTCGCAAATGACGAACTAGCGGGGATCGCATACGGGTTCCGTGGGTCCCCGAATCGGTGGTGGGACCGGCAACTGCGCAGCGGACTGGTGAACAACCACGCCATGACCCCGCACATGATCGAAATCGTGGACAGTTATTTCGAGCTCGCAGAAATACATGTCTCCCCACAACTGCAAGGTGGAGGAATTGGCCGCACCCTGATTACCCGTCTCCTAAGCCAGGCTCCCCAGCCTTTTGTTCTGCTGTCCACGCCCGAGGTGCCGCGCGAAGCTAACGCGGCATTCGGTCTTTACCGTTCCCTGGGGTTCCGGGATGTGCTGCGCAATTTCACCTATGCGGGTGATCCCCGCCCCTTCGCCGTTCTCGGGCGGACATTGCCACTACTGTGAGTTCACCCCCGGTAGAGTGTGCCGTAATCGTCCCACCCCGCAGGATAAGGAGCTACGACTGTTGAGCGAGCGCACACCCCTAGTATCTGTCGCGGATGTCCCTGGGGCAGTTGAACGGGAGCTCGAGGATTTCCTTGAGTCCAGCGTGGCGTCGATTAGCGAAATCGGCGGTCCCGTCGCGCAAGCCGCGGGGCACGTTCGAGATTTCGTGCTCGGCGGCGGGAAACGCATCCGTCCAACTTATGGCTGGGTGGGGTACGCGGCGACTGTGGACGGGGACATCGGAGCCGAAGACCCCGCGGCAGTCCTTCGCGCGGTCAGCTCGTTGGAACTGATTCAGGCTTGCGCGCTCATCCACGATGACATCATCGACGCCTCCGACACCCGGCGCGGCAGACCCACGGTGCACCGGGCAATCGCCGCCGAACACGCGCAGCACAAGTGGAACGGAGATTCGGACACCTACGGCGAAAACGTCGCTATTTTATTGGGGGATCTCGCGCTCGTGTGGGCGGACGACATGTGGCGTGATTCGGGACTCAGCGAGGCGGCGCTACTCCGCGCTGCCGAACCGTGGCGTGGGATGCGCGCGGAGGTGATCGGCGGGCAGATCTTGGATATCTCGCTCGAGGCGTCCAACAGCGAGAGCGAAGAGATGGCCAACGCCGTCAACCGGTACAAGACGGCCGCGTACACGGTCGAGCGCCCTTTGCATCTCGGAGCGGCAATCGCGGATGCGGGTGCGGAGACCATCGCTGCGTTGCGCGGATACGGCCGGGATATCGGTATGGCATTCCAGCTTCGCGACGATCTCTTGGGCGTCTTCGGTGATCCGGGTGTGACCGGCAAGCCGGCCGGCGACGACCTGCGCGAAGGTAAGCGGACCGCCCTCTACGCGATCGCTCTGCAAGCAGCAGACTCCTCCGATCAGGCAGCCGCCGAGAGGTTGCGGGCTGGCATCGGTACTGCCACAGACCCGGTCGAGATCGCAGAGCTTGCCCGCATCATCGAATCCACCGGTGCCATGGACATCGTCGAGGAACGCATCAGCCAGCTGACCGAATCCGGCCTGAAATACTTGGACAATGCCGGAATCAGTGCTGACTCGGTTGAGACCCTCACTGACCTGGCAATCAAAGCGACATCCCGCCGCAAGTAAGGAGCGCGGTGGCGATGAAAAGACATGTCTCCCCAACGACGGCCGTGCGGCTGGGCATCATCGGCTCCGCGCTTCTCGCAGTCGGTTCTTTCGGGGCCGGCGCGACCCGCAACCGCGGCGGAATGCTAGACCACCTAGGACTCGAGTTTCTCGCGTACGGCCACGCACGCGGTCTGTTCAACATCGCTCTAGTTGTGGGCTTGTTTCTTCTCGTGGCCGGGTGGGTTGCCGTCGGGCGCCACATCGTGCCCGAGAGAGAAGGCCCAGCCGACTCCGCCGCCGCTGTCGTTGCGGATCGTCTGAGCTACGCCCGATCCGCACTGTGGTCCTCCGCTGCCCCGCTGCTGCTCGCCACACCACTCATGTCGCGGGACGTGTACTCCTACCTCATGCAGGGTGCCATGGTCCGCGACGGATTCGATCCGTATTCCGAGGGCGCCGCTGTGAATCCCGGGCCGTATCTGCTGGAGGTCTCCCACGATTGGCGCAACACAACCACCCCGTACGGCCCCCTGCACCTGTGGATCGGCAACGGAGTGACCAGCTTCGTCGGCGAGAACGTGATGGCTGGCATCATCTGCTACAAATTCATTTCCCTGGCAGGGTTCGCAGCCATCGCGTGGGCGATTCCACGGATTGCGCGGCGGCTCGGCGGCGATCCCGCGCTTGCACTGTGGCTCGGCGTGGCCAACCCCGTCATGCTCATCCACATGGTTGGCGGCATGCACAATGAATCGGTGATGGTCGGCTTGGTCAGCCTCGGTCTGTTGGCATGCCTGAACCGCCGTTTCGTGCTTGGAACAGTCGCCGCCGGTGTCGCTGTGTCCCTCAAGGCGACCGCCGCAGTGACCTTGCCGTTCATCGTGTGGATGGCCGCGCACCACTACGCACCTGATGCCGCACGCCACGCCCGGCGGGTGGGAGCTTTCCTCGTGTCCGGTTTCGCTGTGGTCGCGGTCGCGGTCGTTTCCGTTGCAGCCGTGACGGTCGCCTCGGGCACATCGTGGGGGTGGCTGGAGCAGATCTCCGGCAATTCGAAGGTTGTCAACCCACTGTCGGGGGCAACACTTGCAGCCGACGCCATCACGCCGTTCATCCAGCTTTTCGACGAAGAATTCCCCTACAACGTTGTCCTCAGTGCAACGAGAACGGCGGGCTCTGTGCTCATGCTCGTTGGTCTCGTCGTCATGTGGTGGTTGTTCCGGCAGACTGAGCGCCGCAACATCATGGGAATGGCTTTGGCCTACATGGTCGCGTTCGTGTTCAATGCGGTGACGTTGCCCTGGTACTTCGCTTCCGCACTCTCCGTGGCGGGCACATTCAATCCCCCGCGGTGGATGACACGCCTAGCCGTTGGTGTGTCCGTCATCGTTGCGCTGGCGTTCAGCGGCAGCGGCAACCACAACTTCTACAACGGCGCGTGGATGCTCGTGGCTGTTGTCGTTGGATGGTGCGCCGCAGCCTACGTGCTGCCGCGGACACCCGGCGCCGATGGCGGCGGTGAAACGCGGACGGCTAGAACGCCATCGCCTGCGCGCGCCTGATCACTTCGCGCGCGCCGTGACCGTGCAGCGCATCGATTGGCCGGCCCGGCAAACTCTCGTCCTCGGTGAACAAGTAGATCAGGATCTCGTCCTGGTTGAAGCCACCGTCGAGAAGCACGGTGATGGCACCCGCGATGAACTTGGATAGGTCCTTGCCCTCATCGAGCAACAGCTCGGGGATCACTCTCGTGCTGCCCTGTTTGTGGGACACGAGCTTGCCGGCGTTGACGTAGTCGTGCACCTTGGTCACGGGGACACCGAGGCGCTCAGCTACCTCAGGAAACGTCAACAGCTCTTCGCCGTTCAACAGCGCGTCGATGTCACGGGCGTTGGTGTCGTGCTCTGTAAAACTCACGCCCGCCACTCTACGCGTAACGGGGGTTGCTACCGTTCAACGCAGTGCGTGCACCATACTGGACGGCATGACTCACCTCGCAGCCGGCGATGTGCTGGAAGACCGGTATCTCATCGACCGCCCCATTGCGCGCGGCGGCATGTCAACCGTGTACCGCTGCCTGGACACACGCCTGGGACGCGAGGTGGCCGCAAAGGTCATGGACGAACGCTACGTCCACGACGACGTCTTCCTGGACCGATTCGCCCGCGAGGCCCGCGCAATGGCGCAGCTCAGCCACCCGAATCTGGTCAATGTGTACGATTTCTCTGCCGCAGGCGAGGACGTGTTCCTCATCATGGAGCTCATCACTGGGGGCACGTTGCGGGAGCTGCTCGCCGAGCGCGGCCCGATGCCGCCCCATGCGGCCGCCGCCGTCATGCGCGCGACGCTGACAGGCCTGTCCGTCGCCCACCGCCGCGGCCTCGTGCACCGCGACATCAAACCGGACAACATTCTCATCAACGGCGACAACACAGTGAAGCTCGCCGACTTCGGCCTCGTCCGCGCCGCTGATGACGCGCATCATTCAACCGACCAGATCGTTGGAACCGTCGCGTACCTCTCCCCAGAGCAGGTCGACGGGAGCGAGATCACCCAGGCGTCTGACGTGTACTCTGCCGGAATCGTCTTGTTTGAGCTGCTCACCGGAACTGTTCCGTTCGACGGGGACACATCGCTCTCTCACGCGCTTGTGCGCCTTCGCCTCGATGTCCCCGCGCCGTCCTCACGCATGCCGGGCATACCCAAGCTTTTCGACGAGCTCGTGGCCACCGCCACCGCCCGCGATCCCCGCGAACGTTTCACGGATGCCGACGAATTCCTGGCTGCGCTCGACGACGTGGCGTTCGAGCTAGGGCTTCCGGATTTCACTGTCCCCGCCCCCACCCAGTCGGCGGCGAACCGGGTAGCGGCGATCCCCACCAGCGTGACTCAGATGGATGCTCCGGCAACGCACCGCCAGCCTGAGCAGCCAAACAGGGCCGCGAGAGAAGCAGAACCTGCTTCCCCGTACCGGTACCCGGCGGCCCCTGCACCGACTCATGCCCCGGTAGTGGTCCCGGTGGCCCCGGTCCCAGCACCGGCACCGTACGAACCCCATGTGCCCCCGTTGGATCGGGACAAGATCCTCGAGAGAAGCCTCGACCATCCGGAACCTGAGCTTCCCCCGGTGGAGACTAACCGCTCAGGTGTCGCCGTGGTAGTAGCTTTGCTCCTCATAGCAACAGCCACCGCAGCAGTTGCTGTCGGTGGCTGGTGGTTCGGCTCCGGGGCCTACGGTGAGATCCCGGAAATCCTTCGGATGCCGGAGTAATTCCGGGCCGATCTAAGCGGTGAACGCTAGTTGCGGAGCATCTCCGCGACGAGGAACGCCAACTCCAGAGCTTGCTCGGTGTTCAGGCGCGGGTCGCAGGCGGACTCGTAGCGGCCCGGGAGATCGATGTCGGTGATGTCCTGCGCGCCGCCGAGGCACTCGGTAACGTGCTCGCCGGTCAACTCGATGTGGATGCCGCCTGGGTGGGTACCCAAGTGACGGTGTACCTCGAAGAAGCCCTGGACCTCGTCAATGATCTTGTCGAAGTGGCGGGTCTTGTACCCGTTGGACGCGGTGAAGGTGTTGCCGTGCATCGGGTCGGACTGCCACACGACCTTATGGCCGGAACGTTCGACAGCGTCGACAATGCCCGGCAACACGTCGCGGACCTTATCGTGCCCCATTCGGGCCACCATGGTGAGACGGCCGGGCTCACGGTTCGGGTCCAGCTTGTCGGCGTACGCAACAGCTTCTTCCGGAGTCACCGAAGGTCCGAGCTTGATGCCGATCGGGTTGTCGATCAAAGCCGCGAAGTTGACGTGGAAGTCCTCCAGCCCGCGGGTGCGCTCACCGATCCACAGCTGGTGCGCGGACAGGTCGTAGAGCTTAGTCTCTCCCTTCTCGTCCTCCGCCAGGCGCAGCATAGCACGCTCGTAGTCCACGAGCAGTGCCTCGTGAGACGCGTAGATTTCGGAGGTTCGCAGCTCACGGTCGTTGACTCCACATGCATCCATGAAGTGCAGGGAGCGGGTGATTTCGCGCGAGAGGGCCTCGTAGCGTGCACCGGCAGCGGAGTTGGCCACGAACTCGCGGTTCCACGCCTCGACGCGGTACAGGTCGGCCGTACCCGACGTGGTCAGGGCACGCACCAAGTTCATTGCTGCCGATGAGTTCGCGTACGCACGGACCATGCGGGCCGGGTCGTGGCGGCGGGACTCCTCGGTGGGCTCCACACCGTTGACAATATCGCCGCGGTAATTCGGCAGACCGTTCTCATCCAGGTCGGAAGAGCGCGGCTTGGCGTACTGTCCGGCAATGCGGGCGAGCTTCACCACAGGGGTGGATGCACCGTAGGTAAGCACCACCGCCATCTGCAGCAGCGTCTTGATGTTGGCGCGAATGTGCGGCTCAGTGTTGGACTCGAAGGTCTCAGCGCAGTCACCACCCTGCAGCAAGAACGCCTCACCGTTGGCTACCTCAGCCAACTGCTTCTTCAGCTTGTGTACCTCGGGCGCCACCACGACAGGCGGAACCGACTCAAGGATCTTGCGCACGTACAGGGACGCATTCTCATCCCATGTCGGCTGCTGCTTCGCATCACGGGAAACGACGTCCTGAAACGCCTCATTGATGTCACCGGGAAGCGGCGGCAGATCGGGCAACACTTCTTTGGGGATGTCTACTGTCCAACTCACCCCTTTACTTCTAGCACGTCCTCAGCTGAAGACGTAGCACGTGGTCGAAATGAGCTGGGTCATTGGTGCCGGACAGTGGCGTGACCGCGCCGATCTAGAGGCAAGGAACGCGAGCAGATCCTGAATTTAAGGAGGTTATGGCGGGCATCCACCAGTGCATCGTGGTTGCCTTGGGGTGCCGGGGGCAGCGTGGGGCGTCCGGCCATGTCCCAATATTGCCGCAGCTCACGCGTGTAGCGGGGCATCTCCTTGGGTAATTTGGCCATATCCCCCCAGAGCTGCGCCAACACGACATGATCATAGGCCCCAACCCACGCCCACAATTCCGGCTTCGAGTCCGTGGCGGTAAGGAACGCGAAGACCTCCTCGCGAATGGTCTGCTTCGGTTTCCATTCGGGGCGTTGCGGGTTAGGCAACTTCTCTAGAACGTTCTCCCGCACCCACGGATTCGCGCGGGATGCGTCGAAGTCGGTGGACACTGCGTAGTACTCGCGTCCGTCTTCCGCGACGATGCCGATCGAGATCAGCTCGATGGTCGCCCCGTCCTCGATGAACTCGGTGTCGTAGAAGTACCTCACTGCATTTTCTGCCAGTCAGGCTCCGTGCCCTCCGGGTAGCCGTTTCCCGCCTCGAGCGATTTCTTCACGTCGGCGGCGTACGCGTCGACGTGGTCGTAGCCGGACAGCTCGACGAGCTGCTGGATGAAGAAGTCAGTGAACGGGCGCCAGACGGCGGAATCGTTCGGATTGTAGCCGTGGTCGCGTGCCCACTGGTGCGGATCGACGGGTTGGCCGATCTTGACACGCACCTTGGCGGGGCGTGGAATCCATGTACCGATCGGGTTGGCGTTGCGGGTGCCGATCATGGCGACCGGAATGCACGGAACACCGGAGTTCATAGCTACGCGGGCCATGCCGGTCTTGCCCCTGTAAATACGGCCGTCCGGGGAGCGCGTGCCCTCCGGGTAGATGCAGAACAAGTCCCCGTTGTCGAAGACCTCTTGTGTCACTTTAACGAGGTTGTCTCCCGCGTCCTTGGCATCACGGTCGATGGGCACCTGCCCCACAGACGTCATGAAGAATTTCTGGATGGCGCCGGAGATGCCCGGGGAGGTGAAGTACTCCTTCTTCGCGGGGTGCACGAGCTGACGCGGACAAACCAGCGGGAAGTAGAAGGAATCCATCACGGCCTGGTGGTTTGACACCATGAGCGCCGGTGTCCCCTCCGGGGGGATGTTCCCCAGGCCTTCAGTCTCAGGCCTGTTCCAGACCCGCAGCCACGGCCCGATCAGGATGTACTTGAAAAACTTGTACCACTTGTTGTTCATGCTTCCTCTAAACCAGGTCTCGGGCCAAATCAGCAACGCCAATCATACCTGCCTGCGCACCGAGCTCAGCGGTTTGCAGGCGCGGCGTGGGACGGAATCCTGCTCCGACGGCACCCGCATTCATGCCAGCGCAGGCGTTGTCCAGGAACAAATCCGCATCTTGGCTCACTCCCCCGCCGAGGACGATGAGCTCCGGGTCCATCACGTCGCACACAATGGACAGGCCTTGCCCGAGCCACGTGGCAAAGTGATCCATCGTCGCCAGCGCCAGCGCGTCGCCGGAACGGGCAGCAGACACGACATCGTTTCCGGATGCACGCTTATCCACGACGCGCCGGTAGAGCCCGCAACTTTCAAACCCGCCCCGTTCCGCGATCTCCACTGCCGTATCCACCAGTGCGGTACCTGACGCGTACCGTTCCAAGCAGCCGCGTTTGCCGCAGGAGCAAGCGCGCCCGCCGGGCACTACCGTGAGGTGACCGAATTCAGGCGCGGTTCCAAAGGATCCCCGGTAGATTTCCCCGTGGTGCATGAGTGTGGCGCCGATGCCGGTGCCGACGGCAAACAGTACCCACGTGTCAACGTCTTTCGCGGCGCCGAAGCGGTATTCACCCCACGCCGCCGAATTGGCGTCGTGCTCCAGCCGGACGGGTAACTCGAGTTCCTGCTGGAGAATGTCACGGACCGGCTCATTGTCGCGCCAGGGCAGATGCGGAGCGAAACGAACCACTTCGCACGCCGGATCCAGAAAACCGGCAACTGCAACCCCCACTGCCGCGACGGGGTGAATGCGGCGCAACTGCTCCACGAGTTCAACGATGGCGTGGACAAGGCCATCCTCGTCCTCAGGCGTGTGGGTGGACACTGTGTCCATGACAGTGCCATTGCAGTCGACTACGCCCGCACGGGTGTTCGTACCGCCGATGTCGAAGCCGATGGTGAGTGGAGCGGCACTGTCTTGCGTAGGCATGAGTCAACATTCTAGCCCCGCCGCTTCGGGACCCTTCCTTCCTCACCCAGCACCAGCGGGCTGAAGACATTCAGCCAAGCGGCTTCCCAATACAGGCCAGGAGAACCGCTCGCGCACCATTGCGCACCCCGCTTCGGCCATCGCTTTTCGACGGCCGGGGTCCCCCAGCAGCGTAATCACAGCCCGGGCGATCTCCTCGTGGTCTTGCCCATCCACGACGATGCCTGTGTCGTCGGTGACTGTCTCTGGCGCACCCCCAGAATTCCCCGCTATCACCGGGACACCGCACGCCTGCGCCTCGAGGTAGACAATGCCCAATCCTTCAACGTCCAATCCGCCGCCGCGGGTCCGGGCTGGCATGGCCATGACATCGGCAGCAGCAACTACATCGCGCATCTCTTCCCGCGGTAAGCGTCCGAGGAAGCACACGTCTTCCTCGACACCGTGGCGCGCGGCAAGTCGCCTCAGGTATTTGCCGTAGCTTCCCTGCCCCACCACAGCGAGCTTGGCGCCGGGGACAGCGTCGCGTACCGTCGGCCAGCACTCAATCAACCGGTCCTGCCCTTTCCGCGGAACCAGACGAGATGCAACGACGACCAATGGTCCCACCCCGAGATTGTTTCGTCTCCGCGCGGCGGCTCGCTGACCGTCAGTCGCAGGACGGAAGAAATCGATGTCCACGCCGGACGGCAGGTGCACGAATTCCGGGTGGCTCCCGAATGCCCTGTGGAAACGGTTGAAAGTGAACTCGGAGACGTATGTCACCGTGTCGGCGGAAGCACCGATACGCCGCAGCACCTGCCGCGCTCCAGGCAACATAGACCAGCCGACTTCGTGCCCGTGAGTCGTGGCAACGATCCGTGCGGCTCCCGCCCGCCGCGCAGCAGGAGCCATCACAGCCAAAGGAGCCGATGCGCCGAACCACACAGTTCTGATGTCGTGCTCACGGATCAAAGCACTCATGCGGCGGACAGTCGCGGGGGTAGGCAGCATCACTGTGGAGGGCCAGCGGTGGACGGGAAATGGAACCGTGGCGTCGAAAAGCGCGGACCCCTGCTTGTCTTGGGTGGACGCGAAGACGACGAGAGACTCAGGCCCAAGGAGCCGCACTATTTCACCGGTGAAATCCCGCAGATACGACTGAATCCCGCCGACAGTGGGCGGGAAATCATTCGTAACCAATAATGTCGTCATACTCCGCTAGTAGCGGACAGCTCCCTGAGCAGGCATGGAATTGACCGGGACAACCTGGACCGGGATACCGTAATCCGAAGCGTGAACAACCTGACCGTTGCCGACGTACATGGCAACGTGGGTCACGCCCGGGTAGTACCCGATAATGTCGCCCGGCTGCAGCTCAGACATCGACACTGGCGTGCCACCCGCCAGCTGCGCCTGGGACGTACGCGGAATGGACTTACCATTCTGGGCGTACGCCCAGTACATCAGCCCCGAGCAATCGAACTGATTCGGACCGGCCGCACCCCAGCCATACGGGGAACCGATCTTCGACAACGCGGCTCCGACCACACCGTTCGCTGTGGCCGAAGGCGGAACGTTCAAGCTCACAGGACCGTTCTTGGACTCCCACCGCGAACGCTGCTCAGGAGTGAAGGCATCCACCCGCTGTTCAACATCCTTGACCCTGTCCTCGAGCTCGCGGCGCTCACTGTCGAGCTTCTTTCGTTTGCCCTCGAGTTCCGCCTGACGGTAATTGGCCACGGCGACAGCAATGTTCGCGTCTGTTGCGCGCTGCGCAGCTTCCTTATTCAACCGCTGTGACTCATTCAAAGTCCGCTGGGCCGAACGGGACAACGAACCCAAGTACGCTGCGCGGTCGATCGCCTCTTGAGGGTTCGCCGATTCAAGAGCATTGACGTTCGCGTCGTTGGACAGGTTGCGGTATTGAGCCCTGGCGTGGTTGTTCACTTCGCCTTGGGCACCGTCCTGAGCCGTCGCAGCCTTGCGGGCATCACGCTGTGCGACCTCCGCCGTTTTCTTCAACGCGGCGACCTCACGCTCGCCCCTCTCGATGTCTGCCTCAATCTGCTTGACCTCTTCGGCTTTCGCAGTGGCTTTGTCCGACGTCGCGCTCATCTGCTTGATCAACTCTTCGACTTCATCCGCCTGAGCTGGCACCGGAACACCAGATGCAGTGACGACAGCTGCCATACCAGCGGAAGCAAGGACGGTGCGGAAGCCAAAACGAGTGGATGAACGAGTGGATGCGCGGTGCTTACCCATCTGGAAAACCTCTTTCAGAAACAGAGAAGAGCCCATAAACTGGGCCGCAGAAAAGATGAGGGTTACAAACTTGTAACAAAGTTAATCGGTCGCTCGCCACTGGTCAAACACTCGCGGAAGAAAGTTTCCAGTGATCCCTGATGTGACTGGAGTGGCCAAAAAGTGCGAAACCGGCCGCATTCCCCGCTTAGACTTAACACGGGAAATGCGGCCGGACGAGAGCGCTGAATTGCCTCTTAGAACCGGACAGCCGAGTGAATCGGCATGTAGTTCAGCGGGCGGTAGCCCACCGGGGTGCCGGAGTTCAGCGCGTCAATGATCTGACCGTTACCCGCGTAGATGGCAACGTGGGAGGCACCGCTGTAGTAGACGACGACATCGCCCGGCTGCAAATCGGAAATCGCGACCTTACGGCCGGCGGATGCCTGTGCACCGGAGGTGCGCGGAATCTGCTTACCAACCTGAGCGTGGACCCAGGAGGTGAAACCGGAGCAGTCGAATGCGTTCGGGCCAGCAGCACCGTAGACGTACGGGGAGCCGATCTTGGACTTAGCAATGGACACAATACGGTCGCCCTGGGACTGCTTCGGAGCCGGGGCCGGAGCAGCAGGCTTATTCACAGCGCGGTACTCGGCCTTAGCGGCCGGCGCGTACTGAGCCTCGACGCCGTTGATCCAGTCATTGAAGCCCGGCACGTTCGTGATTCCCGGCACGTTCTTGACAGCGGCGATGGCGGCGCGAACATCAGCACTCTGGTCGCCCTTACCGGCCAGGGACGGGATCCACTGGTCAATACCCGGAACATTAGCAATCCCCGGAACATTCTCAATCCCCGGGATCTCAGTAGCGATTCCCGAGTTGGGAACTTTCACCTGCGCGGCGTTAGCGGTGGTCGGTGCAATGAGGGTCGCACCCGCGAGGATCGCGGAGGCGGTAGCGATGCTGCGCTTTGCAGACGCGTTCTGACGGCGGTGCTTAGCCATGGACAATCTCCAATATGTTCCAGTGACGCCTACCGGGTTAGCTGTCGGGTTCGATGCAGGAAATCACCTTGGGAAGCTCCAGCGCTTTCAACGCCCCTTGCTTCCATTCACCCCAGGTGTTGTGTCGGTTCCCCGGCTTCCATCCCTTTTCGGTCTGAGACGGAATTCGGCTTAGTGTTCAGATGTCTTATCGCTTGCGCCTCTGCGGTCGCAAGGTCTCGAATAGGTTACGAAATGGATACGGATGTTGTCTAGCGGCGCGCCCGTTATCAATTCGTAATTTTCTGATTTTAGTGGTCTGCGGGACCGGTCGCCGCTCACAGGCGCATCCCAGCTTCCGGGAATTCGCAAGACGCAGTTACGCTACGCTGCAGTTTTACAATTTCTTCACCTGAAGACCCAACGCCGTTCAAGCGACCACTTGCATCCAGAAACTCTTTTGTGACGCTCGCCACACCGTTACTCAAACGCTATAAAAGACGAAACCTCCTCCCTACCCCACGGTGTTGACGTGGAGCGCGAGGGAGGAGGCTAGACGCTTACTAGCGCGTCCTATTTGCGCTTGCGCACCGAGGCACCAGCGTCGCGGTCGGAGAGCTCCTTCTCGGCCTCGAGGGCACGGAGGGTCTCCACCTCTTCGTGGTGGTTAGCGCGCTTAATCTCATTGCGCTTCGCTGTGATCGACGGATCATCTGGCGAAAAGACTCCGGAGGTCTCAGAGTCGGCATAACCGAGCTCGTTCATTTGCTTCGGCACGCGGGCACCCGCGTACTCGAGTGGCAGCTGGTGACCGTGGTCGTCGACCGGCCCGAGCGGCTGGTGGACGCCAACGAACGCACCGTTCGGCAGCTTCTTGATCACGCCGGTCTCCAGACCATGCTCAAGAACCTCGCGGTCACTGCGTTGCAGACCGACGCAAATACGGTAGGTGATGAAGTAAGCCAACGGCGGCAGTACGATCAGGCCGATACGACCGACCCAGGTCATCGCGTTGAGCGAGATCTGGAAGTGGTAAGCAAACAGGTCGTTACCACCGGACAGCGTCAGCAGCAGGAAGAAGACCAGAGCCATCACGCCGATACCGGTGCGAACCGGTACATCGCGCGGACGCTGCAACAGGTTGTGGTGGGCATCGTCGCCCGTCACCTTCTTCTCGATGAACGGGTAGGTCAGCAGCAGAACAACCATGAGGCCGGCGAGCAGCGCAACCCAGAACACGCCCGGGATGGTGTAGTTGCCCAAGTAAAGCTCCCACGCCGGCATGACACGTGCGGCACCGTCAGTCCAGAGCATGTAAATATCCGGCTGGGAACCAGCGGAGACCTGCGACGGGTTGTACGGGCCGATATTCCAGATGGCGTTGATGGTGGTGAGACCTGCCATGAGAGCCAGGACACCGAAGACCAGGAGACCGAAGCCGACTGCCTTCACAGCGAAGACCGGCATAATGCGGATACCCACGACGTTGTTCTCGGAGCGACCCGGCCCGGGGAACTGGGTGTGCTTCTGGAACCAGACGAGCAGCAGGTGCGCAGCGATGAGCGCGAGAATGATGCCCGGGAGAATCAGAACGTGGAGGATGTAGAAACGGTCCAGCATGAGGTCGGACGGGAAATCGCCGCCGAACATCGCCCAGTGGAGCCAGGTACCGATGATGGGCAGACCCACGATAATCGCGGACATGATTCGCAGACCGACGCCGGAGAGCAGGTCGTCCGGAAGGGAGTAGCCCATGAAGCCCTCTGCCATGCCCAGCAGGATAAGGGTGACGCCAATAATCCAGTTCGCTTCACGCGGGCGACGGAAAGCGCCGGTGAAGAAGATACGCAGCATGTGGGCGAACATTGCCATCATGAACATGAGGGCAGCCCAGTGGTGCATCTGACGTACAAACAGGCCGCCACGCACCTCGAAGGAAATGTCCAGCGCCGTCGCGTATGCGCGCGACATCTCGACACCGTTGAGCGGGAGGTAGCCGCCGTCGTAGATCACCTTGGTGATCGAGGGATCGAAGAACAGGGCGAGGTACACACCGGTCAGCAGGAGAATGATGAAGCTGTACAGCGCCATCTCACCTAGCATGAAGGACCAGTGAGTCGGGAAGACCTTGTTCAGCTGCGGGCGAAGAATGCCCGAGATTGTGTACCGCGAGTCGATGTTGTCCGCGGCTTGTTCCAGTTTCGTGCTCATTATGACTTACGCTCCCAGAAGGCCGGGCCGACGGGCTCAATGAAGTCCCCGCGGGCGATGAGGTAACCGTCTTCGTCAATTTCGATCGGCAGCTGCGGCAGTGCGCGCGCCGCCGGGCCGAAGACCGGCTTGCCGTGCTCCAGCGCATCGAACTGCGACTGGTGGCACGGGCACAAAATGCGGTTGGTCTGGGCCTCGTACAGCGAGGTCGGGCAACCAATGTGCGTGCAAATCTTGGAGTAGGCGTAGTAATCGCCGTAGTGGAAGTCCTCCTGACCCTCGCGCTCGACGACCTTCTCGGCGTCGGACGAACGCAGGCGGATCAGCATGACGGCGTTACGCGGACCGTGGATGGAGTGCATGTGGTTCTCGTACACGTCGCGCTCCGGGTCGTACTTATTGCCGTCGTTGACGTCCTCTTCCAACAGCGGGAAGACCGTTTCCATGGCGGCCGCATCGAGATCCTCCGGACGCATGCGCACGAGGCGGGAAACACCAGCGGTGCTGTAGTGCTTGCCAGCACCCGTTTCGTGCAGTTCGGCGATGGCGGCCGTGTCACGACCCAGGTACAGCTTCTTGCCTTCGCGGGCCAGGGACCAGCCCTGGGTCCACAGAGTGCCGTCGCCGTTGTAGTTCATCTCGTGGCGGACGCGCCACGGGTTCTTGATGATGCCGCCGAGCGGAGCGATGATGACCAATCCGGCCATCAGTCCGGCACCGCCAAGAAGACCCTTCATCACGTTGCGGCGACCAAGAGTGGAGGTCTGCCACGCATCGTTGAGCAGGGCGGTCGTCGTACGCCGGTCGAGCTCCGAAGAGCGGCCGTCGTGGCGACGCTGCACCGCGATCTCCTCCGGCACGAACTTCTTGACGTACTGCACAATAGCTACGCCAAGGGAAACGAGCGACAGGCCCGATGTCAGGCCGAGTAGCGGAGTGTACAGACTGTACTTCCACAAGCCCTCTTGGCCGTGGAAGCGAGCCTCCCATGGCCAGAACAGGTAGACGCCTAAGAAAGCAAGACCCGCGATGATTGAGAGCACCAACCAAATGTTGATGCCGGTTTGCGCACGCTGCTCAGCAGGGTCGTTCTCGATCGGAAAGCGTTCCTTCCGGTACGCCACCGTAACGTCGTCAAGCTCGGTGCCCAGAGCGGCGAACTCGGCGTTGCTCATCTTGTCCAGCTCCTCGCTGGTGTAATTCTTCTTCACTTCGTTGCTCATGAGCGCGATCCAATCCACATTGCGGCTGCACCGACGAGGGTGACGCCAATGATCCACATAGCCAGACCCTCAGCGACGGGGCCAATGCCGCCCAACGCCCAACCTGCGGGGCTCGGGGTCTCCTTGGACGACTTGATGAAGGCGATGATGTCGCGCTTTTCATCTGCTGTCAGCTGGCGGTCCGAGAACTTCGGCATGTTCTGCGGACCAGTCAGCATCGCCTGGTAAATCTCCTGCTCATTGGCCGGGTCCAGAACCGGCGCGTACTTACCGGACGACAGCGCACCACCGCGTCCAGTGAAGTTGTGGCAGGAAGCGCAGTTCAGGCGGAACAGCTCCGAGCCACGTGCAACATCGGCAGCCTGGATTTCGCCATCGAAGTTCTTGCCACGAAGCTCTTCCATAGCGATCGAGCCGTCTTCGTTGTAGACGAGCTCCGGGCCGCCGCCGTTAGCTGCGACGTATGCCGCCAAAGCCAAGGTCTGCGCCTCGGAGTAGCGCGGCTTCTTACGCTCAGCCTGGGCATCGTTAGACATCATCGGCATACGGCCGGAGTTCACCTGGAAGTACACAGCGCCCTCGCCAGTACCGATGAGGGACGGGCCGCGATCCTTCACGCCCTGGAGGTTTGCGCCGTGGCAGGTGATGCAGGCCTGCTCGTAGAGGTCCTTGCCCTCCTGGATCAGCGCTTGGTCATCGCGTTGGGCGGTGGCCACCTGTGCATCCGGGGTCAGGGCCGTAGCCAGCAGGCCGGCACCCGACAGGCCGATACCGAGCGCAAGAGCGCCGGCGGCGGTGCGGCGCATCTTGCGGCGGTTCCGCGCCTTCTTTGGGGTGTTATCCATGTTGTTCCCTTAAGCGAAAATCGGTGGTTCGTGCTTACGTCCGGTGAGGGACGGGCTACTGAACCAGGTAGAGAGTAACGAACACGCCGATCCACACGACGTCGACGAAGTGCCAGTAGTACGAAGTCACCATGGCGGCGGTTGCCTGCGCCGGAGTGAACTTCGACTTGGCCACGCGCAGCATGACCACAATGAAAGCGATGATTCCCGCCGTCACGTGAGCCATGTGGAAGCCGGTGATGATGTAGAACACCGAGCCGTACACACTAGCCTGCGGGGTGACACCGGCCATAGCCATCTCGGTCCACTCAAATGCGACGAGGCCCAAGAAGACCACGCCGAGCGCAATGGTCACCGTGAACCATTTGCGCAGACCGAAGACGTCGCCCTTCTCAGCGGCGAAGACACCCATCTGAGAAGTGACCGAGGAGGTCACGAGAACGACGGTGATGATCGTGCCGAAGACCACGTTTAGGTGGGCCGTTTGGTTCGACCAATCGCCGTTGGACATGCCGTTTGCGCGCGAAGTGAAGTACATCGCGAACAAGCCGGCAAAGAACATCAATTCTTGGGCGAGGAACACGATCGTTCCCACGCTGACCATATTCGGCCGGTTCAGCACAGGGAGACGGTCGGGCGCTGTCGCCATACCTGGGTTCGTTGTTGCAGTCGTCACGCATTACAGTATCGCCCTTTTCATCCATAAAGTCACCTTGTTCACCCCCGGATTTTTCATGTGAACACAACGTGGACCTGCCCTTTTAATTGCCGGTTAGCCGCGTGTCGGTACACCCAAGATTGTCGGGAACTAAAAGGCGCCGCTTTACGACGCACATCGACGCTGGTCATCGACGAACTCGTAGACTGCTCCCAACCCCCCCTCGATGCGCGCGATTAATCTCCCGGGCCGCTCGCGCTCTGGAGTCACCTCAAACAGTTCCCGGGTGTGATGCGATTCACATTTCGCCCCAGCGAAAACACGAACTCTCCCCTACTTTCGGTTGACCCCCGTTTCGGCGCGGTCGCTATGTGGCCTACCGCCAACAACGAAAATTCCCCCGCACCATTATCGGTGCGGGGGTGCGCTTCTAGCGGAAGGCGTTGACTGCTAGTGCTTTTCGCGCGGAATGCCGTACTGCAGGTTCAGCTTGGTGGTCGCCCAGATCAAGATGACAGATCCGACAGCCAGCAGCCACAGCTGCCAGAAGGCGATGCCGAAGGCCATGAGGCAGATGCCGCCGGTCATTGCGAGCGGCCAGATCGAGCCCGGCGAGAAGAAGCCCAGAACACCTGCCCCGTCTTCAACCTCAGCTTCCTCCCAGTCCTCCGGAAGAACGTCGCTGCGCTTTTCCGTGAAGTTCAGGTAGCCACCGAGCATGAACGAGAAGGCCGAGGCCAAGATGAGCGCGACGCCGCCGGCCCATTCGTAGCCGTACAGGTAGGCATCATCGCCGACGAAATTCGTGGCGAATGCGTACAACACCGCCATGATGGTCAGAAAGACGCCGTTGGCGTAGAAAACTTTTGCTCCAGTTCCCATTGCTTTTCCTAGCCTCTCTTAGACGTTCTGCACGGCGTTGTCGCCGTCGCGGGTTCCGGTTCGGTCGGAGTTGAACGGACGGGTGGACGTTGCAAAGGGCTCTTCGCCAATGGATGCGAGGGCCTCGGAGTTAGCCGCATTCGGGTTCTGTTCGCGGAACCGCATGTAGTCGCGGAACCTATCCGGGGAGACCGCGCGGATCTCGAAGTTCATCATGGAGTGGTAGGTACCGCACATCTCAGCACAGCGGCCGACGAAGGCGCCTTCCTTGCTGATCTCTTCAATTTGGAAGCGACGTTCCTGCTGGTTCGCCTCTGGGTGGGAGTAGACGTCGCGTTTGAACAGGAACTCCGGGACCCAGAAAGCGTGGGACACGTCGCCGGACGCCAAGCGGAACTCGATCGGAGTGTCCGTCGGGAGGACCAGAACCGGGACCTCCTCAGTGGTGCCCACTGTCTCGATCTTGTTGTAGTTCAAGTAGGACTTGTCTGACATGGAATGACCGTGAATCGGGTTCGCGTTGTGCACGTCGTCATCGTCGTACTTCGACTCGTCAGCCAGCTTTTGACGCTCCAGGTCCGCCCCGTCATAATCGGAGCCCGTCGGGGAAAGATCAGCACCGACCTGCGCGTAACCGAACTTCCAGTTCCACTGGAAGCCGGTGACGTCGACGGTGACTTCCGGTTCCTTATCCAGGGCAGTGACCTTGGTCTGAGCCTGAACGGTGAAGAAGAACAGGACCATCACAATAATGATCGGAACAATGGTCAGTCCCAGCTCCAACGGAACGTTGTACTGCAGCTGCTTCGGGAATTCCCCGGCGCCCTGCTTCTGGCGGCGCTTCCCACCCCAGGCAAAGATGCCGTAAAGGAAGATGCCCCACATAATGATGCCGATGATCCAGGCCGCCAGCCAGACCCACACCCAGAAGTTGTACAAGCCTGCACCTTCGGGGGTGACGGGGTCCGGCCAGCCCATGTCGAGCAAGTTCGACAATGCGCTCGGCGGTTCAGCCTCACAGCCAGCGAGACCGAGAGTGCTGAGCGCGAGCACGCCTGCGACTCCGATCTTCTTGGCCAGGCCACGGTTCTTTGCCGTATCCACGTGTGTCTGCCTTCCTGTCCACACAAACGAAAAAGCTGTGAATACTCTTCATGTCTCCGCCCCAACTGGATTCCAGCCACGGGAGAGGACAGCAGAATATTCCTACCCAGTCAGAATAGATTATCTGCGCGCCGTTCCTAACCTGCCGGGGTTCGCATGTTCAGGCAGTCCAGCCCGCCTACCTAAGCCGGCCCGACGACAATCCCATTACCCGCTGGTTACCTGCTATGACCGTGCCCCGTAGCCACCGCCCTCCTCCTCATGTGTGTCAGCAGTCACATAATTCGGCCTGAATATCAACCGGAAGTTGCACCCCTATTGGGGACGGGCTAAAGGTGGCCCCTCGTACAGTCCTTCCCCGGCGCGACCCCTGGCATCGCGCCACGCGGATGGTCGCCAATTCCGGCGGTGGTCCATCCGGGCTTTATTGTGGGTAGGGCTGAAAACGTTTTCCTTAAATGACCATCTAAGGAGTCATTCCCATGTGCGGTCTTCTCGCCATGCTGACAAGCACCTCCAACGCTTCCGAGTTCGCGGATGCAGCGGAGCGAGCTCTCCCATGCTTCTATCACCGCGGCCCCGATGCTGCCGGTACATGGCACGACGAGGACGCCCTCTTCGGTTTCAATCGCCTCGCCATCATCGACCTCGAGCATTCCCACCAGCCGCTACGTTGGGGCCCGGCCGAGAATCCGGAACGTTACGCCCTGACTTTCAACGGCGAGATTTACAACTACGTCGAGTTGCGCGAGGAGCTGACGGCCGCAGGACTCGACTTCAACACAGGGGGCGATTCGGAGACCATTGTCGTCGGCTACCACCACTGGGGCCCCGAAGTGGTCAAGCATCTTCGCGGCATGTTCGCCTTCGTTATCTGGGACACCGAGACCCGAACGATGTTTGCCGCCCGCGACCAATTCGGAATCAAGCCTCTGTACTACGCCACCACTGAGTCAGGCACCGTCTTCTCTTCCGAGAAAAAGGCCCTCCTGGAAATGGCACCTCAGCTCGGTCTAGACCTCAGCCTGGACCGTCGTGCCATCGAGCATTATGTCGACCTGCAGTACGTTCCCGAGCCTGAATCTCTGCACAGCTCGATTCGCCGCCTCGAATCCGGCTGCACCGCCACTCTCACTCCCGGTGGCCAGGTCGAAGCGCAGCGTTACTTCAACCCGCAGTTCAATGTTCTTCCTGTGCCCAAGGACAAAGAGGAGGAACTGTTCACCAAGATCGCCGGGGCGCTGGAAGATTCCGTCGCAAAGCATATGCGTGCTGACGTTACCGTCGGCTCCTTCCTCTCCGGCGGTATCGACTCGACAGCGATCGCGACGCTTGCCAAGCGCCACAACCCGAATCTTTTGACCTTCACCACGGGCTTCGAACGCGAGGGGTACTCCGAGGTGGATGTCGCCGCCGAATCCGCTGAAGCGATCGGCGTCGAGCACATCGTCAAAGTCGTCTCCCCTGAGGAGTATGCGGACGCGATCCCGAAGATCATGTGGTACCTCGATGACCCCGTCGCGGACCCTTCCCTCGTTCCGTTGTTCTTTGTCGCGCAGGAGGCTCGCAAGCACGTCAAGGTGGTGCTTTCAGGCGAAGGAGCCGACGAACTCTTCGGTGGATACACCATTTATAAGGAGCCTTTGTCGCTCGCACCCTTCGAGAAGATGCCTGACCCGTTGCTCAAAGGACTGAACAAATTGGGTCGGATTCTGCCGGAAGGAATGAAGGGTAAGTCTCTTCTCGAACGTGGCACCTCACCGATGGAAACCCGCTATTACGGCAACGCCCGCTCCTTCAATTACGACCAGTTGCGACGCGTTCTCCCGTGGGCAAAGCCAGAATGGGATCACCGCGAAGTGACCGCCCCGATCTACGCCCGCTCGCAGGACATGGATCCTGTCGCGCGCATGCAGCACCTCGACTTGTTCACCTGGATGCGCGGCGACATCTTGGTCAAGGCAGACAAGATCAACATGGCACACTCCCTCGAGCTGCGCGTGCCGTTCTTGGATAAGGAGGTCTTCGCCGTCGCAGAAACCATCCCGGCAGATCTGAAGATCTCCCACGGAACCACAAAGTACGCGCTACGCAAGGCCATGGAGCAGATCGTTCCGCCGCATGTCCTGAACCGCAAGAAGCTCGGTTTCCCCGTACCTATGCGCCACTGGCTTGCGGGCGACGAGCTCTACGGCTGGGCCGAAGAGACTATTCGGGAGTCCCTGACCGACGAGATCTTCAACAAACCCGAGGTCCTCGAGATGCTGAGAGAGCACCGCGACAGAGTTTCCGATCACTCACGTCGTCTGTGGACCGTGTTGGCATTCATGATCTGGCACGGCGTCTTTGTCGAGCAGCGCATCGATCCGGGTATCGAGCACCGCGAGTACCCGGTGGATCTCTAGCCGCCGTACTCGGCCCATCGTTTCAACAGAAAGGGAGTGCCCCGATCAACTGGGGCGCTCCCTTTTCTCATTCTGCCGCCCTCCGCTGCTTCCAGCGGAGGGGCATTCGCGCAAAGTTCTCCTCTTTAGTTGAAGGAGTCACCGCAAGCGCAAGACCCGCCTGCGTTCGGGTTATCGATGGTGAAACCCTGCTGCTCGATCGTGTCAGCGAAGTCGATCTCGGCGCCCATCAGATAGGGGACGCTCATTTTGTCCACCACGAGACGGACACCACCGATGACATCGGCCCTGTCCCCTTCGAGGTCACGGTCGTCGAAGTAGAGTTGGTAACGCAGCCCGGCGCAGCCGCCCGGCTGAACGGCGATGCGCAGGGACAGGTCGTTGCGTCCTTCCTGATCCAGCAGCGCCTTCGCCTTTGCAGCGGCTGCTTCTGTGAGCTTCACGCCGGTTGCGGAAGTCGGTGCAGTCATGATCGTTTCTCCTTGCCTACGAATCGTGTTGGGGACCGAGCCTACTCCGGGCCGGCACCTGGATGCTAGTACACCCTAACTTGCGCTGTTCACAGACCGTTTAGGCTGAAACCAGTGCTTCTGATTACCCATAACGTCACCTACTGCACCCGTATTCCCACCTGCACGTCAGTGTTTTGTAGCCTAGAGTGCGTGAAACTTCCTTGGCAGAAATCCGATGCCCCTGCGGCCGATGACGCGGCCGCTAACGGCGGCTCCACCAAGCTCGACCTCGGCGGGAGCTCGAAGCCTTTCACAAGCGAAGCTGGGCAGACGGCGAAGAAGAACGTCGGCGAGGACGGCAAGCCGCTGCCGAAGGGTTACACCCCGCCAAAGGGCCGCCCGACACCGAAACGCCACGACCAGGAGGTCAAGCGCGGTGTCGTCCGCGACCCGAACGCGATGTCCAAACCGCAGCAGGCGCAAAAGCGCAAAGAACTGAAGTCGTCCATGTCCAAGGAGGAATGGAAGGACTACAAGAAGAAGGAGCGGCAGGAGCGGCGCGAGCAGAACAAGGAGATCCAGGCCCGCATGGATGCGGGCGAGGAGCGCTACCTAATGGACCGCGACAAGGGTGAGATCCGTCGTTACGTCCGCGATTGGGTGGATTCGCGCCGCTTCTTGTCCAACTACATGCTGCCGGCCATGGTGGTTCTGCTCGCCATCATGATCATTGGCATTTTCTTGCCGCGCGTGGCTGAGATTCTCTCGCTCATTTCGATGGTGTTCATCATCGGCATCTTCGTGGAGATCGTCCTCATCGGCCGCCGAGCCAACCGGGCCGTGCGCGAGAAATTCCCCGATACTGACGAGACTGGGTTCGGGCTGGGTATGTATGCCTACTCGCGCGCGTCGCAGCCGCGCGGTTGGCGCACACCAAAGCCACGGGTAGAAGCTGGCACCAAGATTTAACCTCGAACGACAGGCACGACCATGAGCGTTTCATTGGAATTCGACCAGGTACCGCTGCCGGATAGGGCTGTTGAGGCGAGCGTCCTCGCCGCCATGACCGAAAACCCGCGCGGCGTGTCTTTCGGCCGCCTCGCTTCCGTCGGTGCGTGGGTCGCCGGCCGCCAAGGCGAAGCTCCTCCTCGTGCGGTCGTATCTCCGCGCATCGTCGTTTTCGCGGGCGACCACGGGATCGCTCGGCGAGGTGTCTCCGCGTTCACTCCAGATGCCTCCGCTCTGCAGGCCGACGAGGTTGCCGCGGGCGCGGCCCCCGTGAACACGCTGGCGCGCGCGGCTGGGGCATCAGTGGAGCTGGTGCGCGTCAGCGTGGATGCGCCGGAATCGCTCATCAGTCGGGGCTCCGGGGCAATCGATGTCGAAGACGCGATGAGCGATGAACAATTCGCTAACTCCGCGGAGCTCGGCAAAAAGGTCGCAGACACCGCGGTCGATGCCGGATGTGGCATCGTCATACCTGGCGATATCGGGGTGGCCAACACCACCGTGGCCGCCGCTGTTGTGGGCACTCTCACCTTCACCGAGCCTGTGATGGCCGTCGGTCGTGGAAGTGGAATCAACGACGAGATCTGGAAAATCAAGATCGCTGCGGTACGCGACGCGATGTTCCGCGCTCGTGACGCCCACGATAATGTCGCGGAAGTGATGCGCCGAATTTCTTCGCCGGATTTCGTTGCGCTGACAGCGTTCATTGCGCAATGTGCGGTGCGGCGCACGCCCGTGCTTATCGACGGAGCGTTCCCCTCCGCCGCCGCCTACGCCGCCGAGCGGCTCGCCTCCGGTGTGAAGGAGTGGCTGATCGCCAGCCAACTGACACCGGAGCCGTGCCATAAGGTGTGTCTGCACGCACTCGATCTGACCCCTGTGGCTGCCCTCGACATGACCACGGGCCAAGGCGCCGGCGGTGCCGCAGTGCTCCCGTTGATCGCATCGGCGGTAGAGCTGGTCGGAGACGAGATGTATACGCAAAACGGGGCAGGCGATGATGCCGGCCCCGTGAAACTTCGATAAGCGCTAACTACGGTGCTGGGATGAGCGTGTGGACCCAGCCGTGGGTGTCCTCGACCTCGCCGCGCTGAATCTTGGTCAGGCGCTCGCGCAGAGCCATGGTGACATCGCCCGCCTCATTGTCGTTGACGGTGAAGTCGATGTCGTTGCCTACGATGTGGCCGACCGGAGTGATTACGGCCGCGGTGCCGCACGCGAAGGATTCGGTCATCTTCCCCTTCGCAACATCGTTCTTCCAGTCTTCGACCGAAATGCGCAGCTCCTCCGTCTCGTACCCCAGGTCTTGTGCAACCTGAAGCAGGGAGTCGCGCGTGATGCCGGGCAGCAGAGAGCCGGACAGCTCCGGTGTGACAAGCTTGACGTTCCCGTCGCCATCTCCCGAGCCGTAGACGAACATGAGATTCATGCCGCCCATTTCCTCGATATATGTCCGCTCGATCGCATCCAGCCACACGACCTGGTCGCAGCCCTGCTCCTGGGCCTGTGCCTGCGCGAGGAGGGACGCCGCGTAGTTGCCCGCGAATTTAGCGGCACCTGTTCCACCCGGCGCGGCGCGGACGTAGTCCTCGGAGATCCACACCTTGACCGGCTTGATGCCTCCGGAGAAGTAAGCGCCGGCCGGGGACGCGATGACGTAGTAAGTGTAGGTGCTGGCCGGCTTCACGCCGAGGCTGATCTCCGTGGAGATCATGAACGGACGCAGGTACAGGGCTGCTTCGCCGCCAGCCTCCGGCACCCAGGCCTCGTCGATGTCGACGATCTGGCGCAGGGATTCCACGAAGAGTTCCTCGGGCAGATCCGGCATGGCTAAACGCTCAGCAGAATTCTGCATGCGTCGCGCGTTCTGCTCCGGCCGAAATGTCGCGATGGATCCGTCCGGCTGGCGGTACGCCTTCAGACCCTCGAAGATCGCCTGGCCGTAGTGGAAGACCATGGACGCCGGGTCGAATTCGATCGGCGCGTACGGCTCGACGCGGGCGTTGTGCCAGCCTTCGTCCTCAGACCAGTCGATGGCCACCATGTGATCGGTGAATTTCTCGCCGAATTTCGGGTTCTTGAGAATTTCGGCGCGCTGCTCTTCGCTCGCCGGATTCTCGTTCATCTTCACGGTGAATTCCAAGTTCGTCATGGTGCCCCAGCATACGCCCGCACGGTGACGCTCAACCGTGGGCACTCCCGCGCTCACGTAGGATCGGGCCCCGGATTCGCACGTAGTTAACGTCTTGCAAGAAGGAGTGTGCGTTCAATGCTTTCCCACACCACCGGTGTCCTCCCTTCCCACGGTCTCCTGCCGCGCGTAGACTTCGCAGCTTCCGCCGAGGCCGCGCTTATCGACGGCGCAGCCCGGCTCATCCCCGTCGTCCAGGGCGACGCCCTTGAGCTGCCGGTGTCCACTCTCACCCGCGACGGACTGTTGGAGGCGCTGGAAGCGGTGGGCACTACCTGCGCACTCGGGGAGACCACCCGGGTCGTTGTAGACGGTGTCCTTTATGTCGCCGTTGGTCTCGGCGAGGACACTTCCGACTCCTCCGTGCGACGCGCGATGGGCGCGGCGGCGCGGTCGCTGAAGGGAATCGACCGCGCCGTGGTGTCCAGCGAGTTCGGTGTCGCCCCCACCGTCGAGGGCCTGCTGCTGGGTGGCTACTCCTATTCCGGATTGAAAACACAGGCCAGTGCCGACGTGGATGCCACCGAAACCACTAACATTGCCGCCGATGATTTCGACACCGCCGACTCCGCCCCGCAGATCACCGTGATCGGCCTCGGACACGAACAGGAACGAGAAGAGTTCGAGCGCGCCGCGACCATCGGACATGCGGTCGCCTTGGCCCGCGACTTGGTCAACACCCCGTCGAATCTGCTCTACCCGGAGATCTACGCCAGATATGCGGAGCAGATCGCCGCATCCGCTGGGCTTGACGTGGAGATCCTGGATGAGGAGCAACTCCGGGACCAAGGCTTCGGCGGGATCACGGCTGTCGGCCAAGGCTCCGCACACCCGCCTCGCCTCGTGCACCTGACGTGGGCACCGGACACAGCATCTGTGGAGACCTCGGTCGCCTTGGTGGGCAAAGGCATCACTTTCGACTCCGGCGGCATCTCCATCAAGCCCGCTTCCGGCATGGAACAGATGGTCATGGACATGGGCGGTTCCGCCGCAGTCCTAGCCACGGCATGCGCGGTCGCCGCACTCGACCTTCCGGTCCGCCTGGATGCGTGGATGCCGTTGGCGGAGAATATGCCGTCCGGTTCCGCGCAGCGCCCCGGTGACGTGATCACCCATTATGGGGGCATCACCAGTGAAGTCATCAACACTGACGCTGAGGGGCGCCTCGTCCTCGCGGATGCCATCGTCCGCGCCTGCGAGGACTCCCCCACCCACTTGATCGAGACTTCGACGCTCACCGGAGCCCAGATGGTGGCGCTGGGTAAACGCACTTTCGGCGTCATGGGAAGCGACAAGCTGCGCGACCGCATCGCGGACAACGGCCAACGCATCGACGAGCCCGGCTGGGCCATGCCGCTCCTTGAAGAACACGAGGAGGAGATCGCCTCGAAAGTCGCCGACGTCAAGAACGCCAATAGCGACCGCTTCGGCGGCATGGAATTCGCCGGCACCTACCTCTCACGTTTTATCGGCGACGGCATCGAATGGGCCCACGTCGATGTCGCCAGCCCCGCCTGGAACACCGGCGGCGCTTACGGCTTCACCCCCTCCCGGGCAACGGGTGTTCCCGTCCGCACGCTCGTGGAGACGATTAGCGGACTGATCTAGTCAGAGTTCATCCCCGCGCTCGAACCGGGCGCGGCGCTCCCGCTGCTCGGCGCGCCTGCGCAGGATTCGGTCCTGCTCCATCCGTTTACGCATGCGGTCGGGGTAGCCGGTCTCCTCAACGTCGTAAAGCAGGATGCCCAGTGCTTTGCTGACTGCGTCAATCCCCTTCGGGCCCCCGATGCGCCGGCGCGTGAATTCGCCGTTTTCCGCCACTAGGACTACGGACATCTCGTTGACTAGGGTCTCCGGCTCCACAAAACCCTCGACGAAACCATGCTGGTCCGCCCACTGCTTGAGATATTGGACATCTTCAGGTCGCACGGTGTCGCCGGGGCCGCGGGGAGGCTTGATCGGCGAATTGCTTTTCCGAGATCCGAAGATGTTGAACACTCACCACATTTTATAGGCGACACGGAACACACCCCATTGCGGTCATCCGCGAGCGCACGTATGCCACTAAGCGGGTACGCTGGAAACGAATTAATGTCTGCAATTTTTGAGGAGACTCAACAACCATGGCTCACTCTGTAGAGATGCCCGAGCTGGGCGAATCGGTCACTGAAGGCACCATCACCACGTGGCTGAAGTCGGTCGGCGACACCGTCGAGGTCGACGAACCTTTGCTCGAGGTCTCCACCGACAAGGTCGACACCGAGATCCCGTCCCCGGTCGCTGGCGTGCTGCTGGAGATAAAGGCAGAGGAAGACGACACCGTCGAGGTGGGCGAGGTCATCGCACTTGTCGGCGACGAGGGCGAGGAGCCGTCCGGCGCCTCCGCATCCTCCGACGACGAGGCTGATGAAGCTGAGGTGCCCGAAGAGAAGAAGGCCGACTCCCAGCCGGCGAAGAAGTCCGGCGGCTCCGGTTCCGCCACCGACGTGGAGATGCCGGAGCTCGGCGAGTCCGTCACCGAGGGCACCATCACCACCTGGCTAAAGGAAGTCGGCGACGAGGTCGAGGTCGACGAGCCGCTGCTCGAGGTCTCCACCGACAAGGTCGACACCGAGATCCCGTCCCCGGTCGCCGGCACTCTCGTCGAGATCCTCACTGAGGAAGATGAGACCGTCGAGGTCGGCGAAGTCATCGCACGCGTCGGCGATGCCGATGCCGTCGCTTCCAGCGAGGAAGAGGATGTCGCAGACACCGACGAAGAGGTCGACGATGACAACTCCGCCGCTGGCGAGGGCGATAATCCGGAGGACGCACCGAAGAAGTCCGCTTCCAAGTCCTCCTCCTCCAACAAGAAGGGCTCCGGCGAATCCACCGACGTGGAAATGCCGGAGCTCGGCGAGTCCGTCACCGAGGGCACCATCACCACCTGGCTGAAGTCCGTGGGCGACATGGTCGAGGTCGACGAGCCGCTGCTCGAGGTCTCCACCGACAAGGTCGACACCGAGATCCCGTCCCCGGTTGAGGGCACCCTGCTGGAGATCCTCGCCGAGGAAGATGACACCATCGAGGTCGGTGCTGTCATCGCACGCATCGGCGACGCTGAGGCAGCTGTTTCCGAGGACAGCGACGACGCTGAGGACCAGGACGTCGAGGAAGAGAAGGCGGAAGCTCCGAAGAAGGAAGAGGAGCCGAAGGCCGAGCCTAAGAAGGCTGAAAAGAAGGCCGAGACCAGCACGGCTACTCAGTCCACCAACACCTCCGCGAAGGTCAACAACGGCGGCAAGGTTCCGTACGTCACTCCGCTGGTGCGCAAGCTCGCCGACAAGCACGGCGTGGACCTGAACAACATCGAGGGCACCGGTGTCGGCGGCCGCATCCGCAAGCAGGATGTCCTCGCGGCTGCTGAGGGTGCTTCCGCGAAGGGTGGCGCCGAAGCTGCCGACACGAAGGCCGCGGACACCACGGCCACCGAAGCCGAAACCCAGGCATCCGGCCCGCGCGCCCGCTGGTCCTCCAAGGCTGTGGACCCGGCCAAGCAGGACCTCATCGGCACCACCCAGAAGGTCAACCGCATCCGCGAGATCACCGCGGCCAAGATGGTCGAGTCCCTGCAGACCTCGGCACAGCTCACCCACGTCCAGGAAGTCGATGTCACCCGCATCGCCGACCTGCGTAAGAAGGTCAAGCCGTCCTTCGTGGACAAGCACGGTGCGAACATCACGTTCCTCGCCTTCTTCGTCAAGGCCGCATCCGAGGCCCTGGTTTCTCACCCGAACGTGAACGCCTCCTACAACAAGGATACGAAGGAGATCACCTACCACGAGGATGTCAACATCGGCATCGCCGTTGACACCCCGATGGGTCTGCTTGTTCCGGTGCTGAAGAAAACCCAGGACATGTCCCTCGCCGACATCGCCAAGGGAATCGCCGACCTGGCCACACGTGCGCGCGACAAGAAGCTGCGCCCTGATGATCTCTCCGGTGCCACCTTCACGGTGACCAACATCGGTTCCGCCGGCGCTCTGCTGGACACCCCGATTCTCACCCCGCCGCAGTCCGGCATTCTGGGCACCGGCGCGATTGTGAAGCGTCCGATCATCGTCACCGAGGACGGCATCGACTCCATCGCCATCCGCCAGATGTGCTACCTGCCGTTTACTTACGACCACCAGATCGTGGACGGTGCGGATGCGGGCCGCTTCATCACCACCATCAAGGACCGCATTGAAGCGGGCGACTTCGAGGGTGACATGGAGCTCTAAGCTCAGCTCCATCAGGCCTGAGAAGGTCGCCACGGCCCGGTACTGACTCCCCCGTCGGTGCCGGGCCGTTTCTCATCCCGTCAACGGGTGTTCACGACAGTCGATACACTGGAAGGCATGACACAGGAAGACCAGAACGAAAACGCAACCAACGATACCAACTCTGCCGAAGAAAAATCGGCGAAGTACAGCTACAAGTCCTTCCGCAACGAGCCGTCTGTATTCATGGAACAGGCGCTCGGCGGACTGGTTGCCGCGCACCCGTACGCCGAGTGGCACAGTGAGGGCTTCATTGGCCTCACTGACGACGCTTATGCTGACAGTGACAACGACGAACGCGTCGCAGTAATCTCCGGCGGGGGTTCCGGACACGAACCGATGCACGCCGGCTTCATCGGCGTGGGCATGCTCGACGCCGCTTGCCCGGGTCTGCTATTCACCTCCCCGAACGCCGTCCAGATCACGGCGGCGACGGAGTGGGCGGACCGCGGCAAGGGTGTGGTCCACGTGGTGAAGAACTACACCGGCGATGTCATGAACTTCACCGTCGCCGCGAACAGCGTCGATGGTGAAGTCGCCACAGTCACCGTGGCCGATGACGCAGCCACGGAGATCGATGACGAAGACGATTCCCCGGGTCGCCGCGGCACCGGTGCGACGATCATTGTGGAGAAGATTGCTGGCGCATCCGCTGCCCGCGGGGACGACCTAGCAACCGTCGCAGAAACAGCACAGAGAGTCGCCGACCAGTCCCGCAGCATGGCGGTATCCCTTATGCCGGGTCACCTGCCCACGAGCGACCGCCAGACGTTCGATTTGGACGAGGGCGAGATCGAGATCGGCGTGGGCATTCACGGCGAGCCGGGTGTGGAGCGCCGCGACACCACCAAGGGCGAGAAGCCGACCGCACACGACCTCGTGGGTGAGCTGCTCGACGGCATCACGGAATCTCTGCAGAACGCCGACGTCAAACTCGAGGGTGAAGATGTTGTGCTCTTGGTCAACGGCCTGGGAGCTACGAGCGCCCTCGAGCTCGACCTCATCTTCGGCGAGGCGGTCTCCCAGCTCAGCGAGCGCGGAGTGACCGTGCGCCGCGGCATTGTGGGCACACTGGTCACAGCACTGAACATGACGGGCGTGTCCTTGACCGTTTCGGTGGTCGACGACGAGATTCTGGAGCTCCTCGACGCGGAGACGAACGCACCCGCGTGGCCCGCTGTGGTCGCAGACCCCAAGTACACCGCGGTTCACATGGTCGACGACGAGGAGACGCCGAACGAGGGAGGCGAGAATGAATGGCTCAGCACGTTCGCTGACCGCCTCGGAGCATCCTACGACGACCTGACGGAGCTGGACCGCGTGGCGGGCGACGGCGACTTCGGGCAGAATCTCGAGGCGGCGTTCGGCGATATCGAGACCCCTCTGAAAGGCACCGATGCCGACGTTCTCTCGTTCTTCGCACACCGGATGCTCGTGCGCGCCGGCGGTACCTCCGGCGCCGTGCTAGGGACCCTTTTCCGCGAAATGGGCGATGCATTCGCCGAAGCAGAGGTGGATTCCCGCGAAGCAGACACCGCCGACTTCCTCAAGGCGCTCAGCGCCGGGCTCAACAACGGTGTTCAGGCCATCACCGACTTGGGCGGCGCGAAAGAAGGCGACAACACGTTGATCGACGCGCTCGCCCCCGCCGCGAAGGAAGCGAAGAAGCTTGTCGACGGCACCGTGCCCGGCTCCATCTCCGAGGCCCTCGAGCAGATCCACGGCCCCGCAGTGGAAGGCGCCAAGTCCACCCGTGGCATGCAGGCCAAGAAAGGCCGCGCGTCCTACCTGGGCGAATCCGCCGCAGATGTGCCAGACCCGGGTGCAATCGCCATCACCTGGCTATTCGGTGAGGCAGCCGTCGACGATTTCTAAATCGCGATTTTCTACACTCATAGTCGAACGTGACACACTGAAGACTAAAGGAGCTAGTTGTCGTGGATTACATTTCCCGCCACATTGGCCCGACAGACAGCGAGCGTAAGCTCATGCTGGATGCCGTCGGCTACGGTTCGATCGACGAGCTGGTTACCGCCGCAACCCCGCCGGGCATTCTCGCCAAAGCACCGCTTGATCTGCCGGCGCCGCTTACGGAGTACGAGGCGCAGAATCGTCTGCGGGAACTAGCCGGTAAGAACACGGTGCTCAAGGCCTTCTACGGCCAAGGGTTCTCCTCCACCCTCACGCCCCCGGTGATCCGCCGCGGCGTGGTCGAGGATGCCGGCTGGTACACGGCGTATACCCCCTACCAGCCGGAAATCTCCCAGGGCCGCTTGGAGGCTCTGCTCAATTTCCAGACGATGGTGCAGGATCTCACTGGACTGCCCATCGCCAATGCCTCGCTGCTCGACGAAGCGTCCGCGGTCGCCGAAGCCATCGGCCTCATGTCTCGCGCGGTGAAGAAGGGCCGCCGGGTGCTGCTGGATGCGCGCCTGCACCCCCAGGTCATCGCAGTCGCCGCCGAGCGCGCACGCGCTCTGGACCTCGAAGTGGAAGTCGCTGCGGTGGACTCCAACCTGGTCGGCGAGGACTTTGTCGGCGTTGTGCTGGCCTACCCGGGAACCGAGGGCGACATCGTCGACCCGCGCCCAGTGATCGAGGCGATCCACTCCCGCGGCGGTCTCGCCACCGTCACCGCCGATCCCCTGGCACTCCTCTTGCTGGAGTCCCCTGGCGAGCTCGGCGCGGACATCGCCGTCGGCACCACCCAGCGCTTCGGTGTGCCGTTGTTCTACGGCGGCCCGCACGCCGCCTACATGGCCGTCACCGACAAGCTCAAGCGGCAGATGCCGGGCCGCCTCGTGGGAGTCTCTGTCGACGCGGAGGGCTACCCGGCCTACCGTCTCTCGCTGCAGACCCGTGAGCAGCACATCCGCCGCGAAAAGGCGACCTCTAATATCTGCACAGCCCAAGCGCTGCTCGCTGTCACCGCATCGATGTACGCGGTGTACCACGGCCCGGAGGGCCTTCGCGAGATCGCGCGGGACGTGCATGAGTGGGCGGGGCGCTTCGCTGCGTCGATAAGCAATGCTGGCCTGACGATCAAGCACCAGAACTTCTTCGACACTGTCGCGGTGACGGTGCCGGGGCGTGCGCAGGGCATCGTGGACGCTCTCGCGGAGTCCGGGTACCTCGCCCGCGCGATCGACGACGACACTGTGGCGGTCAACTTCGGTGAAGACACTGAGGAAGCGGATCTCGCGGCTCTCCTCGGCGGCTTCGGCATCATCGACGAACCTGCGCCTCAGGGAGACAACCACCTGCCGGGTGAACTGGCTCGCACGACTGACGTGCTCACCCACGAAGTGTTCAACACCCACCACTCCGAGACGATGATGATGCGCTACATCCGTGCACTCGGCGACAAGGATCTCGCTCTCGACCGGACGATGATCCCGCTGGGTTCGTGCACGATGAAGCTCAACCCCACCGCGGGCCTGGAAGCGATCACGTGGCCCAGCTTCGCCAACGTCCACCCCTTCACGCCGGACAAGTACACGCAGGGCTGGCGCGAACTCATCGATGAGCTGACCAGCTGGCTGGTGGAAATCACCGGTTACGACGCAGTCTCCGTGCAGCCCAACTCCGGCGCGACCGGCGAGCTGGCAGGCCTTCTGGCCATCCGCCGCTACCACGTGGCCAACGGGGACACAGAGCGCGACATCTGCCTCATCCCGGCATCCGCGCACGGCACGAACGCCGCCTCGGCGACTTTGGCGAACCTGCGTGTCGTGGTGGTCAAGACCGCGGACGACGGCTCCATCGACATGGCCGACCTGGACGCAAAGCTGGAGCAGTACGGCGAGCACGTCGCCGCAATCATGATCACCTACCCGTCCACCCACGGCGTGTACGAAGACACCGTCACGCAGGTGGCCGACAAGATTCACGCGGTGGGCGGTCAGGTCTACATCGACGGGGCGAACATGAACGCCCTGACCGGTCTGGCGCGCCCGGGCGATTTCGGCGGCGACGTCAGCCACCTCAACCTGCACAAGACATTCACCATCCCCCACGGCGGAGGTGGCCCGGGCATCGGCCCGATCGGCGTCGGTGAGCACCTGATCCCGTTCCTGCCCTCCGATCCACAGATCAGCGGCGAAGAGGCCGCTAAGGAAGCCATGCAGGGCGCCGGAGTGCCTATCGCCGCAACCACCTACGGTTCCGCCGGCGTGCTCCCCATCTCGTGGGCCTACATCGCTATGTCCGGTGCCGAGGGCCTAGCCTCTGCCACGCGCAACGCCATCCTCAACGCTAACTACCTGGCGCACGAGCTCAACGACTCTTACCCGGTCCTGTACACCGGCAACGCTGGGCTCGTTGGCCACGAGTGCATCATCGACCTGCGCGAGATCACCGATAAATCCGGAGTGACCGCCGCCGATGTGGCAAAACGCCTCGTCGACTATGGCTTCCACGCACCGACTCTCGCATTCCCAGTCGCCGGCACGCTGATGATCGAGCCGACCGAATCCGAGGACATCGCGGAACTGCAACGCTTCATTACCGCGATGCGCTCCATCCGCGCGGAGATCCAGGACATCATCGACGGCAACGTGTCATACGAGGATTCCGTCATCCACCACGCGCCGTACACCGCCCGCAGCCTGGTCACGTCCAACTGGGACTACGCCTTCACCCGCGAGCAGGCCGCGTACCCGGTCGAGTCTCTGCTGACGGCGAAGTATTTCCCGCCGGTCCGCCGCATCGACGAGGCTTACGGCGACCGCAACCTCGTGTGCGCTTGCCCGCCGCCGGAGGCATTCGACCTGGCAGCCAATCCTGACGACGGGGAGATCATCGAGCCAGTCGTCACCGAAGAGAACAGCAAATAAAGGAGTTACCGCCATGCCACAGACCCCGCTGCACAGCAAGCACGAGGCGCTCGGCGCATCGTTCACCGACTTTGGTGGCTGGACCATGCCTTTGAAGTACGGCAGTGAACTCGAAGAGCACCGCGCCGTGCGTGAAGCCGTGGGTATCTTCGATCTATCCCACATGGGTGAGATCGACGTCACCGGGCCTGATGCCGGCGCGTACCTCGACTACGTGCTCATTTCCAACCTGTCCAACCTCAAGGTCGGAAAGGCGAAGTACTCCATGATCGTCGACGAAGACGGCGGTATCCTCGATGATCTGATCACCTACAAGTTCACCGACGACCACTTCATGGTCGTGCCCAACGCCGCGAACACCGCCACCGTGTGGGCCGCGTTCCAAGCACGCACCGAGGGCTTCGACGTTCAGATCCGCAACGACTCCGAGGATGTCGCGCTCATCGCCGTCCAGGGGCCAGGTGCCCTCGACGCGTTGACGCCGTTGCTTGCCGACGATCCGGCGCCGCTTGCCTACTACTCCGGTGCATGGACCACGCTCCGCTCTGACAACGGCGATGTAGAGGTCTTCGTCGCCCGCACCGGTTACACCGGCGAGGACGGCTTCGAGCTGTTCTGCCAGAACGCCGACGCCGAGAAGATCTGGGACGCCGTGATCGGCTTCGGTATCTCCTGCGGCCTGGCCTCGCGCGATTCCCTTCGCCTGGAGGCATCCATGCCTCTCTACGGCCACGAGCTGACCGCGGATATCACCCCGGTGGAGGCGGGCATGGGCCGCGCCTTTGCAAAGAAGGAAGCCGACTTCGTGGGCAAGAACGCCCTGACCGGACGCGAGCCGTCCGTCGTCATTGCAGGCCTGACCTCCGAAGAGCGCCGCGCCGCACGTGAGGGAGCGGAGATCTTCCTCGCAGACGAGAACAGCTCCGGAGAGCGCATCGGCGTGGTCACTTCCGGTCAGCCCTCCCCCACTTTGGGTCACCCCGTGGCTCTCGCGCACATTGACCCCGCGCACGCCGAGCCGGGCACTAAAGTGGAAGTGGAAATCAGGGGTAGGCGCTACGCGTACACCGTCAGCGAGACCCCGTTCTACACCCGAAAGGACAAATAGCCATGTCTGATCTGCCCCAGGATTTCTCCTACTCCGAGGACCACGAGTGGGTCAACGCCGCCGCTGATGCCGTCAAGGGCCAGACCGTGCGCGTCGGTATCACCTCCGTCGCCACCGAACGCCTCGGCGAAATCGTCTTCGCTGAGCTTCCGGCCGTCGGCGACGCCGTCACCGCCGGCGAGACCTGCGGCGAGGTCGAGTCCACCAAGTCCGTCTCCGACCTGTACTCCCCGGTCACCGGCACCGTCACCGCTGTGAACGAGGAGATCGAGGACAACTACGAGGCGATCAACAACGACCCGTTCGGCGAAGGCTGGCTTTTCGAGGTCTCTGTCGAGTCCGCCGGCCCGCTCATGACCGCCGAGGAGTACGGTTCCGCAAACGGACTGTAGCCAGTCCTCTCCGCAACCGGCGCAGCCACGAGGTCTACCATGTAGGGCATGACCGCTCCTCGTGAACCTTTCTTCCCGGCCGACCGTTCCATCCGAGCCTCAGATTCCCCACTTGACGTGCGGGAACTGGGGCTCGTGGACTATGCGGAGACGTGGAAGCTGCAGGCGGAGTTGGCCGCCCAGAGGGACCGCGGGGAGATCGAAGACACGCTACTGGTGCTCCAGCACCCCAACACCTACACCGCCGGAAAGCGCACACAGCCCGAGGACCTCCCCGATAACGGCCAACCAGTCGTCACCGTGGACCGCGGCGGGCGCATCACATGGCACGGCGAGGGCCAGCTGGTGGTCTACCCCATCATCAAACTCGCCGACCCTGTCGACGTGGTCGACTTCGTCCGACGTATCGAGGAAGCCCTGATCGTCACCGCGCGCGAATTCGGCGTCCCCGACGCCGGCCGGATCGAGGGGCGTTCGGGTGTGTGGGTGCCGGCAGACGATCCGTCGATAGGCGTGCGGCGCGACCGCAAGATCGCGCAGCTGGGCATCCGTGTAACACACGGCGTGACCATGCATGGATTGGCCGTGAACTGCAACAACACCCTCGAATATTTCAGTCACATCGTCGCGTGCGGCATCAACGACGCTGACGTGACCACGCTCAGCCTGGAAACTGGGCGCGACATCACACCGGACGAAATCGCGCCGATTGTCGTCCGCAACCTCGACCGCGCATTCTCGGGCGAACTCAGCGTCGCCGACCACACCATTTCACGCGCGCGACTCTAAAAGGGGTGTCCGTGCCAGCGATATTCGCACGTTTGCGCGGACACGGTTAACGTTGGATGCGTGACTGTCGCAGAAGAAGGACGCAAGTTGCGCCGCGTGGAAAAACGCAACGCGCAGACCCCCATCGAATCCAAGCCGCGCTGGATCCGCAACGCCGTCAAAACCGGCCCCGAATACGAGGACATGCGGAAGAAAGTGAAGGGCGCGTCCCTTCATACCGTTTGCCAAGAGGCCGGCTGCCCCAACATTCACGAGTGCTGGGAATCCCGCGAGGCCACCTTCCTCATCGGCGGCGCGAACTGCTCCCGTCGCTGCGATTTCTGCCAGATCAACTCCGCCAAGCCGGAGCCGCTGGATGTGGAAGAGCCGCAGCGCGTCGCTGAGTCAGTGCGCGAGATGCAGCTGAACTACTCCACCATTACCGGTGTGACCCGCGATGACCTCGAGGACGAGGGTGCATGGCTCTACGCCGAGGTCGTGCGCAAGATCCACGAGCTCAACCCGCACACCGGTGTAGAGAACCTCACCCCGGATTTTTCCGGCAAGCCGGGCCTGCTCCAGGAGGTGTTCGAAGCAGAGCCCGAGGTCTTCGCCCACAACTTGGAGACGGTGCCGCGCATTTTCAAGCGCATCCGTCCCGCGTTCCGCTACGACCGCTCCTTGGACGTCATCCGCCAGGCGCGCGACTACGGGCTGATCACCAAGTCCAACCTGATCTTGGGCATGGGTGAGACCCGTGAGGAGGTCCTCGAGGCCCTCGCCGACATGCACGATGCAGGCACGGACATCATCACGATCACCCAGTACCTGCGCCCCGGCCCCATGTACCACCCGATTGAGCGTTGGGTGAAGCCAGAGGAATTCATCGAGTACCGCGACGCCGCCTACGACATGGGCTTTGCCGCCGTCATGTCCGGCCCGCTCGTGCGCTCTTCCTACCGCGCCGGCAAGCTCTACGTCGAGGCTATGAAGTTCCACGGCCGCGAGCTTCCCGAGAACCTCAAGCACCTTGCTCAGACCTCCCAGGGCGCCACAGACCAGGAGGCCGAGACTCTGCTGAACAAGTACGGCGCCTCGGAGGAGACCCCAGTCGTCTCCGCCGGTCGCCCATCCGTCACCCTCGGCATGCCAGGCATCGGGGCGAACTAGCGCATTTGGCACCTGGGCCTGGCAGGCCCTGGCTAGATCCAGCTAGTTGGAACCAGCTAAACGCCCTAAAACAATCGAATAGCTGGATCCAAGTAGCTGGTTTCTCAAAGCTGTAGCCGCGTCAAGTTCCCATCCACGACGCAACCCCCACCTGAGAGCCCTCAGAGCCTTCAGGTGGGGGTTGATCCGTTACTAGGTCTACCGGCTATCCCTACTTCTTACCGGTCGGAATGTTGGAACCGACCTTCCATGCCTCCGGGTTATCGCGGCTGTCGTCGGTGCCGCCGTCCTTGAACAGCGGGCGGTCGAGAACGACTGACGGAATGGCAAAGGCGTCAACCAGGACCTCGGACCACGGGCCGAGGGAGTCGACCAGGTCGTTGATGGAGGCGCGGGCTGCCTTGACGCGGCCGGAGGAGATCACGTTGTGCTCCTGGTACCAGCCAGCGTTACGGACGATGGTGTCGAAGACGAACAGGTGGCGGACCTGCTCGAAGACATCGCGCTCGACAGAGCCCACCGGGAGGGAGCGCTCGGCCTCAATCATGGCCTGGACCATGAGGTTCTCGATGTAAGCCCACGCCGCGTTGAGCATGTGGTCCTGGGACTTGTCGATGACCTTGGCAGCTTCTGCCTTGTCCAGCTTGCGTGCACCCTGAACGCGGCGGATCAAGGAGCGCATGACCAGCTGCTCGCGCATCTGGATGACCTTCAGCTGGTAGTCGGCGTCGAACAGGGACGCTTCCTCGCTGGTGAAGGTGTCCACCACGGACTGGACGGTGGAGCCCAGACCTGCGCGACTGCGGAAGATGTCGGTCACGTTGGTGGCCGCGAACTTCACAATGTCCATCGCGGACGGGTTCGCCATCTCGCTGGTGTAGGCCGTGAGCAGGTTCTTGCCGGCCAGCTGCAGCAGGACGGTGTTATCGCCCTCGAACGTGTTGTACACGTCGGTGTCGGCACGGTAGGTGGTCAGCAGGTTCTCCGACATGAAGCCGGCGCCGCCGCAGGCTTCGCGGCACTCCTGGATGGTGTCGGTGGCGTGCTCGGTGGCGACAGCCTTGAACGCCGCGGCCAGGGTCTCCATCTCGCGGGATGCGAGGGCCTGTGCCTCGGTCGGGTTAGTGGTGGACCACTCACCCGATGCCTGGCGGGCGGTCTGGTCCGCGTAGCGCGCCGTCAACTGGTTCTGGAGCAGCTGGACGGCGTACGTGCGGGCCAGCGGGATGATCAGGCGGCGGCGGTGAGCACGGTAGTCGATCAGCTTGTCTTCCGTGCCGGTGTCGCCGTAATCGAACTGGCGGCGCTTGTGCGCGTACTTCGTGGCAATGGCCAGCGAAGACTTGGTCGCACCGGAACCGGCGGCGCCGACTGCGATGCGGCCGCGGATGAGCGTGCCCAGCATGGTGAAGAAACGGCGGTTCTTCGACTCGATCGGGGAGGTGTAGTTGCCTGCCTCGTCCACGTCGCCGAACTGGTTCAGCAGAGCCTCGCGCGGGATGCGGACGTTGTCGAAGGTCAAGGTGCCGTTGTCGACACCGAGGAGGCCGCCCTTGTGGCCGTGGTCGCCGATCTTGACGCCCTCAACCGGGGAGCCGTCATCCTCGCGGATGCGTACGACGAAGCAGTGCACGCCGTGGGACTCTTCCTCACCCGGGGTGTAGAGCTGGGCGAAGACGGCGGACCAGCGGCCGTCGCGGGCGGTGTTGCCGATGTAGACCTTGGTGGCCGACGGGGACGGGGAGTTGATCACGAACTCCTGGGTCTCCGGATCGTAGATGGCCGTGGTCTCCAGCTCCTGGACGTTAGAACCGTGGCCGCGCTCGGTCATGCCGTAGGAGCCGAGCTTGGACAGGTCCATGGCGCCCTGCGCGTACTCGCGGTGGCGCTCGGTGCCCAGCACGTCGACAGCGCCGCCCCACAGGCCGAACTGCACACCGGACTTAATGGCCAGCGAACCATTGAACTGGCCGAGCAGGTCGAGGCCAAGGATGCCCACGTGAGCTTCACCGGAGCCGCCGTTCGCCTTGGAGAAGGCGGTCTGCATCATGCCGGAGGCGGCCACCATCTTGACCTTCTCCAGCAAGGCTGCACGAATCTCCTCGACGGAGCCTTCGATCATCGGCAGCGTTTCTTCGCGGTTGAGCTGCTCGCGGATATTGTCCTTCTGCTCTTCCCAAGGTCCGTCGAGCAGGGTCTTCAGCTTGCCGGCGACAGCCTGATCCGGAGTCTCCGGCAACGCCTTCGGCGAGCGGGATTCCGGCTTGGCCTTGCGGCCCTTTTCCTCAACAGAAGTCATGATGTCCTTCTTTCTTAGAAGCTTGCGTGAAGTGTTCGGTTTAACGCTCGATGATGGCTACGACACCCTGGCCACCTGCGGCACAGATGGAGATGAGGGTGCGGCCGCCGCCGTTCTCCTCCAGGGTCTTGGCTGCGGAAGCGAGGATGCGCGCGCCGGTGGCCGCGAACGGGTGGCCGGCAGCCAGCGAGGAGCCCTTGACGTTGAGCTTGGAGCGGTCGATGGAGCCCAGTGGCTTGTCCAGGCCGAGACGCTCGCGGCAGTAGGTCTCGTCCTCCCATGCCTTGAGGGTGGCCAGGACCTGGGAAGCGAATGCCTCGTGGATCTCGTAGAAGTCGAAGTCCTGCAGGGTAAGACCATTGCGCTCAAGGAGGCGCGGCACTGCGTAAGTGGGGGCCATGAGCAGGCCATCCTTGCCGGAGACAAAATCAACGGCAGCGAGCTCGGAGTCGACTAGGTAAGCGCGGACGGGGAGGTTCTGCTCCTGTGCCCATTCCTCGGAGCCGAGCAGGACTGCCGCAGCGCCGTCGGTAAGCGGGGTTGAGTTACCCGCGGTCATCGTGGCGGTGCCTCCGTGCTGCTCCGCATCCTTCTTGCCGAAGACGGGCTTGAGCTTGGACAGCTTCTCAACCGAGGAGTCCGGACGAAGGTTGGTGTCCTTGTTAACACCCAGGAACGGGGTCATCAGGTCGTTGAAGAAGCCTTCCTCGTACGCCTTGGCCAGGTTCTGGTGGGAGGTTGCCGCCAGCTCATCCTGTGCTTCGCGGCTGATCTCCATCTCACGCGCGGTGATCGCGGCGTGCTCGCCCATGGACAGGCCGGTGCGCGGCTCGCCGTTCTGCGGCTGCTCCGGTGCCAGCTGGTTCGGACGGATGGAGCCGACGAGCTTGAGCTGGTCCTTCGTGGACTTCGCGTTGGACAGGCGGATCAACGTCTTGCGCAGGGCATCGTTTACGGCGAGCGGCGCGTCGGACGTGGTGTCTGTACCGCAGGCGATTCCGTTCTCGATGCGGCCAAGTGCGATTGCGTCGGCGACCTGGATTGCAGACGTCAGCGAGGTGCCGCATGCATGCTGCACATCGAACGCGGGGGTCGTGGAGGCCAGCTCGGAGCCAAGCACGGACTCGCGCACGAGATTGAAGTCGCGGGCATGCTTGAGCACAGCGCCACCGACCACGAGACCCAGCTCCTGATCCTGCAGACCGTAGCGGGCAACCAGACCGTTGATCGCTGACGTGAGCATGTCCTGGTTAGAAGCGTTGGCGTATTCCTTGTTGGAACGCGCGAACGGGATACGGTTTCCGCCGAGGATGGCTACTTTGCGGGGTTGATTCATGCTTAGTTCCTGCACTTCCCATGGAGCTCGAGGTAAGTAACTGCTGATCAGTTGTTTACCGTGAGATTAATGTCTGGCATTTTACAAAGTTCGAACTTTGTAAGGTTCGTCACCATTGCGATCTTATAATAGTATTCGACACAGAGCTACCGAATTGGAACGGTCGCTGTTGCCGAAAATGAAGGAGAATATTGTGGCATCGAAAGGCCTCCTCGAACAGATCATCAACTCCCCCCTCGCCGCGAAAGCCGGCGTCCCCCAGGGGTACCCCCTTCGCCGCTACAAGCAGGGCGAGCCTCTTCTCCACGGCCCGGTCGTCGTCGGCGGCAGCGGCCGCCTCGCCGGTGAGCTGACGCCCCTGCTCGAAGGCCCGTACAAGCTCATCAAGGCCGAAGCTGACACCAAGCGCGCCGGCATCGTCTTCGATGCGACCGAGCTGAAGAAGCCGGAAGACCTCGTCGAGCTCTACAACTTCTTCAATCCGCAGCTGAAGAAGGTCTTGGACAACGCACGCATCGTCGTTATCGGCACCACGCCGGAGCTTATCGACGACGCCGATGCCCGCATTGCCGCCCGGGCGCTGGAGGGCTTCACCCGCTCCTTGGCAAAGGAAATGCGCAAGGCTGCCACGGTCCAGCTGGTGTACGTGGACCCGGAGATCGACGGCACCCAGATCAATAAGGTCGAGTCCACTCTCCGCTTCCTACTGTCCGGCAAGTCCGCCTTCGTCGATGCCCAGGTCATCCGCATTACCCCGGTCGATGTTCAGCTCCCGGAGAACTGGGAGAAACCGCTTGAGGGCCGCCTCGCCGTCGTTACTGGTGCAGCGCGCGGCATCGGTGCGACCATCGCGGAGACCCTCGCCCGCGACGGCGCCAAGGTCATCTGCGTGGACATTCCGCAGGCTGGCGAAGGCCTCGCCGAAACCGCCAACAAGGTCAAGGGCACCGCTCTCCCGCTCGACGTGACCGATCCGAAGGCTGCCGAGGAGATTGCCAAGCACGCCCAGGAGCGTTACGGCCGCAAGATCGACACCATCGTGCACAACGCCGGTGTCACCCGCGACAAGCTGCTCGTGAACATGGACGAGGGCCGCTGGAACATGGTCCAGAACATCAACCTCGTCGCACCGGTCCGCATCACCGAGGCTCTTCTCGACGCCGACGCATTCGCCGAGAAGCCCGCCATCGTCGGTGTGTCCTCCATGGCCGGTATCGCTGGTAACCGCGGCCAGACCAACTACGCCACCACCAAAGCCGGTGTCGTCGGTTTCGTCGACGCCTTGTCCGACCGTATCGCCAAGCTCGGCGGCTCCATCAACGCCGTCGCACCGGGCTTCATCGAGACCGACATGACCGCAGCGATGCCGTTCGGCCCACGTGAGGTCGGCCGCCGCCTGAACTCCCTGAACCAGGGCGGTCGTCCGGTCGACGTCGCCGAGACGGTCGCGTACTTCTCCGCGCCGTCCTCCGTCGCCGTCAACGGCAACACGGTCCGCGTCTGCGGCCAGAACCTGCTGGGAGCGTAAGCACCATGACTACTGCTGTGAACAAGGGCGACGACAAGGACCCCAAGAAGAAGGCTGATCAGGCCGCAGCTGAATCCAAGGCCGACGCGAAGGAAGCTGTCGCCAAGGCCCAGGACAAGGCCGAGGACCTTGCTGAGAAGGCTGCTGACGCGTTCGACGATGTGAAGGAGACTGTCTCCACCAAGGTCGAAGGGCTCAGCAACAATGCCGAACAAAAAGCGGGCGAGGCAAAAGCTAAGGCTGCCGAGGCCACGGAAAAGGCCGAGCAAAAGGCCGCCGACGCCGCCGGCGACGGTGAGAAGAAGGGGGCGGCTGGTGCGGACCGCACCTACGAGACGCTGAAGTCCATCCCGGACCTGAAGGCGATCAACCGCAAGATCTTCCTGAGCGCGATCCCCGGTGTCGGTGGCACGCGCGAGGCGAAGAAGGACCCGACCTCCGCGATCGAAGTCGGCGGCGTGAAGATCGGCCAGGAGAACCTGGCCAACTACACCAGTGCGACGGGTCTGCGTCTCGGTAACGAGATCCCGCCGACGTACTTCTTCGTGCTCTCCTTCCCGCTCGTCATGGAGCTGCTCTCCCGCCCTGACTTCCCCTACCCGGCGATGGGCGCGGTGCACGTGACCAACGTGATCGAGCAATCCCGCACCCTGACGGTGGATGGGACGTACACGATCCGCTCCCACGGTGAGAACCTCCGTCCGCATCGCCGCGGGCTGCTGGTGGACATCGTCACCGAGATCTTCGCCGAGGGCGACACCGCCGGCGAGCCGGTGTGGCGCCAGACCTCGACATTCCTGGGCATGGGCGCGAAATTCGCCAAGTCGGCGGATGTCAGTGTGACCACCCGCGCGGAGGATTCCGGCAAGGTGCTGCCCAAGCCAGAGCTTCCGGAGTTCAAGCCGAATGCCCGCTGGCGCTGGACCGGCTCCGATGTCAACGCCTACGTCGAGGCATCCAACGACCACAACCCGATCCACACCTCCAACCTGGGTGCGAAGCTCTTCGGGTTCCCGGCTCGGATCGCCCATGGCATGTACTCGGCGGCGGCGGTCCTCGCTCCACTCGAAGGCAAGCTGCCGGAGGCACTGCGCTACTCCGTCGAGTTCGTCAAACCTGTGGTGATCCCGGCGCAGGTCGCGCTGTGGACCATCGAAGAGGAAAACGGCTCCTACGGGATTCAGCTGCGCGGTTCGTCCAAGCCGGACAAGCTGCACCTCAACGCTGAGCTGACACCGCTGTAAGCGCCAACCCACGTTACTCACCCGTCGCCACCGCACTGCCGGAGGCGGCGGGTTTTCTGTTCCTCAGCCAGTGGCAGTTCGTGCGGCCCGCAGCCTCTTCGATAGTCTGGTGACCATGGCAAAGGACAAGAAGGCAAGCGCCGCCGAGAAATCCGCGAAGAAAGAGCAGCGCTCGGCAAAGCGCACGCAACGCAAGCAGACCCGTTCGCAGATCTGGCAGGCGTTCAACCTCCAGCGCAAGCGCGACAAGAAGTTGATCCCGCTGATGCTGGCCGCCATTTTGGGCGTGGGCCTGCTGTTCTTCCTCATCGGCCTGCTGTTCAACGGCCAGTGCTTCATGCTGGTGCTCGGCCTGCTCCTCGGCTTCGTGTTAGCTATGTTCATCTTCACCCGCCGCCTCGAGGGCTCGATGTACGACGAGGTGGGCGACACCCCCGGTGCTGCCGGTTGGACGCTGGAGAACATGCGCAACACCATGGGTATCGTGTGGCTAACCAAGACTGGCGTGGCCGCGAACCCGCAGATGGACACGGTTCACCGCGTGGTGGGCAACCCGGGCATCATTCTTGTCGGCGAGGGCAACGAGAAGCGTTTGAAGCCGATGATGGAAAAGGAGCGCAAGCGCATCGACCGCCTTGTCGCCGGCGTGCCCATCCACGAGGTGTTCGTGGGATCCGGTGAAGGCCAAGTTCCGCCGAAGAAGCTCCAGCGCCACCTGCTCAAGCTGCCGAAGAACTACAGCAAGGACGAGGTCTACTCCGTCAACGCGAAGCTCGAGGCGATGGACAATATCCGCGGCGGGCAGCGCGCGGGTCTGCCGAAGGGCCCGATGCCGCACCAGGCGCAGAACATGGCGGGAATGAACCGTAAGATGCGCCGCATGCAGCAGCGCAAGGGCAAATAAGCCTCATCACCAGCTCGTCCGCTCGTGAGCCGAAGGAGGCTACGAGCGGATTACTGCTGTTCCGGTCGCGCGGTCGTGCATGCCGCGGCCGTCAGCGTCGACAATCGCCGCCGGGAAAATGAACCCGGTGAGGATGGTGCGCACCGCCGCACGCCAGAAACCGACGGTCTCACCAGGTGTGTCCACACGGGCGACGCCCATCCCCAACACCGCCATCCCCGGGGTGCGCGCGAAGAGCCAGCCGCTGATGATTCCCAGCACCAGCCACAGGAAGTACGTCAGCGTCGAGATCCCGCCGAAAGCGTGGGTGTTCATGACAATGAAACCGGCGATGATCCAGCAAATGACCCAGTCGATGAGGACCCCGACTGCGCGCCGCATGACAGAGGCCATCGAACCGCTGCCCGTCTGTGGCATGCCGAGCTGCTCACCCGGCCAGCGACCGACCATGTACTCGTTGTCGGAACCGCCGGCTGGAGTTGACGGTTGATTTCCGGCGTTGCCGCCACGCTGCGCGTTACCCATGATGGTCAAGGATAGAGTACGGGTTTCGCATTCTGAACTCTTAGGAAACTTCGGGGCCGTTAAGCTCCGCGGAGGGCCCAGTTTTCAATGTACGATCGTTGGAAGCACCCAATTTGTACTCAAGGAGTTTTACCCGTGGGCTTTGACAACATCCAGGACACAATGAAATTCATCAAGGATGAGCACATCGAATTTGTGGATGTCCGCTTCACTGATGTTCCTGGCATTGAGCACCACTTCAGCATTCCGGCTTCCATGTTCGACGAAGACGCGGTGGAGGAAGGTCTCGCATTCGACGGTTCGTCGATTCGCGGCTTTACGACGATTGATGAGTCCGACATGATCCTCATGCCGGATCTGGCCACCGCCCAGGTGGACCCGTTCCGTAAAACCAAGACCTTGAACGTGAAGTTCTTCGTCAACGACCCGTTCACTCACGAGGCCTTTTCCCGTGATCCGCGCAACGTGGCGCTGAAAGCCGAAGAGTACCTCGCCTCCACCGGTATCGCCGACACCTGCTTCTTCGGTGCTGAGGCGGAGTTCTACCTGTTCGATTCCGTCCGTTACTCCGTCGACGCGCATAAGGCGTTCTACGAGGTGGATTCTATTGAGGGCTGGTGGAACCGTGAGCGCGAGACGGAGCACGCCGGCTCCCCGAACCTGGGCCACAAGACCCCGATGAAGGGCGGCTACTTCCCGGTGCCGCCGGTCGACCAGACAATGAACGTCCGCGACGCGATGACGATGAACCTGGCCAACGCCGGCTTCGAGATCGAGCGCTTCCACCACGAGGTGGGCACTGGTGGCCAGCAGGAAATCAACTACAAGTTCAACACGCTCCTGCACGCTGCCGATGATCTGCAGACGTTCAAGTACATCATCAAGAACACCGCTCACGAGTGGGGCAAAACCGCGACGTTCATGCCGAAGCCGATCGCCGGCGACAACGGTTCCGGCATGCACGCTCACCAGTCCCTGTGGAAGGACGGCGAGCCGCTTTTCTACGACGAATCTGGTTACGGCGGCCTGTCCGACATTGCTCGCTTCTACATCGGCGGCATCCTGCACCACGCCGGTGCCGTGTTGGCGTTCACCAACCCGACGCTGAACTCGTACCACCGTCTGGTCCCGGGCTTCGAAGCCCCGATCAACCTCGTGTACTCGCAGCGCAACCGGTCCGCCGCAATCCGCATTCCGATCACGGGCTCGAACCCGAAGGCCAAGCGCATCGAGTTCCGCGCGCCGGACCCGAGCGGCAACCCGTACCTCGGCTTCGCTGCCATGATGATGGCTGGTATTGACGGTGTGAAGAACCGTATTGAGCCGCACGAGCCGGTGGACAAGGACCTCTACGAGCTCCCGCCGGAAGAGGCTAAGTCCATTCCGCAGGCACCGACCTCCCTTGAGGCGTCGCTGGCTGCGCTGGAGGAAGACCACGAGTTCCTCACCGAGGGCGACGTGTTCACCGAAGACTTGATTGAGACCTACATCAAGCTCAAGAACGACGATGAAATCACCCCGGCTCGTCTGCGCCCGACGCCGCTCGACTACGAAATGTACTTCGACGTCTAAAGCAGCCGGACCCTGAAGGGCCCCACGACCCACGGTTTCCGTCACCGGATTCCGTGGGTCCTTTTTAATTTTTCGCAAGTTCTCCAGCGATCATTACCATATGCGGAGTGACTGATAAGTTCCGCAAACTTCCCCCTCCAGGACCGGCGTGGGGCGGCAGCCTGATGGGCACTTCAATTGTCTCCCGCTTGCTGGTCGAGGAGCACATGCTGGTCGGCTCGGCGCTTTTCGCCTCAATCGCGTGCGCGATTCTGATCGCCCTCGTCGTGGGATTCCTGCGGTACCGCCACCCGAGCTGGGAACGCACCTCAATGGCGGAATGGTCGATGTTCTTCATCGGCATCTTGGCGCTCGGCGCCGCGCTGTCAGGCCTCACAGACCAGGGCGTGTACCGTCTCATCGGCTTCTGGATCGGTGCGCCCGTTACCGTGGTCACGTGGGCGATCCAGCTCACGCGTTTCGACGGCACCCCGCGTTTCACTTGGGGCCTGCCACTTGTCGGCCCTATGATTTCGGCGTCGGTCGCCGGCTGGCTCGCACTCGACTACGGCCAGATGTACCACGTGATGGGCACTATCTTCTTCGCCATGTCGATCGTGACCGCGGTGCCGGTGTTCATTCGTGTCTACTGGGCAACGTGGCGCGGCAAGGTTGATCTGAGGGGAGCGAATTCCGCGACCGCATGGGTTCCGCTGGGCGTGGTCGGGCAATCCACCACTGCGATGCAGATCCTCTACCCGGGCCCAGTGTCCATCGTCTACGGACTCATCGCCCTCGGCATCGCCATCCCGCTTGCGATCTTCGCCATGTTCACCTTCTACCCCAACGTTGCGCGCTGGGTCGACTACTCCCCGGCATGGTGGTCCTGCACGTTCCCGCCGGGCACGATCAGCATGGGCGGACATCAGCTCGCCCTTGTCAACGGTTCGGAGCTGCTGGATGCGATCGCATTGAGTATCCCTCTGCTTCTGATCGTCCACTGGTCGCTGTGCTCCGGCAGGTTCTTGAGCTGGGTGGTGGAGGGCCGACGCCAGCGCGCGTAAAACCTGCAAGCTCAATCTCCGGCGGAGTCGTCTGCCTGCGTATATATTGGGGCCGACTGTAGAACGGCTCGAAGAAGGCGATTATGACGAATCCGAACATGCCCGATCCGAACAGACCTTAAGGCAACCACGGCACACCGCCTCCCCAGCAGTGGGCCAACCAGCCGCAGCACAGAGCCTTCGGCCCCGGCCACCAGGTTCCTGGGTCGACCGCCACAACGCAGAAGAAGTCCTCGCTTCCGGGGTGGCCGACATTCGTGGCTATCGGCTTGTTCTGGGTCACTCTCATCAGCAGTTTTCTTCCCATGCTGAAAATGACAACGGACAGAGATGCCCAGCGCGCCATAATCGAAGAGCAGTTCGGCGAGCTCGGCCGCGGCCAGTATGGCTTCGACATCGAAGATGCGCTCGTCGACTTCGCGTTGACCCTTAACTGGTGGGGCGGAATGACCATCGATGCTGAGGGCTTCGATACTGAAGCACAGATGATCGAACAAGAAATATTGAATGCGCCTGAATTTCAAGCTGACCAGGCCTTGTTAGTCGCGCTGGCATCACTGATCCTCGTCGCCTATCTCGCGGCCGTCGTTGTGGGCTTTTTCAAAAAGGATCGCGCCGCCGCCATCATCGGTCTGGTCGCCGCCGCTCTGCAAGTGCTTGCGCTCATTCTCGCGGTGATTAGCTGCGTTCGCGCCAACAGCGACGCTGAAGTAAGGGAGTTCACTCCGACCAGCTTGGGACTCGGTTTCTGGCTCTGGCTACTCGTGGTCATTATCGTCATCGCGGTGTTCGCTTTTGCGCTGCTGCACAACAAGTCAAAGAAGTCGGCTTACGCACCGGGCTTCACAAGCCCAGGTCAGCCTGGCCATCCACAGGCCTTTCGTCCGGGCCAGCCGCAGCAGGGCTTCCAACAGAACCCGCAGTTCCCACCCCAGGGCCAGCCGGGGCCGGGCTTCAATCCGGGCCAGCAGCCAGGTCCGGACGGCGGCAACCCGTACCAGCAATACGGCCGCTAAATAGCGCCATTTCATCCCGGGCATCCAGGACGACTGTCCGGGTTTCGCTTTCATAAGCAAGCACGCTTATCGACGAAACAGCACAAGACCTTGACTTGTTATTGGGTTTATGCAACACTTTGAACCATGTTCCCAAAGAAGAAACCGGTCAACCCGACTTGCAATCGGGTACGGGCGCTGTGCGCAAAGAGGGACATGACGCACGACCACTACCCCAGCCTGCATCTCGCCTTCCGTAAGTGCGGGGGCTTCGACCTGCCTGTTGAGGCCATCTTTTCCCGAACAGAATTCAACCTCATGTCCGACGAAATCTACCGGAGGAACCACTAATGAGCGCCGGAATCCCTGACTCCGTCAAAACACGCAACCGCACAATCCATTTGACTGATGCCGCAATCGCCGTGGTGATCCTTTCCGCCGCACTCCAGTTCTTCGAGCCTGGCATCGCGAACATGGCCTGGGCACTTGGGGCTCTCGCGGCGAACCTTGGCACGGTTGTTCTGCGCAAGCAGATCAATTACAACGATCTTCCGACCGCGGAGCTCGACGAGTACGAGATACAACGCCTCTTCGAGGCACGAGAAGACGGATTCAGGGCCGGACTCTTTCTCTCGATCGCCCTTCTCATAATCTCAGTTATCGTCGCTTTGGCTTCCCAGTACTGGGTCGAGCTCGATGCCACGGACGTCGCTTTGTTCTTCGCCAAGCTTCTCACCGTCCAGGTATTGTGGGTGCCGTTCATAATTGCGCGCTCCTTGGCCGGCAAGATCACCCGAGACGAGCTTATCGCCCGCTAAAGCCTTCTTTGAACACAGTGATAAAATCCGGTTATGAGCGCCTACCATCTCCTCGGCCGCACATACCGTTTACCTGCTGATTCAGCGCAAGACTTCTCACGAGTTTCAACCGGAACGTTTCCCCGCCCCGCATGGTGGCGCCCGCTGCTGGAGCTCGTCTTAGCCATCGGCCTCATCATGGCCCTCACCGCAGGGGCGACCGGCCTGTTCTACCTCTTTGAGAAGATCGCGCAGCCCAGCGTCAGCGCTTTTGAGAACTTCACTTTTGCCGACCGGCCTTACCTTGCGGTCGTTCTGTTCATCGGCTGGGTGGCTGCGCTCCCGGCAAGCTTTATAGCCGCACGGCTCACCGGCCGTGATCCCCGCGCGATCTGGTCGATTGAGCGCCGCTTCCGCTGGAAGTATTTCGGCCTCGCACTCATTCCGGCACTCATCTTTCTCGGCGCGGAGGGGATCTTCGCCATCGCGACTTCCGACCGCTCCGGAGCGACAGTTGGCCTGCTCAATTTCGGTGCGCTGGCCGTCATTATCGCGATGGCTCCGCTGCAGTCGTTGTCGGAGGAGCTGTTCTTCCGCGGCTCGTTGGTGCAGATCGTCGGACAGTGGTTCTCCCCCGCGTGGGTGGCGTATCTGCTGCCGTTCCTGTTCTTCTTGTCGGGCCACCATTACGGCTGGATGGGCATGGTCAACGTGGGAGTGTTTGCTTTGTGCGCGATATTTCTCACTTACAAAACCGGTGGCATCGAGGCAGCTGCCGCGGTTCACGCGGTGGGCAACACGTTCGCTTATGCCCCTGACGCTTTCGGGGTGAACGGGGTGGACCTCAACGCGGTATCCACTGTCGATCTGCTCATCTCGGTGGCAGCCACTGTCGCCGCGACAGCATTCGCTTACCTGTTGATTAAGCGCCGCACGTTGACGTCGGCCTCGTAGCCGGCGACGGTACCGCGCGAACCGTACTGCCACATGAGGGGCGTCTGCTTGCCGACGTCCCGCGGCCACTGTCGTCCCCTCAGTAGCTCCCCCGGCGAACCGACGTCATCTGCGCCAAAGTCGGCCAACCACACAGCACCGAATTCAGCGGTATCCGCGCCGAGCATCTGCCACCTCCAGTAGCGCGGATAGGTGTATATGCCGGCCACCAGCACGCCGCGCGCGAGGAAACGGTCACGGGCGTCGCGCACGTGCTCCACCGTCAGCCCGGCGGGGGTTTCGCAGTCGATCCACACGGGAAGGACGAGATCCCCCATGACTGCGCAGGCGGCTTCGACCTGCTCGGCGACGGTGGTCCCCTCCGACGGGTTGCGGAGGTAGTGGTAGGCCTCAACCGCCAGCCCGGCGCGGAGCGCATCCTGCACGTGCGAGGTGTAGGTGCTGTCGCGGTACGTGCCGTCGGTGGTGCGCACGACCACGAACTCGACGCCCTCTGCCGCGGCCTGGACGAGACTCAGCCCGTCCTGGTGCTCGCTGACGTCGATGCCGAACTGTAATTCGCCCATTGGGAGCATCTAGCGCTTGGCAAAGCCCATGCGCGGGGTGAAGGAGCCCGGGTGCTTGCGCTGCGCCACCGCATCGGCGATGACCAGCCGCCACTTGGGGTCCGTGACCGGCATCTGGGCGATGGAGAACCAGCCGGTCTCGCTGTTCTCGTCGTCGCCGACGGCGGGCACAGCGGCGGGGTCGTCGGCCTCGAGGCGCAGAGCAACAGACATGTAGCTGGCATTGTCGCCGTTCGCGTGAACGACGGGCCCGACGGCACCGACACCGAGGAGGGCGGCGGGGCTCACAGCTACGCCGGTCTCCTCCGCCACCTCGCGCACGGCGGCGTGGTGGGGCTCCTCGCCCGGGTCACAGATCCCGGTCACGGGCGTCCACTCACCGTTGTCGGCGCGCTTGACCAGGAGCACTTCGGGCACTGCCCAGGGTGAGTCATCCGTGGAGTCGCGCAGCACCACCGCGGTCACGGCCGGGATCCACATCAGATCCGTGCCGATCTTCTTGCGGGTTTCCACAATGAATTCGGGGATGGGCATGGCGCGCACCTTTCTTGTCGACGAGCACGAAGAAAACTTCGCCGCCCAAGTCTACGTCCCGCATCCCCGCGCGGGCGAGAGGGTGAACTAACATCGTGTGCATCATGAGCACGCAGGTCAGCACCACCGATTCCGACACACAGCCCCACCGCCGCATTCCCGCGGCGGCATTCATCGTGGGCTTCGGTGCGTTACTGATCGTCTGTCTCATGCTCGCCATCGGCGTGGTCAATTACGAGTCCTCTGCCGAGGAGCGCGCGGCGAGTTCCTCAGCGACGATGACAGGTACGACCACATCATCGTCAACTAGCGAGACCCCTACAGTGACCACGGTGACCGAATCGGACGGCCAGACCAGCGTGTCCCGCCCGCCGAAGCCGGCTCCGCCAGAGACGAGTGAGGACCAGGTGAGGGCGTCGATACGCACGCACTTCATTGCTGACGCGAAGACAGCGCGCACGTACACAGGTGTCGCGGTTGTGGGCGGAATTACGGATGAGGCATTGAATGACCTGCCGGAATTCACGGGGCACGTCAGCCGTCTCCTCGAGCAGAATTGCGTGGACTCGATGGCGCTGACCACACCCGATAACGTTCGGGTGACGTTCAACGGGTTCTGCTACACCACCATGCCGGACGAAACGATCCAGCGGATGCTCACCGTGGCTCTCGACGGAAAAGCGGATTCCATCGACTTTGCCAATAATCCCGGCTACGGCAATTCCAATTACGTGTCCATGACGTGGTACGTCTCCGGCGAGAAAGAAGCCGAGCGCATTGGCAAAACCTGGCATGAAGTGCGCCGCCCCCGCGCCGTGGAACAGATCCGCTTCTACACCTACTCGCCGGAGAAGGTCCACCGCCTTGTCAAGGAACGCGGTAGAGCGGACGCGTGGTGGGAGGCCGACGTCTCATAAGCAGAAGCTTATCGACGTTTCACTGCCGCCCTACCAGGTTTGCCCCACCCAATCGACCCCCGGGACAACGCGGTCGACGACTTTCATGACTTGATCGTAATTGGAGTAGGACATCATCTTCGAAGCGGATCCTTCTGTATCGCACGGCTCATTCGCGCGGCCGGCTTCGGTACCGGAAACAACCCCGATGATGCTGGCGCGCCCGCCAATGAGGTAGAAAACAGGTCCGCCAGAATCGCCCGGCAGCGCGCAGACGTGGGCGATGTCGCCGTAGGTCTCCCGTTCGTTGCCAGCGTCGGTGCGGATGATCTGCGTGCGCCCGGACGCCTCAAAATCACCGCACGTGAAACCCGTGGTGGCCCCGGTCTTACAGATTTTCTCCCCCGAAGAGATATTCCCGGAGTAGAGGGCGGTCTCAATCGGCTTACCCACGAGGGCCATGTAGCGTTCCGTGTCGGTGATCTCGATGATACCCACATCGACATCGCCGATCTCCCCCACATTCTCGCTGTACAGCCCCGAATATATGAACCGGCCAACCTCGACTGAATAGTCGGCGGCTGTCTCCGCGTAGGTCGGCCACACCAAGTCGCCTTCCTTGCCGCAGTGTCCGGCGGTGACGGCGTAGTTGCGCCCCTCAGGACCGCGGAAACTGAACGCGACCGTGCATGACTGAGCCGTGAAGGATTCTCCCGGCTGAGGGTAGTGGTCCGTCGACTGGATCTTCGTGCCCGGTGCCCACAAGGCGAACTGTGGTGCAGCGACCCTGAAGCCCAGCGAAGCCTCACCCGGCGTGTCCGCCGGCGGTTCACCGGGACGCTGCACCTGTTCGCGCTCGTGGCGCTCCTCCGCCGTGGGCGTCGGTTTCTGGGCGGTGGTGATGCCCAACCACGCCACCGACGCCACCACGAAAGTGGTAATGACTACCAGCGCTGCCCACAGCGTCGCTCCAGCTGCAGACTCCCGGCGGCTGTCCGCCACCGGCTCCGGCTCCAGGCCGTAGTAGGGGTACGTGACATCGGGTGCGGCGTGTTTAGGTGTGCTGCTCTCCTGGGGCCCGGGATCCGGCATCCGCGGTGTCTGCGGCCTGTGCGGCTTGTGAGTCATCCGTGTCCTTCGATTCCTTCTCGCCCTTTTCCCCGATGTCCTTGATCAGGTTCATGTCGCGGAGGAACTTCTCCGGGTCGAACTCGGTGTAGCGCTCGGGTCCTGCGAACTGTTCCTGGGCCATAGTCGTCTACGCCTCCCTGACTTCCCTGCTTATTCTGGCTACTCTGCTTTCTCCGCCTGTTCAGCTTGCTCGGCAATGAACTGCTTCACGGCTTCGGCGTCGTTCGGCATGTCCACAACGTGGCGGTCGGCATCCATGATGTGGGCGAAACGCTCCGGCACCTCCGGCTCCTGGCCGATGGCCTCGACGATGGTTTCGGAGAATTTCACCGGCAGCGCAGTCTCCAGCACCACGATCGGGGTATTCACCTGATCGGCCAGACCCCGTGCGACGAAGACGCCGTCGGCAGTGTGGGGGTCGATCAGGACGTTGTGGTCGGAGTGAGTGCTCTTGATCGTCGATACGCGGTCGGCGTGTGTCGAGGTGCCCGAAAGGAACCCATAGCGGGTGCGGATCTCCTCCATGATGTGATCCTCGAGCTCGAAGCCGCTTTCTTTCGCCTTGACCCCGAAGAGCTCGGCCGTCTCGCGTGCGTCGCGCTCGATGACGTCGAAGATGAAGCGCTCGAAGTTCGACGCGCGGGAAATATCCATCGACGGCGAGGAGGTGGCCTGCGTCTCCGCCGCGGAACGCGGGCGGTACTGCCCGGTGGTGAAGAACTCGTGGAGCACGTCGTTCTCATTCGTGGCCACGATCAGTTTGTCCACGGGCAGACCCATCTGCTTGACGATGTGTCCGGCGCAGATATCCCCGAAATTGCCGGTGGGCACGGAGAAAGAAACCTGCTCGTCGTTGCTCTCCGTCACCTTGATGTAGGTGGAGATGTAGTACACGGTCTGCGCAAGCAGGCGCGCCCAGTTGATCGAGTTGACCGCGCCGATGTGGTGCTTCGATTTGAAGGCGGCGTCCGAGTTGACCTCTTTGACCACGTCCTGGCAGTCGTCGAAAACGCCGTCGAGCGCGATGTTGAAGATATTCGGCTCGTCCAGACCGAACATCTGGGCCTGCTGGAACGGAGTCATGCGACCGGCGGGCGTGAGCATGAACACGTTGATGTTGTCGCGGCCGCGCATGGCGTACTCGGCGGAGGAGCCGGTGTCGCCCGACGTTGCGCCGAGAATATTCAGCGTCTCTTCGCGGCGGGCCAGCTCGAACTCGAAGAGCTCGCCGAGCAGCTGCATTGCCATGTCCTTGAACGCTGCGGTCGGCCCCTCCGACAGGTGCGCGAGGAAAAGGCCATCCTCGAGTTTGGTAACCGGGACGATCTCTTCGTCCGCGAAGACCGGCGTGCGGTACGCGTTGGCGGTCAGCTCCTCAATCTTCGCGGGCGGGATGTCGCTCACAAACAGCTTGACCACTTCGGCGGCCAACGCCGGGTAACCGCCGTCCGCGAGCACACCACGCCATTGCGTCAGGCGTTCGTCCGTGATCCGGGGGTAGGCCACAGGCACGTACAAACCTCCGTCCGGTGCGAGCCCGGACAGCAGGATGTCGGTGAACTTGAACGGGGCGGCTGACGCATCGCGCGTTGAGATGTAATCCACCCGCATCAGTCTACGTGTTCCGGCTCACCCAGTTGGCTGATGGGGGGTATAGGGCCGCGCGCGTGTTCAGCGGCTGTGCGCGCCCGGCGGATCCTGCCGACCGGTGAGGATGTCCATGATTCCGCGCACCGCGTTCTCGCCCAGCGAGGGCACCAGCCGGTCCTCAAAACTTGAGAGGCCGGAGAGGCCGCTCCCTGCGGTATCGCGTGGTGCCCGGCGCGTCGCGGCCACGGACGGGGCGGCCACCGCGAGCGTGAGCGTGGATCCGTCGAGCTGAAGAGCGGAAGAGCTGTCCACGCCAGCGGCTCGGGCAGCATCGACTAGTGCGACGAGGTCCCCGTACGTAGCATCTTGCAGGTCAATCGACAGATTCAAAGCCATGCGCGCCAGCATAGTTCCAGGAGGCCTCGGCGGCCGGGGGCTTCGGGTCAGTCGTCGTATTCGAAGGACGGCTCCTCACCCCAGAACACCTCCTCGACCACCCGGTGCGCCCGGCGCGTGACCTTGAGGTAGCGGTCCAAGTATGCCTGCGCATCGTGCGGGTCGTACCCGGCGGCACCGGCGACCTGGTTGAGCTGAGTACCCGGCCCGGGCAACTGGTCGGTGCGTTTTCCGGTGACCAGGACTAGTGCGTTGCGTGCGGAGGTGGCCAGCAACCACGCTTTGGTGAGCGTGCGGGCCTGGGAGCTCTCCATGATGGCACTTGCCTGGTCGGTGATAAGGAAATCGAGTACCTCGAGCGTAGAGGTGTTGTGCAGCTCCACGTACTCGTGGGCGTGCATCATCGTGATCAGCTGCACCGTCCACTCGATGTCGCTGAGTGCCCCGCGCCCCAGCTTGGTGTGGGTGGCGCGGTCGGCGCCGCGGGGCAAACGCTCGTTGTCCACGCGGGCCTTGATCCTCCGGATCTCGCGTATATCGGCCTCGCTCGCTCCACCTTTCGGGTACCGGAATGGGTCGATCGCCTCGAGGAAAGCGTTACCCACCTCCCGGTCGCCGGCCACATAGGTGGCGCGCAGCAGCGCCTGCTTCTCCCACACTGCGCCCCATTCTTTGTAATAGCGCTCGTAGGAGGCGATGGTCCGCACGACGGGACCCGAACGTCCCTCGGGCCGCAACCCCAGATCGACTTCCAGGGGCGGGTCGCCGGAAGGCTTGGACAGGCGTTTGCGCATTTGATCGACGATCTTCGTCGCCCATGCGAGGGCCTCGCTCTCCTCGATGCCTTCTGCGGGTTCCGCCACGACGACGACATCCGCATCGGAGCCGTAGCCGAGTTCCTGTCCGCCGAGCCGCCCCATACCGATCACGGCGATGCGGGCAAGCGGTTCTTCCACACCGCGGGCGAGCAGGTCTGCACGCACCTCAGCCCGCAAACCGGCTTCGAGCACGGCATCCCACACCCATGAGAGTTGCACGCACACTTCGCGCACGTCCATGAAGCCGAGCAAGTCCGCCGACGCGATGCGCGCCAGCTCCGCGCGCCTCAGAGAGCGTGCGACGTTGACGGCTTTGCCAGGGTCATCGTGGCGCTTCGTCGCGGCCACAAGCGCTTTGTAGACGCGGTCGGGGGCGGTATCCAGAAGTTTCGGCTGGGACGCGCCGTCGCCCAGCTGCTTGACCACGTCGGGCGCTGAAATGATCAGATTCGCCGCGTACGGCGAGGTGCCCAGGATGTGCATGAGGCGCTCGCCGACAACGCCTTCGTCGCGGAGCATGCGCAAAAACCACGCCTTATCCACGGCGGCCTCAGACAGCTTGCGGTAGTTGAGCAGGCCGGCATCCGGGTCGGCGGTCTCCCCCAGCCACGCCATGAGGGTGGGCAGCAGGATCTGCTGCAGTCTCGCTTTGCGTGACGTCCCCCTCGCCAGCGCGGACAGGTGCTCGTACGCGCGGTCCGGGTGGGTGTACCCGAGCGCTTTCAAGCGGGTCTTTGCAGCATCGGCACCCAGCTGCGCCTCGCCCACGCTCATTTCCGCGATCGAGTTCAGCAGCGGGCGGTAGAACAGGCGCGAGTGGAGGTCTGTGATCTTCTTGCGCTCTTTCTTCAGGCGCAGATCCAGCTCGTCCACCGCCGATCTCTTCGGCGAGGAGATGAAGCCGGAGGTCAAGGCGAGCCAGCGGCGGTTTTCTGTGTCATCGTCGGCAGGCAGCGTGTGGGTGCGCTTGAAGCGGTGCAGCTGGAGGCGGTGCTCCAGCAGGCGCAGGAATTCGTAGGCCTCGACGAGATCGGCGGCGTCCTCGCGGCCGATATAGCCGCCGGCGGAGAGTGCCTCGATGGATTCGACGGTGTTCTGCGTCTGCACCGAGTCGTCGATACGCCCGTGGACCAGCTGGAGGAGCTGAACGGCAAATTCGGCGTCGCGCAGCCCGCCGGTGCCCAGCTTCAGTTCGCGCGAGCGCATGTCTTCGGGCACGTTCGACAGCACGCGGCGCCGCATCGCTTGGACATCATCGACGAAGGAGTCGCGTTGGGAGGACTCCCACACCATTGGCCGCAACCTGTCGTAATAGGCCTGGCCCAGCTCCATGTTGCCGGTCATCGGGCGCGCCTTGAGCAGTGCTTGGAATTCCCAGGTCTCCGCCCAGCGCTTGTAGTACGCCTCGTGAGAATCGAGGGTGCGCACCAAGGCGCCCGACTTGCCCTCGGGGCGCAGGTTCGGATCGACGTCGAAGAACGCGGAATTTCCCACCGAGGTCATCTCGCTCGCCACACGCGTCGCCCGGGCATCAGCGGGCTCGGCGACGAAGATGACGTCCACGTCCGAGATGTAGTTGAGCTCCCGCGCGCCGCATTTGCCCATGGCGATCACGGCGAGCTTTCCGTCGTATTCCTCGTCGCCGTAGACAGAGCGCACCGCGACAGCGAGAGCGGCTGTCAGCGCCGCGTCCGCGATCGTGGTGAGCAGCTCCGTCACCTCGTTGTAGCTCAGCTCGTCCTGCTCGGCACCGTACCCTTTGAACGCGGAATACGTGCCCGCCAGATCCGCCGCCGCGACACGCATCACCAGCGTGCGGTACGCATCTTTGAGCGCGCGCTTCGCGTCAGGCCCGGATTGCGCCGCACGGTAGGTGCCCGGCCCCGCCATGCTTATCGACGCAGTCGGGTCCCCCTCAACCGGTTCCGCCCCCACCGCACCCAACATGGCCTGGAAGATCTCCTCCGAGCTGGGCAGCGGCTGCGCCAGCAGTTTCCACTCCTCCGGGTGAGCCACCAAGTGGTCGCCTAAGGCTGTGGAGCCGCCCAAAAGGGCGAAGAGGCGGACGCGGAGCACTTCGTCGCTGATAAGCTCCTGGAGCAAGTCGCCGTACGAATCTTCGAGCGCTTCCGCGAGACGGAAACTCGTGTTGAGGGTGAGGTCCGGGTTGCCCGAGCCTCCGAGCGTGTACAGGATGTCGTTGTCGCTCCAGCCGATTTTCTCCAGGTCCTCGGCGGCGTGCGCCCCTGTTAGCGCGAGCTGGGCAGGTGACGGTGAGCTGCTGCGGGCCATGCTTCCTTCCTACCTGCTTCCTACAGGTTCAAGTTGTTGGCCAATTCCCACGGGGTGATCTGGTCCTCGTAGGCGTGCCACTCGTCCCACTTGGAGCGCAGGAAGAATTCGAAGACTTGCTCGCCGAGCACCTCGGCCATGAACTCGGACTTCTCCAGCACACGCAGCGCCTCGTCGAGCGAGCCCGGCAAGTCCTTGTACCCCATTGCGCGGCGCTCCCGGCGGGTGAGTGAGAAGACGTCGTCGACCGCGGGTTCGCCGAGCTCCATGCCTTCTTCGATGCCGTGCAGCCCTGCCGCGAAAATAGCGGCATACGCCAGGTAGGGGTTCGCCGCAGAATCGATCGTGCGCACCTCCACGCGGCGCGACACCGACTTGTGCAGGCGGTACGTGGGCACACGCACCATGGCGGACCGGTTGGACACACCCCACGTCGCCGCCGTCGGCGCCTCCGAGCCGAACTGGAGGCGCTTATACGAATTCACCCACTGGTTCGTCACCGCGGAGATCTCCCCCGCATGCTCGATCACCCCGGCGATGAACTGACGCGCTGTCTTGGACAGCGAATACTCGTCATCCGGGTCGTGGAAGGCATTGTCCTCCCCCTCGAACAGGGAAAAGTGCGTGTGCATCGCCGAACCGTTGTGCTCACGGAAAGGCTTGGGCATGAAGGTGGCCAACACACCGTTATTTTCCGCGACCGTCTTGACCACGTAGCGGAACGCAATGACGTTGTCCGCCATGGTCAACGCGTCCGTGTGGCGCAGGTCGATCTCCTGCTGCCCCGGCGAACCCTCGTGGTGCGAGAACTCCGTGACAATGCCCATGTACTCCAGGGCGGAGACCGCCTGCCGGCGAAAGCGCGGCGCCTGGTTCTGCTTGGCTTGGTCGAAGTACCCGCCGTCATCTACAGGTTTCGGCTCATCACCTTTGAGCACGTAGAACTCGATCTCGGGGCTAGCCACGCACTCGAAGCCCGCGTCCGCCGCCTTGTTCAGCTGGCGGCGGAGCACCTGGCGCGGATCCGCGTACAGCGGGTTGCCGTCCGGCATCGAGATATCGCAGAACATCCGCGCCGTCTGCAACCCGTCCTCCACGTCGAACGGCAGCGGCTGGTACGTCGACGGGTCCGGCAGCAGCAGCGTGTCGGATTCGGACACGCGGGAGAACCCCTCGATGGAGGAGCCGTCGAAACCCACGCCCTCGGCGAAGGCTGTCTCCAGCTCCGCCGGGGACATCATCACTGTTTTCAGCTCCCCGAACAGGTCCGTGAACCAGAGGCGGATGAAGCGGATGTCCCGCTCCTCGACATCGCGCAGAACGTTTTCTTGTTGGCTGTTCATGCCCTCAAGACTAGTGAGCATGCCAGCCCCGTAAGGCCGCATCACCGTCAGATCCCGTTAGGTAAACTGGGGGTGAACAAGCACGACGTGTGCACTATCTCAACGCAAGAAAGCCAGATCCAATGAGCAACCAAACGTTTATCGAGGTCGAGGCTAAATTCGCCGTCGACGACAGCATCGCGGTCCCCGATCTGACCACCCTGTCCGCCGTGGAGTCCGCAGGCGAGACCGCGCATCACAGCTTGTCCGCGATCTACTACGACACCGCGGACCTGCGCCTGACCCGTGCGAAGGTCACGCTGCGTCGCCGCACCGGCGGCAAGGACGACGGCTGGCACATCAAGCTGCCGGGCTCAACCGGCCGCACGGAGCTCCACGCCGAGCTCAGCGACCCGTCCACGCCGCCCGACGAGCTTCTCGACGCCGTCCGTGCCATCATCCGCCGCGAGCCCCTCTCCCCCATCGCGCAGGTGGACAACAACCGCGCCGAGACCCCACTGCTGGACGCGGAGGGCAGGCAGGTTGCCGAGTTCTGCGACGACCACGTCACCGCGTGGTCCCTTCTGCCCGGCGGCCAGCAGACCTCTTGGCGCGAGTGGGAAGTCGAACTCGCTGGTGAGTTGGCTGATTCCGTCGACGGCGCCGCCCTGTTGCACGAGGCCACCTCACTGCTGATCAACCGCGGCGCCCGCAAGTCCGCTTCTTCCTCCAAGCTAGCCACCGCACTTGGCGATTCCGCGGCGGCAGCACCGCTCCCGCCGTACATGAGCACCGACGGCCTCGACGAGGACTCACCCGCCAAGGCTGTCGTCGACTCCCTGCGCGTTCAGCGTGACCGCCTCGTCGAATGGGACCCGAAGGTCCGCAACGACGAGTGGGATTCCGTCCACCAAATGCGCGTGGCCACACGTGAGCTGCGCAGCCTGCTGGAGACCTTCGAGGGCATCCTCGCTGGCGACCAGCTCACCCACCTCGAAAGCGAGCTGAAGGAACTCGCCGCGCTGCTGGGCACCGCCCGCGATGCCGAGGTCGTCGAGGAGCGCTTCGTCGGCCTGCTCGATTCCGACACCACCGGCATGATCGATGGCCCCGCCACCGAGCACATCCGCGGCGACATGCGCCGCGAGTACGAGCGCGCCCACCGCCGCATCGTGCGCACGCTCGATTCACAGCGCTACTTCACGCTTCTCGACGACATCGATGCCCTCCTAGCCAACCCTCCTCTCGCCTCCGACACTCCCGCCGGCACGACTGACACGCAAAGCGACGGCACCGAAGCGGGAGCCACGGATGCCGCCACCGAGACCGGGGCCCCGGAGGCTGTGCCTGAATCCCGCTCCTCCGAAGAGATCCTCTACGAGCACCTCGAGCGCGGCTACAAGAAACTGAAGAAGCGCGCCAAGCTGGCAGAGGAACATTACCCAGACACCTCGCTGCCGCTGCACCAGCGCGAGGAGTACGTTCACGACGTCCGCAAGGCCGCCAAGAAGCTGCGCTACTCCGCCAACGCCGCAAAGGACAGCGGCCTGAAGGCAGGCAAGCTGTCGAAGGCGTGCAAGGAGCTGCAGGAGATTTTGGGTGACTACCAGGACGCTGTGACATCCCGCGACCGCATCGAGAAGCTGGCCGAGGGCGCCCGCCAGCGCGGCGAGGACACTTTCCCGTACGGCATGCTCTACCAGCGCGAAATGACCCGCGGCGACAAGGCCCTCGAGGACTACCCGAAGGCCGTCAAGGAGGTAAAGAAGGCGTTCAAGAAGGTGGAGCCGAAAAAGAAATAGCACCCGCAACCCTCACAGGGTGTGCGCGGGCGCAGGAAGAGCTCGCACAAATAAGCTCGAGGACTGAGCTTGGGAGTTACTTCTCCCAGGAGGCCGGCTGACCCCAGTTGTCGTCGGCCTCGTCTTGCGCCTCGGCGACCTTGTTGCGCTGCTGCGCGGTCTCAAGAGCCCGCTCCGCGTCCTCGCGGGTATCGTACGGCCCCATGCGATCGTCCCAGGAGCCTTCCTTGCCCTGGGAGACTTCGTGAGTGGTGGGGTTGAAGTAGAACTTCTCGTCGCTCATGGTCTGATCCTTTCAGTGTGGCGGGAAAGAGTGCTCCCAAACAGGCTACCTGCGCGCGGTTGGTACTGTTATGGGGTAAATCCGCCCGCCCGAACAGCCCCGAAAGGACAGTGCACTCCCCCATGGCAGTGTGGACCGCACCCGAGACTCCCGCGTCCGACCGCGTCGCCCAGGCTCACCGCAGCCGCACGGGCACCGACTCGGTCCACGTCGCGGACGCACCGGGCACCTTCGTCGTTGCTGGGGAGAATTCTGACCACTTCGGCGGGATCACCATTGTCGGGCTGACTGGCCTGCGCGCAGCCGCAGCTGTCAGTCCCCGAGACGACAGCACTATCTCCGTTCACTGCGAATTCGCGGGAGCGACCGCCGACGAGACCGCCGACTGCGCACACATTGCCGCCCTCGCCGAGCAGGGCGGCACAGAAATTGGCGCGGAAGCTGCCGCAGGCGCAGAAACTGGCGCGAACAGTGCGGAGCGCACGCTGGCAGAGCGGTTCGGGGGGCTGGTGCACACGCTCGTCGGCAGGCAAATGCTCTCGCGCGATACCGCCGGCATGGACATCACGGTCGTGTCTGATATCCCGCTCGGGGCGGGGCTCGGGGCGCTGCACGCCGCTGATGCGGCGCTCGCGCTGGCGCTGCTCGGAGGCGATGACGAGATCGACGCGGCGCCGCTTCGTACCCGTCTGGCGGACATCGCTTCCCAGTCCGCGCGGGTCTTTTCCCATCTGCCTGCCCTGCGGGCCCGCCACTCGGCGGCGCTGCGCGGCCGCGAAGGTTCCGTGTCGGTTATCGACTATGCGGATGAATCCCTCACCCAAACCCCTCACCCGGCGAAGGCGGGGGTGCGCATTCTGTCTGTTGCGCCGTCCCACGGAGCACCGTTCGCCGATGAAAGCCGAGCGGTAGAACGCGGGCGTCAGTTCATCGACGATGCCTGTGCCAATTTCGGTGTCTCTTCCCTACGCCAGCTTCCCAACGCCGCCGACCGCGTCGTGGAGTGGGTCGACGCCCGCCACCACGTGTACGGCACCGACTCCGCCCCGACGCTGGAGACCGCCCGCGCCTGGGTCGACTTCGGCGAGGCCGAGACCGAGCTCTCCGCGTCTGCCGCAAAGGCTCTACGATCCATGCGTGACGACGATTTCTTCCGCGTCATCGGCGAGCCCGAGCACACCCCAGGCCTACCCGTTCCGGACCAGCTAATCCAGCTGCTGCAGCTGCGCGGGGCCCGCGCTGCCCGGCCGGCGGCCGCGGGCATGTCCCAGGCCGCGCTAGCATACATCCCCGATGCCATGGCCGACAACGCCATCGCGGACCTCTCGGCCGATGGTTTCGCCGTCGTGGAGGTCACGCTCGGCGCGCCCGCGCGCGTGACCAGCTAGCGAAAGCCAGCTAGACCGAAGCCTCCAGCTAGTCCGCAGGCCACGCGAAGAGCACTTCGCGCTTCTCCACGTCCGCCCGCACCAGCGACATCACCACTTCAGTCGCTTCCTCAGGGTGGCCGGCGCACTGCGCCAGAACCGGCGGGTCGGCGATGAAGACGCGTGCGGTGTCGTACTCTTCGTCGGTGCGCAGGACCATCCCGGTGAAGTTCTGCCCCACCCACGGCTGCAGGACGGTGGCCTCGGTGAGTTTGAGGCAGGCCCGGTCAACGGTGTTGGCAAGCTGGGACGTGCGCCCCATAGTCTTGATCACGCGCGGGATGTCCTCGTGGACCCAGCTGGGGATCTCCGTGCCGGCGCACAACGCCAGGCACACCTCCGTGGCGTAGCGGTCCACAAGCCGGCGCAGCGGCGCGGTGACGTGCGAGTAGTAGCCGCCGATACCGGCGTGCACCTCTGGCTCGTCGTTTGCCAGCGATACATAGCCAGCCCCGCGCAGCAGCTTCTGCGCCTCGCGCATGACGGCCATCCCGCGCGGGGTGTCGGGATCCACCGACTGTAGGAATTCTCCGATGTCCTCGCCGTCGGGCAGATCGAAGCCCAGCGCGCGGGCCTCGCACCGGAAGGTCGCCTCAGCCTCGTCACCTGCTGGGCGCAGAGTGCGCAGGATCCCCACGCCGGCCTCCTCCATCATGTTCCCCGCCGCCATCCCGGTCAGCAGGGAGATCTCAGAGTTGTAGTCCATCATCTTCTGGCGGGGCTCGATGAAGAGTTCAAAGCGGCCGTCGTCAAGCTCGACGACGTGCACCGACGGAACGCGCAAGTTGATCGCGTGCCGGCGTAACGACGACGCCGCGCGCAGCTCCCCCACCTCAGGCAGCAGCGCGATCGACGGGTGCAGGCGACCCGCGTCCATGTCGGCCTGCACGCCGTCGTAATCGAGCCGCGCGACGGAGCGCACCACCGCACGCTCCACGTTGGCGCTGGTCAATTCGCCTACGGAGTCGAGCTCAAAGGTCCACAAGACAGCGGGTTTGTCCGTATCCGGCAGAAGCGACGCCGAGCCTTCCGACAGCTCCTCCGGGTGCAACCGCGCCGGTCCATCCGGCAGGTAGATCGTCTGGCCGCGGTTCAGCGACTCTTCGTGCAGTCCCGATCCCGGCTCGATGAACGCCGCGACATCCGCGATCGCGTAGAAGACCCGGTACCCGGCGCCGTTAGCTTCGATCGCGACCGCCTGGTCCAGGTCCATCGAACCGGCGGGGTCGATGGTGACAAACTCGACGTCGCGCGCGTCCCGCCGCTGGTCGGCGTACCTATCGCGGGCGTTCGCCGCCTCCAAGTGCAGCTCGGGCGGGAAATCCGTGGGCACGTCGTACTCATCGGCGATCGCGCGGAAATCAAGCGGTGCGGCGTAGAGCTTCATGGGGGCCAATTGTGGCAGAAACTGGGCGAGTGAGTCGGCCTATGAGCCGGATTCTGTTCCCTTCCCCAAACGGGTCCAGGCGGCGATCATCCATCTAGGACGCCGATTGCCCGGCGCCTCAAGCAGCTACCTTCGAACTGGGCGGGCAGCCTCGTAGCGTCCGACGATCCCTGCGCAGGCGACAGGGATTCTTGCCTTGCTCCCGGTGGGGTTTACCTGGCCGGCTGTGTCGCCACATCCGCCGGTGCGCTCTTACCGCACCCTTTCACCCTCACCCGGTTTCCCGGGCGGTCTACTTTCTGTTGCACTTTCCCGCGGGTCGCCCCGGGTTGCCGTTAACAACCACCGTGCCCTGTGGAGTCCGGACTTTCCTCGACCCCTGCCAGCCCACATGCGTGGCGGTACAGGCCGCCGCGATCACCCGGCCGACTCACTCGCAGCGAGTAACTGTACTCCCCCAGGGGCTTTCAGCGGAAGTGGGCGACGTCGTTGACGCAGCGGACTACACCATGCTCGCCGTAGAACTCGACCACGTTTATCGACGCCAAGTCCAAGAACACATGCTTGAACGTGTCCGGCCCCGATTCGAGCGCCTGGCGGATCACCGATTTGATCGGCGTCATGTGCGTGACCACCAGCACGGTCTGTCCTTCATGTGCCTCTTGCACCTTCAACCGGGCGCGGGTGATTCGCCGGTGCGCGCTGCTCAGGCTCTCGCCTCGCGGGGGCGCCACCGACGCACGCGCCTCCCAGTCTCCGAACTCCTCCGGGTATTTCTCTTTCGCCTCGTCGCGGGTGAGCCCCTCGAATGCGCCAAAGTCCATCTCGCGGAACCCGTCGACCGTCTCGATCTCCGCAGCATCGATGCCTAGCGCCTCCGCGCATGCCCGCGCGGTCTGCTGCGCGCGCTGCGCCGGTGAAGCGACGATCGCATCGATCGTGCCGAACCGCGCGACCGCACTCGCAACCGCCGCAGCCTGCTTCTCCCCCAGCTCCGTTAGCGCTGGATCGGACGAACCGCTGTACCTCTTCTGCGCCGAATGTTTCGTCTGTCCGTGCCGCACCAGGACGAACCGCGTGCGCGGCGCATCGTGCCCCTGCCAGTGGGCGGGGCTGCCCGTCTTGTGGGCCTCCGAGTTCTCTTTGCGCGAGTCGGTGGCGCTGGAGGGGGCAGGAGGCGTCGATAAGCTGGCGCTGTCCACAATGCCCGGCTTCGCGCCCTTCGCAGCGGCATCCATGGCCACGTTGGACAGCTCGTCGGCCTTCTTGTTCTTCGCGCGCGGCACCCACGAGTACGTGACGGCGCTGAACCCGGCGGCGAGATCGCGCGCGTCCAGCGCCAACTTCTTCATGTCCGGGTGCTTGATCTTCCAGCGCCCCGACATCTGCTCGACGACGAGCTTGGAATCCATGTAGACATCGACCTTGCTCGCACCGAGATCCCGCGCCGCCTCAAGCCCGCGCAGCAGACCGTGGTACTCGGCGACGTTATTCGATGACTTCTGGCCCACGACGTACGCGATCTCTGCGAGCGTCGTTCCGTCCTCGCCGTAGACAACGCTGCCGGATCCCGCGACCCCCGGGTTCCCCCTCGAGCCGCCGTCGGTATAAACCGTGACCTTCACGCGCGCCTACCCCGTGACCCGCACGAGCAGCGCGCCGCAATTCGGACAGGTGGGCAGCTCGTCGGCGGGGACGGCCATGACTTCTGCGCGCTCGGCTGGGGGCAGCTGCAGGAAACAGGAGCCGCAGGTGCGGCCGTTGAAGCGGGCGGCGCCGACCGTCGCATAAGCGCCGAGGACACTCGCCGGCAGCTCAGCGCGCAACGCGTCAGTGTCCACGTCCTCCTTCGCCGGTGCGGCGTCTGCGGCGCGACGGGCGGCCTCGATCTTGCGGTCCAGCTCGTCGAGCTTCGCGCCGTGCACATCGCGGTTATTGCGCAGGGCTTTGACCTCGCCGTGGGCTTCCTTGAGCTCGTACAACAGGTCCGCAATGCGGGACTTCGCGGCGTACCGGTCGTGCTCGAGGTCCTTGCGGCGCTCCGGGTCAGTCTCAGCGGTGAGCTGGCGCTTGTCGTCCAGCTCGCGCTTTTTCAGCTTCCGCTCGTCCTCCTGAATGCGAAGGATCTCCGCCTCCAAGTCGTCGACGGCGAGCTGCGCGGCCGCAGCGGCGTTGGCAAGTTCCGGCCGCTGCGCCTCGAGCTTCTCCAGCTCCTGCTGCTCGGGGGACGCGGGTGCGTCGTGAGCCTGACTGTGCTCCGCCTCCGCGAGCGCCAGCAGCGTGCGTTGCTTATCGGGTTCCAGTTCCACGTCAGCCTTCTTTCTGGGTAGTTCTGCGTAGTTTAAGAAATCTCGGTTCAAGGGGTCTCGGATTAATCGGTCCCGGCCACGGATCGCGGATGCGCGGACACCGTCCACGGGTCGGTGCGCACGGAGATGATGCCGGTGGACACCTCGGGGCACGCCTTGGCGACGATCTCGCTGGCCTGCTGCGTCCACGGGAATTCGCTGGCCCAGTGCGCGGTGTCGATCACTGCGGGGCCGCCCGCGCGCAGATGCTCGTCGACGGGGTGGTGGCGCAGGTCGGAAGTGACGTACACGTCCACTCCGAGGCCGCGCACGGCATCCAGGAAGCTGTCGCCCGAGCCGGAGGACACCGCGACCTTCTGCACCATCTGATCCGGGTCGCCGGCGGCGCGGACTCCCCACGCGGTCTCCGGCAGTGCGTCGGCGACCTGCTGGGTGAAATCGCGCAACGTCATCGGCTCCGGGAGCTCGCCGACCCGCCCTAGACCGGTGGCGCGGGACATAACCCCAGTTGGTGCGAGCTGCACCACGTCGAACGCCGGCTCCTCGTACGGGTGCACCTCGCGCAACACCTCGGTCAGGCGCGAGCGCAACCGGGACGGTGCGATGAACTGCACCCGGGTCTCCGGTGCGGAGTAGTGGGAGCCGACTTCGCCGTCAGTGGGGTTCGCGCCGGGCTGCGGGGTGAAGCCGCCGCGGCCGTCCCAGGTGAAGGAGCACTCGGAGTAGTCGCCGATGGAGCCGGCGCCGGCAGCAAAGAGGGCGTCGGTGACGTGGGCGACGTCGGCGGGCGGGATGTGCACACCCCACAGGTCGCGGCCGTCTGGGTCGACCACCTTGATCGGGCGGCCGGGCGTGATGCCAACGAGTTCGGCGAGCTTGTCTGACACCCCCGGGCGCGCGGAGTCGGCGTTGGTGTGCGCCGCGAACAGGGCGCAGCCGCCAGTCACGAGGGTGTGGATGACCTTGCCTTTCGGAGTGTCAGCGGCCACGGAGGTCACGCCGCGCATGAGCAGCGGGTGATGCACGACGAGCATGTCGGCGCCTAGTTTCACCGCCTGCTCCGCGACCGCCTGGGTGCAGTCGAGGGCGAACGCCACACGCGACACGTCAGCGGCGGGGTCGCCGCAGATCAGGCCGACGGCATCCCAGCTTTCGGCGAGCCGCGGCGGGTACGCGGCGTCGAGCGCCGCGACGACATCAGCAACAGTCGTTGTCATGTTGTCCCAGTCTAGGTCGATTGTCAGCGCGGCAACGCACTGCCATGCTGGGGTGCGTGATCACACTGCTTCTCGACGTTGACGGCACACTCATCGACTCCTTCCCCGGCATTCGCGACGGTTTCCTCCACGCGCTCGACACGGTGGACTGGGAGCACCCGTCCGATGAGTTCATCGCGCGTATCCCGGGCCCGCCGATGGAGGAGACGCTGGCCAACTTGGGCATGGACGACGCGACGCGGGAGCGCGCTTTCGCCGCCTACATGGACTTCACGCACGCCGGCGGCTGGCAGCGCGCGTCCGCATTCCCGGGGATGCGCGACCTGCTCGCGTCCTGGAAGGAGGAGGGGTTCCGGGTGGTCACGGCGACGTCGAAAGGCGAAGGCTTCGCGCGCGCCGTCTTGGAGCGGGAAGGCATGCTTGAACACATCGACTTCCTCGGCGCGGCGCAGGAGGACGGTCCGCGGCGCAGCAAGGCCGACGTGATCGCGCATGTGCTGGATAATGTGGACATCGGCCGCGGGCTCATGATCGGCGACCGCCTCCACGACATCGAGGGGGCCGCGCACTTCGGCTTCCCCGCGGTCGCCGTCGCCTGGGGATACGGCACCCAGGAAGAATGGGACCGCGCGTGGGCCACCGCGCACACCCCGGCTGAGCTCGACAAAATAGTCACCGTTTTCAAGGAGGACCAGTGATCCGAATCGACTTCGTGTGCACCGGCAACATCTGCCGCTCGCCGATGGCGGAAACGATCGTGCGCCAGAAGCTTATCGACGCCGGGTTGGCCCCCCTTGTCCGCGTCACCTCCTCCGGCATCGGCGGCTGGCACGTGGGCAACCCCGCCGACGAACGCGCCTTGGCAGAACTGTCCGCCCACGGCTACGACGGTTCCGCCCACCGCGCCCAACAGTTCGGCGGCGAGCAGATGAATGCCGACCTCATCGTCGCACTTGCCACCCGCCACGTTTCCGAGCTCGTCGCCCAGGGCGTACCCGAAGAGAAGATCCGCCTGTTGCGCTCCTTCGACCCGTCCGCACCGGAGAACGCAAGCGTCGAGGACCCCTACTACGGCGGCCCCGAAGGTTTCACCGTCACCCGCGAACAAATCGAAGCAGCCGCTGACGGCATTCTGGATTGGGTGCGCGCCCAGGTAGACTAACCGGCGTGACCGCGCCGAAAACGAAGCCCATCTGGAGGACCTTTCTCACTCCCGGATGGGTACTCGCAGCCGTTTTCGCAGTGCTGTTCTCGTGGTTCGCCATCACGTGGCTGTCCCCCTGGCAGCTCGGAAAAGACCACGACATCAAGGAGCGCAACGAGCGGATCGAGAAGGCGTTCGAGGGGGACCCGGTGGACGCCGATAAGCTGCTTGCTTCGAACTCGTACGAGGAATGGACGCGCGTGACCATGACCGGGCACTACCTCCCCGACGACGAACTACTGCTGCGTTTGCGGCCCGTCGAAGGTGCGCCCGCCTTCCAGTCGCTTGTGCCGTTTCAGCTCGATAGCGGCGCAACAATCCTGATCAACCGAGGATGGGTGCCCGCCACCGACGGCGGCACCACCGTTCCCGAACTCGCCCCCGCACCCAGCGACCCCGTGACGTTGCTCGCCATGATCCACCTCAGCGACACCTCTACTTTGGAGCCCATCGACGACCAGGGCTACACCATGGTCCAGACCATCAACACCGGACAAGCCGCCGCTCTGACCGGAACCGACCTGGCCGACCCGTACGCGCAACTGCTCGCGGACCAACCCGGAGTGCTCAACCCCATTCCCCTGCCCGTCCTCGACCGGGGCAACCACCTCTCCTACGGCCTCCAATGGATCGCCTTCGGCATCATGGCACCCGCGGGACTCGCATACTTCATCTACTCCGAAGTCCGCGAACGCCGCCGGTACGCCACCGAACAACAGGAAATGGCTGAACTTGTCGCCTCCGGCGCCCATGCGTCGCCCGACGCTCCTGATACTTGTGGTGATCCTGCTGACCCTGCAGGCCCTTCTACTTCCGCGGCCGCCGGGAACGCCACAAAACCCACCACCTCTAACCGCGCTCCCACCCGCGCCCGCTACGGACACGCACGCTCCAACCCATGGGCCACCAAACCCGACGAAGAACGGTTCTAACAGCTCCTCCCACACCCCCACCCGGCCCCCGCTATACAGCTTTTGTTCCCCTGCGACGGCCCGTGCTAGCATTTCCCCACGCGCGCCGTTAGCTCAGCTGGAAGAGCAACTGGTTTACACCCAGTAGGTCGGCGGTTCGAGCCCGTCATGGCGCACCACAACAGAACGCTCATCCACCTGACAACGGTCAAAGTGCTGGGCGTTTTCTTATGCGCCCGCGTTCTTTTGCGCACCTTTCGCCGTCCGCCCCCTGTGTCCGCCTACGGATTTTCCAGCCCACGGATTGCTCGCCAGCCGACCAAAAAGCCCGATCGATCAACAAACGGGGGTAGCAGAGCATCCTCACTGCAGGATCGTGTTGAATCTCACAAAGGGAGAGAGGGAAGCGTGAGGCATCAATAAGCATGACGTTCTGGGAGGGGTGAGTGAGCGCTGGTTGCGATACGTTGAGCGAGACAAGCGGAAGAGCGTTATTTCTTTGCGCCGGCGCTGCGGAGGCACGAACCCTGCCAGTCACCGAGACGGTCGGCCTTGGTCTGAACAAGGCCTGCAAGCTGGGCAGATTCGGAAATATCGCCGGGGTGGACCTCCCCGGCCTGGTTTGCGCCGGGGGTCAACAGCCAGATGCGACCGGAGTCGGAAAGATTGCGCGTGGCATCAACGAGTGCGTCCACCAAGTCCTCGTCATCAGCGCGGTGCCAGAGGAGGACGACGTCGCAGAGCTCATCTGTATCGTCGTCAAGCAGCGCTTCCCCGATCGCATCCTCGATGGACTCCGAAATCGATGCGTCGCAGTCATCGTCCCAACCGAGCTCCTGGACAACCTCGCCACTCGAAATACCGAGCTTATCCACGTAGTTGGCGGCACCAGTGGCGCTCACTATCTCCACTTCCTCCTTGAATCACGAACACGGATACAGCCAGGATACAACCACACTTCCCCCCATGGGCGACAGTTCGAAAAAGTACGTATCCTTGGACCCTGTAGGCACCGGCCAACCCGCGTTGGATGCGGTTAGACAAAACCCCCCTTGACGTGCGGAAAAGCTGGTGGAAACACACCACGATATCGGAGGATGGTCTTGTCTGACCCCGAAAACCTGAACGATTCGAACGTCCCTCTCATCCGTGACGGCGTCGCGTCCTACCTGCACGACCCGGACCCGGAAGAGACCAAGGAGTGGATGGACTCTTTGGACGGGCTGCTCGAAGCCTCTGACGCGGAGCGCGCCCGCTATCTGATGCTGCGCCTGCTGGAGCGCGCCTCGGCTCAGCGCGTGCCGCTGCCTTCGTTGACGTCGACCGACTTTGTCAACACCATCCCGACCAAGCTCGAGCCGGACTTCCCCGGCGACGAGGCAATGGAAAAGCGCTACCGCCGCTGGATCCGCTGGAACGCCGCCATCATGGTGCACCGCGCTCAGCGCCCCGGCATTAAGGTCGGCGGTCACATCTCCACCTACGCCTCCGCCGCAGCGCTCTACGAGGTCGGTTTCAACCATTTTTTCCACGGCAAGGACGCGCCACAACGTGGCGACCAGATCTTCATGCAGGGCCACGCATCGCCGGGTATGTACGCCCGCGCCTTCCTCGAAGGCCGCTTGACCGAAGAGCAGATGGACGGTTTCCGCCAGCAGCACTCCCGCCCAGGAGTGGGCATGCCGTCCTACCCGCACCCGCACGACATGCCGGAGTTCTGGGAATTCCCGACCGTGTCCATGGGTCTCGGCCCGATGAACGCGATCTACCAGGCACGCTTCAACAAGTACCTGCAGCACCGCGGAATCAAGGACACCGACCAGCAGCACGTCTGGGCGTTCCTCGGTGACGGCGAGATGGACGAGCCGGAATCCCGCGGCCTGCTCCAAATGGCCAGCCTGTACGAGCTAGACAACCTGACCTTCGTGATCAACTGCAACCTGCAGCGTCTCGACGGCCCGGTGCGCGGCAACGGCCAGATCGTCCAAGAGCTGGAGTCCTTCTTTATTGGTGCCGGCTGGAACGTCATCAAGGTTGTCTGGGGCCGAGAGTGGGACGAGCTGCTCGAAAAGGATGAGGACGGCGCTCTCGTCCACATCATGAACACCACCAAGGACGGCGACTACCAGACCTTCAAAGCTAACGACGGCGCGTACGTCCGTGAGCACTTCTTCGGCCGCGACGAGCGCACCAAGAAGCTCGTGGAGGACATGACGGACGAGGAGATCTGGAACCTGCGCCGCGGCGGCCACGACTACCGCAAGGTCTACGCCGCATACAAGAAGGCTCTGGAAACCAAGAACGGCAAGCCGACCGTCATCCTCGCGCACACCATCAAGGGCTACGGCCTGGGCCACAGCTTCGAGGGCCGCAACGCCACCCACCAGATGAAGAGCCTCACCATCGACGACCTGAAGCTCTTCCGCGACAAGCAGGAAATCCCGATCTCTGACGAAGAGCTGGAGAAGGATCCGTACCTGCCGCCGTACTACAACCCGGGCCCTGAGTCCGAGGAAATCAAGTACATGCTCGAGCGCCGCAAGGAACTTGGCGGCTACCTGCCGGAGCGCCGCGAGGACTACACGCCTCTCGAGGTGCCCGACCTAGACAAGACGTACAAGGTCCTGTTCAAGGACTCCGGCAAGCAGAAGGTCGCCACAACGATGGCGCTTGTCCGCACCTTCAAGGCGCTCATGCGCGACAAGGAGATCGGCAAGCGAGTCGTCCCGATCATCCCGGACGAGGCCCGCACCTTTGGTCTGGACTCCTGGTTCCCGACCCTGAAGATCTACAACCCGAAGGGCCAGAACTACGTCCCGGTCGACCACGACCTGCAGCTCTCCTACCGCGAGTCTCCGGAGGGGCAGATCCTGCACGAGGGCATCAACGAGGACGGGTCGTCGGCAAGCTTCATCGCCGCCGCAACAAGCTATGCGACGCACGGTGAACCCATGATCCCGATGTACATCTTCTACTCGATGTTCGGTTTCCAGCGCTGCGGCGACAACTTCTGGGCAGCTGGCGACCAGATGGGCCGCGGCTTCATCGTCGGTGCTACCGCCGGCCGCACCACCCTGTTCGGTGAGGGCCTGCAGCACATGGACGGCCACTCCCCCGTCTTGGCCTCCACTAACCCGTCGATCGTCGCGTACGACCCCGCGTTCGCTTACGAGATGCCGTACCTGATCAACCGTGGTATCGAGCGCATGTACGGCCCGGACGGCGGCGAGAACGTCATGTACTACCTCACCGTGTACAACGAGCCGATCCACCAGCCGGCTCGCCCCGACGACCTCGACGTCGAAGGCCTGCACAAGGGCATCTACCTCTACGACCGCGGCGAGGACAAGGAGAACACCGTGTCCCTCCTCGCCTCCGGCGTGGCCATGCCGTGGGCACTCCGCGCACAGCAGATCCTCCAGGACGACTACAACGTCGGCGCAGCCGTCTACTCCGTCACCTCCTGGACCGAGCTGGCCCGCGACGGTGCAGCCCGCAACAAGGCACGCATCCTCAACCCGTCCGAGGACCCGGGCGAGGCATTCGCCACGACGCAGCTCAAGCAGACCGAAGGCCCGTACATTGCGACGAGCGACTTCACCACCGAGCTGCAGGAGATGATCCGCCCCTACGTCCCGGGCCGCTACACCGTCCTCGGTGCCGACGGCTTCGGCTTCTCCGACACCCGCGAGGCCGCACGCCGCTACTACAACATCGACGCCGAGTCCATGGTCGTCGCAGCGCTCACCGCGCTTGCCGACGAAGGCAAGATCGACATCTCCGTCGCCGCCCAAGCCGCCAAGGACCTCAAGGTCGACGACCCGACCGCCGCTGAGCCTGTTCACTCCGGCTCCGACGACGGCGACGAGAACGCGATGGGCTAAGCCCGCCCGCATTTTCGCCTGATCTGCTCCCTGCCCATTGTGGTGGGGAGCTTTTCAGTTTTAAAGGAGGCCCTTACACTGTGCGCATCGCACACATCGGGGGCATCTTTTCCGGTCTTGCCGCTACTTCTGGCTCACCACCGTAAGTTAATGATGCTCGCGGTGTGGCTCATATTGTTGGTAGGTTAGCCATTCATTTCAACAAGCACCTTCGCAGCTAGGATTCCCTCCCTCGTCGAGAAGCCAGCCGCGAGGGTGCATTCGTAACTGCGCTCTTAGAATGGGTTCATGGAACTTTCGCAACGCCTCGACCTGGCCAAGCTCGGCTTGGACCCCGATCTTGTCCCCGACGAATCCTTCGACGGCCTGCCCAACAACGTGGACGCAACCTCCGGCGGCTCCAGAGGCAGCGCTGACGGAGCCGGTAGTTCGGCAGGAGGCGATACGCTCGCTCAGCTGGCGGGTCTACTCGCACGGGTCGACGCGATCGAGGACGCGAACGATGTCGATCCGAGTGACACCTTCGACAGTCTCGGCGTCGATTCCCTCACTCGCATCGAGCTCGCGGTCCGCGCTGAAGAGCACTTCGGGGTACGCGTGGACGAAGAAAACCTCGACCCGTCGACGACCTTGGGCGACATGGCCCAATTCTTCGCCGAGAGAACTAGAGAAGCCGCGGGCTAATCGGCGAGAAATGCGAGCACTCAGCTGAGAAAGCGGCTGCTAATAGGCAGAAGAGGCACGACCACGCTCGGCCTTGGCGACGTACGCGTCGAACCGGAAGGTCTGGGCTAGCTCGGCGAGAGCGCTGTGAAAAGTCGCTAACTCCGCGGCAGGTGCCTCGATGACTTCACGGCAGCTGACGGTCCCGGCGCGGGAGGGCTCCTTGCGCCAGCGCGTGAACCACGGCGTGTCCCACACACTCACCAGTGAGGGAGCCGCAACGGGCTCACTCAGGTGCTCGTGCATCAGTCCTTCCACGCGGAGGCGGAGATGACGCGGCATTGAGGAGATGGCTAAGACACAGCGGATGCGCGAGGGATCGTTGGCGGCGGCACTTGAGGAAGCGACTGTGCTCACATCACTGGCGGTACCAGATGCAGCGAAGGCACTGACATCAGTGGAGTTGGATGCCGCAGACATGGCGGACAAAGTCGTGGTCATGGCGGGAAGCGGTCCTTTCGTTGTAAACGCACTCCGCGGCTGGCCTGAATTGGCTTGGCCGCGCGGGGTGCGCCAGACGAGGTTCGTCTTCCCCAACGCCCTCATTTGTCTCGTGGCAATTGTTGCTTCGCTTGAATCACAGGGGCAACCCTCGACAAGTACTTGATCCCCCCGTTCTTTCAAGAACCGATTGAGGGTTCGTCACGTGAATACTGCAGTTGGCTGGAGATTACTTGGACCGGGCGGGGTGAGCTGGGCCAGTGCGGCAAGCGGCTCGGGCGGAAGGGGCGGAGCAAGAGCTACCGCTACACCTCTTCGCGGCGGGCCCATCCCCCTTCGGATTCATCGCCGTCGGGGTGGACGTAGACGCGGTAAAGAGCACCGAGGAATTCCTCGGGGGTGGCGGGCTTGAGTTCGGGGCCGGGACCGCGCAGGGGGCTGGCACCGCCACGGAGGGCATGGCGGACTTCACCCTTGGTGGGCATCATGCCGTCGTCGGCGAGGGGGTCTTCGGCGGGGTGGGAGGACTTGGTGTGGCGCCAACGTCGAAAAGCGGCGGGCTCGAGTTTGGCCAGCCGCGTGAGCGCGTAGCGGGCCCAGGTGTTCATGGGGGCGCTATCCATGGTGACGGGGACGTACCAGCCGGCCCAGTAGGCGGCGGTGCCGAGGACGAAGGCAACGAGCGGCGCGGAGGCGAGCGCGGCGGTGGGGAACCCGGTGTTGTAGAGGACCATGGCGGTGATGGAGCCGGCGATGGCGGGGACGACGTACATTTGCTGGTCGTTGAGGATGCGGGGGATGCGCCCGATGAGGACTTCGCGGATGACCATGCCGCCGGTGGCGGTGAGGATGCCCATGAGGATGCAGCCGGGCCAGGCGACACCGGCGCCAATGGCGGTGACGGTGCCGGTGGTGCACCAGACGCCGAGAATGATCATGTCGCCGTGGAAGCGTGCGAGTTCCCAGAAGTAGCCCTGGAGGTTGGCGAAGAAGGCGACGGCGGCACCGAGGACGGCGACGGAGATGTACCAGGGGTCCACGAGCGCGGCGACAGGGGTATTCCCGATGAGGGCATCGCGCATCATGCCGCCGGCCATGCCGGAGATAATGGCGATGAGTATGAAACCGACGGCGTCGAATTTCATGCGCCGCGCGACGGTGCCGCCGATGATGGCGTTGAGGAACACCCCGATCAGGTCGAGGATGGCGATTGCTTGGCCTACTGCGTTGTCGATTCCACCGAAATACACGCAAGTATCGTAGCTAAGCCAGTTCGCTGAAGATGCGGGTATTGGAGTCGTGCCAAAGCGGTTTGGCCCAGTCACCGAATTGGCGGTCGGTGAGCGCGACCATGGCGGTGCCTGCGGCGGGCGAGTCGGACCAGGTGGGGATGAGCCACAGGTATGTGCCGGCCATGCCGAAGTGGCCGACGGTGTCGGCGGGCATCCCGTCGCCAGTCCAATGGGGGTCTTTGCTGCCCTTGATTTCGAAACCGAGGCCCCAGTGGCACGGTTTCTGCATTCCGTAGCCGGGCACGATGCCGCGCAGATCGCCGAATTGATTGGTGAACGCCCGGCGGACGGTGGTTTCCGCGAGCAGCGTGGGTGCGAGAAGTTCGCGCGCAAAAGAGAGCAGATTATCGACGTTCGACCTTCCCCCATGCCCCGCCGAACCGTAGATCTCGGTCGAGCTCATGCCGAGGGGCTCGAAGACTCCCTGGGCGGCGTAGTCGGTGAATGTCATGCCGGTTTCGTTTTCCAGGCGCTCGGCGAGGATCTCGTAACCGGCAGACGAATAGATGCGGCGCTCCCCCGCGGGCTTCTGCGGCTCTCGGGTGTCGAATCCCACGCCGGAGGCGTGCGCCAGCAGATGCTTTACGGTGGACCCTTCCGGCCCGCAGGGGGTGTCCAGCTCGAAGACGCCTTCCTCCACCGCCATGAGGAAAGCGTAGGCGGACAAGAGCTTGGTCACGCTGGCGAGCTCGAAGACATGCTTCTGATCTCCGAACGTGTCGGTCTCATCGGCTGAGCCGGGGGCGATCAGCGCGGCGGCGACGGTGTCGGCGGGCCAGTTTTCAAGGTGCGGGGCGAGTTCCATGCCCGTCAGCCTAGCGCGGTAGCGACTAAAGCTGAGGGAGGTGCTACAGCAAAGGAAACCGAAAACGAGAAGGTCAGGGCTGGGGGTGGGAAAGGGAGGAAATCGGGGGCGATGAGCCTGTAAGCTGCCGTCCATGAGCGCCACAACCGAAACAAAGCGCAAGGAAAGTAGGGGCGAGTCGGCGGGATTCCTCGGCTGGATCGAGAAGATCGGCAATAAATTGCCGGACCCGTTCTGGCTATTCGTGATCCTCTCGGGAGTCGTGGCGGTGTCGTCGTGGATGGCGAGCCGAGCGGGGCTGAGTGCGGTCGACCCGTCGTCGGGCGAGGAAATCCACGTCGAGAACCTCCTGACGGGCGAGAATCTGTCGCGGATGGTCTCCGACGCGGTGGAGAATTTCATTAGCTTCCCGCCGCTCGGCGTGATTCTCGCGGTGATGCTCGGCGTCGCCATCGCGGAAAAAGCCGGCCTTTTGTCCGCGCTGGTGCGCCGCATGGTGGTACGCGTCAGCCCGAAGATGCTCACCTTCATGGTGGCGCTCGCGGGCGTGACCGGCTCCGTCGCGTCTGACGCGATCTACGTGATCATCATTCCGCTCGGCGCGATGGCCTTCTACGCGGTCGGCCGCTCCCCGATCGTCGGCGCGATGGTGGCGTTCGCCGCATCGTCCGCGGGTTTCAATTCATCGCTGATCCTCAACATCACCGACCTGCTGCTCGCCGGCATCTCCACGTCGGCGGCGCAGCTAGTGGACGAGAACTATATTGTCTCCCCTCTAGCCAACATCTTCTTCGTCATCCCGTCTGCCGTGGTTCTGTCGCTGATCATCACGGTCGTCACCGAGTTTTACGTGGACAAGAAAGCCAAGCAGCTTATCGACGACGACCACATCGACACCTCCGAACTCGCCTTCGACTACGACACGGAGCCGGATGACGCTGACTCCGATGCTTCTTCGGACTCTGACACTGACTCTGAGGGCGCCTCACAAGACGACCTCGCCCTGTCCCCCTTGGAGCAAAAGGGGCTGATCTGGTCCGGCGTCGCGCTGCTGGCGTTTTTGGCCGTCTACTTCGCCCTGCTGTTCATCCCCGGTTCCCCCTTCGCGCGACCGGACGAAGGCTTCATGCAATCCCCGCTCATCCAGGCCATCGCCGTGCCGATCGCCCTTGCGTTCTTCCTATGCGGCCTGGTCTTCGGCCTGATCATCGGCACCGTGAAGTCCGCCTCAGACATCCCGGCCTTCATGGCCAAGGGCCTGGAAACATTGTTGCCGATGATGGTGCTCTTCTTCGCCGTCTCCCAGTTCCTCGCCTGGTTCCAGTGGTCCAATTTGGGCTCCTGGACCGCGATCCGCGGCGCCGAGCTCCTCCAGGCCTGGAACCTCCCGAACGTCCTCCTGTTCGCGGCTTTCGTGCTCATGGTTGCCCTGATCAACTTGTTCGTCACCTCCGGCTCCGCCCAGTGGGCCCTGATGGCACCAGTCGTGGTGCCGATGATGATGTACGTCGGCATCGCCCCCGAAGTCACCCAAATGCTCTTCCGTATCGGTGACTCCCCCTCCAACATCATCAGCCCGATGTCCCCGTACTTTGCTGTCGCACTGACGTTCCTGCAGAAGTACTACAGGAAAGCCGGTGTGGGCACCCTCATGTCCCTCGCACTGCCCTACTCCATGGCCATGTGCGTGGGCTGGTTCCTGTTCTTCGTCATCTGGTACTTCCTCGGTATTCCGCTAGGCCCCGGGGCACCGATGACTTACGACGTGTAGGGACGTTCCCGCGTCTGCTGCATGCCTCCACATCGGCAGCAAAACCGCCCACGCGCTGCCGATTTGTCACCCAGTTCAGTGAGACGCTAGAGTATCAACACGTTGCACAGCAGCGCTTGGTTCGCCAGAATCACGCAAAGCTATCGCAGATATTCCTCCATAGCTCAGTTGGCAGAGCATTCGACTGTTAATCGAAGGGTCACTGGTTCGAGCCCAGTTGGAGGAGCAATTTAGTTTCACCCCGCTACTAGCGTACAAGCTGGTCGCGGGGTATTTTCGGCTTTGCACCATTCCGGTGGGAATGGTGGCGGCCTCACGCTGCGTACTAGTGAGTGCTGCCCAGGCGCGGTTGCCGGCCCTGGACACAAGAACCTCCCCTAGCGAACGTTTTCGCACGCTGGCCCAGCCCCAGTCCGCCACGCGGGCTCACAGCTGGGCCAGGAAAACCACGTAAGTTTCGCCAGGAAGAAATGTGGGGCCAGCGGGGCTCGAACCCGCGACCAACGGATTATGAGTCCGCGGCTCTAACCGACTGAGCTATAGCCCCTCGCTGCGTCCGCGGTGGCCGCTGGGTGGTCGCCGAGCGGTTACCGGACGCGTCGTCAAAGTATAACTGCGGGGTACGAGCACACTGCAATCCACCCGAGTGACCGCGGGCAGGCGGGTTCGCTAAGGTGAAAAGGTACTGGCACGGAGCACGACAAGGAGGCGCACACCATGGGACGCTTAACCCAACTGGCGGTTGGAGCGGCAGCTGGTTACGTGATGGGCACGAAGGCGGGCCGCAAGCGCTACCACCAGATCGTGGACACCACGCAAAAGGTGGTCAACTCCCCGCTCACGCGGCAGGTGGTTCGCTCGACCCGGAAGACGATCGCGAACCAGCTCGACCCCGATCCGCGGATGCGCGAAGTCAAGGACCTGCGCCGGGGACGTGGCGGGAAGGGCGGCGAGATCGAGAACACGATCTACGAGCCCGACCAGGATTAAGAGACTTAGACGGAACTAGAGCAGACCGGCCACGATGCCGTCGAGAATGTCCTTCTCGCTGATGACGAAGGAGGAGGCGGCGCCGGCGGTTTCCCGCTCGATGGCGGCCATGAGTTGCTCAACGACGGTGGCGCCCGAACCGATCACATCGGCTCGTCCGGCATGCATGACGGGATTCTGGAGGCGCTGAGCGGCTGTCTGCGCCCGAAGGTTCGATGTGACCTCGCACATCTCGTCGAAGCTGATCTCGGAGCAGTGGATCGCCTCCGGATCGTAGGACTTGAGCCTCTGAGCGAGAGCGCTCAACGTAGTGAAGGTGCCGGCGCAGCCGACAAAGGTCGCGGCTTTTCCGAGGGGCACTGTCTCCAGTGCTTTGCGGATCTGGGTGTCGATGTACTCCCGCGCGGAATCGGTCTCTTCCGCAGTGGGCGGGTCGCTGCGCATGAAACGCTCCGTGATGCGCACGCAGCCCATCTGGGTGGAGCGGGCACCGAGAATGCCATCCGAGCTGCCCACGATGAATTCGGTCGATCCGCCGCCGAGGTCGATGACGCAGAAGGGCCCCCTGTCATCGTCGATGTCAGTGGTGGCACCGCGGAAGGACAGCGCGGCCTCTTCCTCGCCGGAGATGACCTCCGCCACAGCGCTGTCCTTGACACGGCCGAGGAGTTCGCGGGTCATCTCGAAGAACTCGTCCCGGTTAGCGGCGTCGCGGGTCGCAGACGTCGCGACCATGCGGACGGCCTCGACGCCCTCGGACGCCATGCGCTCGACAAATACGGCCAGGGCATCGCGGGTGCGCGCAAGAGCTTCCGGCGTGAAGCGCCCCGTGGCGTCCACTCCCTCGCCGAGGCGCACGATGGTCATGTCACGGCAGATTTCACCGGCAGCAGAATCGTGAATGAGCAAGCGGATCGAGTTGGTGCCGCAGTCGACGGCCGCCACGCGGGTCATGCCAGGTCCTCCCCTGCTTCGTCGAGGGTGATTCCGAGATCCGCCAGAGTGGGCCAGTCGGCGGGGATGGCGGTGCCACGTAGGCCACCGTGATCAGCCGCAAGCGCAACGGCCTCCGTTCCGAGGCGAACGCGTCCGGGGCCTTCGGCGAGGGCGTAGGCAATAAGGACGTGTAGACACTTCACACGGTCGGGCATGCCGCCGCCCGAGAAGTCAGTGCCGAGATCTTCAATGGAGTTCCGCTTATTCAAGTAATGGCGGTGAGCGGCCTCGTAATCCGCTTTCAATTCCGCGTCCGTCGCCAACCGGGCCTCCATCCACTTCATCACCTGGGCTACCTCGAGGCGGGACGCCTCCGCCGTGAGGCGGGGGTCGGTGAGGTAGTAGAGGGTGGGGAACGGTGTGCCGTCGTCAAGCTTGGGCGCTGTCGTGACTACCGCCGGTTGCCCGTCTGGCGTCGTGTACGCGATCTCGAGCACGCCGCGCGGTGTGCGGCCAAGTTGCCTTTCGACGATCGCGAGCTGTTCCTCCGTTGGTGTCTGCATGACGCTCATTGTCGCACAGACGCGGCTACTGCTGTTCCGGCATCTCCCTGGTGGGATCGGCGGGATCGGTGGGCTCCTCCGGCCCGGATGGCGTGAGCTCTTCTTCTGCTTCTTCCTTAGGCACCTCGCGCAGGGAGTTCCACAAAATCTGGTTCCACGGTGTGTCCGCGTCTGGGTCCTCGGCGTGCTCGCTGGTGATGGTGGTGCCCTGCATGCGCGGATCGATGATGCGCCAAGCGGTCTCCCCCGGTTCGATCATGCCGAGACGGCGGCGGGCTTCCTGCTTGGCGTACTCAGGGTCGCTGTAGCGCTCCAAGTCCTGTTCGAGCTTGGCTTTTTCTTCTTCTTTAGCCGCGATGGACTCGTGGAGGCGCGCGATTTCGGCTTTGCCCGTGTAGTAGTTGCGCAACGGGACGGCGATGGCGATGAGTACAACGAGCACGACCGTGATCAGAACTGCGACGCCGACGATGTCGCCTTTGAGCATGTCCGTGCGGGGGCGTTTTTGCTTCTTCGCGGCGCGGGCTGCGTCGCGGCTGGCCACGGGGACCGTTGTTGGTCGACGACGCGAGCCCCCAGAGCCGCCGGACGTACCGGTGCGCTGGGGGCTGGTGTCGCTGCGGCGTGCGCCGCGTGCGGATGATGTGGCCATAGTGACTGTGTAGTTTACGTGGCCCCGCTATCCGCTGGCGTGAGGCGCGCTACTTCGAGCTACTTGTTGAAGCGCGGGAAAGCGTCGCGGCCGGCGTAGACCGCTGCCGGGCCGAGCTCTTCCTCGATGCGGATGAGGCGGTTGTACTTAGCCACGCGCTCGGAACGTGCCGGTGCGCCGGTCTTGATTTGGCCGCAGGACAGGGCGACAGCCAGGTCGGCGATGGTGGTGTCCTCGGTCTCGCCGGAGCGGTGGGACATCATCGTGCGGTAGCCGTTGCGGTGGGCGAGCTCGACAGCGTCGAACGTCTCGGTCAGGGTACCGATTTGGTTGACCTTGACCAGCAGGGCATTCGCCGCGTTCTCCTCGATACCGCGGGCGAGGCGCTCCGGGTTGGTGACAAAAAAGTCGTCGCCGACGATCTGGACCTTGTCGCCGATTTCCGCGGTGAGCTTGGTGTAGCCCTCCCAGTCGTTCTCATCCAGCGGATCCTCGATGGACACGATCGGGTAGTTCTCCACCAGGTCGGAGTACACCTTGGCCATCTCCTCGGCGGAGTGCTGGCCGCCCTCGAAGTTGTAGGAGCCGTTCTCGAAGAACTCAGACGATGCGACGTCCAGGGCCAGCGCGATGTCGGCGCCCGGCGTGTAACCGGCCTTCTCGATGGCCTCGACGATCAGGTCGAGTGCGGCCTTGGTGGAATCGACGGACGGGGCGAAACCGCCTTCGTCGCCAAGCCCGGTGGATAGGCCCTTGTCCTTGATCACGGCCTTGAGCGCGTGGTAGACCTCGGCGCCCTGGCGCAGCGCCTCGGTGAAGGTCTCTGCGCCGATCGGGGCGATCATGAACTCTTGGACATCGACTCCGGAGTCGGCGTGTGCGCCACCGTTGAGGATGTTCATCATCGGCACCGGCAGAACGTGCGCGTTCGGGCCGCCGATGTAGCGGTACAGCGGCAAGCCGGCGGAGTCAGCCGCGGCCTTC